>NZ_BONE01000019.1 GCF_016862555.1 Asanoa siamensis | reverse complement strand
AAAAAAAAACCCCGCCGGTCCAGGGACAACGCCCCGGACCGGCGGGTCCGCCGGTCGACAGACCTAAGAAGACGATCGCGTACGCAGGAACGCCACGCCGCCGAGCACGAGCCCGAGCACACCCGCGACCAGACCCGCGATGCCCAGCCCCATCGCCGCGCCCGACGACGACGACGAATCAGCGTCCGAAGCGGCGACGGCGGACACCGACGGCCCGGTCGTCGGCGCGGCAGCCGCGGCGGTGTCGGCCGCCTTGGCCAGCTTCAGCACCGGCGCCGGGCTCTCCGGCTCCTCGCCGCCCGCGACCGGCTCGTCGATCCAGCGCGAGACCTCACCGTCCGAGTAGGTCTGCAGGACCTTGAAAATCATCTGGTCCTTCTCCGGCAGCGGGCCCATGGAGACAGGGAACTCCTGGAACTCGCCTGGCTTGACCCCGCCACCGGCGGCTGCCGTGAAGGTCAGCTTGCCGACCACCTCGGTCACCTGGCTGCCGTGCACCTCCAGCGGCGTCGCCAGCTTGCGCTTCTCGACCGCCACCGTCCAAC
This sequence comes from Asanoa siamensis, assembly GCF_016862555.1. Taxonomy (GTDB): domain Bacteria; phylum Actinomycetota; class Actinomycetes; order Mycobacteriales; family Micromonosporaceae; genus Asanoa; species Asanoa siamensis. The sequence goes on along the minus strand of NZ_BONE01000019.1, from coordinate 120,376 downwards.
CCTGCACCGGCATCGTCGACACCGACGCGACGGGCGCGTCCTCGGGCAGGTTGATCTCGAGCTTCATGGTCGACGCCGTGTCGCTCTCGTTGGGCACGCGGAACGCCACCCGCCCGTACCCACCCTGGGTCGCGGAGTTGGGGTTGACCGTGACGTGCGCGAACGCCGGACCGGCGATGCCGAGGGCGACCAGGACGGCGCCGGCGCTGAGGGCGGCCGCCTTGGCCAGCCGGTTGCGGATCATCAGTGGTGAGCCTTTCCTACGTGACGGGCACGGTGGCGGTCACCGTGGCCTGGTCGATGTCGGAGATACGGACGACGAACTTGAGCTCCCACTGCCCGGGGCGGGGCAGTTGGATGGCGCCGCTGGCGTGGGTCGGTGCGAGGCCGAGCAGCGGGATGTCGATCGCCTCGATGCCGGCCGAGGGCAGCGACGCGGTGCCCTTCCACTCGACGACGACCTGCGGCTGGTTGTCCTTCGTGTACGCGTACAGGTGGACGTCGTTGTTGCCCTGCTGCGCCGGGTCGACCTCGACCTGCAGGTTGAGCTTCGGGCTGGTCGTGATCATGGCCGAGTAGTAGCCCGCCTGCTGTTGCTGCGAGGAGGTCGAGTTGGCCACCGCCGTGCGGGCCGGGGTGGTCTGCACCAGCACCGATGTCAGCGCCAGCACGACCGCGATCCCCGCGACCTCGATCAGCACCGCCCGGCGCAACGGCCGGGGATCGTCGGGCGCGGCACCCCGGCGGACCATGCCGCGGGAGAGCGCGGCCACGCCCAGCACGACACCGAACAGCACGACCTTGGCGATGATCAGCTGCCCGTACGTCGTCTTGAACAGCGCCCCGAACGAGGAGATCTCGATCAGCGCCTGTACGACGCCGGCGAGGAAGAGGGCGGTCACGGCGAGCGTCGCCCAGCGCGACCAGACCGGCAGGATCGCGCTCAACTCGCGGGGCTCCGCCTGCCGGAACAGGAACGCGACCAGCATGATCAGGCCGCCCAGCCAGACCGCCATGCCGGCGAGGTGCGCCATGTCGACGACGACGGAGACCGCCGGCACCGGCGACGCGCCCGGGTGACCCGAGACGGGCCAGGTGGCCAGCCCGACCACGCCGAGCACGACCAGCAGCACGCGGTCGGCCGTCCCGCTGCGGCCGGAGAGCAGCGGGCGGAGCAGGAACGTCGAGGCGATCAGCACGCCGATGCGGATCAGGTGCGCCGTGCCGAACGTGCTGGCCAGCACGTCCCGCAGCGCCACGCCGTCGAAGTAGCCGCCGCCGGTCGTGTACGGCGCCTGCAGGAACAGGTCGGCGACCGTCGAGAAGCCGATGAGCCCGAGGCCGAGCCAGGCCAGCCGGGCCGGTTTCTCGCGGGACAGGCGCTGTGGCCAGAGCAGCGCGAGCACGAGCGCCGGGCCGACCAGCAGCACCAGGCCGGCGTACCCGAGGTATTTGACGACCGGGAACGCGATCTTGAGGAAGGTGCTCTCCTCGACCGGGGTCGCGTTGGTGTCGGTCGGCGGCGCGGCCGACGGCGCGCCGACCGAGTACGTGAACGCGCCGGCGACCGGGTGGCTGTCGGCCGAGATCACCCGGTAGTTGACCAGGTAGGTGCCGTTCGCGCCGCCCGACTTGAGCGGGATCCGGACGGTGCCGCCGGCGAACTCGGGCTCACCCGCGTCCGCGCGCGAGCCGTCCGGCGCGATCACGTGGATCTTGTCGGCCACCTGCCGGACGCCCTCGCTGAAGGTCAGCACGATCTCGGGCGGCGCCGCCTGGACGATCGAGTTGGCGGCCGGGCTGGTGCTCTCCAGCACCGCGTGCGCGCTGGCCGGGGCGGCCGGCGCCAGGAAGACGGCCGCCCAGCCGACGACGAGGGCGGCGACGACGACGAACCGTGCGGCGACCCGGCTCACCCGCGACCTGCCGCGGTCGCGGGGGTCAGCGGGGTGGTCCGGGGGCCGCCGCGGCCGAGCGCCCAGAGCGCGGCCGCCTGGACGACCGCGGCCAGGTGCCCGATCTCGTGCACGACGGCGGTACGGCCGTTGGCCACGTCGACCGCGCTCGTGGCGGCGAGGCAGAGGGCGAGCACGAGCGCGACCGGCAGCAGCGCCCGGGCCCGCTCGGGGCGCAGGGCCGCCAGCGCGAAGCCGACCGCGAGCGCGATGTCGAAGCAGGCCATCTCCCGGGTGGCGTGCGCGCCGAGGGCACCCTCGACGCCGAGCAGCGCCTGGACGGCCGAGACGAGTTGGGCGACGGCGAGCACGCCGACCGCGACCCGCAGCACCTGGCGGCGGGCGACCGGCTCGGCCGCGGACCGGCGGCGCTGGTCGGTGGCGACGGCGGTGAGCACGCGCGCGGTGAGGTCCTGCGTCGGCGCCGGAGTGGCCCTGACCAGGAGATCGAGCCGCTCCGCACCGGCCAGCCAGGCCTGGCAGCCCGGGCAGGTGGCGGTATGCGCGTCGATCTCCGCGGCGGTCGCCGGCGGAGCCTCCCCATCGAGCCGCGCCGACAGCGCGACCCGGACGTGCTCGCACATCATGGTCAGGTAGTCGTCCGCGGGGACCGATTGGTTCCCGGCGATTTATCGCGACCGCGTGGCCCTCGACACGGCGGGGTCGGCAAAGCCGAGAAAACGGACGGGTCGCGTACATTTAGTTGCCGTGATCCCCGCCCAGCGCACCGCTCCGGACCCGGGGCCTTCCGGGGCCGCCGTGGCGGGTGTCGAGGTCGACGCCGCCACCAGGTGGGCGTTGGCGGCACGCGGGGGCGACCCCGTGGCGCAGGCCGCGTTCGTCCGGGCGACCCAGGCCGAGGTCTGGCGTCTCGCTGCCGCGCTGGTCGACCCGGACTCCGCGGACGATGTCGCCCAGGACGCCTATCTGCGGGCGTTCCGGTCACTTCCCGACTTCGAGGGCCGATCCAGCGCGCGTACGTGGCTCCTCGGCATCACCAGGCGCGCCTGCGCCGACCATCTCCGCGCGGTCGTCCGCCGCCGGCGGCTGCGTTCGCGGCTGGAGGCCCACCCGGAGCCCGAGCGCTCGGTGATGTCGGCCGCCGAGCCCGACCCGGCGCTGCGCTTCGACAGCCACGACCTGCTGCGCCGACTGCCGGCGGACCGCCGCGGCGCATTCGTGCTCACCCAGCTCATCGGCCTCTCCTACACCGAGGCGGCGGAGGTCGAGGGCGTGCCGGTCGGCACGATCCGGTCCCGGGTCGCCCGGGCCCGGGCCGAGCTCGTGGCGGTGCTGGCCGAGGCGGGCGCCGGCTGACAGCTCGCTGACGGCTGCCTGTCAGCTTCCTGAGCATTGGAACCTCTGCGCGATACGGGGCGACTATATGAGCGTGACGACGTTGACCAGTGGCGTGTCCTGGCCGGGCATCCGCCCGTGGCTGGGCACCTTGGTCCGGCTCGGCCTGGCGGCAGTCTGGCTGTTCGCCGGCGCCGCCAAGGTGGGGGACCTGGCGGGCTCGGGCCGCGCGGTCAACGCGTACCAGGTGATGCCCTTCGAAGTCGCCAAGGTCATCGGGGCCGCCCTGCCGTTCGTCGAGATCGCTCTCGGCGTGCTGCTCGTGGTCGGCCTCGCGACGCGCGCGGCCGCCGCCATCTCGGCCGCGCTGCTCCTGGTCTTCATCGCCGGCATCTCGTCCGCGTGGGCACGCGGGCTGTCCATCGACTGCGGCTGCTTCGGTTCGGGGGGCCAGCTAGCCGCGGGTCAGAGTCCCAGTTACGCGCCCGAGATCGCGCGTGACATCGGTTTCCTGGTCCTGGCCGCATTCCTTCTCGTCTGGCCCCGCACCCGTTTGTCCATCGACAGGTGGCTGGAGGGCACGAATGAGTAAGCGTCAAGAGCGCAAGAGCGCGGCGAAGGTCGTCCGGAAGCAGCTCGCGGCCGAACGCCGGCGCAAGCGCACGATGTGGGTCTCGATCGCCGCCGTGGCCGTCCTGGTGATCGCCGGGTTGATCGGCTGGGGCGTCTACCAGAGCCAGCGCTCCGACACCGGCCCGCTGGTGGCGCCGGCCTCGGCGACCACCACCACCGGCGAGACGGTCGGTTCCGGCCCGGTCAGCATCAGAATCTACGAGGACTTCCTCTGCCCGTTCTGCCGGCAGCTCGAGAGCACCGCCGGGCCGGCGATCAACGACCTGGTCAGCCAGAACAAGGTCACCGTCACCTACAACACCGTGGCGTTCCTCGACCGGGCGTCGACGACTGAATACTCGACCCGTTCGGCCGCCGCTGCCGGGTGCGCCGCCGACGGCGGGAAGTTCAAGGAGTTCCACGACGCGCTGTACGCCCAGCAGCCCGCGGAAGGCAGCGCCGGCCTGTCCAACCAGCAGATGATCGACATCGGCACCGGCCTGGGGCTCAACGGCGACACGTTCGGCTCGTGCGTCAACTCGGGTCGCTACCAGCCGTGGGTCGCCTCGGTGACCGAGGCGGCGTCCCGGGCGGGCGTCACCGCCACACCGACCGTCCTGGTCAACGACCAGGTCATCCAGAACCCGACGCCGGACGCCATCGTCGCGGCCGTGAACGCGGCCTAGATGCGGCTTCTTCTGGCCGGCTTCGGGGCCCTGGTCGCGGTGCTCGTGTCGGCTTCGCCGGCGTGGGCGCACGGTGGGGACGCGCCGGACGGGACCGACTACCGGACGGTGGTCACCGCCGTGTCCCCGGCGCCCGCGGGCCTGCGGGTCCGGGCGGTCGAGGCCGGCGCGCGGTTGGAACTGACCAACCGCACGGGTACGACCGTCGAGGTGCTCGGCTACCAGAACGAGCCCTATCTGGAGGTACGGCCGGACGGGGTGTACGAGAACGTGCACTCGCCCGCCGTCTACCTGAACGCCACCCTGACGGGCACGGCGAACCTGCCGGCGACGGCGGACCCGACGCTGCCGCCGACGTGGCGTAGGACGTCCGGGGAGCCGGTGGCGCTCTGGCACGACCACAGGTCGCACTGGATGCTGTCGACGCCGCCGCCGTCGGTGACGGCGGATCCGTCCCGGGTGCAGCGGATCCGGGACTGGGTGGTGCCGCTGCGGACCGGTGGGGTTACGCCGCTGGAGGTTCATGGCACGCTCGACTGGGTGCCGCCGCCGTCCGCCGGGGTGTGGTGGGCGTGGTCGTTGGTGGCGGCTCTCGGTGTGGCGGTGCTCGGGGTGGTCGGGCGGCTGCGGCGGTTGGCGGGGCTGTTGACCGTGCGCTCCGCTGCTTCCTCGCCGGGTGCTGCTTCTGCCGCTTCTGCTGCTTCTGGGTCGCGGGGGTGGGTGCCGGTCGCGTTGGCTGCGGTGTCTGGCGTCGGTGGCGTGGCGGCGGTGGTCTATGCCGTCGGGCGGGAGATCGACGCCGGGAACGACGGGTTCGGGGCGGTGTTGGGCGGGCTGTTCGCGGGCCAGATCTGGCCGGTGCTGACGGGGTTGGCGGCGCTGGCGGCGGGTGCGTACGCGCTGCTGCGCCGGCCCGCGGCCGACTTCGCGCTGGCGCTGGCCGGTGTGTGCGTGGCGGTTTTCGCCGGCGTCAGCAACGCGGGCGCGTTCGGCAACGGCGTCGTACCCGTACCCTGGTCGCCCGTCCTTGGTCGGCTCCTGCTGGCCGTGGTGATCGCGGCCGGAGCCGGTGTCGCGGGCGCCGCGGCGCTGCGGATGCGGGCGACCGCCGGCCGGCCACCGGTGCCGGGCCCGCGCCGTGACCCTGACCGGCCCGCGCACGACGGGGCCGCGGAAACCCCGGCGGTAGAGTCGGGCGCATGACGGAACGCCTGAGCCCCGGCGACGAGGCACCGAACTTCACCCTGCCGACCGACACCGGCGACACGCTCACCCTGGCCGACCTGCGCGGCCGTCGGGTGGTGCTCTACGCGTACCCGGCGGCGATGACGCCCGGTTGCACCAAGCAGGCGTGCGACTTCCGCGACTCGCTCGCATCGCTGCAGGCGGCGGGCTACGAGGTGGTCGGCATCTCCCCCGACAAGCCGGCGAAACTGGCGAAGTTCCGCGAACACGACGCCCTCACGTTCCCGCTGGTCTCCGACGAGGACAAGCAGGTGCTGACGGCGTACGGGGCGTGGGGCGAGAAGCAGTCGTACGGCCGCACGATCACGGGCGTGATCCGCTCGACGTTCGTGATCGACGAGAAGGGCCGCGTCGAACGGGCTCTCTACAACGTCAAGGCCACGGGCCACGTCGCCAAGCTGCGGCGCGACCTCGGGCTCGACTAGCAAGCCGTACGTTCGTACGCCAGAATGTCGAGGGCCGCGCGGAGCGGCCGCCTCGGGGTCGTAGCCCAATTGGCAGGAGGCAAACGGTTTAGGTCCGTTCCAGTGCGGGTTCGAGTCCCGCCGACCCCACAAATCCCTGCCCAGACCCTGTCCGCTGCGCGGCCAGGGTCTGGGTGGGGATTTGTCATTCCGATACCGGGGGCGACCCCCGGAGACCCCACGGTCCGGTGGGCGCGGTTCGTGGTGTGCGAGGTCGGACCCAACGTGCCGTTGGGTCCGAGCTCGCCCGTGGGCGCTCGTGACCGAGGGCGAGAGTCGCTCGCAGCATCCCTACGAGTGCGCGTCCGCTCGACGCTTCCACGTTGGACGAGGGGACTCTGCGGCGAGGTGGCAGCTGTCCGGCCGCCGCGGCAGGCGGACGAGCGTCGCGACGATGTGTTGCCCGGTTACCGACCTTGCTTCCAGAGGGGCGTGGTCAGCAGGTCGGTCTTCTCGATCGGTGGCAGACCGTCGTCGAGGCCGCGTAGGCGTCCGTAGATCTCCCGCATCTCGCCGCGATCCCGGATGTGCCGCATGCCGACAGCCTTCGTCAGAACCGTCAACGTGCTGGCCAGTGTTATTGACCCGACCGCAGCACCGCCATCACGTAATCGGCGCAGCCGTTGGATCTCACGAGTGGCGTCCTGTGCACCGCGGCCGTCGTCGATCAGGACGACAACGTCGGCACCTGCTTCGGCAGCGACGACAGCGTGCGCGATCACCATCGTTTCGCCAAGATCTTTCGACTGCTTCAGCCGAACGTCCATGCGCTGGCTGGTGATCCGGTTTACGGCCTGGGCGAGCTCGATGGTCGGGTCGTCTGCGAGGACCTCGATATAGGTAGGCGTCAGCTTCTTCCAGCTCACCGCTGCCGGGCGAAACCGGTCATCCTGACCTGCCTTGCGGAACACCTCCGCCTGTACGGATTCGGGAGCACTCAGCTTTCCGATCGTGGCGATTAGCAGCCGTTCCCTGTTGATCGACAAGAAGTTGAGGCTCGGACCGGCGTCGATGATGGGTCGCTGACTCATTCCGGCTCCGACGGGCCGGGGGACTCGTCGGCCGGGCCCAGTGCCTCGTCCAGAGCCGCCAGATCAACGTCGACGTCGGGCAGCTCCGCCGGATCCGCCCACCTCACCGGGTGCTCGGCAGGGAAGACGCCGGCTTCCTTCAGCTCGCGTGCGGCCTCGTCCGCGGAGATGCCGCGCAACGTCGCGATGGTCTGCGCGGGAAGTACGCCCTCCGCGTAGCCCCTCACCACCCGGGCCAGCAATCGCTGCGGGGCCCGCCGCCGGTCGGAGTCGGCCGCCAGCGCACGATATTGGTCACCCCAGCCGAAACGCACGGCCAGTTGCGGTGTGGTCGACTGCTTCCACTCGCGCTTCGTGGCGGCGTCGATGTAGCCCGCGTGTTCGAGAGCAATCGCCGCGATGGCCGGCGACACCAGGAACCGCTGGACGACAGCCGAAAGCCGGCCAAGATCCACAATCGTGGTGGGGCCGAGGAAGTCGCGCAGACCCCCCAGCGGCAGCAGCAGATGACGGGCGAAGGCATCGGCCCGGCTTTCGACAGGCGAACGCTCACTCCAATCGCCGTCGCCATTGTCGGCCCAGTCACCGAACACGACGTGACCGAGCTCGTGAGCCAGCGTGCTGCGCTGCCGCATCGGCCGCCGGGTCCGGGCCACACCGATGAATACAGCGCCGCGTTTCGGGTCACGCATCGTCATGCCGTGTTCATCGGGTCCCGCGTCGAGAACCGCGACATCGATGCTGGTTGTCTGCTCGATCAAGGCAACCAGGTCACCTATCGGCTGCGACCCCAGGTGGTTGTCTTCCCGGAACCTCTCGGCAGACCTTTGGCCTTCAGCTTCGGCGTTCACGGTGGTCGCCACTGTCAGATCGTGGCCGGGATGGCCTGCTCGTCAAGGTAATCGTCAAGCTCCAGGAACTGCAGCAGCGCCTGACGCATGTCTTCCATGCCCGAGCCGTTCGTGGCTCGTGCCGCGCACTCGACCCTGCTCGCCACCGTGCTGGCCCCCGTGAGCTGGGCAACGGTGCTGCCCGTCGCCCATGCGATCGCCACGATCTCCGGCAGCTTCGCCGCACGGTCTCCGTTGATGATCCGCGACAGCGTCGATTGCGAGATGCCCGTGGCGTCCGCCAACCCACGCTGGCTCAGCCCGGCAGACATGCGAGCTTGTTCGATCAGCACACCAAAGTCGATCTTGGCCATGCCCGTCACCCCCTAGACTGAATCATGATCGGGCCGTGTGATTCAGTCTAGATTATCGTGTAACGCGCCGCCATACGCTGGGCTCAGCCTCACGCGCCCAAACGGACGCAAACGCTCATACTGACGCAGTGCTGGCCTCGACCGCGGCAGACGACGCTGGGTGCATGCGATCGGCGACGGTCTGGTCTTCGAGGAGAGATCCCCTGTGCTGTAGCCAGCCTCGCGGCACGTGCGCGATGATCACGCTTCCACGGCTAGGAAGCCACTTGCCATTCCGATTTCGCGGGCGAACCCGGAGACCCCACGGTGTGGTGGGCGCGATTCGCGGTTTGCGTAACGTCAGGCATTGCACCCCAGCGCATCGGGAACTTTGGGGCACGTCAGCGACTTCGTGGGCGGCCCGTCGGCCATATCGCTTCCAGGCCGTGGTCGGTGGTGTAGAGCAGGTGTGGCCACAACTCAGGGGCGTGTTCCAGGTCGCGGCGTAGCGCGTGCAGACGAGCTGACCTCGCCGCCAGGAACGGTTGGGTGGTGAGCAAGCCCCTGAGATCCCCGAATCGCCAATCCGCACCCAGCAGCTTCCGCGCCCGGACCAGCAGCTGAACCTCATCGGCGGGAATCCTGTCCACATAGACGTCGGCGGTCGGCGGCAGGTCTGGCTCCCTGTCGGCCGGCAGTGCGAAACCGGAACGCAGCCACGCCTCGAACGTCGGGGCCGCGACGGTGAGGTCCACCTCGCCGAGGCTGCCCAGGTCGGCCCAGAAGACCGGGCCGCCGGCGGCATCGTAGCGGAGGAAGAATCCTCGGTCGCCCTCTTGGCCGATCATGAGGTAGCCAGGGAGCCAGCGGCCGATGTCGTACGTCGTGTTGCGCTCCAGCAGCGATTCCCGGCCGTACATGACCACTCCCTCGGTGACGACGTCCGATGCCAACCAACGCTGGTAAGCGCCATCCGTTCGGGAGATGAGCTGCTCCACCGCCGGCTCCTGTCTTTCGTCACATCGTCGCGGCAACCAGGATGACCGAGATGCCGATGATCAGGTCGACGACCGCGCACCATTCGGCGAGCGGCCGAGGGACCACCAGGTTTCGCCGGTGGTGCCACAGGTCCCAGCCGGCGTGGAAGATCCATCCGGCGGCCACCAGGTACTGACTCCACTGCGGCCCGGCGAGCACCGCGGCGCCCAGGAGGAGGAGATAGCCCAGCAGCTGGCCCAGCTGGGCCAGCAGGACCGGCCGTGGCCGCAAAGTGCGCCGGATCGCGCCGATCGCGAGGTAGCCGACCGGCAGGATCATCATCGCGTAGACCGGCACCGGCCGCGGGTCCACCAGGTTGTCCACAGTGGCTAGCAGGCCCAACACGCTCGGCCACCTGGCCAGCACCCGGGCCACGGTCCCGCGTCGGTCGGCGTCGACGTGCGGGGTGGCGCCGTACTCGGTGGTCCGGCGCAGCATCGCTAGGACCATGGCCGGCAGCATCAGCACGTGAGCGCCGATGAGGACGACCTCGCCCGCGAGAAGGCCCGCCCACCACGGGATCAGGAAGAGCAGGAACGGCGCGTACATCGCCGCGGTCATCTCGCCGATCGCGGCGTTGCTGTGGCCGCGATGCCACATCCACACCGCCACCGCGACGGACATGTTGGTGGCCATCACGAACGAGGCGACATCCGCCCGTACGGCCAGCGTCGCGGGCACCGGCCAGAGTGGACCGAGCACGAGTACGCCGACGATCATGGCCAGGACCATCTCGACGAAGTGACGGACGAGCGGGCGGGCGCCGGGTGTGACGGCTGTCGTTGTCATGCGGTCACTGTCGGGCGGCCCGCGCGCAACCGACCCGTGAACATTTCCCGGTCCGGGCGTGACGGGCGGCCACCTACAGTCAGCCCATGCAACGGCGTCTGGAACGCGTACGCGTGGTCACGCTGATCGTGCTCGCCACGAACGCGGCGGCGGCGTTGTTCCTGCCGGCCGTCGGGTTGTGGCGGGAGCCCGACCCGGCGCGGGCGGCGGTGGGCGCGCTCGGCATCGTGCTCTTCTCCGCGGCGCAGGCCGCGGTGCTGCACGCGCTGGTCACACCCTGGCTCACCGACCAAGCCCGGCGACGCGCGACCCTGGCGTTCGCGGTGGCCGCGGTCGCCTCGCTGCCGCTGCTGGGCCCGGTGGGTGGCGACTGGCCGAGCTGGTCGTGGCTGGCCGCCTGCATCGTCGGCAACCTGCCGGTGCTCACCGGCAAGCTCAGGGCGGCCCTGCTCAGCGCCGTGACGCTGGCGCTCGCGCTGGTGGTCACGCCCGGCTCGGTGATCCATTCACTGATCATCGTGGTCAGTTTCGGCGCCGGCATCGCGGCCATCAACACGCTGCACGTCTGGCTGTGGGATCTGCTGCTGCAGGCCGAGCAGGGCCGCGCGGCGCAGGCACAGCTCGCCGCCGCCGAGGAGCGGCTGCGGTTCGCCCGGGACGTGCACGACCTGCTCGGCCACAACCTGTCGATCATCGCGTTGAAGGCGGAGCTCGCGCAGCGGCTGGCCGCGACGGACGGTGAGCGGGCCGGGCGGGAGGCCGGGGAGGTACGCCGGCTGGCCGCGTCGGCGCTGGCCGAGCTGCGCGAGGTGGTGCACGGGTACCGCCAGGTGGACCTCAAGGAGCAGCTGGCCGCGATCGAGCAGGTGCTGCAGTCGTCCGGTGTGCGGTGCACGGTCACCGTGCCGGGCGACGACCTGCCGGCGGTCGCGGTGTTGTCCGCCGTGCTGCGCGAGGCCACCACCAACGTGTTGCGACACAGCCGGGCGAGCTGGTGCGCCATCGCGATCGCGCACGTCGATGGCGAGGTGCGCATGACGGTGACCAACGACGGCGTACGAGTCGGCGCCGCACCCGACGCCCACAGCCACGGCCTACGCGGCCTCGCGGACCGCCTCGCCGAGGCCGGCGGCACGCTGCGCACCCGTACGGGCGACGGTGAGTTCACGCTTGAGGCCGTCGTACCCTCGTCGATGTGATCCGAATCCTGCTCGCCGACGACGAGGAGCTCATCCGGGTCGCCGTCGCCGCCCTGCTCGACCTGGAGCCGGACCTGGACGTGGTGGCGCAGGCGGCGGACGGCCGCGCGGCGGTGGAGGCCGCCCGCGCCCACCGGCCCGACGTGGCGGTGGTCGACCTGCAGATGCCGGCGCTGGACGGCATCGCGGTGGCCGCGGAACTGCGGCGGACCGTGCCGTCGTGCACCGTGGTGATCCTGACCGGCCGGGGCCGCCCCGCCCAGCTGCCGCGGGCGCTCGCCGCCGGCGCCAAGGGCTTCCTGCCCAAGGGCTCCCCGGGCGGCGCGCTGGCCGACGTGATCCGGCGGGTCCACGCCGGCGGCCGGTACGTGGACCCCGCGCTGGCGGCGGACGCCCTGTCCCTCCCCGAGTGCCCGCTGACCCAGCGCGAGCTGGACGTGCTGCGATGCGGCGACCCGGACGTCCCGGTGACGGTCGTGGCCCGGCGGCTGAACCTGTCGCCGGGCACGGTCCGCAACCATCTCACGGCGATCGTCACGAAGCTGGCCGTCGCCAACCGCGCCGAGGCGGCCGCCAAAGCCCGCGACAACGGCTGGCTCTGATCTGACTTTCGCTGGTCGATACCGCAACGAGGCATGTGACGAGGGACAAAAGGTGAGATCGCTTTCTTGATCATCGCCGGTGTTGCTGCCAAGGTCGAGATGACCATGGCGCAGAGGTGCGATGACCAGCCCGACGCCGACCCGGAGGCGGGTGACCCGGACCGTCTCGTGCGCGCGGCGCGGGCGGGACGGCGTCGCGAGCGGTGGGCTTCCGCGAGCCGGCGCGGGGAACCAGGGCCGGTTGCGCGCCGCGATCCGGGAACTGGTGCTCGTCGTCGCGCTCTTTCTCGCGTACAAGATGGGGCGTCAGGTTGTCTCGGGGCATGTCGGCGAGGCCATGCGCAACGCCGCGTCGATCTGGCGGTGGGAACGCGGGCTGCATCTGCCGAGCGAACTGGCTGTCCAGCACGCGCTGCTCCGCCATGGCTGGCTCGTCGACGCGGCCAACAGCTACTACTACGCGTACGTCCACTTCCCCGCGACCGCCGCCGTGCTGGTCTGGCTCTACCTGCGCCGACCGCCGCTGTACCGGCGGACGCGGCGGATCTTGGCGTGGTTGACCGCGGTCGCGCTGCTCGCGCACGTGTCCTTTCCGCTCGCGCCGGGGCGACTCGTCCCCGCCACCGGGCTGGTCGACACCGGTGCCCTCTATGGGCCGAGCGTCTACGGGCCGCCGGGGACGGACACCTTGACCAACCAGTACGCCGCGATGCCGTCGCTGCACGTCGGTTGGGCGCTCGCCGTCGCGGTGGCGCTGGTCGCCGCGGCCGCGGCAGGTGGCGGTACCTGTGGCTCGCGCATCCGGTGGCCACCCTGCTGGTCGTGGTGTCGACCGGCAACCACTACTGGCTGGACGCGATCGTCGCGATGGTGGTGCTCGCGGTCGCTTCAGCCATCGTCGAGCGCTCCGAGGCCGCGCGGCTGCGGCATCGCCGGCTGTCGCCTCCGGGATCGCCAAGACAACGGGCCGGGTCCGCTCGGCGGCGCCACCCCGGGATCACGGCCACGTGTACGCGGAGCGGGCGTCCAGCGTCGCCATCGCCCGGACGCGGGATCGACCGGCCGAATTGATCACACTTTTGGACCGTCCAAACATTGGACTACTGGGCTAGGGTTTCCCCGTGTCCTTCGCTGCTCGGGCGGAGACGATGGGAGACCACGATGATCTGGACAGCCGGGTTTCGTACCGCGGTGATCGACCCCCATGGCCTGCTTCAGTTCGGCGAACCGCGGGGGTTCGCCGACCAGACGCTCAGCCAGCCGCTGCACATGGCGGGCGGTGGGGACGCGTTCCGCGTCCGTCTCACGAACCTGTACGGCCGGAGCCCGCTCACGATCGGCGCCGCGACGGCGAGCACCGGCGGCGGCCAGCGGGCCGTCACCTTCGGCGGCGCGGGGCGGGTCGTCGTCGCGCCGGGTGAGGAGATCGTCTCCGATCAGGTCGATCTCGCGGTGGCGGGCGGCAGCGACCTCGTCGTCAACCTTTACTTCCCCGACAAGACCGACCTGGCCACCTACTCCCACCGACCGGCGGAGATCGCGCGGATCGCGGGCGGCGACCGGACCCACTCGCACCGCCTCGCGGGGGCCGAACTGGTCGAGGGCAGGTATGTCGTCTCGGGCGTTGACGTGCCGGCACCCGACACCATGGTGGCCGCGGCCTTCGGGGACTCGTGGTTCGAGGGAGTCGGCACGACACCCGGCGCGAACCGCCGTTCCGTCGACTTCATCAACCGCCGCCTGGCGCAGGGCTGGGTCGTCAACCTCGGCATCGCCGGCAACCGCCTGCTCCGCGACGAGGTCGGCCCGCATGCGCTGGCGCGCTTCGACCGCGACGTCCTGCCGATACCCGCACTGACCCATGTGCTGGTCAACCTCGGCATCAACGACCTGGTCCTGCCGAGCGAACTCGGCGAAGCCCTGCCGACCGCGGGCGACCTGATCGCCGGCTACACCGCACTGGCCGGCCAGGCCCGGCAGGCGGGCCTGAGGATCGTCGTCGCCACCATCGGCCCCTTCGCGGGCGCCGGCCCCGACGCCCGTACGCCGGAGGTCATCGGCACGCGCCGCGAGGTCAACGAGTGGATCCGCACCGCGGGCGTGTTCGACGGTGTCTTCGACGTGGCGCGGGCGGTCGCGGACCCGGCCCGGCCCGACTACATCCGCCACGCCTACGACTCCGGGGACGGCATCCACCTCAACGACATCGGCGCGGAGGTCATGGCCGAGGCCCTCGACCTCCGCCACCTCACGCGCTGAGCGCACCAGGGCCGACGATGGTTGGATCGCCGCATGGGTGCGGTGGCCGAGCGGGCGTTCCGGCTCGATCGCGCCACCGGCGCGGTGCCGGCCGTCCTCTTCCGGCCCGCCCGCGTAGGCCGATCCGGCAAACTGGCCGGGTGAGTACGCGCGACGTGCCGGAGCGGATCGGCGACCTGCCTCCCATCGGGCGCCCGGCCAACAGCGCCCTGCTGGCCGCCGGCATCACGACCCTCGACCAGGTGGCCGCCCTCAGCCGGCGCGACCTGCTCGCCATGCACGGCGTCGGGCCCAAGGCGGTGCGCATCCTGGCCGCCGCGCTGGCCGGGCAGGGCCGCGGCTTCGCCGATTGACGCCAGCCGATCCTGAGTGGACGATGCGCGGATGCGCATTCTGGTGGTCGGTGGAAGCGGTCTGATCGGTGCCCACGTCGCGGACGTGCTGCGCGAGCGGGGCCACGTGGTGACCACCACGGCCCGCACGGCCCGGCCGGGCGTCGACCACCTGCTCGACCTCGGCGCGGCCACCGTCGAGGACATGCGGAAACTGCTCGAGGGCCACGGCGGCGTCGTGTACGCGGCCCGCACCGACGAGCAACGCCCGCTGCCCAAGCCGATCTACCCGACGTTCCGCGCGGACCTGGTCGACCCGGTGGTGCGTCTGTTCACGGCAGCCCGCCAGGAGGGTCTGACCCGCGGCGTCATCATGGGCTCCTACTACACCTACTTCGACCGCCTGCACCCGGAATGGCGGCTCACGGAGCGGCACATTTACATCCGCTGCCGGAAGGAGCAGGCCGCCGAGGGCCGGGCGGCGGCCGGGCCGGACCTGCCGGTCGCGGTGATCGAACTGCCCTTCGTCTTCGGCCGCGCCGGCGACCGCTGCCGAACTGGGCCGGCCCGCTCGACCGGTGGGCCCGTTCCCGGACCCCGCTGCTCGCCCCGCCCGGCGGCTCGGCGGTCGTGTCGGTGCGCAGCGTGGCCGACCTGACGGTCGACGCGCTCGAGCAGGCCGGCGGCGCCGACCTCCCGATCGCCGACGAGAACCTGACGTGGCACGAGATGCTGACCCGGATCGCGGCCGCGGTGGGCCGCCCCCGTCCGGTCCGCCGCCTGCCGGCCGCCGCGGTGCACGCCGCCCTGCGTACCGGTGGCGCTCTGCAGTCCCTGCGCGGCAAGGAATCGGGCGCCAACCCGAGCCATCTCGCGCCGCTGATGCTGGCGGACGAGTTCGTCGAGCCGACCACCGGCCGCTCGGTCGACGACGCCATCCGCGCGACCTTCTCCAGGTGAAGAGGGCCGGCGTCCACAGAGGACGCCGGCCCCCGGACCTACTCGGCCAGCGGCCAGTGGCCCCAGTCGAGCTTGGTGCTCGTGGCGGTCAGGGCGACCGACTCGCGGCGGTCGGCGGTGTTCGTCTGGAACACCAGCGAAGCCGTCGCCGTGATGTTGGGCAGGATGGGCAGGAAACGCACCGTGACGGTGCAGGTGGCGTGCGGGGCGATCGTGTGGCCCGCGCACCGGTCCCGCTCGACGAAGAACGGGTTGAGCAGCACCGGGTAGTGGGCCTGGACGGCGGTCGACGAGATCCGCAGCCCCTGGTCGCCGGTGTTGGTGACCGTCACGGTGCGCGACTGGCCGAGGGTGCCGACCGGCTGGGCGGTGAACACCGGCGTCTCCGCGGCGAACACCGGGCCGGCGGCGGGCGGCGGCCCGACCTGGATGGTCCTCGACGTGGTGATCGGCGCGAGCGAGGCGGCGTCGGTGTAGGGCCGCATCGAGTCGTTGGTCACCGTCACGGTCACCTGACCCTGCCGCAGCGCGGTCAGCGTACGCGTCGCCGGGTCGAGGATCGCCGACTTCTTCGCCTTGCGGGCGGCGGCCACGGCCGCGTCGCCGCTGCCGATCGCCAGGTTCGCCGACCCGCTCCAGTGCACCGACATCGGGTAGCGCAGCGGCACGACCCGCGAGCCGACCGAGACGCCGTCGGGCTGGACGATGCTGCCGGAGAGCTGCGTCGTCGTACCCAGGTCGAGGGCCTCCGGCGCGTTCAACGTGATCGACTGGGCGAAGGCGCGTACGTCGGCCGTCAGCCAGTTCCCACTCGCGTTCTCGGCGGCGTCGACCGCCCAGTTGACCCAGCCGGTGAAACCACCGCGGTCGGGCGTGCCGTACGGGCCCTTGCCCGACGACGGGTGCACGAGGTACGGGACGCCCTCGACCCGGTGCACGTTCGCGATCTGGGCGTGCGAGCCGAGCATCGCCGCGCCCTTGCCCGTCGCGCCCCGGAAGTCCGTCAGGAGCTTCTCCACCAGCGCGACCTCGTCGCGGTCGCCGAGCTGGCTGGACTTCGCGTCGTCCGGGTCGTCCACCGGGTGGTGGGCGGCCACGACCACGTTGCGGACGCTCGGGTCACGCCGGGCCTCGTCGAGCGCGCGCCGCATCATCGGGAGCTGGTCCCAGTTGGTGCCGCGCAGCGTGCCGAGCGAGCTGGCCAGCAGGATGAACCGCGTGCCCTTGTGGTCGAACGTCCGGTACGGCTGGCCGAACTCCTTGACGAAGTTGGTCAGGTCCGACTGGGTGTTGTTCAGGCCGTACGACTCGTGGTTGCCGGGCACGTAGTAGCAGGGCACCCGGTCCGGCGTGGGCTGCGCGGTGGGCTCCTGGCCGACCGCGACCAGGTCGCAGCCCGCGTCGGTGAGCACCTGCTTGGCCAGCGCCAGGTCCTGCGGCAGGCCCCGGTCGGTGATGTCGCCGTTGAGGATGACGAGGTCGGGCCGGGTCTGCTTGATCCGCTGCAGCGCGGCCGTGGCGACCTGGGTCAGGTTCGGGTTGTCCGCGGTGAACTGCACGTCCGACATCGACGCGAAGTGCCAGCCGCCGGGCAGCGAGCCGTCAGGAGACACGAGCCGGTCCGGCCGCAGGTCCGGCTGCTCCGGCAGGTCGATCGAGCTGGGCACGTCGGCCTCGATGCGGTTGAGGACGAACGTACCCGCCTTCTGCTGGGCCACCGCGGTGTTGATGCCCTGGAAGCTGGACATCGTGATCGGGAAGACCGTGTCGGCTGGCAGCGTGAACGTGGCGAACTGCCAGTCGTCGCTGGGCACCAGCGCGGTGCCGTACGTACCCGAAGCCTTGCCGTTGCCGTCGTAGTAGCCGAGGTAGGTCAGCCCGCTCGGCACCGCGATGCTCGACTTCATCCGGACGCGGACCCGCAGCGGCTGGCCCGGCACGGTGACGCGGCCGGCGGCCGACGTGGCGGAGATGCCGACGTTCCGCATGGCGGCGAAGTCGACCCGCAGCCCCTCGGCGTCCTTGCTGAAGGTGGTCGCGGCGGTGCTGTTGTTCCGCCAGCGGGCCAGGACGTCGTCGGTGAACTCGTACGCGGTCACGGTCTGCACGCCGACGGTGATAGGCAATTGGATCGCAGCGCCGCCCACCGAGACGGTCAGCACCGTGCCGCCGGCCTTGAGCGGCACCACCTTCAGCTTGCCGCCGACCGGCTGGATGTCGGCGACGCTGTGGTCGTAGTCCAGCGTCAGGTCGGCCGGGTCGACCGGGGCGGTGTAGCCCTGGTCGTCGCGACCGGTCACCGCCACGGTGGCCGCCTGTGCGGGCGTCGCCTCGGCGATGGAGAGGCGGTTCGTGGACAGTTCGACGGTGTCGAGCGGGCGGAGCACCTGGACCGTGGTCTGGGCGGAGACGCGGCCGACGGACGCGGAGACCGTGACCGGGCCGCGGGCCGGCGCCGTGAGCACACCGTTCTTCGCGCCGCGCCACTTCACCGACTTCGCGTCGACCGCGACCGGGGTCTGGTGGTCGTCGACACCCTGCGCCACCAGCGCGCGGCGCAGGCCCGGGAAGACCTTGGCGTCCGCGCCGCCGATCACGAGCTCGTGCAGCTTGCCGTCGCCGGGTGCGACGAAGACGCCGACGCCGTTCGGGTCGTTGCGCTCGTGACCGTCGGAGGGCACGTTGCGGACGGTCGCGTCGGTCTCACCGAGCGCGCGGGCGACCATCGTGGTCGAGCCGCCGCCGTCGAGGTTGACCGCGGTCGCGACGCCGAGGGCCACCAGGTCGCGGGCCTCCTTGTCGATGCCGACGCCGCCCTTGCCGGTGCCGCCCGGGCCGTCCCAGGTGGCGAGCACGAGGGTACGGCCGCCGTCCTTGAAGCCCAGCGCCGTACGCGGTGCGATCGAGGTGTCGAGGCCGGCCACGACCTTGCCGTCGGCGACGACCGTGCTGCCCTGGCCGAGCGCGAACTTCATGGTCTTGGCCGCGTCGTCCGAGAGCGCGTAGTCGAGCGTGACCGGGTCGCCGGGCCGCAGCGCACGCAGCGCGTCGGCGGCGGCGTCGCGGCCGACCAGCGAGAACCCGTCGGCGGGCAGCTCACCGGCGCCGGCCGGGCCGGTCGGTGTGACCGTGACGACCTTGCCGCCCGCCACGACGACCTCGGCGATCCGGCTCGGGTCCACGCCGCCGAACGAGCGGTTGCGGGTGAAGGTGCCCCAGGCCGAGGTGTACGCGATCAGGCCGTCGACGGGCACGCCGCCACCGTTCGCCGCGTTGATGGCGAGGACCTTGTGCGGCGCGCCGGCGAAGGTGGCGCTCGCGTCGACGGCGAGGTCGACGAGCTGGGCGATGCCGGCCTTGCTGACGCCGACGTGCTGGCGCCCGCCGATGTCGGCGGTCTTGCGCAGCTGCCCGTTCTGGATCTCACCGCCGAGCGCGGCGTTGCTGTTGCCGATGTCGAAGAACTCGCCGTTGACACCCGCGACGGCACCGGCCTTGTTGGCGGCGGCGCTGAGCGGCCCGCCGGACGCGACGGGGCCGGCGGTCAGCAGGTCGGTGCTGACGGCCTTGTTGGCGAGGTCGATGGTCAGGAACTGGGCGTCGTACCAGCCCTTGGTGTCCAGCGCCTTGACATGCTGGAGGTCGATACCGGGACCGATCCGCTCGCGCGTGTCGATCAGCGGCAGCCCACCGGTGACGGGCGCCGGCGCGGCACCGGGATCGGCGCTCGCACCGGCCGGCGCCGCCACGAGCGTGACGGCCGTGGCCACCACAGCCACCCAGGGCGCGACTATTCGTGATTTCAAGGTCAGGATCCCCACGTCGTACGACACATCACGCCCGAAGCTAGAGATCGCGCCCGAATCCCGGATGAACCCGGGACGACGAGGAAGCCGCCGATACCTGACTAATACAGCTACCTGGGGACGTTGCTGTCGACCATGCCGCGGGTCCAGGTCAGGCCGGCTGTCCAGGTGGCGGCGCGGAGGTGGTCCAGAAAGACGTCGACGCGGCCCGCGATGCGGGTCAGGGCCGTCGGGCCGAGCAGCGGGACCACCGCGTCGCGAGTGCGGGCCAGGACGTACGGGCGGGTCGGGCCCGTGATCGCCCGGACCGGGGCCGGGCTCTGGTCGAAGTGCGTGAGCAGGACCGGGACGATCAGCTCCGCCGTCATCGCCGACCACGCCGGGTTGGTGAACAGGCCGCGATGGGTGAGGGCGCGCAGCGCGCAGCCCTGCCCGGTCAGGCGGGCCGCGACGAGGCTCGCGCCTGTGTCGAACCGGTAGACGCCGATGAGCTGGCGGACCCGGATCGCGCGTACGTCGTCCATGGGAGTCCCGTTCATGGTGCGTCGCTACCGCGGAGGCCGGACACCGTTTCCGGTGCCCGGCCCAGCCGCAGCGGTAGTGCTCAAATCGTGACTAGCGGGTGACGACGACCCGAACCGAGTCGAACGCGGGAATCTGGTTGGCGCGCACCATCATCGGGATGCGGTGCGAACCGTCACCGGCCCACGCGGCGCACTGCGCCACGCCGGTCGCGGCCAGGCCCGGCACGGTCACGGTCACGGTGTCCGGGGTGGCGCCGCCGCCGCCGTCCTCGACCGCCTTGAAGAAGGCCGGCACCGGCGCCGGGTCCTGAGCGCCACGGCCGCTCAGCAGACGGCACGCCATGTGGAAGTGACCGCGCTGCAGGCCTTCCTCGGTCAGCTTCGAGGACTCCTTGTAGTAGCCACCCGCGCCGGCCGGCAGGAACCGGTCACGAACCAGGTTGCGGGTGCTGACCTGGATGTCGAACGCGGTGTTGACCCGAACCCGGCCGGGCGCCCGGCTGATCAGCAGCGTCGGGTTGTCCTCGACCGCGCCGACCTCGCCGAACTCGGTGCTGACGCAGCGGGGGCCGTTCTGGAAGCCGTCGTGCGCCTGGAACTCGGTGCCCTCACAGGTGTTGCCGAGGGACTCCGGCAGGGTGGGCGGCGCGGCCGGCGAGCTGGTGGTCGTCGGCGTGGTGCCCGGCGTGGTGGTCGGCGCGGTGCCGCCGCCGTTGTTACCGCCGTTGTTACCGCCGTTCGAACCACCGTTGCTGCCACCGTTCGAACCACCGGTGGAGCTGGTCGGCGTGCTGGCCGGGCGGCAACGCTCGTTGTTGCGGTCGTTGTTCCGCCGGCGCTGCTGCTCCTGCGCCCGCGCCGCGGCCGACGCGGTCGCGGCCGCCTCGGCGGCAGCCGTGGGGTCGACCGGAGGGGCGTCACCCGTGGTGCCGTCACCGGCAGCGCCGGCGACCTCACCGGGAGGGGCGTCCGCCGGCGGCGTCGCGTTCGGGTCCTGCTCGGTGCTGTGGTCGTGAGCGGCGGCGGGAGCGGCCGCGGACGGCGGACACACCGGCAGGCTGTTGTTGTTCCTGCCGCGCCAGCTACCCGCGAGCGACACCTGCGTGACAGCTACGAGGCCGGCGAAGACCGCCACCGTCGCGAACACGGCGATGAAGCGCCGGTTCTTGCGGGGGGCCTGCCTGGTTCTGGTCATTCCGTGTCACCTTCCATGTGGACACACACCGTTGCGGTTGTATTCAGGGGTTACCGAGGACGTGCTACGCGAAGGACGGTGATGGTGCCGGCGACTGCCGCGGCACCGAGCACCAGCCAGATCACGGTCGGAGAGACGCCGCTCCGGATGTAGCCTGCGGCGGCCACGGGAACGTCGGCGGGCTCCGGCGGGAGCGGGATGTGCTGCCAGTCGACCAGGCTCGTGCTCTCGAGCAGAGTCAAGTGGGTACTGACGAACTGGTTGGACTGCTGCGCCAGTTCGCGTACGAGGTCGTTGCGGGTGCCGGCGCGGACGAAGGCGATGGCGGAATAGACCTTGCCGTGCGCCACGCGCAGCCGGTCGACGAAGATCTGGTCGAACTCGTCGCCCTCCGCGTCCTTCATCTCCTCGAGCCAGAACTTCTGGTCGTTGTTCGGCTCGTTGGGGATCTGGATGCCGAGGCGCTGGGCGGCCAGCACGTCGAGCTTGTCGAGCACCGCGTGCTGATCGGCGATCATCCGCCCGATCTCCTTGACGCGCGGGTTCTTGCCCTTCTCGACCGCCATCTCGCCGGCGGGCTGCTCCCACAGGCCGGCCAGTCGCACCTTGATGACCAGGTCGACATCGGACGGCCCGATCGGCCCGTACTTGCCGTTCTGGGCGATGGCCACGTCCGGCGGCACCGGGACGGGGAACTTCTCCTTGTCCGGCCCGGGCGACGGTGCGAGGTAGGTCAGCCTGCTGGTGTCCTGCAGTGCGGTCATCGCGGCCATGTGCTTGGCGTGGTTGAGGTCCCAGGTGGTCTGGGCCATCGCGGCCATGTGCTCGCGGTGGCTCATGCCGGCGACGTGACCGGGGTGGCTCATCGCTCCCGCGGCCGGCGCCTCCTGCTGGCCGATCGCCAGCGCGGCCGAAGCCGGCACCAACGCCACCAACGACGCCAACGCGACCACTCGCGCACCCAACCCGACCAGCCGGCGGACTTCCACCTTCACTCCTCCATGTCGGCGGCCGCAGCCGCACCCTGGACACGAAGGAAGACGATAAACGCCTGTCAATTAGAGAAGGCTTAAGTGAAGGAACCCCTAGGCCACGTTTAAAGCAAATTTATAGTTCGCGAACCGACCGTCCGGCAGCCGTTCCGCAGCGTGTTGGGCACCGAAAAGTACCCCCGAAACGGGCGACCACACCAGATTGACAATTCGACGCTCCGCACCATACTTGCGTTGTCCCCACTTCCCGCCACAAGCAACGGAGGAAGCACTGTGCGCAATGCGCAGGACAGCGTCCACCTCGTCGCGGCGACGGTCGGGTTCGCGTCGCTCTTCCTGTTGTGGCTGGCTGTCCTCTGGGGACTCATGCTCCGCAACGGCTGGGCGCAGAGCCGGATCAAGCACGCCACGGTCTACGGCATCCACTCGACCGTCGCGTTGATCGGCCTGATCCTCGGCATCGTGCACGGGTTCACGCAGCTCGCGGGGCCGATGGGGACGGTCAGGCTCGTCGACGTGCTCGTGCCGTTCACCAACCCGTACGACCCGATCGGCATCGGCGTCGGGGTCATCTCGCTGGAGCTCTTCGTGGCCTGCACCCTCTCGGTGCTGATCCAGAAGAAGATGGGCTACACCCGGTGGCGCGCGTTCCACGTCTTCAACTACGTGGCCTACATGCTCCTGGTCGCGCACGTGCTGATGTCCGGCTCGGACATCGCCGCGGCGGAGCGGTGGGGCCCGGTCCTCGGCTCCTTCGTCATCACGGTGCTGCTGTGGATCACCACGACGCCGATGTGGCAGAACTGGCGACAGGAGTCGGCAACCAAGCGCAACGGGGCCGCCGGCGTCGGTGACGAGCTGCTGGTCAACGTGGACGGCAACCGCTGCGCCCGGTTCGGGTTCTGCGAGCACGAGGCGCCGAAGGTGTTCGCCCTCCGGGGTGACGGCCGCCTGGCCTACAAGGCGACCGTGCCGCCCAACCTGGCCAATGACGTGATCAGAGCCGTGGAGGTGTGTCCGGCCCGGGCGATCCAGCTCAACCGGACCGCGACCACGGTGGTTACCCAGAAGAACATCGATGAGCCGGCCGAGCAGCCGTTGACCGGCCCCACACGGATTCCGGCGGGCTCGGGCGCCGGTCCACGTCGACGTAGCAGGGGAGACCGATGACGCGGCGGATCAGGCGCGCGGACTACGGCCGGATTCTGATCGTCGGGACGGGACGCGCAGGCGTCGCCGCGGCCGAAGAGTTGCGCCGCCAGGGGTTCCCGGGCGAGATCGCGATGGTCGGAGCGGAGAAGGAAGGCCCGTACGACCGTCCGTCGTGCTCCAAGGGCATCCTCACCGGCCACAAGCGCCCGCAGGACACCCGGATGCCGTTCCACGACGAGGACCTGACCTGGTACCTCGGCCGGACGGCGGTCGACATCGACCCGGACAACCACAGGGTGGAGACCGACACGGGCGAGTCCTTCGCGTACGACGGCCTGGTCATCGCGACCGGCTCGTCGCCCAGCATGCCGCGCTGGGCCAAGGAGCCGGGCGTGCACCTGCTGCACAACCTGGAGCACGCCTGGGCGCTGCGCCGGGCGCTGCGCGACGCCGAGCGGGTCATCATCGTCGGCGGTGGCATCACCGGCAGCGAGGTCGCCAGCGCCGTCCGCTCGATGGCCCGCAACTGCGTGGTCATCGACTCGAAGCAGCAGGTCATGGCCCGTGCGCTGGGCGAGGAGATCGGCGGCCACGTCACCGACGTGATGCGCGAGGAGGGCGTCGACTTCCGCCTCGGCCACCGGGTCGCCTCCGCCAGCCGGTTCAAGAACGGCTGGATGGTGCAGCTCGACGACGGCGAGAACCTGGTCGGTGACGTGGTGGTCGCGACCACCGGCGGCCGTCCCGACACCGGCTGGCTGGAGAACGCGGGCATCGACGTGTCCAACGGCGTCGTCTGCGACCCGAGCCTGCGGGTCGTCGGCCTCGACGACGTCGTGGCCTGCGGCGCGGTCGCGACCTGGCCGAATCTGCGCTACGGGCCCTCCCTGCGCAAGGCCGAGCACTGGATCAGCTCCCTGGAGCAGGGCCGTGGTGCGGCCCGCACGCTGCTCGCCGAGGACGGCGAGCCCGGCCCGGTGACGGTCATCCCCCGGTTCTGGACCGAGCAGTGGGGCCTGCGCATCCAGGTCTGCGGCGAGCTCGTCCCCGACGGCGAGGTGTCGATCAGCGAGCTGAAGCGGCACCGGCGCGACAAGGCACGGTCCGGTGTGGTCGTCGGCTACCACCGCGACGACCGGATGGTCGGGCTGGTGTCGGTCAACGCGGCCCACGCGTTCACCTCGCTGGCCCGGGCGATGATCGCGACGCCGCTGCCGCCCATGCAGGCCGTCCCGCTGCCGCTGCGCACGGACGTCCCGGAGCGTCAGGAGTTCCTGGAGCGCCAGGAAATCGCCGAGCCGGCTCCGCGCCGCCTCGCGTCGGTGGCCTGATCGCGACCATCTGAATTGCATAGATCACAGTCAGCCACTTAAGTAAGAATAAACGAAGAAATAAGGTCGGCCGGAGCGGTTCGCTCCGGCCGACCTGCTATTTGCGTCAGTGGTGCCCATGGTGGTAATAGTCGCCGCGCCGCCACCACATCGCGGCGAACATCGTGACGAACATCAGCACGTGGCCGCCCATCATCAGGGCGTGACCGTCGATCCCGCCGAGGAAATACGGCACCAGCAGCACGACGAACGGCGCGTACATCGCGGCGACCATCTCGAGCGTCCGCGGCCAGGGGTGGCGACGGATGGTCATCCAGACCGCCATGCCGATCGACATGTTGGTCGCCATCACCAGCGTGCCCGGCGCGTCGTGGCCGGTCAGGCTGTCCGGCCAGAGCGGGTCGAGCGCGAACATGCCGACCAGCATCGAGACGACCATCTCGAGGTAGTGGAGGGCGAAGCGGAGGTGGTCCCGGCGCGTGGCGGTCATCGCGGTGTCCCCTTTGGAGGCGGTCATGGACTCATCCTCCCGAGGCGGCCCGGCCCGCGTCAGGTGCCGAAGGTCATGGTCGGGGTCATGCCCGCGTCACGCCAGCAGGCCCAGGGCACGGGCGCGCAGCGCGGCCTGGGTGCGGTCGCGGGCGCCGAGCTTGCCGAGCACGTTGGTCACGTGGTTCTTGACGGTGCCCTCCGCGAGGAAGAGCGCGGCGGCGATCTCCCTGTTGCTGCGGCCGTCCGCGAGCAACCGGACCACCTCCAGCTCCCGGTCGGACAGCGGCACCACGAGCGGCTGCGGTCGCGATGCGATGGGTTCGGGCGGCAGCGCCGCGATCCGGGCCACCACCTTGGCCGCGACGGAGGGTTGCAGCACCGACTCGCCGCGGGCCGCCGCCAGCACCGCCTCGACGAGTCGCGCCGACGAGACGTCCTTGAGCAGGTAGCCCACCGCACCCGCGCGCAGCGCCGCGAACACGTCCTCGTCGTCGTCGAACGTGGTCAGGGCGATCACCCGTACGCCGGGATGCTCGACCCGCAACCGGCGGGTGGCCGTGATGCCGTCCAGCACCGGCATCCGCAGGTCCATCAGCACCACGTCGGGCGCCTCGGCGGCGACCCGGGTGAGCGCCTCGGCGCCGTCGCCGGCCTCCCCCACGACGTCGATGTCGGCGTGCACGCCGAGCAGCACGGCCAGCGCTTCGCGGAACAGGGCCTGGTCATCGACGAGCAGCACGCGTACGGTCATCCGGGCACCTCGACGCGCAGCGTGGAACCCTTGCCCGGCACCGATTCCAGGCTCATCCGGCCGCCGAGGTGCGCGGCCCGCTCGCGGACGCCGAGCAGGCCGAAGCCCGCTCCCTCCCGCGCGGTGCCGCTGCCGTCGTCGTGCACCTCGAGCCGCACGTCGGTGGGGCGCGAGTAGTCGAGCGTCAGGGCGGCCCGGCCGGCGCCGGCATGCCTACGGACGTTGGTCAGGCCCTCCTGGGCCGCGCGGAAAAGCGACTCGGTGGCCTCCTCCCCCAGCGTCCGCACCGGCCCGGTGACCGTCACGTCGGTGGGCACGCCCGCGGCGGAGGTCTCGGCGGCCAGTTCCTTCAGGGCCTCCGGCAACGGCAGCGCCGGTTGGCGTTCGCGCAGCGCACCGACGGACCGGCGGACCTCGCGCAGCGCCTCCTCCGCCTGGTCCTGCGCCTTGGCCAGCACGTCGTCGGCCCGCTCCGGCTGGCTGGCCAGCACGGCTCGGGCCGCCTTGATCTGCATCTGCACCACGGTCAGCGCGTGCCCGAGGCCGTCGTGGATGTCGCGGGCAACCCGGTTGCGCTCCTGCGCCGCGGCGAGCCGCTCCGCCTGCAGCGCGTACTCCCGAAGCTGTTTTCTGGCGGTCTGCTCCCGGACCAGCAGCTTGGTCAGGACCGCGGCGAAGACGGCGGCCGCGAGCAGGCCGAGGCCCTCGCGCAGCCCCTCGGCGAAGGCCATGCCCGCGTGGAAGAACGGCACCAGCGCGACCACGACGACCACCGCGGGCACCGGCAGCAGCAGGGTGGCCTGGCTCACCAGCACGACCAGCAGCAGGGTGGCGCCGACGGAGGCACCGGAGATGGTGAAGACCGCGCCGCCGAGCAGGAACAGCGCGATGACGTAGGCGTAGCGCGGCCAGCGTTCGGGACGGCGCTCGACCGGACCGATGCCGAACGTCGCGGCGAGCAGGAACGCGACGGCCGGCCCGAGCGAGACGGCGGGACCATGCGCGGCGACGACGTCGACCACGAGGGTGACGAACGCCGCCGCGGTCAACGCCGCCAAGGCCCGCTTCACGCCCACCACTCTCGGCTCTCAGCGGAAACTCAGCAACCCTGGGCGATCCTGCCTGCGACATTCCCACGTACTCCGGAGACGCACATGATCACGGCTGCTCGGCTCGGGAAGCGCTACGGCGACAAAGTCGCCGTGGACGACCTCAGCTTCGAGGTGAGGCCCGGCACGGTCACCGGCTTCCTCGGCCCCAACGGCGCCGGCAAGTCGACCACCATGCGGCTGATGCTCGACCTCGACCGCGGCACCGGCGAGACCCGCTTCGACGGGCGCCGGTTCGAGACGATCCGGCACCCGATGCGCGAGATCGGCGCGGTGCTGGAGGCGAAGGCCTTCCACCCGACCCGGACGGCCCGCAACCACCTGCGCATGCTCGCGGCCGGCAGCGGGATCCCCGCTACGCGGGTCGACGAGGTGCTCGAGTTCGTCGGCATCGCCGAGGTCGCGCGCCGCAAGCCCAAGGGCTTCTCGCTCGGCATGGCGCAGCGGCTCGGCCTGGCGCAGGCGCTGCTCGGCGACCCGGCGACGCTGATCCTCGACGAGCCGGCCAACGGCCTCGACCCGCACGGCATCCACTGGCTGCGCGACGTGCTGCGGGCGCTGGCGGCGGAGGGGCGCACCATCTTCGTGTCGAGCCATCTGCTCTCCGAGATGTCGCTGATGGCCGACGAGCTCGTGGTCGTGGGGCGCGGCCGGATGATCTACAACGGCGGGGTCGACGGGTTCGTGCGGTCGTTCACACAGTCCACTGTGCTCGTGCGTACGCCATCGGTCTCCATGCTCGTCGACGCGTTGCGGGCGGTCCCCGGGATATCCGTGTCTGCCGAGGGGGCGGACGGGGTGCGGGTCAGCGGCGCCTCCTCGGCCACGGTCGGAGACGTCGCCTTCGCCGCGGGGGTACGGGTGCACGAGCTGTCGACGACGACCGCCTCGCTGGAGACGGCGTTCATGACGGCGACCGGCGCTGCCGAGGAGTACGTGGCGCAGGCGCCCGCTGGCGGTGGGGAATGACCGACGCGCTGCGGTTCGAATGGGTGCGGCTGCGTACGCTGCGGTCCACGTACTGGCTGATCGGTTCGGCTCTGCTGCTCAACGCGGTGATCGCGGTGTTGATCGCCTGGCTGGAACCCGACGACCCGGGCCGCGACCTGATGGTGGCCGCGGTGACCGGCGGCGGCGCGAACCTGCCGGTGCCGATGGCGGTGGTCTTCCTGGCGGTGCTGGGCGTGCTGGCGTCGGGGCACGAGTACCGCTACGGCACGATCCAGCCGACGCTGACGTCGGTGCCGCGCCGCCTGCGGCTGTTCTCGGCCAAATTGCTCGTCGTCGGCGCGACGGGCCTGGTCGTGACCTTCTTGTCCATTGTGGTCAACGTCGGGGTGACGCGGTTCTTCTGGTCGTCGCTTCCTCTGGCCGATCCGACGGTCGCCGGGTACCTGTTGCTGGGCGGGCTGTGGTCGGTGCTCGGGGTCGCGTTGGGCCAGTTGCTGCGCGGCGTGCCGGGCGCGTTGGTGGTGCTGCTCGTGACGCCGATGATCGTCGAACAGCTCATCTTCCGACTGTCGTACGCGCCGGCTCTGGACTGGTTGCTCCCGGCGGTGAAGTTCCTGCCGTTCACGGCGGGCTTGCAGTTGGTCAGCGCGGCGGGCGAGGCGTCGGGCGGGTTGGCGTCGGAGGTGGGCCTGTTCTCCCGGTGGCCGTCGGGGGTGGTGTTCGCGGTGTTCGTCGCTGTCACGGTTGTGGGTGCCGGGGTGCTGTTCCGTCGTCGGGACGCGTGACCGGGTCGGCCTTCGCTATTTTGCGGCCTCGTGCCGTGGTGTAGAGGACGGCGGCCGCTGCGGTTGCCCAGAGGAGGTAGGCGTACGGGCGGGTGTCACGCATCTGTTGACCACCGATCTCGTACGCGACGACGGCTTGCCGCCAGACGACCGCCGCGGCGACGAGTGGGGTGGTGAGGAGCAGCGCTGTCCACCATGGTCGGAGGTCGGTGGTCTTGGCTGTCCGGCGTCTCCACACGAGGAAGGCGACGGCGGTGGTGGCCGCGGCGAGGATCCAGGATGATCCGGTTATCGCGAGGACGGTGTCGAGCGGTGTGGCGAGTTCGACGAGGACGGCGAGGAAGCCGAGCGGGGGTATGTCGGGGGTGCTGTGGGTGACGACCATGACGCGGTCTTCGTACTTAGCGCCGACCATCAGCAGATCGACCAGGGTGAGGACGGCACAGGCGCGCATGCCAACCATGACGAGCCGTGCCGCAGAGGACCTGGTGGGCGACGCGTTCATGCGCTCATGAATAGCAGTCACGGTTCGGCGGGCGGGCAGGGGTGACGGGTGGGCTTGACCTCACGGGTACCGCTCCGGCCCGACCGTGCGGCTCCGGCCTCGGCGAAACCCGGTCAGGCGAGGCACTTCGGTGTGGTCCGATGTGGCGGAGTGCCGGACCGTTCCCGTGGCGGGATGTGTGACGCTGGCTTGACCGACCGCGGCGGTAACGGTGCATCCCGACGGTCCACCAGTCTTGACTCGCTGGGCGCCGCGGTGACGTGCGCCTTCGAGGCAGGCCTCGCTCCGTACGGCCATGACTCGCAGGTCGCCGCGGTGGCCTGCGCCTGTCGAGGCGGGCACACCCCGGTCGGCCTCGACTCGCCCGGCGCCGGGGCGGGGTGTGCCTGTCCAGGCGGGCACCGCTCCGGTCTGCCTCGACTCGCCCCGCACCGGGGCGGCCAGCGCCTGCCCTACGCGGACACCCCTCCGGTCCGCCGCGACTCGCCCCACACCGAGGCGGCGAGCGCCTGCCCCACGCGGGCACCGCGCCGGACGGCCCCCATTCGCCCGGCACCGTGGTGACAGCGCATGTCGGACTGGACACCACGGTGCGGACGAGTGGCCGCGGGACGCTCATGGGTTGCGGGTTGGAAGCCTCCGCGGCGCCGGAGGCGATAAGGAGCAGTAGGGTCGACGGGACTCGAACCCGCACTGGAACGGACCTAAACCGTTTGCCTGCTGCCAATTGGGCTACGACCCCGAGGCGTCCCCACGGGCCTCGACATTCTGGCGCATGAGCTTACGGCGGCAGAACCCCACCCGCCCGGCGCCGCGCAGATGAATGACGCCGCTGCCCCCTCACGTGAACCGACCAGGCGCTCTGACCTCGGGCTCGCCGCAGCTAGACGGGGTTGCGCGAGGTCCGACATGTCCGAACCCACCAGGACCGTCGAAATCCGTCCAACCACACCCGAACGGGTTACGCCAAGGGACGTGTTAGGTGACGGTCCGACCCGGCCAACGCTCGATGACTGCCTACGCGCAGACCGCACCCCGATGGGGTTGGGCGAAGGTGTCACCCAACCAACAGCCAGACCCGCCGCGCTTAGAAGTAGGTGCGCAGGGCCGAACCGAGCCTCGACGGGTCCGGACCCGTCGCACAGGACAAGCGGGTCACGGCGGCGCGGCCTCCCTCCAAGTCCAGGCTGGCGATGAGTGCCCATCGCCAGGCATGTCGTCGCGGCACCCGCTCTGACCGTCGACGCCGCGTTGGGTCTGCGTCGGACAGCCGGGGCGTCCACCGGCGGCCGCGAGCGCGGGTCGCGGGTTCCCAGCAGGCCCGCATCCGACGGGGGTTGCCGCCTTCACCGGGGCTGCCGGGTCGGTGGTGCGTGGTGGGGCACGTAGGTCTGGTTCGTCAGCTTCTGGATCGCGCCCATCAGCGTGTCGGTGTGCCGGCGGATGTCGGCCGGCCTGTCGATGTGGACCTGCAAGGCCGGCCCGAACGTGATGCTGATCGGGTGGCGGCGCGGCAGCAGCGCACCCCGCGCACGCAAGCGGTCCGTGCCGCGGATGCCGACCGGGATGATGGGCACGCCGGCACGGTGGGCCAGCCGGACCGCCCCCGTGCGGCCGCGATAAAGCCGGCCGTCCGGCGACCGCGTCCCCTCCGGGAAGATCGCGACCAGGCCGCCCGCGCGCAGGATCGGCGTAGCGGCGTCGAAGGCCGTCAGGGCCGCGCGGCCGCCGCCCCGGTCGACCGGGATCGCGCCCATGCCCGTGACCACGTGCCGCGTCAGGTAGCCCGCCGCGCCAACGGCGCGGAAGTATTCCGCCTTCGCCCAGAACGCGATGTGCCGCGGCGTCAGGATCCCGAGGAACACCTGGTCTGCCACCGACAGGTGGTTGGCCGCCAGGATCGCGCCTCCTCTCTCCGGCAGGTTGTCGAGGCCCGCCACCGTCGGTCGCCAGCGGGAACGCAGGTAGCCGCCGACCGTGCGGTGGGCTAGCGCGTACAGGAATGGGCCGTCCATAGACACTGTCTACCAGCAGCCGTAGACAGTGTCTACGGTAGGGGTGGCCCGCCCCTGATCCGTGATCGATAAGCCGACGGCCCGCCTTCCGACGGCGGCGGTGCCAGCTCCACCCACCACGTCCCGCCGGCCGCCGCGAACTCCCGCACCCGTGCCGAGGCCAACTCCGGAGCCGAAGGCCGCACGGCGTTGAAAGCCACGTCGAAACCCGCCCCCACAACGCCCAGCTCCGCGACGGCCCCCGCGACGTCGGCCGGTTCGAGCAGCTCGCCGGTGCGCTGGTGCGCGGTCATCAGATAGACCCCGTCCCACCGTGCCGCCCGTGCCAGCGGGCGCCGGTTGGGCCAACCGGCCGCCAGCCAGACCGGCACCCTAGGCCGCTGCACCGGCGGCGGGGCGATCGTGACCTCGTCGAGTCGGTAGTGCCGCCCGTGGAAGGAAAACGGCGACCCCGACCAGAGGCCGGTCACGACCGACAGCGCCTCGTCGAGCATCTCCGCCCGGGTCCGCGCGTCCCACGGCTCACCGAACGGCGTGAAGTCGACCGCGCTGAACCCCAGGCCCGCGCCCAGGGTCAGCCGCCCGCCGGACAGCTGATCCAACGTCGTGGCCTGCCGCGCGACCTGCCATGGTCGCCGCCGGGCCAGCGGGGTGACCAGCACGCCGATCCGTAGGCGCGACGTCGCCAACGCGACCACCCCTAGCGCGATCCACGGATCGGCCATCGGCTCGGCCGCGTTGACCCCGTCCTGCAGGAAGAAGCCGTCCCAACCCGCGGCTTCCGCGTCGGCGGCCAGCGACGCCAGCAGTCGCGGATCCGCGTAGTCGCCGGAAACCGGGACGTCGAGCCCGTACCTCATGACGATCACTCCCCTCGATGCGTACCCGATCGTCGCAGTGGGGTGTGACCATTTCCGTGGCTCAACCCGTCATCACTGGTGACCGGCCACACCCAGCGACGGGAGCGACCCGTGGACCAGGATCTGAAGCAGCTTTTCGACCGCGCGCTGGCCGACGAGCCCGACGCCACGCCGGCCGACCTGGCCGGGCGCGCGGTCTCCCTCGGCCTGGCCCGCCGGCGGAGCCGCCGGCGCAAGGCCCTGGTGGCGGGCGGTGCCGGCGCCACCCTGGCCGCGGCGCTGGTGGTGGCGAACCTCGCGCCGCAACGCGGCGATCCGCCGCTCCGGACCGTGCCGGCCGAGTTCGCGAGCCAGATCAACCCCGTGTGCCAGTCGCCGGCCCTGGACGGCGCGACCGACCTGTCGGTCTTCCTGCTTCCCGAGATAACCGACGAACAACGCGTGTACGTCCATGACCTGCTGCTGGAAAACCCGGCCGCGCACGAGGTGCGGTACGAGAGCCGCGACGAGGCGTACGCCCGGTTCAAGCGGATGTTCTCGGACGCGCCGGCGCTCGTCGAGGCGGTCAAGCCGAGCCACCTTCCGGAGTCGTTCCGGGTCAAGCTGACCCTCGGGTCCGGCATCGCGGGGCTCACGCGGCAGGCCGAACAGGCGCCGGGCGTCGAAACCGTGATCGACAGCCGCTGCCCCGCCGGCGCCGACGTGGCGGCAACTCCGTGAGCTGGGGTGCGGCCCGACGCCAGGAGCGGGAAGCCGAGTTCACCGCCTTCGTC
The DNA here is from genome assembly GCF_016862555.1 of Asanoa siamensis. GTDB lineage: Bacteria > Actinomycetota > Actinomycetes > Mycobacteriales > Micromonosporaceae > Asanoa > Asanoa siamensis. Next base: position 87,484 of record NZ_BONE01000019.1, on the reverse strand, counting down.
GTCGCGACGGCACCGCGGCTGCGGCGCACCGCGTACCTCATGTGCCGGGACTGGCATCTCGCCCAGGACCTGACCCAGACCACCTTCGCCAACATGTACGCCTCATGGGGGCGGATCAGACATACCGCCAACCTTGCCGCGTACTCCCGGAAGGTCCTGCTCAACGCCCTCTTCGATCAGCGCAACCGGCGCAGCGCGGGCGAGGTCGTCCTGGCCGACCTGCCGGAAGCCGCCGCCCGGCCGGGCCCGGCCGAAGCAGTGGCGACCCATGTCGTGCTGCTCCGCGCGCTCGCCACGCTGCCGCTGCGCGACCAGGCCATCGTCGTGCTCCGCCACTGGGAGGACCTGAGCGTCGAGGCGGTGGCCGAGATCCTGGGCGTCTCGGTGTCGGTGGTCAAGACCCAGAACGCGCGGGCGCTGGCCCGGCTGCGCGCGGTGCTCGGCGACGACTTCGCCCGGATCTGAGTCAGCGCGGCGTGGGCAGCCCCGCGTCGAGTTGGGCGAGCATCGGGCCGATCAGGTCGCTCAGCTCGCGCGCGATGACCGCGACGGCCCGCCGCGCCGCGGTTTCGACGTCGTCGCCGGGACCCGCGGGCGTCGCCGGCAGGCTGTCGGGCGGGACGGTCAGATCGACCAGCACCTGGGTACGCAGGTGCGGGGCGCGCACGATGTCGTGATCGGTGGGCGCGAGGTACTGGCCGAACGTCTGCGGCCAGTCGCGCCACCCGCGGTCCTGCGTCCAGGCGCGCGCGCCGGCGAGCGCGGCCGGCCACGGGGCGGCGATCGCCACCTCGCCGGTCAGCGTGCCGTCCCAGGAGTTGCGGCGGCAGGTCACGGACAGGATCCGGGGATGCGGTCGGACGTACGCCGGGGTCAGGCTCGTCGCCAATCCCCACGCGACGGCCGCGAACCCGACGGGCGCGACGTCGCCCCAGATGCCGTCGAACTCGGCCACGCGGCGGCGGACCTCGGCGGCGAAGCGCCCGTCCCCGTCGGGCCCGTCGTCGAGCCGGAACGCCCGCATGCCACCGCTCCGATCATGAGTGGAAACCCAGCCTAAATTTCTTCGGCGGACGTGTCGATCCCCGCCCGAGCCGTTCGACCTTGGCGTGAAAGGGTCGGGAAGCGGCCCGTGAAACGGTAGGGAGAACCATCATGGCGAAGTACATGCTGATCATGCGCGGCACCGACGAGACCACCGCGGCGATGATGTCGACACCGTTCGACGAGATGCTGGCGACCATGGGCCGGGTCAACCAGGAGATGATCAAGGCCGGCGTGCTGGTCGCTGCCGAGGGCCTCGACGACCCGTCGCAGGGGGTGGTCGTCGACCTCGGCGGCGAGACCCCGGTGGTGACCGACGGCCCGTACGGCGAGACCAAGGAGCTCTTCGGCGGCTTCTGGATGCTCGACGTCGCCTCGAAGGAGGAGGCGGTCGAGTGGGCCAAGCGGCTGCCGGGCATGCCGGGCGCGAAGTGCGAGATCCGCCGGGTGCCGACGATCGACGAGTTCCCGCAGGACAACGAGTGGATCGTCGCCGAGCGGGCCTGGCGCGAGCGGACCGGCCAGCTCTGATGACCGGCGCCACGGACGGCCCGCCGACCGCCGAGTCGGCGCGGCGGGCCGTCGAGGCGGTGTGGCGGATCGAGTCTGCCCGGATCATCTCGGCGCTCGCCCGCTACACCGGTGACTTCGAGCTCGCCGAGGACGTCGCCCAGGAGGCGATGGCGGAAGCGCTGGTCACCTGGGCCCGTGAGGGCACGCCGGACTCGCCGGTGGGCTGGTTGCTGTCCACGGCGCGGCGGCGGGCGATCGACGGGTTCCGGCGCCGGGCGGCACTGAACGAGCGGTACGCGACGATCGCCCACACGACTCCGGAGACGTACGACCTGGCCTGGGATCCCGACCGGGTCGACGACGACGTCCTCGCGCTGATGTTCGTGGCCTGCCACCCCGTGCTCTCCCCCGAGGCCCGGGTGGCGCTGACCCTGCGTACCGTCGGCGGTCTGTCCACTGAGGAGATAGCGCGAGCGTTTCTCGTGCCGGTGCCGACGATCCAGGCGCGGATCACCCGGGCGAAGAAGACCATCGCGGCCGCGGGCGTCCCGTTCGAGCTGCCGCCGGCGGCGGAGCATCGCGAACGGCTCGGCGGCGTGCTGAGCGTGCTCTACGTGATCTTCACCGAGGGCTCGACCGCGACGGCCGGTGACCGGCTGTTGCGCACCGACCTGGCGCACGAGGCGATCCGGCTGGCCCGGATGCTGGCCGCGCTGCTGCCCGACGAGCCGGAGGTGCACGGGCTGCTCGCGCTCTGCGAGCTGACCGCGGCCCGGTTCCCGGCCCGGACCGGCCCCGACGGCGAAGCCGTGCTGCTGGAGGACCAGGACCGGCTGCGCTGGGACCGGTCGGCGATCCGGCGCGGCCGGGCGGCGCTCGACCGCGCGTCGGCGCTGGGCCGGGGCCTCGGGCCGTACGGCCTGCAGGCCGGCATCGCCGCCTGTCATGCCGCGGCGGCGTCGGTCGAGGAGACCGACTGGGAACGGATCGTCCTGCTCTACGAGGCGCTGGGCCGGGTGGCCCCGTCGCCGGTGGTCGAGCTCAACCGCGCGGTCGCGGTGGCGATGGCCACCGGCCCTGGGCCGGCTTTGTCCATCGTGGACGATCTGGCCGTCGGTGGGCGGCTGTCGGGCTCGCACCTGCTGCCGACCGTGCGGGGCGAGTTGCTGATCCGGCTCGGCCGGACCGACGAGGCCCGGGCCGAACTGGAGTTGGCGGCGCGCCTGTGCGGCAACGCCAAGGAACGCGCGGTCCTGCTCCGCAAGGCGGCCGCGATCTCCTGACTCAGAGCTGGCTCAGAGCTGGTCCGGTGCCTCGATGCCGAGGAGGGACAGGCCTGTGTGGAAGGTGTCGCCCGTGAGGTGGCAGAGGGCCAGCCGGTTGGCGCGGGCCGCACCGGAAGCCCGCAGGACCGGGCAGCGGTCGTAGAACGTGGTGAAGGTCTGCGCCAGCCGGTGCAGATAGGCGCAGAGCCGGTGCGGCTCGTAGGTGGTCACCACGTCCGACAGCGTCTCGGCGAAGGCGTCCAGGTCGAGGATGAGCGCCCGTTCCGCCGGGTGCAGCGACGCCGTCGGGTCGACCGTGGGGCGGGTGCCGCCCGCGCGGGCCAGGATCGAGCGGACGCGGGCGTGGGCATATTGCAGGTAGACGCCCGTGTCGCCGGTCAGGGCGAGCATCCGGTCGGGGTCGTAGACGTAGTCGCGCGTCCGGCCCGTCGCCAGGTCGGCGTATTTCACCGCGCCGATGCCGACCGCCCGGGCCCGGTCGTCGAGGGCCGCGCCGGTCAGGTCGGGGTTCTTGTCGGCGACCACCACCCGGGCCCGGTCGACCGCGTCGTCGAGGAGGTCCCGCAGCGGAACCGTGTCGCCGTCCCGAGTCCGGAACGGGCGGCCGTCGCGGCCGAGGACGGTGCCGAACGGGACGTGCACGGCATCCACGGTGGACGGTAGCCAACCCGCCCGCCGGGCGGTCTCGAAGACCAGCCGGAAGTGCAGCGACTGCCGGGCATCGACGACGTAGAGGATCCGGTCGGCGGCCAGTGCGCCGACCCGTTGCCGGATCGCGGCCAGGTCGGTCGCGGCGTAGCCGAAGCCGCCGTCGCTCTTGCGGACGATCAGCGGCGTCGCGGCGAAGTCGGTGAAGACGCAGAGCGCGCCGTCGCTGAGCACGGCGATGCCCGCCGCGGCCAACTCGTCGGCGACGCCGGGCAGCGCGTCGTTGTAGGCGCTCTCGCCGACCGCGTCGGCCGCGGTCAGCCGTACGCCCAACCGCTCGTAGATCTCCGAGAAGTAGCGGGTCGACTCGTCGACCATCGCCCGCCACGCGGCCAGCGTCGCCGGATCACCTGCCTGCAACGCCACCACCCGCCGCCGGGCCCGGTCGGCGAACGCCGCGTCGGACCGGAACAGCGCCTGCGCCGCCCGGTAGAGCGCCATCAGATCGGCCATCGCGCCCGACTCGTCGGGATGCTCGAACCGGTGCTGGATGAGCATGCCGAACTGGGTGCCCCAGTCGCCCAGGTGGTTGCGGCGGACGACGTCGCCGCCGAGATGCTCGAGGGTACGCACGAGCGCGTCACCGATGACCGTCGAGCGCAGGTGGCCGACGTGCATCTCCTTGGCCACGTTGGGCTGGGAGTAGTCGACGACCGTGGTGACGCCGGACTCGGGCCGGCCGACGCCGAGGCGCGGGTCGGTGAGGCGGGCGGCGAGCTGGTCGAGCAGCGCGCGGTCGGTCAGGTCGAGGTTGACGAAGCCGGGGCCGGCCACCCGCGCGGCGGCCAGCCGGTCGCCGGTCGGCAGCGCGGCGGCCACCTCGGCGGCCAAGGCCCGCGGGTCGCGGCGCAACGCGCCGGCCGACGTCAACACCCCGTCTGCCTGGAAGTCGGCGTGCTGGGATCGGCGGATCCGCGGCGCCACCTCCGCGACGCCCGCGGTCGCCAGCGCGGCGACCACGGCGTCGGACAGGGACTCGGCGAGCGGCGGAACGGCCATGCGGGAATGATCCTCGGCCGGCCGGGTGCGTCGCCACCGAAATAGCGGCGGGCCGGACCGCTGAACCAGCGATCCGGCCCGCCCCCGTACCCGACGGACTAGCTGTTGATGTTGGCCAGCCGCCGGCTCTCCTTGTCGCGGAACGCGGCGCCGAACGAGGTCTTGCCGTTGGTGCGCAACAGCGAACCCTCGTACACGCGCGACCCGACGCCGATCAGCACGACCGCGGCCACCACCATGACGGCCAGCGACACCAACGGTTCCCAGGTCGCCGCGTCGCCGGAGAACAACCGGACCGGCATCGCCGTCGGCGCGGAGAACGGGATGTAGGACAGCGCGGTCATGACGGCCTTGTTGTCGTTGAGGAACACGACCAGGAAGAACGGGATCATCACGAGCATCTGCAGCGGCATCGAGACGCCGCCCAGGTCCTCGACGCGGTTGACCAGGGCGCCGATCGCCGCCCAGAGCGCCGCCAGCATCACGAACCCGACCAGGAAGAACGGCACGAACCAGCCGATCGACGGGCCGATCAGGGAGAGCAGCGCGCCGTTGTCGGACATCTGCAGGCCGGCCACGGTGACGACCGCGAGCAGCACGATCTGGCTCAGCGCGAGCACCCCGCCGGCGATCACCTTGCCGACGAGCAGCGCCCGGATCGGCACGGCGGCCACCAGGATCTCGACGATCCGGGTCTGCTTCTCCTCGACGACGCTCTGCGAGATCTGCAGGCCGAAGGTCAACGACGTGAAGAAGAAGACGAGCGCGAAGCCCAGGGGTACGAGGTAGGCCAGCACGGGATCGACCGCGTCCGGGTCGAGGAGTTGGACGGGCGGCGCGGAGCTGAGCGCGTTGACGACGTCGCCCGGCGCGTCCTCCATGGCCAGCACCTTCGGGCCGGCCACCACGGCGGCGTCCACGTCACCGGCGCGGACCGCCTGCTCGGCGGCCGCGTCGTCGCCGACCTGGGTGACCTCGAGCCCGGCGTCGCGCAGGGCGGTCGCGGCGGCCGGGTCGGCGACCGCGACGCTCGACGCGCCGCCGCCGAGCATCGCCGGCAGCACGGTGCTGGCGATCGCGATCAGCAGGAACAGGATCGTACTGATGAGGAAGGTCTTGTCCTTGATCTTGACCTTCAGCTCGCGGGCCGCGACCAGCCGGATGGCGGACGACGTGTTCATCGGGCAACCTCTCGGAAGATCTCGGCGAGCGAGGGCGTGACGGGGCCGAACGACCGGACCGGGCCGCGCTCCAGCGCCGCGCGGAGCACCGCCTGGTCGTCGGCGTCGTCGGCGAGGTCGAACACGGCGCGCGGGCCGTCGAGGTCGACCAGCTTGACGCCGGGCTGGTCGCGCAACCAACCGGCGTCGCCGGCCACGATCATCGAAAAACGCCGCTGGGCGTACGCGTCGCGCAGGCTGTCCCGACTTCCCGCGGCGCGGATCTCACCGTTGGCGATGATGACGAGGTCGTCGCAGAGCCGCTCGACGACGTCGAGTTGGTGGCTGGAGAAGAGGACGGGGACGCCGCGCTGGGTACGCTCGCGCAGCACGCTGACGACGGTGTCGACGGCCATCGGGTCGAGGCCGGAAAATGGCTCGTCGAGCACGAGGACGTCGGGCTCGTGCACGAGCGCCGCGGCGATCTGGGCGCGCTGCTGGTTGCCGAGCGAGAGGTTCTCGACGGGGTCGTTGGCGCGCTCGCCGAGACTGAGCCACTCGAGCAGTTCGTCGACGTTGCGCCGCACGGCGTCGAGCGTCATGCCGTGCAGGCGGCCGAGGTAGATGAGCTGGTCGCGTACGGTCATCTTGGGGTAGAGACCGCGCTCCTCCGGCATGTAGCCGAACCGCCGCCGATCCTCCCGGGTCAGCTTGTTGCCCTGCCAGGTCACCTCGCCGGAGTCCGGGGCGAGCACACCCAGGATGATCCGCATGGAGGTGGTCTTCCCGGCGCCGTTGGCGCCGACGAACCCCGTCATCCGCCCGGCGGTGACATCGAACGTGACGTCACGGAGCACCCGGCGGTCGCCGAAGCTCCGGTTGATCGCTTCGAGGTGGAGCACCTTGGTCATGCCTACAAGGCTATGAATGGGCGGTTTCACCGGCGTCCGGCGCGGGACCGAACCGCGGGGTCCGTCGCACGGGGGACCCGGCTCCCCCACGCGGCGACCACTGCGGTTGCCACTCCATCCCACGGCGGATGTCGACCGGCGGGGCCCGAACGGCGATCGTCAGCGCCGGTGACTGAACCCCGCCGCCGTCCCGCCGTCGCTAGCCGCCGGGGGTGACCACGCCGTGTTCGTAGGCGAAGACGACCGCCTGGGTGCGGTCGCGGATGCCGAGTTTCGTGAGGACGCGGCTGACGTGGGTCTTGACCGTGGCCTCGCCGAGGTGCATCGACGCGGCGATCTCGGCGTTGGTGGCGCCGCTGGCCAGGGCGACGAGCACCTCGTGCTCGCGGGTCGTGAGCTCCGCAAGCTTGTCGCCGCTCGTGCGCGGGGAGCCGCCCGGCCGGGCGAAGGTCGCGATCACCCGGCGGGTGATCTCGGGCGCGAGCAACGCGTCGCCGCGGGCCAGCACGCGGACGGCGTCGATCAGCGCCTCGGGGGTGCCGTTCTTGAGCAGGAACCCGCTCGCACCCGCCTCCAGCGCCGCGAACAGGTAGTCGTCGCGGTCGAAGGTGGTCAGGATGAGCACCGCCGGGCCGTCGGGGGTGGCGGTGATGCGCCTCGTCGCGGCCAGGCCGTCGGTGCCGGGCATCTCGACGTCCATCAGCACCACGTCGGGGTTGACCGCGGAGACCATCCGGACCGCCTGCTCACCGTCGGAGGCCTCGCCCACCACCTCGAAGTCGTCCTCGGTCTCCAGGATCACCCGGAAGCCCGTGCGGACCAGATGGTGGTCGTCGGCCAGCAACACGCGGATCGCGCTCATGCCGCCACCCGCCGCCCGACCGCGAGAAGCCCCCGAACCGCGCCCGGCGCGGTCAGGACTTGAGCCCGCACGGCGCCCACGCCCGACGTGGCCAGGCCCCGGACGCGGGTGCGGTCCGCGCCCGGACCGGCCGACACCTGAGGCGGCGCGAGGACGGTGCCCGGCGCGGCCAACGGCCGAGCCCGCACCGCACCCAGGCCCGACGCGGTCCTTTCCGCAGCACGCACGCGCCCCGTCATGCTTCGACCGCCACGCGGGTCAGGGGGAAGCGGGCCCGGACGCGGAAGCCGCGGCGGGTCGGCGCATCGCCGACCGGGCCCGTTTCCAGGACGCCGTCGTGGGCCGTGACGCGTTCGCGCATGCCGATCAAACCCATCCCACCCACGCGTTGTGCGGACACCACGCCGCGGCCGTTGTCGGTCACGTCGATTTCCACCTCGTGCGCCAGGTAGCGGATGCGGACGTCGATCGTTGAAGCCGCCGCGTGTTTGATCGTGTTGGTCACTGCTTCCTGGACCACACGATAGATCGCCTGTGACAGCGACTCCGGCAGCTCGACCGTGTCGCCGTAGGTGCCGAGCGTGGTCTCCAAACCCGCCTCGCGCGCGTTGGCCAGCAGGTCGTCGATCCGTTCGACGCTGCCGCCCGCCATGTCGACCGGCTCGCCCGACTGGCGTAGCAGGCTCAGCATGCGGCGCAGCTCGTCGACCGCCGTGCGCGCGCTCTGCTCGACCGACGTCAGCGCCGCCCGGGCCTTCGCCGGGTCCTTCTCCAGCACCCGCCGGCCGGCCGATGCCTGGACGCCCATCACCGAGACGTGGTGGGCGACCACGTCGTGCAGCTCGCGCGCGATGCGTAGTCGCTCCTCGGCGACCGCGAGCTCGCGCGCCTCGGCCTGGGACGCGCGTAGCTCCTCGGCCTGGAGCTCGAGCTGGTGCTCGCGCCGCGCCGCCGTCCACGCGGTCTCGCCGAAGAAGTAGGCGAAGCCGAACGCGAGCACGTTGACCAGCAGACCGTTGACGATCACGGCCAGCAGCGGCGGCAGGAACCCGGACGCGCGCTCGAACTCCTGGTCGGACCCCTGCACCAGCAGGATGGTCAGGTTGACGAAGATGAGGACGAACATCGCCGCGATGATCCCGACGCGGATCCAGTTGGCGCGGCGGCGCTCGCGGCCCCAGGCGCCCAGCGCGTAGATGGCCGCGAACAGCACGCCCGTGCTCAGCTGCTGCTCGGGCGACGACCGGACCTGCCCGCCGATGTAGGCGGCCGACACGATGATCGCGACCGCCTCGGGCCAGCGGCGCCGCCAGCACAGCGGCACCGTGATCAACAAAACCCAGAACACCTGCTCGGGCAGCTGCGGGACGTGGGGGAACACGAGCATGCCGCTGGACGTCGCGAGCGTCATGTTGAGCAACGTGAGCGCCGCGACCGCGATGCCGATCAGCACGTCGACGCGGCGCTGCTCCGGCGTCGGGCCGGGTCGGCGCCACTGGGCGAGGTCGGAGGCGGTCACGGAGCAAGTGTAGGGAAGAGGTCCGACAGGAACCCCTTCCCTACACATCGATCAGGAGGCGTACGCCTCGAGCTCGTACACCCGCGCGGCCCGGTCCGTATCGCTCGTCGGCGTGATCACGTTGACCCGGAGAAATCGCACCGAACGCGGCGTTAACGAGTGGGTCGTCACGTTCGCGGTGTTCCCGCGCGGCGACGCGACCGTGGTCCACGCGGCCCCGTCGGCACTGACCTGCACGTCGAAGTCACGCGTGTTCCAGACCGGCTTCTCACCACCGGCCCCCGAGTGCCGCAGCACGATCCGCCCGACCGACCGCACCGCCTGCAGATCGACCCGGATCCACTTGGACGCGCCCAACGAGCACCATTTGTCCGCGTTGCCACCGGACACCGAGCCGTTGACCGCCTTCGCCGGCCCCTCGGCGGCCGCACACGAGCTGTCGGCGGTCGCGGGTCGGTTCAGCGCCACATTCCCGACAGGCGGGGCCGAGGGCACATAGAGCCGCACGTCCGTCAGCGACGCGCTCCCCTCGTACACGTTGGTGTAAAGATCCCCGATCACGAACCAGTCCGGGTACGCGGACCCGGCGGGCCACTGGTTGGGCCAGGTCGTGCTCCCGTTGTAGTCGTTCTGCACGAGATTGCCGTTGAACTGCCCGCCGTACTCGCTCGCCTTGACGTTGTAGTGCCAGATCGGGTTGTTGTCGACCACGAACGGCCGGTGGAACCGCAGCGTCTTCTGCCCGACCCGCGCGAAGTTGCCCGACGCCTCCAGCACGTAGCCGGTCGCGTCCCGCTCGATCGCGAACGTGTAGAACGTGTTCGGCATCAGCTCGGGCTGGAGCTCGGCCGCCGACGAGAGCTGCTGCTCGGCCACGCCACCCGAGCACGACGTCATGAACCACTGCGAGTTGCCCGCCAGCCCGCCGCGCCCCGGGTTCCAGTTGGGCATTCCGCTGATCCACATGTTGACGGTGTTGAAGTTGCCGTCACGGTAGTTGTAGTAGGTGTTGGAGTTGGAGTCACAGACCCGCCCGCCGGTGCCCGTGCCCACCCGGTCGGGGTGCTGCGAGAACGAGTCCATCAGCACCTTGCGGCGATAGTGCCAGAAGTGGTTGTTCCGCGGCGCCGGGTTGGCGAAGTCCACGATAGACATGAAGTGGAAGCCGTTGTAGCCGAACCGCCCGGCCCGCACGTCCTGCCACTCGCAGTACGGCACCGAAGCGTCACCGGTCCACCCCGGACTGTCGGAGCCCTCACCCCACGGGTGCTGGGTCTTGCATCCGGAGGTGCTGTAGCCGTTCTCCCGCCCACCGTACGAGATGGACCCGTTGCGTTTCCCGCCGAAGTCGATGGTCTTCAGCTTGTATTCCACGCGGTACTGCTCGGGAAGCTGCTGCGAGGGCCGCAGGATGACCCCGCCGGTGTGGTCGGGCACGTTCATCTTCGCCACGAACTCGCTGCCGAGCGCCTCCCGCGTCAGCGACGGCGGCGACTCGATGACGCCGTCGGCGTTCCAGTCGCGGGCCGACAGCGACGCGGTCAGCCAACCGTTCTGGCCGACCGGAAACTCCTTGCGATACGTACGGAACGAGTTGAACGCGGTCGTCCACGCCGGCCCGTAGTCGTTGCGGTACCACTGTCCACTGTCGTCCATGATGGTGTCGAACGGCTGTGCGTACGTCTCGCGTACCCAGGGCGCGTTTCCGGTGTTGATCGGGTTCGCGAAGGTCTCGTTGTAGAGCAGCGTCCACCCGGGCCGGGTGGGGTCGTCGAACGCCGCCGCCGGCTCCGGCAAGCCGACCAGCGTGCCGAGCGCGACGATCCCCACCACGGCGAGGGCAGGCGATCGGCGACGGATGGACGGTGTGCTGCGTCTGCGCATGGTCACTCCATATCCACTCGGGTGGCGACGCCGACCGCCACGCTTACAACCCTTGTCAGAACACGCCGCTGTCCATGTGCTGCTTCGCGTTCTCCTTGGTCACCATCGGTGAGTCGACGACGGTGTCCTTCTCCGTCGTGGCGCCGCCCAGGATCTCGACGGCCCGGTCCAGGCCCTTGGCGCCGATGATGTCGGCGTCGTTGAGGCCCGTGACGAGATAGTTGGTGCCGTCGGCGATGGCCTTGAGCGCTTCGGTCTGCCCGTCGACGCCGGCGATGACGATCTGCTCGGTCTTCTTCGCGTCGGCGATCGCCCGCTGCGCGCCGAGGCACATCGCGTCGTTCTCGCAGAAGACGGCGACGAGGTCGGGGTGGCTGGCGAGCAGGCTCTCCATCACGGTCAGCCCGCCGTCGGAGCTCCAGCCGCCGAAGTCGGGTGCCTCGACCAGCGTGATGCCGGCCTTGCCCTGCAGCGCGCTCTTGACCCCGTTGGTGCGGGCCAGCCCGATGCTGTTGTCGGCCGGGCCGCCCTTGATGATGGCGACCTTGCCGCCCTTGGTGAGCCGCTGCGCCAGGAACTCGCCGTTCTGCTTGCCGATCGCCTCGTTGTCCGGCCCGATCCAGCTCGTGTACTCCCCCGTCTGGAACTTGCGGTCCACCAGCACGACCGGCTTGCCGGCGGCCTTGATGGCGGCGAGCGCGGCCGGGGCGGACTCCAGCGGGCCGCCCGAGATGATGATCGCGTCGACGTTCTTGCTCAGCAGATCCTCCACGTTGGAGGCCAGCTTGGCCGCGTCGCCGTTGGCGTCCGTGGTCAGGATCTCCACGTTGCCCTTCTTCTTGGCCTGGGCGGCGATCGCCTTGTCCATACCGCTGAAGTACGGGCCTCCGAGCATGAAGTTCGCGACCCCGATGGTGTACGAGTCCTTGGCTGCGCCGCCTTCCGGCGCCTCGTCGGACCCGCAGGCGGTGACGCCGACCGCGAGCGCGGTGGCCAGGAGCAGTCCGGTGAGCCGTCTCATGGTGCGTGGCCTCCTTTGGTGGGTTCAGGTGCGCCGGCGGCTGGCCCGGTGGACGAGGATGACCGCGATGATGATCAATCCTTTGAGGACCTGCTGCCAGAAGCTCTGTACGTTGTAGAGGTTGAGCAGGTTGTTGATGAGCGCGAGCACGAGCACCCCGCCGAGAGTCGCCAGGGCGGAGCCCTTTCCGCCGGCCAGGCTGGCGCCGCCGATGACGCAGGCGGCGATCGCGTCGAGCTCGAACGCGACACCGACGCTGGGCTGCGCGATGCCGACCCGGCTGGCCAGGATCACACCGGCCAGGCCGGCGCAGAAACCGCTGATCGTGTACGCGAGGAGCACGTGCTTGCGCACGCTGATCCCCGCCAGCCGCACGGTCTCGGCGTTGCCGCCGATGGCGACGATCGACCGGCCGGCCGGTGTGCGGCTGAGGAAGACGCCCCCCGCGACGAAGACCGCGAGCATGATGACGGTGGTGAGCGGAATCGGGCCGAGCATCGCCGAGCCGAGCCAGAAGAACGACTCCTCCTCGGGCGCGATCGGCACGTCGGAGTAGACGAACGCCAGGCCGCGGATCGTGGTCAGCGCCGCCAGCGTGACGACGAAGGGCGCCAGATCGAAGCGGGCGACCAGCACCCCGTTGATCAGTCCGAACAGGATGCCGCTGGCGATCCCGACGAGCATGGCGACCGGCAGGGGCAAACCTGAGGAGAGGCCCGCCGTGAGGATGCCGGCGAACGCGACGACCGAGCCCACCGACAGGTCGATGCCGCCGGTCAGGATCACGACGAGCATGCCGTATGCCAGCAGGCCCGTGGTCACCATCTGCTTGAGCAGGTTGGTCAGGTTGGTCTGGGTGAGGAACGCGTCCGTGGTGACCGCGGCGATGGCGAGCACCAGCACGACGAGCGCGATGGCCGCGTGGGCGATGGTGAGCTGGATCCGGGCTGCCGGCGTCGTCCGCTCGTCCACCTTGGTCAGTGTCATGCCGCCCGCCCGATCGAGTATGCGAGGACCTGGTCTTCGGTGGCGCCTTCCGAGCGGAGCTCGCCGGCGATGCGGCCCTCGCGCAGCACCAGCACGCGGTCGGTGGCGCCGAGCACCTCGGTGAGGTCCGACGAGATGAGCAGCACGGCCACGCCAGCCCGGGCCAACTCGTCGACCATCCGGTAGATCGCGACCCGGGTGGCCATGTCGACACCCCGCGTCGGCTCGTCGAGGATGAGCACGCGGGGCTGTTTCAGAAGCCATTTCGCGAGTACGGCCTTCTGCTGGTTGCCGCCGCTGAGCCGGACGATCGGCATCGTGGCGCAGTGCGCGGGGCGGATGTCGAGGCGGTCGACCATCGTCTCCACCGCCCGACGCTGAGCCCTGCCGTCGACGAGACCGCCGCGCGTGGTCGCGTACAACGTGGTCAGCGCGACGTTCTCGCGTACCGTCAGGTCCGGGACGATGCCGCTCCCCTTGCGGTCCTCGGTGACCAGCGCAAGGCCCGCGGCGATGGCGTCCTGTGGGGTTCTGAAGGTGTGCGGCCTGCCGCCGACGGCTATCCGGCCGCCGGTGGGGTGGGTGGCGCCGAAGAGGCAGTGCGCGAGTTCGGTGCGGCCCGAGCCGACGAGTCCGAAGAGGCCGACCACCTCTCCCTTGTGGATGGTGAGGTCGATGTCGCGGAACTCGTTGCCCCGGCTCAGGTTCTCCGTCGACAGCGCCGGTGGTCCGTGCGTCGCGCGGCGGTCCGGATAGATCTGTTCGAGGCGGCGGCCGGCCATCAGGCGGATCAGCTCGTCCTCGTCGGTCCGGTCGGGCGTGGTGGTGGCGATGACCGCGCCGTCCTTCATCACAACGATTTGCGTCGCGAGATCGAGCACCTCGACGAGGCGATGGGAGATGTACACGACGAGGGTGTCCTGCTGCTGCAGACGCCGGACGAGTGCGAAAAGGGCGGCCAGGTCGGAGCCGGCGAGGACGGCGCTGGGCTCGTCGAGGACCAGAATCCGCGGCTTCGAGACCAGCGCTTTGGCGATCTCGACCATCTGCTGCTTCGCGACGGAGAGGCGGCCGGCCTTCTGGCGAGGGTCGATGCTGGTGAAGCCGATGTCGTCGAGCAGGTCCCGGGCCTGGTGGTGGGCGGCCCGCCAGTCGATCAGGCGACGCCGCCGCGGGAAGCGGCCCAGCAGCAGGTTCTCGGTGACGGTGAGCTCGGGTGCGAGCGTGAGCTCCTGATAGACCGTGCGGATGCCGTGCCGGTGCGCGTCGTGCGGGCTGCCCGGGGTGGTGCTCTCACCGTCGACGAGCAGCTCGCCGGCCGTCATCGTCTCCGCGCCCGCGAGGATCTTGATCAGGGTGGACTTGCCGGCTCCGTTGGCGCCGACGATGCCGATCACCTCACCGCGGTCGCCGGTCAGGTCGACGCCGTGGAGGACCTCCACGCCGGCGTACGCCTTCCGGACGTCTTTGAGCTGAAGCAGCTTCATGCGAAGGCGTCCATCACGATGATGGTCTTCTGGCTCGTCAGGTCGGCGACCGTGTCGTGGATGCCCTCGCGGTAGCCGCCGGTGCCCTTGGTGCCGCCGAACGGCAGGTTCTCGGCGCGCAGGGCGGTCGAACCGTTGATGACCACGCCGCCGACGTCGAGCTGGCGGGCCATCGTGAAGGCGCGGGAGATGTCGCGGGTCCAGATCGCGGCCTGCAGCCCGTACGGTGACTCGCTCGCCATCCGGGTCGCGTCCTCCGGCTCCTTGAAGCGGGCGACGGGAGCGACCGGGCCGAAGATCTCCTCGTTGAAGGCGGGGCTTTCCGTGGGGACGTCGGTAAGGACGGCCGGGTCGACGAACGCGCCGCGGCGTGCGCCGTTGGTCCGGATCGTCGCGCCGTCGGCGCGCAGTTGGCCGATCGCCTGCTCGACCCGCTCGGCTGCCGCCTCGGTGATCAACGGACCGACGTCGGTGCGCTCGTCGAGCTGGTCGCCGACGGTCAGGTGCGCCGTCTGGGCGAGCAGAGCGTCGACGAACTCGTCGTGTACGGGGTCCTGCACGTACACCCGTTTGACCGCGCAGCAGATCTGACCGTTGCCGCGCGCGAGGCGGCCGAGGACGACGGCCTCGGCGGCCTTCTCGAGGTCGGCGTCCGCGCAGACGATGAGGGCGTCGTTGCCGCCGAGCTCGAGGAGGACCTTCTTGAGGTTGGTGCTGGCGCGGCGGGCGATCTCCTTGCCGGCGGTCGTGCTGCCGGTCAGCGAGATCGCGGCGATGCCGCCGGCGTCGGCGAGCCCCTGCGAGATCTCGGCGCCGCCGTCGACGAGTTGGTGGGCGTGCGCGGGCGCGCCGGCGGCCTCGACGATCTCGGCGATCCGGTGCAGGGCCAGCGGGCACTTCTGGGGCGGCTGGACGAGCACGGCGTTCCCCGCCGCGAGCGCGGCGCCGGCCTTGTGCGCGTACAACTCGACCGGGTAGTTGAACGGCACCAACGCCGCGACGACGCCGAGCGGTTCGCGGATGGTCACGGCGAGGTGCTTTTCGAGACCGGGTACGGCGTCCAGCGGGATCTGCCGGCCGAAGACGCGGGTCGCCTCGCCGGCCAGGCCGTGGAAGATCCGGATCGCGGCGTCGACCTCACCGCGCGTCTGCGTGATGGGCTTGCCGTTCTCCTGGGCGAGCAGGTGCGCCAGCGCGTCCCGCTCCTGGGTGATCCCGTCGGCGATGGCGTGCAGGAGCCGGGCGCGCTCGTGGGCGGGCATCGCGGCCATGGCGCGTTGGCCGGCGTGCTGGGCTCGGGCGACGGCGCGAGCGAGCCCGTCCTGTGTGGTCTTCGGAACCTCGCCCAGCCGCTCGCCCGTCCCCGGATTGTGGACGGCGATAACCGCGTCGGCCGCTAACATCCGATCACTCCAAACCCGGGATGCCGCCTGCTTTGTCCGGCACCACGTACTCGACCAGCGCTTCTAGGCATATTCAGAGTTGCGAGAGTTTCGATGTCGTGACGGAATGGTCACAGAGTCCGTGGATCACCGTCAATACTCATCCCATGATTGACTCGTCGTCCACTTTGTCCGTCACGGTGGATGCATCGACGTCTTACAGTGCGTGACGTGACTGACGCATCGGGGTTGACGGATATCTTGGGGACGCTCGCCGCCCTGTCCACGGGCGCGACGCCGGCGGCGGTGGGCGAAGGGGTGGCGGCCGACGGGCTGATCGTGGCGCGGGCGGCGATGCCGGGCCAGGTCACCGGCATCGAGCTGGATCCCGCGGTGCTGGGATTGGATCTCGCGTCCTTGGCCGCGGAGCTGACGGCGGCGGTCAACGCGGCCCTGACCGACCTGCGCACCCAGGCGGGAGTGGGCGGCGATGCCGTCGACCTCGGCGCACTCGGCGGTCAGCTGCGCGAGATCCAGGAGAGCACGGTCCGGCAGTTCTCGGCGTTCACGGAGTCGCTCCTGGACGCGCAGTCGCGGCTGGCCCGCCGGGCCGACGACGCGCGATGAGCAGCCCGGGCTTCCACGTCGACCCGGCCGCCCTGGGCATCTCGGGCCAGGAACTGTCGCGGGTGGCGGGCGAGTTCTTCGCGGCGCTCCGCGCCTTCGAGGCGGAGCTGGCCGGCTTCGGCGCGCCCTGGGGCGCCGACGAGATCGGCGCGCTGATCGGCGCGGCCCACGAGGAGGTGGCGTCGTTCGCATTCGAATGCTTCGCGGCGGCCGCCGACGAGGTCGACGCGGCGGGCTTCGACCTGGGCGACATGGCATCGAGCTACCGAGAGGTCGAAGAACGCGTCCGCGGCGCCTTCGACGCGTTCGGGGGTTGAGATGTCGCTCGAGTTGCCGGGTGAGCTGGTGTCGCTGTTGGGCGCGCTGGGTTACACGTGGCCGGAGGCCGACGAGGACAAGCTCTTCGAGATGGGCCAGGCGTGGCTGCGCTTCGGGTCAACGCTGTCGGATTTGACGGCCTCGGCCCAGGCAACGGCGGCGCCGGTCTGGTCAACGAACGCGGGCGCCGACATCACGGCGTTCCAGCAATGGTGGACCAACGAGGACAGCCCGCTGGCGAGCCTCCGGGACGGCCTGCCGGCCTCGACGTTGACGGGCACGGGCCTAATCATCTGCGGCACGATCGTGCTCGGGTTGAAGGTGGCGGTGATCGCGCAGCTGACAATCCTGGCAATCCAGATAGCCCAGGCGATCGCGACGTCACCGGTGACGTTCGGCGCGTCCTTGGCGGAGATCCCCATCTTCCAGGCGATCACCCGGACGCTCGTAGCCCGCCTCTTCGACGAGGTGATCAGCACCCTCCTCGAGGCCTAACCGTTGGCCAAGAGGAGATCCGGCGGCAAACTCATGCGTGCGGCGCTGGAATATCTGCGGAAAGCCAACCGGCGTGAGCGCCCTGGGCGCATGAGGCCGTGGGCGCGAGATCACGTCTTCAAGGGACACCATCACCCAGGCGCCATGTTGGGTGCGGGTTATCACTACCGGCCCGGTGGCAGGGATTGGCCGAACCGAAGGATCGACCCGGCGACCGTCACTCGCAACCGGGCCACCGGCACCTACCGCGCCAAGGTCCAGTACTTCGACCCGAAGGTGCCACCCAACGGTGCCTGGCGTGGCAAGTCCGGGTTCGGTGGCTTCAGCAGCTTCTTCCCCGATCACTGGACGCCGAGTGAAGTGGACAAGGCGATCAGCACCGCGTTCCAGCGTTCGAGTCCCATACCCGGCAGCAACCGATGGCGCGGCGACTACCGTGGGATCACGATCGAAGGTTTCTACCACAACGGCGACGTGGGACACGGCTGGCCGGTGACCTGATAGTGGAGCACTCAGTGAGCCTCATCAGCTTTTCCCTTGACCGCTACAACCTGCCGTTGTTCGAGGCGGCCGACGCGCGCCACACCGCGCTCGGTTCCTGGATCACCGGCGACATCTCGGTCTACTTTCCCGTCTGTCTCGACGCCTTGGCGGCCGTGGACGACGCAGCCAACGGGCGTCCGGTCGAGCCGTGGAGCAGCGACAACTACCACGTGTCGATCGACGCGAACGGCCTGCGGTTCAACAGCCCATATTCGAGTCAGGAGGGCGACTATCCGCTCAGCGAGGTCAGGCCGGTGCTCGAGGACTATTGGCGGTTTCTCGTTGCCCGTCCCGAGAACCCGGACCTTGTCCGGCCGTACTGGCCCGAACTGCCGGAATGGCAGGCCGAACTGCTCCTGTGGGAGCAAACCTGGGAGCGACGCCACCCGTACCGCGGCCGTCTTTTCTGATCCAGCGACTCACGAGCGGACCCATGACCTTCACCCGTTTCCGCCCCACGCGCGTCTGAGCGTGCGCGGCTGGCCGGGCCCATGACGATCGTTCGGTTCTGGGTCAGCGATCTGGGGACCCCGCGGTTCGAGGTTGATGATCAGCGTTTTCGGGCGCTTGGTGCGTGGGCCGTCATCGACATCTCCAGCTTGATGGGCGTGTGCCTCGGCGCCCTCGCGATGGTCGATGACGTTGCGCGCGGGCGCGCCGTTGAGCCGTGGAGCAGTGCGCATTACGACCTGACGTTGAACCGCCACCGGGTGATGTTCAGTAATCGGTGGGCCGATGACGAGCGCGGTGAGTACACCTTCGCGGAGTACCGGCAGGTCGTCGAGGACTACTTGAAATTTCTCGTCAGCAGGCCCGTGTCCGGGTACGTGCGTGACTACTGGCCGGAACTTCCCGAAGCGGAGGCCGAGGTGCGGCTCTGGGAGGAGACCTGGCACCGGGCGCATCCCTATCGCGGCCGTCTTTGTTGAGCGCGGTCCGCGCCCTTCGCGCTTATGGTGGGCCGCATGGATCTGGAGTTTGACGGCGAGATCTGGTTCTGGAGGGGGCCCGCTCCGTGGCATTTTGTGACTGTGCCCCAAGCCCATTGTGTCGAGATCGCCGCTAACGCTGATCTTGTGACCTACGGGTGGGGGATGATTCCTGTCGCTGTGCGGGTGGGGGCCACTGACTACACCACCTCGCTCTGGCCCAAGGATGGCGCGTACATCGTGCCCATCAAGACCGCCGTGCGGAAGGCTGAGCGGGTCGATGTCGGTGACACCGTGACGGTCCGGCTGACCTTGGACGTCTGACCCGGACCGTCACCGAGCGTCGACACCACTTACGCGGGCGTGTAGTTGAGCAGCACCGCGCGGTTGTCGAACGTGCGGGTTCCCACCAGGTTCAAGCCCTGGCGGCCTACCGGCAGCAGCGGCTTGCCGCCGCCGAGGGTGACCGGGTGGACGATTACCTGGATCTCGTCGATCAAGCCCAGGTCCGCCAGCACCGCGCCCATCGCCGAGCCGCCGTTGAGGAGCAGATCCTTACCTGGGCCGGACTTCAGGTCGGCCACCGACTCCGCCACGTTCGACGAGATCAGGCTTGCGTTCCAGTCGAGCGGGCCGCGCAGCGTACGCGAGAAAACGATCTTCGGGGTTGAGCGCCAGATCGACGCGAACTTCATGTCGTGCGGGTGGTCGGAGTCCGTGTCGGCGGTCGGCCAGTAACCGGACATCATCTCCCAGACGACGCGACCATAGAGGAACGTGTCGACGCGGTCGTGGACCTCGTCCGCGTACGCCGAAAGTTCCGGACCCATCGTCGTCCAGTCGAACTCGCCGTTCGGGCCGTCGATGAAGCCGTCGACCGACGTGTGCACCCAGTAGATCAGCTTGCGCATCGTGCTCCTCCTCGTGTGTTCCCTTCACCAACGAGGTCGGAGCCGTCCGCGGCCATTCGACAGCAACGGTCAGACAATTTCCACCGGGTCGCCGAGCGTGATCGCGCTCGGCTCGTCGGGCACCAGCTTGAGGCCGAACATCAGACCCTGGTCGATGTTGCGATGCTGGCCGAGCGCGCGGAGCGGCTGTTTGCCCTTCGCCGCGGTCTCCTGGTCGATCGTCGTCACCACGCAGCGGTCGCAGAGCCCGACCGCGCGGAACACCGCCGCGCCGATGCGTAGCCGGCCGCCGACCCACAGGTCCTCTGCCCACGGGCGCGCGCCCGACACGACCACGTTGGGCCGGAACCGGGTGATCGGCACCGGTTCGTCGCCCGCCTCCACGAGCCAGTCGTTCAGCGCGTCGAGCGAGGCCTCGTTGGCGAGCAGCAACGGCGACCCGTCGGCGAACGTCATCGGGCCCCAGGCGTGCACGGTGGGGTCGTGCTGGAACACGAGCCGCACGGGCCGGCCCAGGAAATCGCTCAGCCAGGCGTCGGCCTCGGCGCCCGCGGGCCGCGTCGGCAGCACGTCGGTCCGGCTCTTGAAGACCTTGACGCCCAGGTCGTACGCGGGTGATGGCTCCTGGATCGTGATCGGCTCGCGGCCCGGAGCCGCCAGTCGCAGCGCACCCGGCTCGACCGCCGCGCTCAGGAAGACGAGCGCGGCGGTCTCCCGCTGGGTCACGCCCACGCCGTCGGCATCGACGATCATCCAGCGGCGGTCACCGGCCAGGCCCCACGGCTCGACCCGCGCGCCGTCGTGGGTGACGCGGTGACAACCCTTCACGGGGTACGTGTAGATGGCGCCCAGTCGCATCGCTTCAGGGTGCCATCGACGCGGCTACCAGGCGAGGCCGATTCCGTCGCCCGGGAACCAGTGCCGTGACGGGGTCTCGCGGTAGGCCAGGAACCGGCGGCCGGTGCGTTCCGCGTGCTCGGCCAGCACGTTCGTCACGGTGACGTTGTCGGTGAGCAGCATGCCGCCCGGTGCCAGCTTGGCCTCGACGGCCTCGAACTCGCGCCGCTCGTGCGCCACGCTGTGGTCGCTGTCGTGCAGGAACATGTCGACCTTGCGGTCCAGGGCGCCGATGGAGGCGATCGAGTCGCCGATGACCAGGTCGACGACGCCGTTCCAGGGTGCGGTGCGGGCGAGATAGCCGGCTTCGGGGTTGATGTCGAGCGAGGTCACGGTGCCCGGCGAGCCCTCGGCCGTGTTGCGCAGCAGGGCCGCCGCCAGCACGCAGGTGCCCAGGCCCTTGTCGACGCCGGTCTCGACGACGTGCGCGGGGCGTTTGGCGCGCACGATCGCGTACCAGCCGATGCGCCTGGCGTATCTGACGTGCTTGTCGGCGAGACCACGACGGGCCGACGCGGCGGTGGCCGACTCGATGTGGCCGCGCAGCGCCGTGTCGTTGTCGATCTCGGCGAAATAGCCGCGGACCGTGGCGACCGGCACCGCGCAGGTGATGCTGACGAACCAGGCCAAATGCTCCCGGGACAACTTCGTCAGCTCGTACGTGTAGTTGTGGTGCTCGCGGGAGGTGAAGAGCCAGCGCACCGACGTGCCGATGACCCGGGCGTCGTAGCGGGCCACCCGGTGCAGCCGTTGGGGGAAAGCCGCGACGGGTGCCAGGGGTGTGCGGGCGATGGCTCGGCGAAGTCTCGTCCGGTTCACCCCGGAAGTTGTACCAGACGCTGTTAGCTGGATCACACAGCTAACCGTCATCGCAGTATCGCGTCTCGTACTTGTCTTTGAATACTTCTATGCATACGCTGCCCGATGTGAATGAAGGCGTTCGGGTGGTGGATCTCTTCCGTGGGGCGCGGCTGACGCCGACCCAGCGGCGGATCGTGCACTGCCTGGCGCAAAATGCCACGTCGGCCGCCTATCTGTCGGCGTCCGAGGTCGCCGAGTTGGCTCAGGTCTCGCAGCCGAGCGTGACGCGGCTGGCGCTGGCCCTGGGCTATGACGGCTATCCGGCGTTGCGGCGCAAGCTGCGGGAGCTGGTGAGTCCGCGGATCGACATCGGGTGGGCCCAGCCCGACGGGGACAACGAGTTCCAGCTGGCGGTGCGGTCCGAGGCTGACAATCTGCACGATCTGGCCGGTCGGCTGGGTGACTCGTCGCGACTCGTCGAGGCCGGCTCGCTGTTGGCCGCCAGCCGGCCCCTGCCTGTTCTCGGGCTGCGGTCGGCGGCGCCGCTGGCCGGCTATTTCGGATACTTCGCCGCCAAGGTCCATCCCGACGTGCGGTTGCTCGACACCGGGGGCAGCATGCTCGCCGACCGCGTCGACCAGGCGCGGGCAGCCGGGGCGACGGCGCTGCTGGCATTCGTGCTCCCCCGCTACCCGCGGGAGGCGATCGAGGCGCTGGCCGCCGCCCGGGCCGACGGTCTGTCGGTCGTGCTGATCACCGACTCCGCGGTCGGCCCCGCCGCCGACCATGCCGACGTGGTGCTGACCGCCGCCGTCGGCGCCCAACTCGTCTTCGACCTGCACGCGGCGCCGATGGCGCTGGCCATGGTGCTGCTGCAGGCCCTCTGCGACGCCGCCCCGGCCGAGTCGCAGCAGCGCCTCGAAGAGTTCGAACGTTCCGCGTCCCGCCGTCAGTTGTTCGTGAGCTAGGAGGCCGTTTATGCGTGCACCGCGTGGGAGCGCCATCACCGCCCTGGGGTGGCCGCAGGAGGCCGCCAAGCGGATGTTGATGAACAACCTCGATCCCGACGTGGCCGAGCGGCCCGACGACCTGGTGGTCTACGGCGGCACGGGCAAGGCCGCGCGCGACTGGCCGTCGTTCCACGCGCTCGTGCGTACGCTCGACACCCTGCGCGACGACGAGACCATGCTCGTGCAGTCCGGGCGGCCCGTCGGCGTCTTCCGCACCCACGAGTGGGCGCCCCGGGTGCTGCTGGCCAACTCCAACCTCGTCGGTGACTGGGCCACGTGGCCCGAGTTCCGGCGGTTGGAGAAGCTCGGACTGACGATGTACGGGCAGATGACCGCGGGCTCGTGGATCTACATCGGCACGCAGGGGATCCTGCAGGGGACCTACGAGACGTTCGCCGCCGTCGCCGAGAAGCGGTTCGGCGGGACGCTGGCCGGCACGCTGACGCTGACCGCCGGGTGCGGCGGCATGGGCGGGGCGCAGCCGCTGGCGGTCACGATGAACGACGGCGTCTGCCTGATCGTCGACGTCGACCAGACACGGCTCGACCGCCGGGTCGCGACCCGCTATCTCGACGTGGTGGCCGGGTCGCTGGACGAGGCTGTCGCCTTGTCTCTGGAGGCGAAGGCTTCGCGGCGCCCGCTGTCGGTCGGCGTGGTCGGCAACGCGGCGACCGTGTTTCCCGAGTTGCTGCGCCGGGGCGTCGAGATCGACATCGTGACCGACCAGACGAGCGCGCACGACCCGCTGTCCTACCTGCCGGAGGGCGTCGACCTCGCTGACGCGCCCGACTACGCGGCGGCGAAGCCGGAGGAGTTCACCGACCGCGCGCGGGCGTCGATGGCGGCGCACGTGGCCGCGATGGTCGGGTTCCTCGACGCGGGCGCCGAGGTCTTCGACTACGGCAACTCGATCCGCGGCGAGGCCCAGCTGGGCGGCTACGACCGGGCGTTCGCGTTCCCGGGCTTCGTGCCCGCCTACATCCGGCCGCTGTTCGCCGAGGGCAAGGGCCCGTTCCGGTGGGCGGCGCTCTCCGGCGACCCGGCCGACATCGCCGCGACCGACCGGGCGGTGCTCGACCTGTTCCCGGAGAACGAGTCGCTGGCCCGGTGGATCCGGATGGCCGGCGAGCGGGTCGCCTTCCAAGGGCTGCCGGCACGGATCTGCTGGCTGGGCTACGGCGAGCGCGACAAGGCCGGCGTGCGGTTCAACGAGATGGTCGCCTCCGGCGAGATCTCGGCGCCGCTGGTGATCGGCCGCGACCACCTCGACGCGGGGTCGGTCGCCTCGCCCTACCGCGAGACCGAGGCGATGGCCGACGGCTCCGACGCGATCGCCGACTGGCCGCTGCTCAACGCGCTGGTCAACACCGCGAGCGGCGCGTCGTGGGTGTCCATCCACCACGGCGGCGGCGTGGGCATCGGCCGCTCGATCCACGCGGGCCAGGTCTGCGTCGCCGACGGCACGGCCCGGGCGGGCCAGAAGATCGAGCGCGTGCTGACCAACGACCCGGGCATGGGCGTCATCCGCCACGTCGACGCGGGCTACGACCGCGCCGTCGAGGTCGCCACCGAGCGCGGCGTCCGCGTCCCGATGGCGGAGTGACCTGATGTCCAGCGACCTTGACCTGGTGCACACCTTCCGCGAGGTGTGGGCGGAGCTGTCGGGCATCGGCCGCGCACCGGACGGCGGCTACCTGCGCTTCGCCTGGTCGCCGGCCGAGGTCGCGCTCCGCGACTGGTTCCATGCCCAGGCCGCGTCCCGCGACATGCCGGTCACCCACGACGGCAACGGCAACCTCTTCGCCACCTGGTCTCCGGCCGCCGGGGCGTCGGGGGCGGTCTCCGGCCGCGGGGACGGCAACGGGCCCGGTGGGGTGTTGACCGGGAGTCATTTCGACTCTGTGCCGCATGGTGGGGCGTTCGACGGGCCGCTCGGGATCGTGTCCGCCTTTCTCGCGGTCGACCTGTTGCGGGCGCGGGGTTTCCGGCCCGCGCGGCCGATCACCGTGGCCGCGTTCGCCGAGGAGGAGGGGTCGCGGTTCGGGGTCGCCTGCCTCGGGTCGCGGCTGCTGACCGGGGCGATCGACCCGGCGCGGGCCGCCGAGCTCACCGACCGCGACGGACTCGCCCTGGGCGACGTCCTGGGCGCCGCTCCCGCCGGGGCGCGGCCCGACCTGGTCGCCGGCTTCGACGCCTACGTCGAGTTGCACGTCGAGCAGGGGCGCGCACTGGCCGCGCCGGTCGGGGTGGCCAGCGCGATCTGGCCGCACGGGCGGTGGCGGTTCGACGTCGAGGGCGAGGGCAACCACGCCGGCACGACGCTGATGAGCGACCGGCGCGACCCGATGCTGACCTACGCCTTCACGGTGCTGGCCGCCAACAAGGAGGCCCGGCTCCGGGACGCGCACGCGACCGTCGGGCGGGTCGAGGTCACCCCCAACGCGACCAACGCGATCCCGTCCGCCGTACGCGGTTGGCTCGACGCCCGGGCCGCCGACGAGGCGACACTGGCCGCGCTGGTCGAGGCGGTCGCGAAGAAGGCGACCGAACGGGCCGGGCGGGACGGCACCGGGATCCGGTTCACCGCCGAGTCGACGACCGGCGAGGTGCGGTTCGACGAGGGTCTGGCCGCGCGGCTGGCCGGGCTGCTCGGCGGCGTGCCGATCCTGCCGACCGGTGCGGGCCACGACGCCGGGGTGCTCTCCGCGCACCTACCCACGGCGATGCTCTTCGTCCGCAACCCCACCGGTGTCAGCCACGCGCCGGCCGAGACGGCCGCTGACGCCGACTGCGCCGCGGGCGTCGAGGCGCTGGCCCGCGTGCTGGAGGAACTGTCCAGCACGCCACTCGTTGATCATGACGAGGGGGTCGCAAAATGAGCGAGCGGAGCGAGCGAACTGGCCAGCTCAGTGATCGGAGCTCCTGCCGCTCCTCACGAAGTGAGGAGCGGGCATGAGCGATGGGCTGTGGTACGCCGACTGGGCCTGGTTGGGGTCCGACGAGGCGCCGACCGACCGGGTGGTGATCGAGGTGGTCGACTCGCGGTTCTCGACCATCACGGTCGGCGTCGCGACGCCGCCGGCCGGTGCGACCCGGCTCCGGGGGCTCACCCTGCCGGGGCTCGCCAACGCCCACTCGCACGCGTTCCACCGTGCGCTGCGCGGCCGCACCACCGACGACCGGGGCAGCTTCTGGACCTGGCGCGACCGGATGTACGCGCTGGCCGGGCGGCTCGACCCCGACCGCTACCTGGCGCTGGCCCGGGCGACCTACGCGGAGATGGCGCTGACCGGCATCACCACCGTGGGCGAGTTCCACTACCTGCACCACGACGTCGACGGCGAGCCCTACGTCGACCCCAACGTGATGGGCACGGTGCTGATCGAGGCGGCGGCGCAGGCCGGCATCCGGATCACGCTGCTCGACACGCTCTACCTGACCTCGTCGGCCGACGGTGCCCCGCTGGAGGGCGTCCAACGGCGGTTCGGCGACCAGGACCTCGACGCCTACCTCGAGCGGCTGGCCCGCCTCGACGACGCCAACGCCGACAACACCGAGTCGGTCCGGATCGGCGCCGCGCTGCACTCGGTCCGGGCCGTGCCCGCCGCCCTCCTCCCCGAGTTCGCCGAACGCACCGCCGGGCGCCCGCTGCACTTCCACCTCTCCGAGCAGCGGGCCGAGAACGAGGCCTGCCTCGCGGCCTACGGGCGCACCCCGACCGAGGTGCTCTCCGACAGCGGCATCCTCGGGCCGCGGTCGACCGCCGTACACGCCACCCACCTCACCGACCTCGACCGCACGCTGCTGGGCGACACCGGCACGGGCGTCTGCTTCTGCCCGACCACCGAACGCGACCTCGCCGACGGCATCGGCCCGGCCCGGGCGCTCGCCGACGCCGGCAGCCCGCTCTCGCTTGGCAGCGACAGCCAGGCCGTGATCGACCTGTTCGAGGAGGCGCGGGCGTTGGAGGCCGGCGAGCGGCTGCGCACCGAGCGGCGCGGCCACTTCATGCCGGCCGAGTTGGTCCGGGCCGCGTCGGTGGCCGGCCAGGCCGCGCTGGGGTGGGCCGACGTGGGCCGCATCGCGGTCGGCGAACGGGCCGACCTGGTCACGGTCGACACCGCGAGCCCGCGTACGGCCGGCGCCCCGCCGGTCGGTGTGCCGCTGGCCGCGACTGCCGCCGACGTCACCACGGTGGTGGTCGACGGGCGGGTCGTCGTACGCGAGGGGCACCATGTCCGGATAGACGTGCCGGCGGCGCTCGAAGAGGCGGTGAGCAGCCTGTGGTGACCTTCCTGGTCGACAACATCGGCGAACTGGTGACCAACATCCCCGGCACCGGCGAGGGTGGCCCGCTGGGCATCCGGCGCAAGGCGGCGGTGCTCGTCGAAGAGGGCGAGGTCGCCTGGATCGGCCCGAGCCGCTACGCGCCGGCCGCCGACCGGCGGATCGACGCGCAGGGCGGCGCGGTGCTGCCCGGCTTCGTCGACAGCCACGCGCACCTCGTCTTCGCCGGCGACCGGGCCGCCGAGTTCGCCGCGCGGATGGCCGGCGAGGCCTACACGGGCGGGGGCATCCGCACCACGGTCGCCGCGACCCGCGCCGCCGGCGACGACGTGCTCCGCGACAACGTGGCCCGGCTGCGGGCCGAGACGCTGCGCCAGGGCACCACGACGATCGAGATCAAGAGTGGGTACGGGCTGACGGTCGCCGACGAGGCCCGCTCCCTGCGGATCGCCGCCGAGTTCAGCCGGGAGACCACGTTCCTCGGCGCCCACGTGGTGCCGCCCGAATACGCCGACCGGGCCGACGACTACGTCGGGCTGGTCTGCGGGCCGATGCTGCGGGCGGCGCGCCCCTATGCCCGCTGGATCGACGTGTTCTGCGAGAAGGGCGCCTTCGATCCCGACCACGCGCGGGCGATCCTGACGGTGGGCAAGGACGCGGGCCTGGGTGTACGCGTGCACGCCAACCAACTCGGCCCCGGCGACGGTGTGCAGCTCGCGGTGGAGCTCGGGGCGGCCAGCGCCGACCACTGCACGCACCTGTCCCGCGACGACATCGACGCGCTGGCCGCGTCGCGTACCGTGGCGACGCTGTTGCCCGGCGCCGAGTTCTCCACCCGGTCCGCCTATCCCGACGCGCGGCGGCTGCTCGACGCCGGCGCCACCGTCGCGCTGGCGACCGACTGCAACCCGGGATCCTCGTACACCTCCTCGATGCCGTTCTGCATCGCGCTCGCCGTCCGCGAGATGGGCATGACGCCCGCCGAGGCGGTCTGGGCGGCCACGGCGGGCGGCGCCCGGGCGCTGCTCCGCGACGACGTGGGCGTGATCCGCCCCGGTGCACGGGCCGACCTCGTGCTGCTCGACGCGCCCACCCATCTGCACCTGGCCTACCGGCCCGGCGTCCCGCTGGTCACCAAGGTCCTGCACAACGGAGTC
The DNA here is from genome assembly GCF_016862555.1 of Asanoa siamensis. Lineage (GTDB taxonomy): Bacteria > Actinomycetota > Actinomycetes > Mycobacteriales > Micromonosporaceae > Asanoa > Asanoa siamensis. The sequence goes on along the minus strand of NZ_BONE01000019.1, from coordinate 59,746 downwards.
CCGCAATGACGACTGTCACCGTCCTGCCCACCGGCGTCACGCCCGCCGACGTCCATGCCGTGGCCCGCGGGGCCGCGCTCGTCGAGCTGCACCCCACCGCCGTCGAGGCGATGGCGGAGTCGCGGGCCCACGTGGACCGCATCGAGGAGTCGGGGCGCCCGGTCTACGGCGTCTCGACCGGCTTCGGCTCGCTGGCCAACACGTTCGTGGCCAGCGACCGGCGCGCGGAGCTGCAGCACGCGCTGATCCGCTCGCACGCGGCCGGCGTCGGCGCCCCGATGCCGCGCGAGGTCGTCCGGGCGATGATGCTGCTGCGGATCCGATCGCTGGCGATGGGCCGCTCCGGCGTCCGGCCGCTGGTCGCCCAGTCGCTGGTCGACCTGCTCAATGCCGACGTGACGCCGTGGGTGCCCGAGCACGGCTCGCTCGGCGCGTCCGGCGACCTCGCCCCGCTGGCGCACTGCGCGCTGGTGCTGCTCGGTGAGGGCTGGGTCCTCGACAAGTCCGGCACCCGCATCGACGGCGGCGAGGCCCTGCGCCGCGCCGGCCTGCGCCCGATCACGCTGGCCGCCAAGGAGGGCCTGGCGCTGGTCAACGGCACCGACGGCATGCTCGGCATGCTGCTGCTCGCGCTCGGCGACGCCGCGCACCTGTTCACGATGGCCGACCTGACCGCCGCCTTGTCGATCGAGGCGATGCTCGGCACCGACCGGCCGTTCATGCCGGAGCTGCACGCGATCCGGCCCCACCCGGGCCAGGCCACGTCGGCGGCCAACATCTACCGGCTGCTGCAGGGCTCGGCCATTATGGACTCCCACCGGGACGACCTGGTCCACGCGGTGCAGGACGCGTACTCGATGCGCTGCGCCCCGCAGGTGGCCGGCGCGGCGCGCGACACGCTCGAGTTCGCTACCCAGGTGGCGGGCCGCGAGCTCCGCTCGGTGGTCGACAACCCGATCGTCCTGCCCGACGGCCGGGTCGAGTCGACGGGCAACTTCCACGGGGCGCCGCTGGGCTTCGCGGCCGACTACCTGGCGATCGCGGCGGCCGAGGTCGGCGCCATCGCCGAGCGGCGGGTCGACCGCCTCCTCGACGTGACCCGGTCCCGCGAGCTGCCGCCGTTCCTGTCCCCGGACGCGGGGGTCAACTCGGGGCTGATGATCGCGCAGTACACGGCCGCCGGGATCGTCGCCGAGAACCGCCGCCTGGCGTCGCCCGCGTCGGTCGACTCGCTGCCGACCAGCGGCATGCAGGAGGACCACGTGTCGATGGGGTGGGCGGCGACCAAGAAGCTGCGTACCGTCCTCGACAACCTGACCAGCCTGCTGGCCGTGGAGCTGCTGGCCGCGGTGCGCGGCATCCAGCTCCGGGCGCCGCTCACCCCGTCGCCGGCGGGGGCGCTCGCGACGGCGGCGGTGGCCCGCTTCGCGGGCACCCCGGGCCCCGACGTCTTCCTGGCGCCGACGATCGAGGGTGCGCGCGCACTGGTCAGCGGACCGGACCTACGCACGGCGATCGAGACGGAGCTCGGCCCCCTGAGCTGACCGGCCAGTGCGGCGGCCCGGCGCCTGACCGGGCCGCCGTGGGCGCGGCGCAGTGACCGGGCCGCGCGGCGCCCGGCGCAGTGACCGGGCCGCGCGGTCCCCTGCCGCCGTGGGGCCGGCGGGTGACCGGGCCGCCATCGGCCCGGCGCAGCGACCGGCCGCGCGACGCCCGGCGCAGTGGCCGGGCCGCCGCGAGCCGCCGGCAAGAGGCTTCGACGAGGCGTCCGGGTGCCTACCGCGGTCAGTTCACTCGTCGAGCGCCACCGGCGGCGTCCCCAGCTCACCGACAGCCTCGAAGAACCCGTCCGGCACCTCGACCGCGACCAGTTCGTCCAGCGCCGCCAACCGAGCCAAGGACGACACCCCGACCACCGTCGAGTGCACCAGCGGCGACCGCAGCGAGAAGTGCAACGCCGCCGCGGCCAACGGGACATCCCACGACGCGCACAGGGAGGACAGCTTCGACACGAACGCCAGGACCTCCGGGCGGGCCGGCTGGTAGGCGTAGCGGTCCGGAGAAGAACCCGCCAGGATGCCTCCGCCGAACGGGGCCGCGTTGAAGACCGTCATGCCGCGCTCCGTCGCCGCCTCGATGATGCCGGCTGCGCTCTGGTCCACCAGTGTGTAGCGGTTGTGGGTCAGGACCGCGTTGAAGACATCGGTGCGCACGTACTCCTCGACGAGCCGGCGGCGGCCCGCCGCGATGCCGATCGAGCCGACGAGGCCCTGCGCGCGGAGCGCGACCAGCGCCTCGATCGCCCCGCCGGGCGCCGCGGCCTCGGCCACCGTCATGCCGTAAGGGTCGTGCAGGTGGTACATCGGCAGCCGCTCCACGCCGAGCCGCTTCGTCGTCTCCTCCCACGAGCGCCACACCCGGTCGCCGTCGAAGACGCCCGTGGTGGGGTCCGCGTCGGCCTTGGAATAGAGGGTCGCGGGGGCGGTCGGCTCCGACCACGACCGCAGCGCGTCACCGAGCAGCGACTCACTGCGGCCGTCGGCGTAGTTGTTGGACGTGTCGACGGCGCCGTACGGCGAGCGGAGCAGGGCGGTGGCGAGTTCGACGCCTTCGGCACGGTTGCCGAGCATGGAGGCGCCCAGCGTCAACGGGGGAATGGACACGGTTCAGCCCTTCAGCGAGCCGGCGGCCAACGCCGGCCCTGATCTGGCGGTCAGCAAACAACAGCCACCAGTCTTCACGCCGAACCTGGAGCCGCGACACCAGGCCCTGCGCGTTCACCCTCGCCGTAGGGCTGGGCGAAGAGCAGCACCTCGACCGGGCGGGACCCGTCCGGCCGGGCGGCCGGGTCGCGCAGCCGGTCGTCGAAACGCCCCAGCACCGCCCGGATCTCCGCGACCAGGTCGCGCACCTCGTCGACGGTCCCGTGCACCACCGTGCTGGAGCCGCCGAGCACGTCCTGCCACTCGACCGGCTCGGCGTGCCGGTTGGCCTGCGCCGACTGCAGCCGGTCGAGCCAGTGCCGGATCAGCACATCGGACAACGCGCGGGCGGCAGCCGTGGACTGTTCGTCGCCCTGCACGTCCGAGAACGCCAGCGGCACGTCGAGGGCGCGCCACGGGCGGCGCCGGCCGGGGCCCGCCCCGACCTCCTCGACGAACCCGAACCTCGCCAGGGCACGCAGGTGGAACGCGCAGTTGGTCGGGGTCTCCCCGATCAGCGCGCTCGCCTCGGTGGCGGTCAGCGTCTCGTGCAGGCGCAACGCCTCCATGAGCGCGATCCGCGTCGGATGCGCGAGAGCCCGCATCGCTGCCGCTCCCCGCAGTCGTCCGCTCACTGCGTGCGAAATCCTCTCTTGTTTCGGGTCCAACCTTTCGAGAATATCGTTTCGAAAGAATTCTCTCGAATTCAGGAGGCAGACGGATGGCGAACGGGCGGCAGCGCGACCTGGTGATGACGGCTCTCTCGGCGCTGGCGCCCGGCGCCGGCTTCGAGGTCGGCGAGCTGCCCCGGCCCGGCGGCCGCCGCCTGCGCTGGGTCGAGACGTCCAGCGACGGCCCGACCATCCTGCTCGCGGCCGGCGCCGGCGACACCGTCCTCGACTGGGGTCCCGTGCTGCCCGCGCTCGCCGCCGACTTCCACCTCGTCGCCTACGACCGCGCCGGCCTCGGGTTCAGCGACCCGGCACCCCGGACCACGCTGGCGTCCCAGGTGGAGGATCTGATCGCCATGCTCGACCGGCACGGCCCCGCGCTGCTGGTCGGGCACAGCTGGGGCGGCCTGCTCGTCCAGCTCGCCGCCGCCGCCAAGCCCGCCAAGGTCGCCGGCCTGGTGCTGGTCGACCCGACCCACGAGGAGGTGATGGCCGAGGTCCCCGTCCGGCTGCGGCTCGGGTCCGACCTGATGCTCAACTGGATCGTGCTGCTCAAGGCCGTCGGCCGGTTCGACAAGCGGCTCACCGCCTTCGGCCGCGGCACCGCGGAGGTCTGCAGCGACGATCCCGAGGTCCAGGCGCTGGTGCTCGACGCCTATCGCGCCTCGTACGCGGAGCTCCGTCAGGTCGCCGGCATCCGCACGGAGAACCGGCTCGCCACCCGGGTCGCCGTCGCGCGGCGGGCCCGCGCCGCGGCGAAGACGCCGGACGTGCCCCTGACCATCCTGACCGCCACCCGCGGCAAGTTGCCCGCGCTGCAAGTGCGCGCCGCGCAACTCGCCGACCAGACCGCGGCCGCCTACCCGCGCGGACAGCACGTGGTGGTCGACGACGCCGGTCACTACGTCCACCACGACCAGCCCGCCGCCGCGGCGGCCGCGATCAAGGCCGCCGCAGGCTGATCACGGGTCGCACTGGCTGGTTCCGCATCATCAGTCGCGACCGATGGGGCCTTGAGCCGCAACTCACGCGCGAATGAGCATCCCGGCAAGGGTGATCTTCGGCAAACTGAGCTGATGGTGGAGTCGCAGCGACATGAGGAGACCGCCAGCCGTCCCCTCCTCCTGAACAGGTACGCCGCCGTGGTCGTCATGATCGTGGGTTACGCGCTGGTGGCCGCGATCGCCCGCCCGCTGACCCTGCCGGCGTCGTTCACCGTGCTCGTGCCCGGGCTGGCCCTGATCGTCTGGGGCACCCGGCGCGTCCCGAACCGGACCGTGCACACCACCAGATCCACGGTCGCGATCTGGTTCACCCTGCTCGGCCTGTTCTGCGTCTGGGAGCTGGTCGCCTTCGGGTGGGGCAACGACCAGGCCCACCCGACGCTGAGCCTCGCGTTCGACCCGGTGCTGGAGAACTATCCGGCCCGGGTGGTCGGCTACGTGATCTGGCTGAGCACCGGAGCCTGGGTGGCGACCCGGTGAGTCCTCGCTACATCCTCATCACGGGCTTCGTCGCCATCTTCGCCGCGATGCTGGTCGTGGACCTCGTCAGCCGCCGTCGCGGCCGGGGCCCGCAGCCGCTGGCGACCGCGCTGACCGCCGCCATGCGTACGCCCCTCGGCCGGGTCCTGGTGCTCGGCTGGTGGGCCTGGATCGGCTACCACTTCCTGGCCCGCTGACCTCTTGCGGTGCTCCTGCGGGCTGACCCCGTGGACGCGCTTGAAGGCCGTGCTGAGCGCGAACGCGCTGCCGTAGCCGACCTGTCGCGCCACGGCGGCCACCGTCGCGTCGGGCTCCCGCAGCAGGTCGGCGGCGAGCGCGAGGCGCCAGCCGGTCAGGTAGGACATCGGTGGCTCGCCGACCAGGTCGGTGAAGCGCCGCGCGAGCGCCGCCCGGGAGAGCCCGCTGCGCGCCGCGAGCGACGCCACGGTCCACGGATGGGCCGGGTTGTTGTGCAGCATGCGCAGGGCCCGCCCGACGACGGGGTCGCTCTGGGCCTGGTACCAGGCGGGCGCCGCGGCCTCGGGCCGGTCGAACCAGACCCGCAGCACGGCGATGAGGAGCAGGTCGAGCAGCCGGTCGAGCACGGCGGACTGCCCCTGCTCGTCGCGGGTGATCTCGTCACCGAGCAGCCCGACGAGCGGACTGTCCCAGTCGCCCCGGCGCACGACGACCAGCGTCGGCAGGGCCCGCAGCAGCCGCTCGCTGATCTCGCCGTTGACCTGGTAGGTGCCCGTGAGCAGCACGGACGCGCCGTCGGCGCTGGTGCCCCAGGTGCGCACGCCGAGATCCATCTCGTCGTGCAACTCGCGGCCGTCGAGCGTGGTGCACCGCTGCCCGGGATGGATCACGATCTGCGGCACGGTGCCGGGGTCGTCGGCGACGGTGTAGTGGTCAGGCCCGCGCATGACGGCGACGTCACCGGGCTCGAGCCGCACGGGGTCGGCGCCGTCGAAGGTCACCCAGGCGTCGCCGCGCACCACGGACACGATGGACAAGGGCGCCTCGTCGCGGATCCGCAGCGACCACGGCGGATCGAGCACGCACCGCAACAGGAACGCCTGTCGCGCCCGCGGCCCGTCCAACAGCCCGGCCAGAGCATCCATTGACCCAACTTACCGAGATAATCGATGCCTTTGGCTCGGGTCCACGACGGCGCTGACCGTCGCTCCCGCCAGACACCGCTCCGCTTCGCTGCGCTGCCGGGTCCGCGGTCGGGCGCGCTCAGTGCGGGTGGGGCTGGTGGGGTCAGGGTGACCAACGGCGAGCCTGGCAGCGAAGCGGTGTCTGGCGGGAGCGACGGTCCGGACCGCCGCGAGCCCGAGCAGGCAAGCCGTTGATCTAGCGGAGGTTCTCCTTGGCGATGACTTTGGCGAGGGCGCGCAACGCCTTGCCGCGGTGGCTGATCGCGTCCTTCTCCTCGGGCGTCAGCTCCGCGTTGGTGCGCTCCTGGCCCTCGCCGAGGAAGAGCGGGTCGTAGCCGAAGCCGCCCGCGCCGCGTGGCGCCCGCAGCAGCGAGCCCTGCTGGCGGCCCTCGACCAGGTGCTCCCGGCCGCCCGGCGTGACCAGCGCGACCGCACAGACGAACGCCGCGCCGCGATGCTCGTCGGCGAAGTCGCTGATCTGCGACAGCACCAACTCGTTGTTGGCCGTGTCGTCGCCGTGCTTGCCGGCCCAGCGCGCGCTCAGGACGCCCGGCATGCCGTTGAGCGCCTCGACCGCGATGCCGGAGTCGTCGGCGATGGTCGGCAGGCCGGTGCGGCTCGCCCCCTCGCGCGCCTTGAGCAGCGCGTTCTCCGCGAACGTCAGCCCCGTCTCCGCCGGCTCCGGGTAGGGCTCCACGTCCTTCAGGCTCACGATCTCGATCGCGCCGCCGCCGAGCGCCTTGTCCAGGATGCGCTGCAGCTCGACCAGCTTCTTGGCATTGTTCGTCGCCAGCAGCATTTTTTTGCTCATGCCGCGAGCGCCTTGCGCTGGGCGTCGGTGAGCGCGGCGCAGCCCGCCACCGCGAGGTCGAGCAGCGCGTCCAGCTCGGAGCGGTTGAACACCGCCGCCTCGCCCGTGCCCTGCACCTCGACGAAGTCGCCCGTGTCGGTGCAGACCACGTTCATGTCGACGTCGGCGGCGCCGTCCTCGAGGTACATCAGGTCCAGCCGGGGCTCGCCGTCGATGACGCCGACGCTGACGGCCGAGACCGAGCGTGGCAGCGCCTCCTCGATCTTGCCGGCCAGCAGCTTGCGGCCGGCGATCCAGGTCACCGCGTCGTGCAGCGCGACGTACGCTCCCGTGATCGCGGCCGTCCGCGTGCCGCCGTCGGCCTGCAGCACGTCGCAGTCGAGGACGATCGAGTTCTCGCCGAGTGACTTCAGGTCGACGCAGGCCCGCAGGCTACGGCCGATCAAGCGCGAGATCTCCTGCGTACGCCCGCCGACCCGGCCCTTGACACTCTCCCGGTCGGAGCGGGTCGTGGTCGCCCGGGGCAGCATCGCGTATTCGGCGGTGACCCAGCCGAGGCCGCTGCCCTTGCGCCAGCGCGGCACCCCCTCGGTCACGCTCGCCGTGCACAACACCCGGGTGTCGCCGAACTCGACCAGCACCGAGCCCTCGGGGTGCATGCTCCACTGTCGAGTGATCGTCACCGGTCGCAGCTGGTCGGGTCGCCGCCCGTCTGGTCGAGCCATGGGGGCCAGCCTAGGCGGCCTCCACGTCGGCCCGCGCGCGCCCCGCCACCGCGGCCCGGTGGGCGGCGAGGAAACCGGCGGTCGCCGCCGGCCAGCTGAACTCCTCCGCCCGGGCGCGGGCCCGTGACCTCCGGAAACTCTCGTCCTGGTCGAGCAGGCCGGTGATCGCGGCGGCCATTTCCGGGCCGTTGCCCGGTGCGGCCGCGCCGGCCGGGCCGATCACCTCGGGCAGCGCACTCGCCGCGTTGACCACGACCGGCGTGCCGCAGGCCAGCGCCTCCAGCGCCGCGAGCCCGAAGGTCTCCACCGGACCCGGCGCGATCACCACGTCGGCGCCGGCCAGCAGGGCCGCGACCGCGGTCTGGTCCGGCAGGAAACCGGCGAAGGTGACCGGCAGCCGGGCCGCCCGCTCCTCCAGCGCCGGCCGCCGCGGGCCGTCGCCCAGCACCACGAGCCGGGCCGGCACGCCCGCGCGGAGCAGTGCCGCCAGCGCGTCGACGGCCAGTTCCGGCTTCTTCTCCGGCGAGAGCCGGGTGCAGGTCACCAGCAGCACCTCGGCGGGGCCGGCGTAGCGCGCCCGGACCGCCTCGTCGTGCCGCCGCGGGTGGAAGGTGTCCAGGTCGACGCCGAGCGGGGCGCGCCGGACCGGCACCCCGATGCGGACGAACTCCTCGGCGGCCCAGCCGGTGGTGCAGACGATCGTGTCGTACGCGTCGGCACTGCGCGCGTTGAGCGCGTCCGCCGCCCGCCGCCCGGCCGCGCCCGGCAGCCCGGAGATCCGCAGCAGCCCCGCCAGGCTCTCGTGGGAGACCATCACGCTGCGCACACCGGCGTCCCGGGCCCACCGCCCCGTCCAGCGCAGCGTGCTGCGGTCGGAGACCTCGAGCCGGTCGGGCGCCAGGCTGTCCAGCAGCCGGGCCAGCGGCCGCCGGCCGACCAGCACCCGGTAGCCGCCGGTCAACGGCACCATCGGGCCGGGCAGGGTGATCACCCGGCCCTGGTCGGTCTCCTCGTCGGCGTAGCGCTCCCCCGGCATCACCAGGATCGGCTGGTGCCCGTGGGCGAGGTAGCCGGCGCCGAGGCTGCGCAGGGCCGTCCGGAGCCCGCCGGACCGGGGCATGATGAAGTTGGCGAGCCGCACGATGCGCAGCCCGGCCGCTAGCGAGCTCATGCGGCGACGGCCAGCCGGGGCCGGGCCGCCCGCGCGGCGAGCACCTCCGCGTAGTGCCCGATCAACTCGTCGCCGATCGCCGCCCAGGTGCGCCCCGCGACCGCGTCCCGCGCCGCCAGGCCGTACCGCTGCCGCAGTTCCGCGTCTCCGGCGAGCGCGCCCACCGCGTCGGCGATCGCGGTCGCGTCGCCGGGTGGCACCAGCGTGCCGGTCAGTCCGGGCCGGACCAGGTCCACCGGCCCGCCGGCGGCCGGCGCGACCACCGCGACACCGCTGGCCATCGCCTCCTGCACGCTCTGGCAGAACGTCTCGTGCGGGCCGGCGTGCACGAACACGTCGAGGCTCGCGTAGATCCGGGCGAGTTGGTCGCCGCCGCGCTGGCCCAGGAATGCCGCGCCGGGCAGCGCCTTCTCGGCGTCCTTGCGGCCCGGGCCGTCACCGACCACCACCAGGCGCACGCCGGGCATCCGGGTCAGCGGCGCCAGCAGGTCGAGGCGCTTCTCGGCGGCCAGCCGGCCCACGTACCCGACCAGCACCTCGCCGTCGCGCGCCAGCGCCCGCCGCACCGCCTTGCTCCGCTTGCTGGGGTGGAACCGCACCGTGTCGACGCCGCGGCCCCACCGGTGCACCCGGTGGATGCCCTGCTCGGCCAGGTCGGTCACCGAGGTCGAGGACGGCGCCAGCGTGCGGTCGGCGCCGTTGTGGATCGTCCGGATCCAGTGCCAGGTGATGTCCTCGCCCCAGCCCAGCCGGTAGTTGCGCAGGAAGGCCGCGATGTCGGTCTGGTAGACCGCGACGGTCGGCAGGTTGCGCTGGTTGGCCAGGGCGACGCCGCGGGCACCGAGAAAGAACGGGCTGGCCAGGTGTACGACGTCCGGGGCGTGCGCGATGAGCGCGTCGGTGAGCCGGGCGCTGGGCATGCCGAACCGGAAGCCGCGGTAGCGGGGCAGGGGGACGCTCGGGATGCGGACGACCGGGTACGACCGGGGGCCGGTCACCCCGCGGGCCGACGAGGACGGCGCGGGCGCGATCACCATCGGCTGGTGGCCGCGGGCGACGAGGTGCTCGGCGACGCGGACGACGGAGTTCGCTACGCCGTTGACGTCCGGCGGGAAGGACTCCGTGATGAGCGCGATACGCATGGGCACACCGTGTGCGCCGGTCCGGTGCTAGGGACGAAGGCCGGTTGTCGATCCGGCGAACAGTGCCTGAAGGGTCAGATCTCGTAGCGGGCGCCGGGGCGGACGATCTCGACCGGACCCTGGTACGTCGCGGAGGCCGCCTCGAACGTCAGCGCCTCGCTCCCCCACGCGGTGACGAGGTGGGTCAGCAGCAGCCGGCCGACGCCGGCCTTCGTGGCGACCTCGCCCGCCTCGCCGCCGGTCAGGTGGATGTCCGGCGGGTTGTCGGCGCCGTCGAGGTAGCTCGCCTCGCAGAGGAACACGTCCGCGCCGTGCGCCAGGCGCAGCAACGCCTCGCACGGCGCCGTGTCGGACGAGTAGGCCAGCGCGCGGCCCTGGTGCTCGATGCGCACCCCGTAGGTCTCCACCGGGTGGTTGACCCGGTCGACGACGACCTGGAACGGGCCGATCGGGAACGAGCCCGGCTGCAGGCCGTAGAAGGTGTAGACGTCGTCGAGCGCGTCCTCGACCTCGTTGTTGTAGCCGGCGGCGATCCGGGCCGGGGCACCGGCGGGCGCGTAGACCGGGATGGGCGGGTAGGCGCCCTCGGGTGCGTACCGCCGGACCACGATGTAGTCGCAGGCGTCCGACATGTGGTCGCAGTGCAGGTGGGTGAGCAGGATGGCGTCGATGCCGTGGAGGCTCGAATAGCGCTGCAGCGCGGAAAGTGAGCCGGTGCCGAAATCGACGAGGAGCCGAAAGTCGTCGGCCTCGAGAAGGTACGCGGAGCAGGCCGACTCGGGGCCGGGAAAACTGCCGGCACAGCCGAGGATCGTCAGGCGCATCCGGACGTTCCCGGCACGCGGTTGACAGGCCCGCCGACCGTTCGGAGGCGCAAGATCGTGGTCGACGAGATTGTCACGCTGCGCAGCCTACGCCGTGCTCCTCAGGCGGATGAAAGAACTGATCCAACTTGTCGCGAAGGTGACACCGCAGCGTCGGATACCTTCCCGCATTTCCGGATGATCGCGGTTGGAGATCATGCCGTTACGCCTAGTCACATTTGGGCGTTGAACCGGTGGCGGGCCCGCCGGGCGGCGGCGGGCCGATTTCAGGCACGGGGCGGTGGCGTGTGTCGAGCCAGGCGGAGATCCCTTCGGCGGACAAATCAGACAGCACTCAGGAGTCGTCACCCCGGCACGCGAAGCGCGCGGACGCGCCCGCGGCCACCGGCGTGCTCGCCGACGTCGGGCCCGCGGCGGTCGCGCCCGGCGAAGACGTGAAGATCCTGCCGATCGTGCCGCCGGCCGGAACGAACGCGGCGCCGAGCCAGACGGGGGCCGGCACGGAGTGGGCGGGTCCGACGGCGGCGGTGCCGACGATCACGGGCCTGGACACGATGGCGGGCCCGGAGACGGCGCCGGCGACCCGCGGGGACGGGGCGCTGAGCGGCGTCGCGACCGCCGGCACGGTGTCGGAGAGTCCGGTGATGCCGGTCGACGCTCCCCCGGCCGGCGGGACGGCGGCGCCCGCTGACGGCGCCGAGCCGTCGCGGCCGGCGGGTGCCGGCCGCGAGGCTGGTGCCGGCCACGAGGCCGGCGCGGTCAGCGTCGAGCGCCTGCCGACCCGGCTGAGCCTCAACAAAGCCCGCCACGCGGCGGCGGCGCAGACGGGCATCTTCCGCCTGGGCGACCTGCACTCGGAAACGCGCCCGGTCCCCGAGAACAGCCACATGCTCGGCATCTGCGCCTGGGGCACGGCCCTGGCCCTGGCCGGCGTGGGCGTAGGCATCCGCGGCCTGGCCGCGATCATCAGCGGCATAGCCCCGGCCTGGTACAAGCCGGCCCTGATCGGCGTGGGCCTGATCGGCGTGCTGCTGACGGTGGGCGCGTTCGTCACCATCCAACGCCGCTACATGCCCTGGCTCCTACTGGCCTTCGCCACGCTCCCACTGGCGGTGACGATCGCCTTGACGATCATCGCCCTCTGACCCGGCGCTCGGTGCTCAACGCTGGGCCGGCGCGGTGGGCGCGGTCGGGGGTCGGCTCTTGGCCCTTGACCCTTCGGCCTTCGCGCCTTTGGCGCTCGGCGCTCGGCGTGGGCGCTTGGCGCTCAGCATGGGCGCTTGGCGCTCAGCATGGGCGCTTGGCGCTCAGCATGGGCGCTTGGCGCTCTGAGCGCGGCCAGGCGCGGGCCTGGCAGCGGAGCGAAGCGGAGCGGTGTCCGGCGGGAGCGACGGTCTTGCCGCCACCGCGGACCCGGGAAATGATGTGCGTCCCTGAGATCGGGCGTTCGAGGAGGACCGGGCGGATGACGGAGACGGTGCGTTCCGCCGACGGCACCGTGATCGCGTTCGAGCGGGTCGGTGCCGGGCCCACGGTCGTGTGTGTCGACGCGGCGGGGGGCTATCGCGAGCACGGCCCGATGCGGTCGATCGCAGCGGCGCTCGCCGACGACTTCACGGTCGTCACCTATGACCGGCGGGGACGCGGCGAGAGTGGTGACACCGCGCCCTACACGGTCGAGCGGGAGATCGACGACCTGGCCGCCGTGATCGCGGCCGCGGGTGGGCGGGCGCACGTCTACGCGTTCTCGTCGGGTGGGCTGGTGGCGCTGCACGCCGCGGCGGCCGGTGTGCCGATCGACCGGATGGCGCTGTTCGAACCGCCGCTGGGCGGCGGCGAGTCCGACCTGACCCAGGAGATGCGCGCGCTCGTCGGGGCCGGCAGCCATGAGGAGGCCGCCGCGCACTTCCTGGCGTCGATCGGCGTTCCGGAGGAGTACGCGACGCCCGACCCCGGGCTGATCGCGGTCGCGCCGACGCTGGTCTACGACTGCCTGCTCGGCGACCACACGTCACTCGACCTGATCGCCCGGGTACGCACGCCCACGCTCGTCATCGACAGCGAAGGCACCACCGGCCCGCTGCCGGACTGGGCGGTGACGATCGTCGGGGCACTACCCGACGGCCACCACCGCAGCCTGCCCGGCAGCTGGCACGGTGTCGACGACGCCGATCTGGTCGACGCGCTGAGCCGTTTCTACGCCCAGAGTTGACCGTCGAGGGCTTCTTCGGCGTCCGCGAGGGTGCCGCCGTAGGCGCCCGTCGACAGATATTTCCAGCCGCCGTCGGCGATCACGAACGCCACGTCGGCGCGGATGCCGTCCTTGACCGCCTGGTGGGCCACCGCCAGCGCCGCGTGCAGGATCGCGCCGCTGGAGAAGCCCGCGAAGATGCCTTCGACCTCGACGAGCTGCCGGGTACGCAGGACCGCGTCCCGGGTGCCGACCGAGAACCTGCGGGTCAGCACCGACGCGTCGTACAACTCCGGCACGTAGCCCTCGTCGATGTTGCGCAGGCCGTAGACCAGCTCGCCGTAGCGTGGCTCGGCGGCGATGATCTCGATGCCCGGCACCTTCTCGCGCAGGTAGCGGCCCGTGCCCATCAGCGTGCCGGTGGTGCCGAGGCCCGCGACGAAGTGGGTGATCGTCGGCAGGTCGCGCAGCAGTTCCGGCCCGGTCGTCTCGTAGTGGGCGCGTGCGTTGTCGGGGTTGCCGTATTGAAAGAGCATCACCCAGTCGGGGTGCTCGGCGGCGATCTGCTTCGCCGTCGCCACCGCCTGGTTGGAGCCGCCCGCCGCCGGCGAGAAGATGATCTCCGCGCCGTACATCCGGAGCAGTTGGGTGCGCTCCGTCGAGACGTTCTCGGGCATCACGCAGACCAGCCGGTAGCCCCGCAGCTTGGCGACCATGGCCAGGGAGATGCCGGTGTTGCCGCTCGTCGGCTCGAGGATCGTGTCGCCCGGGCGGAGCCGGCCGGCGCGTTCGGCCTCACGGACCATGAACAGCGCCGCCCGGTCCTTGATGCTCCCGGTCGGGTTGCGATCTTCGAGCTTCGCCCAGAGCCGGACCGGTGGCGCGCCTTCGGGCACCACCGGCGACAGCCGGGGCAGGCCGACCAGCGGGGTGTCTCCCGCCGCTTCGAGCAGGCTCTCGTACCGCGACATGGCGGGGCCTACCGGACGGGCGCCGTCGACCGCCCCAGCATGGCGGCCGCGGCGGCGAACCCGAACGCACCGCCGGCGACGGCCGGCAGGATGGTCACGTTGTCGCCGTCGTTGAGCTTGGCGTCGAGCGACCCGAGGAACCGGACGTCTTCGTCGTTGACGTAGATGTTGACGAAGCGGTGGAGGCCGCCCTGCTCGGTGACGAGCCGGCCGCGCAGGCCGCCGTGGCGCGAGTCGAGGTCGGACAGCAGCGCGGCGAGCGTGTCGCCGGCGCCCTCGACGGTCTTCGCGCCGCCGGTGTAGGTGCGCAGGATGGTGGGGATGCGAACCTCGATAGCCATGATCATTGCTCCTGTGAAGAACGACGGTCGGGAAAGGACGGTGAACGGACGGGCGCGGGGGTCAGCGGCCTGGCGAACACTCGTAGTCGACCGTCGTCGGGCTCTGCCCGAACATGTATGACTGAACGGCGTGCGGATCCACGGTGGGCTCAACGATCTGGACGGGCTCTTCGGTTACGACGCCGTCCACGATGCGGAACGACCTGATCTCCTCGGTGGCCGGCTCGCGCGTCGACACCAGCAGGTAGTGCGCGTTGGGCTCACCGGCGAAGGAGACGTCGGTGCGGGACGGGTAGGCCTCGGTCGCGGTGTGCGAGTGGTAGATGACCACCGGCTCCTCGTCGCGATCGTCCATCTCACGCCAGACCCGCAGGTGCTCCATCGAGTCGAACTCATAGAAGGTCATCGACCGGGCCGCGTTGTCCATGGGGATGTGGCGCACCGGGGTGTCGCTGCCCAGCGGGCCCGCGACGACGCCGCACGCCTCGTCGGGATGGTCGCGGCGTGCGTGGGCGATGATCGCGTCGATGATCGACCGGTCGATGCTCAGCACGCCCACAAGCCTACCGTCTGCGCGGGGCGCGCCGGGACGTGGCAGCGGTCACCCATGTCACTCCGTGAGCGCGGTGAGCAGTGACTCCTGCAGATAGCCCAGATAGGCGTAGACCGAGAGCTGGAAGACCCGCGACGAGGACGGATCGCTCAGCACGGCGTCGTCGAGCTCCTCGCCGAGGTCGGTGTCGGCGCTGATGTCGAGGCGTACGCCCATCGCCAGGCGGGCGTCGTTGAGCGCGCGCAGCCAGGCCTCGGCGGACTCGGGGTCGAGCCGGACCTCACCGCCGGAGCCGCTGGGCAGGGACGCCAGGATCGCGCCGGCCGAGTCGATCTTGCCCGTCTTGAGGTCGCCCTCGGTGAAGCGGCGGAACTCCGCCGAGTCCTCGGGGTTGCTCGGGTAGATGTCGGGAAACAGCCGGTCGACGACCGGGTCGGCGTGGTCGAAGCCGTCGGTCAGCAGGCCGACGACCTCGGTCGCGACCTTCCGCAGGACCCGGACCTCGTCGGGGGCGAAGGTCGCCACGCAGTGCTCGCCATAACGCCGGAACATGACTCAGGGTTGCTCGACCGTCGCCCAGAGACCGTAGCCGTGCAGGCACGAGGCGTCGTATTCCATCCGCTCGCGGGCGCCGGCGGAAACCGCGGCGCGACCCTTGTTGTGCACGTCGAGCATCAGCGACTGGGCCTTGTCGTGGGTGTAGCCGAACTGCTTCTGGAAAACCCAGGTCACGTAGGTCATCAGGTTGACCGGGTCGTCATGGACAACAGTGATCCACGGACGGTCGGTCGCCGGCACCGTCTCGACGTCCGGCGACTGCACGGGAGTCGTCTGCGGGGCTGCCACATGGCCATCGTACGAGCAAATCGACGCACCGACGACCGCCACATGCGTATCAGTAGCCCTCATCTGTCGTGTGGGCTGGTCAGGCCAGCAGGATGCCGTGATCGACGGCCTCGGCCAGCACGCCGGAGAGCGCCCGGTGGGTGGCGTCGAGGCGGCGGGAGACCTCGCGGAGGAGCTCGAGCTCGACGCCGCGGATCGACCGTTGTGCCCACGAGCGTGCGCGGTTGGTGTCGGACGGGCCCGCGTTGCGCCACTGGCCGTAGCAGCCGCCGGCCAGCCCGACGCCGAGCGACGGGAGGATCGTGCGGCCCGGCTCGACCGGGTAGGCGGCCAGGCCGGCCACCGCGCCACCGCCGGCGACCGTGGCCACCCCGGCGGTGCTGGTGATCAGCAGGACCTTGTCGAGATCGCGGGCGGCCCGGTCGTCGGCCAGCCCGCGGCGTACACCCGCCGCCACCCGGCGCCGGACACCCTCATCCGGTGGGGCACCGAGCACCTGGGTGGCGGCGGTGGTCAGCAGGCGGTCGACCGCGTCGTCGCACTCGGCGACCGCCTTGAGGGACAGCGCGTGCATCTCGCGGTCGAGGACCTCGGGCAGGCCGCTCGGGCCCGCACCGAAGACGATCTCCTGGACGCAGCGCAGGTGGATGTTGGCGAGTTCGATGGCCAGGCGCTGCCGGACGAGGTGCGTCTCGGCGCGCGCGGCCGCCTCTAGTCGCTCGGCCCAGTCGGACTCGTGGACGCCCTCGGCGACCCGGACGGTCCGCATCGCGTTGGGCGGCACCGGCGGGTTGTCGCTGGCCCGGCGCATGCCCTCGTCGGCGGCCCACTCGATCAGAGCGCGGCGCAGGAACGCGGTGTCGCCGGCCGCCGGGTCGACCGCGAACCACGGCACCTCGGCGAGGGCCGGGATGGCGGTCGCGATGGCCAGCCGCTGCGCCTCGACCGCGCCGGCGGCCGGGTCGTTGTCACCGAGGCCGGGCGCGATCTCGCCGAGGTCGAGCAGGTCGACGTCGGACGCGCTCAGGGCGGTGGCCGGCGCGTACCAGGTGCCGTCGGCGCGCGGCGTGACGACGAAGAAGACGGCGGCGTTGGTCTGCGCGACCTCGCCGAGGATGTCGAGCTCGAAGCGGCCGGGTAGCTGGCCGGCGCTGAGCACGTACATCACCGCGCCGCCGCGCTGGACGGCGTCGTGCAGCACCCGGCCGCCGGCCACGCCGAGATCCTCGGTGTCGGGCGCGTCGACCAGAGCGAAGTGGCGCAGCAGCGGGTCGGGCAGGCTCAGCTCGATGCGGCGCGGCGGGCGGGCGGCGGCCGACTCGTCGGCCGGTGCGGACAGCGAGCGGAACGGGTGTGCCTTGCGGGCGCCCGGTAGGTAGGAGCAGACGTCCTTGCCGTGGCCGTGGTTGACCACGAGGTAGCTCGCCTTCGGGACGTCGAGCAGCCGGCCGACGGCACCGACGAGGGCGGCGATCACGTCGCTGCGACCACTGCCGCGGGCGCCGAGCGCGACGACGGCCAACGGCTCGTCGGGGATGGGCTCCAGGACGGGACCACGCGTACGGCTGGGCGTGCGCCGCTGCTGCGGCAGGGAGATGATGTTCGCCTCGGTCAGCCGATCGAGCGTGTCAGAGCCCATGAGCCTGCGCCTCCCTGTTATTGCGATGGTCTTGCGCGCGGCGATCACCGTCCGCGTTTCGTCGAGCACCGGAACGCTATGCGACCGGCTACCTGGCATGACAGGTAGCGGACTACTCATGCCATGTTGGGTGGGTACTCAACTTCAACCCGTTACGGGGAGTACCCATCGCCATTACTCTCTATATGCTGCGCTGATGGGTCCGTGGGGATTTGTCGGCCGTGCCGCAGAGCTCAACCGTCTCATCTCGACCGCCGAAGGCGGAAGGGGAAGAGGGCTCATATTCAGTGGCAGTGCGGGCATCGGCAAGAGCCGTCTCCTGCGCGAGGGCGTCAGCCAGCTACCCACCGATCGACTGGCCGTCTGGACGGCGTCGGCCAACCTCGCGACGGCCTCCCTGCCCTTCGGCGGGCTCGCCCAGGTGCTGCCCACCGACCAGCCGCCCGGCCTGACCGCGGCCGGCCTGCTGCGCTGGGCGGTCGAGGCGCTCAACCAGCAGGCCGCGGGGCGGCCGATCGTGCTCGCGATCGACGACGCGCACCTGCTCGACGCGTCGTCGTCGGCACTGGTCTACCTGATGGCCCGCGACGAGGGCGCCACCGTGCTCGGCACGCTGCGCAGCGGTGAGCAGTTCCCGCACCCGATCCGCGCACTGTGGACCGACGACCTGGTGGAGCTTGTCGAGCTCGAGCCGATGTCGGTCGACGACGTCAGCCGCATGCTGGTGCAGATGCTCGAGGGGGACGTCGACCACGCCAGCGCCGAGCGGCTGTGGCGGCTCTGCGAGGGCAACGCGCTGCTCCTGCGCGAGCTGGTGCTGGCCGCACAGAAGGCCGGCGAGTTCACCAAACAGTTCGGGGTGCACCGGTGGACGGGCCGGCTGGAGCTGGCGCCGAGCCTGTTCGACCTGATCGACGCCCGCATCGGCGAGCTGACGCCGGGCGTACGTACCGTCGTGGAGCTGGCCGCCCTCGGTGAGCCCATCGGCATCGACCTGCTGATCAAGGCGACCGACCCGGCCGACGTGGAAGTCGCGGAGGAACGCCAGCTCATCCGGGTCGTCAAGAGCGACCGGCGCAACAACATCCGGCTCTCCCACCCGCTCTACGGCGAGGTGGTCCGCCGCCGCTGCCCGGTGTCGCGCCAGCGCCGGCTCGAGGCGCAGCTCGCCGACCTGGTCGAGCAGGCCGGCGCCCGGCGCCGCGACGACCTGTTGCGGGTGGCGGTCTGGCGGCTCGACTCCGGCACCGCGCAGGACCCGATGCAGCTCCTGATGGCCGGTGCCCAGGCGTTCGCGGGCTTCGACGTGCCGCTGGCCACCCGGCTGGCCCGGGCCGCGCTCGACGCCGGCGGCGGGTTCGGCGCGGCCGAGCTGCTGTCCACGATGCTGATGTTCGGCGACCAGCCGGGCGACGCGCTGACCGTGCTCGACTCGGTCGACGAGCAGGCCACCTCCGCCGCCCTGCGGGCCCGCTGGCTGGTGGTCCGCGGCCTGGTCAGCTACTGGGGGCTCAGCCGCGAGGCGACACCCGACGAGCTGGCCGTGGAGGCCAAGGCGCTGTCCGACCCGGCCGACCAGTCCCGGGTGCGCTCGTTCGAGGCGATCATGCGCCTGCACAAGCTCGAGACCGGTGCCGCGCTGCGGATCGCGCGTTCGATCCTCGACCGCCCGGCCGCCCCGGTCGCCGCCCGTGGCCTGGCCCAGTGCATGATCGCCCACCTCCAGGCGGCCCAGGGCGAGTCGCGGGCGAGCGAGCGCGCGGTGGCCAGCGTCCAGGCCGACGCGCCGCTGTGGCGCACCGACATGCCCTACCTCCAGCTCGCGCTCGAGCTGGCCCGGGGCACCCGCCTGGCCCTGGTCGGCGACCTGGCCGGCATCGACGGGATCGTCGCCGACGAGTTCGCCGACCTGGCCGACGCCGGCGACTTCCGGCTCGGTTCCGGCTACCTGTCGATCCTGCGGGCGCAGGCGGCCCGGCTGCGCGGCCAGACCGGCGAGGCGCTGCGCACCAGCGTGCAGGCCTGCGCGGTGCTGGCGACCAGCCGGATCTACGCCGGTCTGGCCCACGCCGAGCGGGCCCGGGCGCACGCCCTGCGCGGCGAGGTCGACGAGGCGCGCGCCGCCATGGCCGACTCCGACGAGGCGCAGGCGCCGATCATGTCGATCCTCTACCCGTGGCGCGAGCAGGCGCGGGCTGCGGTCCTGGCGGTCGCCGACGACCTGCCCGGCGCGGCCGAGGTGCTCCGCCGGCTGGTCTGGCGGTTGCGCGGCGACGGCTTCGCCGGCCACGAGGTGCTGGCCCTGCACGACCTGGTCCGGCTGGGCCGGGCGACCGAGGCGATCGACTGGCCCGAGGAGCACCCCGCCGATCAGACGGTCGCCCAGCGCCTCGCCGAGCTCGCGGCCACGCTCGACGGCGACCTGCCGGGCATCATGTCGGCGCATGCCCAGGCCGCGGCCCGCCGGTCCGCCCCCGACCTGCTGATCACGGCTGACCTGTTCAAGTCCAAGGGCCTCTGGGTGTACGCCGCGGAGGCGGCCGCCGGTGCCGCCAACCGGTTCCGGGAGACCCGGGCGGCCGAGGCCAACTCCGCGACCCGCCTCATGAACGACCTGCTGAGCAACTGCGACATGCTGCGTACGCCCGCGCTCGGCCTGTCCCGACCGGCGCTGACCGACCGCGAGCGGCAGATCGCCAAGCTGGCCGCCGCCGGGGTGCCCAGCCGGGAGATCGCGGCGCAGCTCTTCCTCTCCACCCGCACCGTCGAGAACCACCTGCAACGCGTGTACGCGAAGCTCGGCATCGCCAGCCGCGCGGAGCTGGGCCCGGCGTTGCGGATGCTCCCCGACGCCTGAGTCTTAGTCTGGGGAGATGACCAAGGGCCACCCCGCTCTCCTCACCGACCACTACGAGCTGACCATGGTCAGCGCCGCGCTCAAGGACGGCACCGCCGACCGGCGGTCCGTCTTCGAGGTCTTCGCGCGGCGGCTGCCACCGGGCCGGCGGTACGGCGTGGTGGCCGGCACCGGTCGCCTGGTCGACCTGATCCGTTCGTTCCGGTTCGACCGGGACGAGCTCGACTACCTGCGGTCGCGGGACGTGGTCGACGCGGCGACGGCCGAGTGGCTGGCCAACTTCCGGTTCGGCGGCGACATCGAGGGCTACGCCGAGGGTGAGCTGTTCTTCCCCGGATCGCCCATCCTGACCGTCTCGGGCACGTTCGTGGAGTGTGTCCTGCTGGAGACGCTGGTGCTGTCGGTGCTCAACCACGACAGCGCGATCGCCGCGGCCGCCGCCCGCATGGTCACCGCCGCCCGGGGTCGCGGGCTGATCGAGATGGGCTCGCGCCGGGCGCACGAGGAGGCCGCGGTGGCCGCGACGCGGGCCGCGTACCTCGCGGGGTTCACGTCGACCTCGAACCTGGCGGCGGGCATGCGGTTCGGGATCCCGACGGCGGGGACGGCCGCGCACGCGTTCACGCTGCTGCACGACGACGAGGAGGCCGCGTTCGCCGCACAGGTGGCGACGCTGGGCAGGAACACCACGCTGCTCGTGGACACCTATGACATCGCGCAGGGCATCCGTACCGCGATCAAGGTCGCCGGGCCCGAACTGCGCGCGATCCGGATCGACTCGGGCGACCTGTCGGTGCTGGCGCAGCACTCGCGGGAGCTGCTCGACTCGCTGGGCGCGACCGAGACCAAGATCATCGTGTCCGGCGACCTCGACGAGTACTCGATCGCCGCGCTCGCCGCCGAGCCCGTCGACATCTACGGGGCCGGCACCTCCGTGGTCACCGGCTCCGGGGCGCCGACCGCCGGGTTGGTCTACAAGCTGGTCGAGGTCGACGGCCGGCCGGTGGTGAAGCGGTCCGAGCACAAGGCCACGATCGGCGGGCGGAAGACCGCGGTGCGCCGGCACAAGCCGACGGGCACGGCGATCGAGGAGATCGTCGTGTCGCAGGGCACACCCGATTCGCGTACGGGCGACCGGCGGTTGCAGATCCCCTACTTCGTGGGCGGCTCGCCGGTCGACGGGCTGCCGTCGCTCGCGGACTCCCGTGAGCACCTGCGGCAGGGGCTGATCTCGATCCCGTGGGAGGGGCTCAAGCTGTCCGCGGGCGACCCGGCGGTGCCCGTTACCGTCGTACCCGCGAGTTAGTGTTCTGGGCATGACCCGCGCACTGATCATCGTCGACACGCAGAACGACTTCTGCGAGGGTGGCTCGCTGGCCGTCGCCGGCGGGGCCGGGGTCGCGTCGGAGATCTCGCGCGCGCTGACCGGCCAGCCCGACCGGTGGGACCACGTGGTCGCCACCAAGGACTTCCATATCGACCCGGGTGCGCATTTCGACGACCAGCCCAACTTCGTCACCACCTGGCCGCCGCACACGGTGGTCGGCACGCCCGGCTCCGACTTCCACCCCAACCTCGACACCGGCCGCGTCGAGGCGATCTTCCACAAGGGGCAGCACGCGGCGGCCTACAGCGGCTTCGAGGGCCACACCGACGACGGTGTGGGCCTCGCCACCTGGCTGCACGACCACGACGTCGACGAGATCGAGGTGGTCGGCATCGCCACCGACCACTGCGTCCAGGCGACCAGCCTCGACGCGGCCCGGTTGGGCTTCGCGACGACCGTGCTGCTCGACCTGACGGCCGGTGTCATGACCGAGACCACGCAGGCCGCGCTCGAACGACTACGCGAGGCGGGCGTCACGCTCGTCGGCAAGCCCGTCGTGAACCCGGCGTGAGGCTGGCGCCCTACCGGGCGGTCCTGGGTCTGCCCGGGGTCCGCCCGCTGATCCTTGTCGCCATCCTGGCCCGCATCCCGTCGGTCGCCGCCGCGATCGCGCTCACCCTGCACGTGGTCGAGGAGCTCGAACGCGGCTACTTCGCGGCCGGCCTGGTCGCCACCGCGTCGACGGTGGGCGCCGCGATCGGGGCGCCGCTGCTCGGCCGCATGGTCGACCGCCGCGGGCTGCGCCCGGTGCTCGCGATCTGCACGATCACCGAGGGCGTGTTCTGGTCGGTCGCGGGCTCACTGCCCTACCCGGCGCTCCTGGTCCTCGCGCTGGTCGCGGGCGTGCTGATGCTGCCGGTCTTCTCGGTGGTCCGCCAGTCGCTGGCGGCGCTGGTGCCGGTGTCGCGGCGCCGCCCGGCGTACGCGCTGGACTCGATGTCGGTCGAGCTGTCCTTCATGGTCGGGCCGGCGCTGGCGGTCCTGCTCGCGACGTCGGTCTCGCCACAGGCGGCGATGTGGGCGGTCGGGCTGGGCGTCGTGCTCTCGGGCACGGCGCTGTTCGTCTTCAACCCGCCGGTCCGCGCGACCGACGAGGAGACGGTCGCCTCGACGGTGCGTCCACCGCGCCGCTCCTGGCTGTCGGCCCGCATGGTGGCGATCCTGGCGATCGCGGTGGCGACGACGATGGTGCTGGGCGGCACCGACGTCACGGTGGTCGCGGTCCTCCGCGAGGCCGATCAGATCGGTTGGACGGGCTTGGTGCTGACGCTGTGGGGCGTCTTCTCGCTGGTCGGTGGTTTCGTCTACGGGTCGCTGTCGAGGGTGCCGTCACCGCTGGTCCTGCTGACGGTGCTGGCCCTGGGCACGGTCCTGGTGGCGGTGGCGGGCCCACAGTGGTACCTGCTGGCGCTCCTGCTCATCCCCGCCGGCGCGCTGTGCGCCCCGGCGCTGGCGGCGGCGGCCGACGCGGTCAGCCAGTTGGCGCCGCCATCGGTCCGCGGCGAGGCGATGGGCTTGCACGGCTCAGCGATCACGGTCGGTTTGGCGCTGGGTGCGCCTCTCGCGGGTTGGGTGATCGACCTGACGGCGCCGCGCTGGGGGTTCGTGGCCACGGGGGTGGCGGGGTTGTTGATCGCGCTGGCGGTGCTGCCCGTCTATCTGATGCGCCGGCGTCCGCCGACGCCGGTGGAGCCGCTTCGGTCGGCCGAGCCGTCCCTGGTCACGGCGGACTAGCCACCGGTTCCCTGCCGGTGGGGTGGTCCGTTTCATCGATGAGCTCGGCTTGACCGACGAGCCCGGCTTGACGGCCGCGTCGAGATTGACCGAGGTCGTGGCTGCCGCGCCTGCTTTGCGGAGGGTTCGGCGCGGACGCGGCCATCTCGTTCTCCGCGTCGCGTCGACGGAGCCACGGTTTCCGGAAGGTCCGGGGGACGGTGCAGGGCGGCCTCCGCCGGCGTGCGTCGCGGTGATCGACCGAAACCTGATCGCCGTGGGGGACGGCGGCCGGTGATACTCGCCGTCATGGTCTTTGCGGATGATGGGTGTGAGATCTGGACCGCCGAGGCCGGATCGGGGACGCCCGTCATTCTTTGCCATGGTGGGCCTGGGTTGTGGGACTACTTCGACGACGTGGTCCGGCTGTTGGGTGACGGGGTGCGGGCCGTTCGGTGGGATCAGCGCGGCTGCGGTCGTTCGGCTGGCGACGGGCCGTACACGATCGCTCGCTTCATCGCCGACCTCGACGCCGTGCGGGTGTCGTGCGGCGTTGAGCGTGTCCATCTGCTCGGGCATTCCTGGGGCGCGACGCTCGCGCTGCGCTATGCCCTCGTGCATCCGGAGCGGGTCGCGAGTCTGAGCTATGTGTCCGGCACCGGCGTCGACCCCGACTCCACCTGGAAGCCGACGTACGCCCGCGAGGTGCTGCGGCGGATCGGTGCGGACGCACCGCGGTGGCAGGAACTCGAGAGCCGCGACCGGACGCCCGGGGAGGAGCGGGAGCATGCGGTGCTGCAGTGGACGACCGACTTCGTCGACCCGGCTACGGCGCGGGAGCGGGCGGAAGAGTTCGCGACGCCATGGTGGGGCATCAACTACGTGTGTTCGGCGGCGATCAACGGTGAGGCCAAGCGGTTTCTGGTCGACAACGACGTGCCGGCGCTCTGCCGTTCGCTCGCCGTGCCGACCCTCATTGTCGACGGCGACCGGGACCTTCGGCCCCGGTGGGCCGTCGACTCGCTGGAACGATCCCTGCCCGACGTCCGCCGGGTGACCCTCGCCGGCGCGGGCCACATTCCGTGGGCCGAAGACCCGGCGGGCTTCCGCGCCGCCGTGCTCGGGTTCCTGGCCTCACGCGACGGCGGCGCGTCCTAACCGGACACGGGTGTCGGGCGGCGGGAGACCGCGCGGTACTTGGCCGGGGGCATGCGGAAGCGGGTCACGAACGCCTGGCGGAGGGCCTCGGCCGAGCCGAAACCCGAGCGGGTCGCGATCTCCGGCATCGGGAGGTCCGTCGAGTCGAGCAGGCGGGCCGCGGCGTCGACGCGGGCGCAGCGGACGTAGCGGGCCGGTGGCTCGCCCAACTCGCGGAGGAACAGGCGGGTCAGGTGGCGCGGGCTGACGCCGACCGCGTCGGCGAGGCGGGCCGTGGACAGGTCCGTGTCGAGGTGGGTGACGATGTGGTCGACCGCGCGGCGGACCACGTCGTTGTCGGGGGCGGGCGGTGACACGTACACACTCATCTGGGCCTGGTTGCCTGGTCTCTGCAGGTAGGTGACCAGATCGCGGGCCACCTGGCGGGCCAGGTCGGGGCCGTGGTCCTCCTCGACGAACGAGAGCGTCAGGTCGAGGGCGCTCGTCACGCCGGCCGCGGTCGCGACCTGGCCCTCGCGGATGAAGATCGGGGCCGGGTCCACGCGGACGTCGCGGTAGCGGCGGGCCAGCCGCGGCGCGAACCGCCAGTGGGTGGTCGCGCGGCGGCCGTCGAGGAGGCCGGTGGCGGCGAGTACGGTCGCGCCGGTGCAGACCGACGCCACCCGACGGCTCTCCCTTGCGAGGCGGCGGAGGTGCGCGACCACTAGCGCGTTCTCGGCGGCGGCCTCGTGCCCGAAGCCACCGGAGACGATGACCGTGTCGAGGGGGCCGGTCAGCCGCTCCAGGGTCAGTTGCGCCTCGACGACAAGGCCGCTGTCGCAGCGGATCGGGCGGCCGCCGGGCGTCGCGAGCGAGACCCGGTAGCCGGGCTGAAGCCGACCGATCGCGTTGGCCAGCCCGAAGGTCGACGTGACGCAGGCGATGTCGAGCAGTTCGGCGCCGTCGTACCCGACCATGACGATGTGCCGCTCGTCCATATCCCCGACCTTAGGCCGCCGAACCCAGGGTTTCGGACCGGCCTGTCGCGCACCGTTCCGGATGGCGGGCCGCCGCTGGCACGGTCGTCGCATGACTTCGACGACGACCGGTGAGACCCCGTCGCTGCCACGGTGGCTCGCCCACCGCTGGCCCACCCTGGCCGCGATCCCGATCATCGCGGCGTCGTTCTACAACCTGGCGGACGTACGCGGCCTGGCGTTCCTGCTCGTGCTGTCGCCGCTCGGCTACCTCGTGCCGGCTTCTCTCAACCGCCGATCCGTGACCTGGCCCGCCGTGCTCATCGGGTCGGTGGTGGTCGCGCCGTTGAAGATCCTGGACCTGAACATCGCGTACGCGATGCTGGTGGCTTCGGTGGTCTTCGTCGTTCTCGGCATCGTGCGGCGCGCGCCGGGGTTCGGGATCCAGGCAGCCGCGGCGGTGCTGTTCGCGGTGGTCGCGGTGGTAGCGCTCGAGGCGGGGTCGATTGTCCTGGCCGGGGTGCTGATCGCGGTGGGGTTGCTGGCCCATGCGGCGTGGGACGTCTACTACCACCGGGCGGATCGGGTGGTGCCGCGCTCGTACGCCGAATGGTGCGCGGTCGTGGATGTTGTTCTGGGCGTTGCCGCCGTCATCCTGATCTTCTAGCCGGTCCCGTCGGTGTCCAATCGTGCGGCAACCCAGGCCCGACGGTCTGGGTCGACGGGCGGGTGGTGTTCCCCTGACAGGGATGAGCAGCCCGACGGCGGGGACCGCGACCGCCAGCGGGGCACACGCCTCTGGCTGGGAAGGCGACCTCGCCCCGGCGGATCGGGCGGCCGGCCATGGCGAGCGGTCTCGCCACGCCAGTGGTCGAGGTCGCGGCGGGTCAGGGTGGCGCCGTCGGCGAGCGCCCAACGCAGCCGGTTCATGACGAGGTGTCCCGCGCCGCTCCGGAATTGCCGCCGAGTAAATCGG
The DNA here is from genome assembly GCF_016862555.1 of Asanoa siamensis. Classification (GTDB taxonomy): domain Bacteria; phylum Actinomycetota; class Actinomycetes; order Mycobacteriales; family Micromonosporaceae; genus Asanoa; species Asanoa siamensis. The sequence goes on along the minus strand of NZ_BONE01000019.1, from coordinate 33,465 downwards.
CGCAGGGACGTTCTTTCGGCCGCGAGCGTCAGGCGCTCGTCACGCCTTGGGCGAGCGCATGGTGCCGAAAAAGCGGCGCGCCGCCCCCGTACCCGGAGGCGGCGCGCCGCTTTTCTCAGCCTTTAGCGGTCGACGTTCGTCGAGGTGTCTTCCTCGTAGCTGGCACCGTGGTCGGACTCGCTGGTCAGCGGCTTGGCGCCGCCCTCCGGCGGGCCGGCGACCGAGCGGCCGGCCGCCAACTCCGGGAACTTCAGGTCGAACGCGGGGCGCTCGGAGCGGATGCGGGGCATCCGGTCGAAGTTGCGGAGCGGCGGCGGGGACGAGGTGGCCCACTCGAGCGAGTTGCCGTAGCCCCACGGGTCGTCGGCGAGCGCCACCGGGCCGGCCTTGTAGGACTTCCAGCAGTTGTAGATGAACGGCAGCGTCGAGATGCCCAGGACGAACGCGCCGATCGTGGAGATCTCGTTGAGCGTGGTGAAGCCGTCGCTGGGGCGGTAGTCCGCGTACCGCCGGGGCATGCCCTCGTTGCCCAGCCAGTGCTGCACCAGGAACGTGGTGTGGAAGCCGATGAAGGTCAGCCAGAAGTGGATCTTGCCCAGGCGTTCGTCGAGCATCCGGCCGAACATCTTCGGGAACCAGAAGTAGATGCCCGAGTAGACGGCGAACACGATCGTGCCGAAGAGCACGTAGTGGAAGTGCGCGACGACGAAGTACGAGTCGGAAACGTGGAAGTCGACCGGCGGGCTCGCGAGCAGGACGCCGGTGAGACCGCCGAAGAGGAACGTCACCAGGAAGCCGACCGCGAACAGCATCGGTGTCTCGAAGCTCAACTGGCCGCGCCACATCGTGCCGATCCAGTTGAAGAACTTCATACCGGTGGGTACGGCGATCAGGAAGCTGAGGAAGCTGAAGAACGGCAGCAGCACCTGGCCGGTGGCGAACATGTGGTGCGCCCACACGCTCATCGACAGCGCCGCGATCGCGATGGTGGCGCCGACCAGGCCCTTGTAGCCGAAGATCGGCTTGCGGGAGAAGACCGGGATGACCTCAGAGATGATGCCGAAGAACGGCAGCGCGACGATGTAGACCTCGGGATGGCCGAAGAACCAGAAGAGGTGCTGCCACAGCATGGGCCCGCCGGTTTCGGGGGCGTACACGTGGGCGCCGAGGATCCGGTCCGCCGCCAGGGCGAACAGCGCTGCCGCCAGCAACGGGAAGACCATGATGACCAGCAGGCTGGTGACCAGGATGTTCCAGGTGAAGATCGGCATCCGGAACATGGTCATGCCGGGGGCACGCAGCGTCAGGATCGTCGTGATCATGTTGACGCCACCGAGGATCGTGCCCAGACCGGAGATGGCCAGACCGACGATCCACATGTTGGCGCCGACACCCGGCGTGTGCTCGATGTCGCTCAGCGGCGTGTAGGCGAACCAACCGAAGTCGGCCGCGCCGCCCGGGGTGAAGAAGCCGCCGAGGGCGATCGAGCCACCGAACGCGTACAGCCAGTAGGCGAAGCTGTTCAGTCGCGGGAACGAGACGTCCGGCGCACCGATCTGCAGCGGCACCACGAAGTTCGCGAACGCGAACACGATCGGCGTCGCGAAGAACAGCAGCATGATCGTGCCGTGCATCGTAAAGAGCTGGTTGTACTGCTCCGGCGACAGGAACTGCATCCCCGGTCGGGCGAGCTCGGCGCGCATCAGCAGCGCCATCACCCCACCGATGAGGAAGAACGCGAAGCTCGTGACCATGTACATGATCCCGATCTGCTTCGCGTCCGTCGTGCGCAGCAAACGCGCGAAGGCCGAGCCCTTCACCGGCTGGCGGACCGGCCATGGCCGAGTCACGATCGGCTTCGGTGCAACGGTGGTCACCACACGCCTCCGCAATGTCGTCTGTGTCGGAGGCAGAATAGTCCTCGCATCTCAAGGCGCCCTCGTTGGGTGGTGAAAACCTCTCCTGATACCCGCGCTGGCGGGGGTGGGTCGGGGGTCGGTTAGTGGTCGTTCCGAGTGCTGGTTACGGAGTGCTGGCGGGACGTCACGGAGTGGGGTCGTCGGGCACCTTGAGCAGGGTGCTTCGTTGGTTGCCGTCACGGCGCGAGGCCGGTGGCCTGGCGGGCCCTTGTGGCCGTCGTCGGCGACCGGCCGAGGCCGCGCAACCTGCGCCGGCGGACCGCGGCCCGGATCTCGGCCCGCTAGGCCGGGTCTACCAGCAGGCGGTAGTGCTCCCGGAAGATGCGGTCGCCGCGGCCCCGGAGGAGGGGGTCGCGCAAGGCCGGTGCGACGTCGCGGGTGCGGTCGCGGTCGCGGGTGCGGTCGAGGACCCATTTCGTGCGCGGGCGGCGGCGGCTCTCGTACCGGCGAAGTGCCTCCGGCATCGAACTCGCCGCGGTGAGTGCCTCGGCGAGGACCACGGCATCCTCCAACGCCATCGCGGCACCCTCGGACAGGGTTGGCGAGGTGGCGTGGGCCGCGTCGCCGACCAGCACCGCCGGGCCCCGGGACCAGCAGGCGATCTCGACCTCGTCGGTCAGGGCGACCTGCACCTTGTCGACCGCGTCGAGGATGTCGGGCACGGGTTCGCCGAAGCCGGCGAAGACCTCGCGGAGCCGGGCGAGCGCGTCGTCGGGCGGGCTGGTGCCGGGCTCGTCGGCGTAGAGGTAGAGCCGGCCGTCACCCATCGGCGTGACCACGAAGGCCGTCTGGCGGCCGAGCAGGGCCGTCCAGTCGGTGATCGGCGGGCCACCCGAGACGACGCTGCGGTAGACCACCTGGCCGACCGGGCGGGCCGGACCACCGAGGGCGGCGAGGGCGCGGACTGAGGACTTGCGCCCGTCTGCACCCACGACCAGGTCGTACGTCGCGACCGAGCCGTCACCGAACGTCGCCACGGCCGCACCGTCGGCATCGGAGTCGAGGCGAGCCAGGGCGGTGTCGTAGCGGACTTCCCCGCCGACCGACGCGAGCAGCACCCGCTGAAGCTCGGCGCGGGGCAGGCCGCGGCACTCACCGACCCCCGCCCAGAGTTTGCCCAGGTCGACCTCGCAGAGCTCGCTGCCGTGCTCGTCGAGGAAGCGCTGCCGCTCGACCACGTCGCCGAGCGACTGGACGGCCTCGTCCAGGCCGAGCTCACGCAGGGCGCGGGCGGCGTTGCCGGGCAGGAAGATGCCGGCACCCGGGACGGTGGTGGCGGGCAGCTTCTCGATGACCTCGGGGCGGTAACCAGCCAGGCGCAGCGCCCGGGCCACGGCGAGACCAGCGATGCCGGCGCCGACGACGAGGACGCGCAGCGTAGACGGGAGCATGTGGACGAAGCCTCCGAGGCTGTCGAGGGGCCACGCACTGAAGCCAGAACATTACTCGCTGTCCGGACCTCTATCCAGCGCCAGAAACGTGGACTAATGTCGATGGAAGCGCTCCCATCCCGTCTCTCGACATCGGAAGGAGCAGCATGCGCCGTCTTGTCCGAGCCGCCGTGACCGCCGCCCTGGTCGCGAGCGGCATGTTCGCCGTGGCGTCGCCGGCCCAGGCCGACACGCAGATCTGCGAGCAGTACGGCTCGACCACCATCCAGGGCCGATACGTGGTGCAGAACAACCGCTGGGGCTCGAGCGCGCAGCAGTGCATCAACGTCACGGACACCGGCTTCAGCATCACCGCCCAGCAGGGCTCGGCCGCCACCAACGGCGCGCCGCTGTCGTACCCGTCGGTCTTCGTCGGTTGCCACTACACCAACTGCTCGCCGGGGACGAACCTGCCGATGCAGGTAAGCCGGATCAGCAGCGCCACCTCGTCGATCAACTACACGTACGCCAGTGGCACCTACAACGCGTCCTACGACATCTGGCTCGACCCCACGCCACGAACCGACGGGGTCAGCCAGATGGAGATCATGATCTGGTTCAACCGCCAGGGCCCGATCCAGCCGATCGGCAGCGTCGTCGGTTCCGCGACGGTGGGCGGCCGGACCTGGGAGGTCTGGCGCGGCAGCAACGGCGCCAACAACGTCATCTCGTACGTGGCGCCCTCGCCGATCAGCTCGTGGAACTTCAGCGTGCTGGACTTCATCGCGGACGTGCGGTCGCGCGGTGCCATCACCAACTCGTGGTATCTGACCAGCATCCAGGCCGGATTCGAGCCATGGAACGGCGGCGTCGGTCTCGGCGTGAGCAGCTTCTCGGCGGCGGTGAACGGCGGCGGCACCGGTCCCGGACCGGACACCCAGGCACCGTCGGCTCCCGGCCAGCCGACCGCCGGCGCCGTGACCGCGTCCAGCGTCGCGCTCTCGTGGTCGGCCGCAACCGACAACGTCGGCGTGACCGGCTATGACGTCTATCGCCAGCAGGGCACGGGCACGGCCACCCTGATCGGCAGCAGCACGGGCACGTCCCTGACCGCGAGCGGGTTGTCCGCCTCCACGGCGTACACCTTCTCGGTTCGCGCCCGTGACGCCGCCGGCAACGTCTCGGCCGCCTCGCCAGGCCGTACCGTGACGACGTCGGGCTCCGGCAGTGGCGGATCCGGCTGCCGGGTGCGCTATGCGGCCAACACCTGGAACAACGGGTTCACCGCGGACGTCACGGTGACCAACACCGGCACCGGGACCATCAACGGTTGGACGCTGACCTACACCCTCCCGAGCGGCCAGGCGATCACCAGCAGTTGGAACGCCACGGTGACCAGCTCCGGGTCGGCGGTCACGGCGCGCAACCTGGCGTGGAACGGCACGCTGGCCGCCGGCGCGAGCACGAGCTTCGGCTATCAAGGCACGCACGGCGGCGGCTATTCGTCGCCATCCGCGTTCACGCTCAACGGCTCGGCCTGCACGGTCGGCTGACCCGTTGACGGCGCCGGTCGCGGGCGCCCCGGCCCGGCCGTTGTGGCTGTGCCGATCCGCGACCGGCGCACGCGTTCGTGCGTTGGATGACGAAGCCGTTCGTGCCGCCCCGCGCGCCCCAGGATCCTGGTTACCACCGTTCGCGTACACGTTGGCCGTCTGCGCGGGAAAATCCGGCCGTCGCAGACTCGCGTCGCCGAGGCTTTGTTGGCGGCACTGAACGGACGGCTGCCTGGAAACCGCCAGCGACGCTCGCGCCTGGCACCTCAGTGCCGCGACCCGTAGACCACGAGCCGATGCCGCGGCTCGAACCCGCCGGCTAGCCGGACGCGGCATCGTATGCCTCCGTGAGCCAGGCCCGGACCTGGTCGTCGACCTGGCCGGCGTTGGTCAGGGCGACCACGCTGGTGGTCAGGTCGGCCGACGTCCGCATGGTGCGCCGAATGCGGTCGCTGTCGATCGCGTGCGGAAGCACCAGCATCAGGTCGACCGCGCGGGCTCGTGGGCGTACCTCGGCCAGCGTGCGCTCGGTCTTGAGAAACACGCCGATCCGGACGGCGTCGGTGTGGACCGGGCCTAGGTCTTCGACGTGCGCGAGGATGGCGTCGAAGATCAGCCGCCACTCGGGCCGATGCGGCGCGAACGTCTCGTCGACCGTGCCCGCGGGCACGCAGACGTGCCACTGGTTGCTGCGGCCGAACTCACGCTCACAGGACGGACAGGTCCACCTGCTCATCTCCCTGCACCTCTCTTCGGGCGAGTGCCACGGCCACGCCGTCGAGCAGCAGGCGCAGGCCGGACTCGAAAACCGCTTCGATGTCGTAGTCGAAACCGTGCTCCGCGACGTAGCGCAGACCGCTCGATCCCTCGCTCGCCGAGCTGAGCACCGCCTCGATCTCGTTGCCGTGCATGTCGGCCCACTGGTCGTTGGTGACGCCCGTGTCCTCCCGGGCGCGTAGCTCGGAGTCGAGGCTCAGCGCGCTCGCCCGGACGTGGCCGAACAGGGACAGGTGGATGTGCATCATCTCGTCGACGTCGAAGCCCAACTCCCGTAGCGTGCCGAGGCTCCACTCCGAGTAGGGCATCAGGTTGGGGAGCAACTGCGGGCGAGTCAGCGAGAGCGGGTCGGCCGCCCACGGGTGTGCGGCGAACGACCGCCACATCTGGCGCGCCGCCGTCTCGAGTCGGGCGCGCCAGTGGCCGGGTAGGTCCTCCGGGAGCGGGGCTTCGCCGAAGACCGCGTCGATCATCGCCAGGACCAGCTCATCCTTGCCCGGCACGTGACGGTAGAGCGACATCGTCGCGACGCCCAGGTCAGCGGCCACGCGCCGCATCGTGAGCATCGAGAGGCCCTCGGCATCGGCGATCGCTATGGCCGAACTGACCACCCGCTCGCGGTTGAGCTCCACATCGGAGGGTTTACGCGTCCGAACCGCCGCCGGAGTGTGGAAGCCGCCGGCGCGCGCTGGCACGTCGGGCTCGATGACCACCTCGATCGGGGCGCTTCCGCGGTCGATGACGATGCTGCCGGATCCTGAGCGGGTCTCGACCACGCCTGCGTCACGGAGTGCGACGATCACCTTGGTCGCGGTCGCCATGGCGACACCCCAGTCCCGCGTGATCTCGCGGGTCGACGGGATGCGGTCGCCGGGAGCGAACTCACCGCGCGCGATGCGGTCCTGGATCTCCGCCGCGATCCGCCGGTAGGGCGCTTCTTCCACCATGGCCGCCTCCTCTGCACTAGTGCACGGGAACCGTATCACGTGCTGAGCTAGTGCGCTATACAACGTAAGCAGGCTGTTGTACGGTGTACGCGTCCCACCGTACAGGGGAGGCTGACCATGAACGTCCTCATCTCGGGCGCCGGCATCGGCGGGCTCGCGCTCGCACACTGGCTGGGCCGGCACGGCATCGACGCGACCGTCGTCGAGCGTGCCCCCGCCCTACGCTCCGGCGGCCAGGCCATCGACATCCGCGGCGCCGCCCGCACGGTCGTCGACCGGATGGGCATCCTCGACGCCATCCGCGCTAAACACACCGGAACACACGGCATCATGTACGTCGATCGTCGGGGCGCACCTGTCGCGCGCATGGCCGGCGAGGACTTCGGCGACTCCGGTGGAGTGGTGGCCGAGATCGAGATCCTCCGCGGCGACCTGGTGCGGATCCTGCACGAGGCGGCCCCGGCCGCCACCTATCTCTTCGACGATCACATCACCGCGCTCCGCGACGGCCCCGACGGCGTCACCGCCACCTTTAACCATGCGTCGCCGCGCACCTTCGACGTGGTGGTCGGCGCCGACGGTCTGCGCTCGGGCGTGCGCCGGTTGGCCTTCGGCGGCGACCGGCAGACCGTCCGGGACCTGGGTATGTACACCTCGTTCTTCGCTGCCCATACCTCGCTCGACCTGGACGGGTGGGAGATGATGTACAACCTCCCGGCCGGCAACGGCGTCGGCGGGCGGGTCCTGCTGCTCTACCCGGTGGGCCGCACGGGCGAGGTCCGCGCGATGTTCTCCTGGTTCTCGCCCGCGCTCGGCCACGACCGCCGCGACACGACGGCCCAGAAGGCGCTCGTCGCCGACGTGTTCGCCGGCGCGGGCTGGGAGATCCCGCACCTGATCGAGCAGATGTGGCCCGCCGACGACTTCTACTTCACCCGCAGCGGCGCCACCAACCTCGACCGCTGGTCACACGGGCGCATCACCCTCCTCGGCGACGCGGCGTTCGCCGGCTCGCTCGGCATGGGCACGAGCATGGCGCTGGTGGGTGCCTACACGCTGGCCGGCGAGTTGGCCAGCACGCCAGACCCGGTGGCGGCGTTCAGCCGCTACGAGGCGGGCATGCGCGACTACGTCACCCGCAACCTCAAGCGACCACCTGGCGGCGACCGCGGCTTCGCCCCGGGGTCCCGAGCCGGCATCTGGTTCCGCAACCAGGTCATCCGCACGATGACCAAGCTGCCGGGCAAGAGCGCGATGACCGGCAACCTCCAGGCCGCGGCCAACGCCATCACCCTGAAGGACTACCCGACGACCCGAGACCCCCTAGCGATCCCGAACCCACGCTAAGGCGTCCCGCAGGACGCCAAAGCCGCCGCGCGGCTGGAGGCGGGCGTAGGCGCTTGGGCGCAGGTCGGCTGGGGCCGCAACGCTGGGCCGCAGGCGCAGCGGGCCGGGCGCGGTGGCCGAGCGGGCCGCAGGCCGGGCGCGGTAGCCGAGCGGGCCGCAGGCCGGGCGCGCGGCGGGCCGGGTGCGCCGCGGACCGTTCGCGGCGGCCGGGCGCGGTGGCCAGGCGCGCCGCAGGCCGGGCGCTGTGGCCGAGCGGGCAGCGCGTCAGGCGCCGCAGGCCAGCGCGCGCCGCAGGCCAGCGCGCGCCGCAGGCCTGCGCGCGCGGCGGCTGGCAAGTTCCGCGCCGGCGCGCAGCCAATTGACCGAACTGGGGCGCTGTCAGCGCCACCCAGTGCGGCCACTCTCAACGCCAAAGGAGGACCGTTAATGGCCCAGGGCGTCGATGGCCGCCATCTCCTCGTCCGTGAGCTCGAACCCGAACACGTCGCCGTTGGAGCGGATGCGGGCCGGTGTTACCGACTTCGGGATGACAACGACTCCATGTTGGATGTGCCAGCGGACGACTACCTGGGCGGGTGACACGCCGTGGGTTTCGGCGATGCGGGTCAAGGTCTTGTCGCCCAGCCGGGTGGTTTTGAAGGGGCTGTAGCCCTCGAGCACGACGCCGCGTTCGTGGTGGCCCTGCACCTCTGCCTTGTCGTAGAGGCGGGGGCCCCACTTGATCTGGTTGACCGCCGGGGCTTCGCCCGTTTCGGCGATCAGTTCGTCGATCTGGGCGAGCGAGTAGTTGCTGACGCCGATCGTGCGGGTCTGGCCGGCGTCGCGGATCTCGATCAGGCGGCGCCAGAGGTCGACCAGGTCGCCGCGCGTCGGGGGCCAGTGGATGAGCCACAGGTCGAGTTGGTCGACGCCCAGCATGCGCAGGCTCTCGTCGATCGTGCGTTGTTCGCGGCCTACCCGTTCAGCAGGGAGTTTGGTGGTGATGAAAATGTCCTCACGGGGAACCGCGCTCTCGGCGATCGCCCGGCCGACCAGGTCCTCGTTGCCGTATGCGGTGGCCGTGTCGATCAGGCGGTACCCGGCGTCGAGGGCCGCCGACACGGCCCGGTGCGCGCTCTCGCCGTGTGCCTGCCAGGTGCCGAAGCCGAGCAACGGCATGCGCACGTCGCCGGGGAGCTTCACGGTTGGTTGTGCGGTCGATGAGGTCATGACCTTCCCTACCCGTCCATCCGGATGGCATACCCCGTCGGCGGCGATGCGCTGCGGCGGGCCATCCCGGACAATATCGCCATGCCCGACCGGCTGGAGGAATACCGCCGCAAGCGTGACGCCGGACGCACGCCCGAACCAGTGCCCGAAGCGGCCCCAGCGCCCGCGACAGCGGCCGGCGACCGGTTCGTCATCCAGCAGCACCACGCCCGCGCGCTGCACTGGGACCTGCGGCTCGAGCGCGACGGCGTTCTCGTCTCCTGGGCCGTCCCCCGCGGCCTCCCCCGCGACCAGGTGCGCAACCACCTCGCCGTGCACACCGAGGACCACCCGATGGAATACCTGACGTTCCACGGCGACATCCCGGCCGGGGAGTACGGCGGCGGCCGGATGAAGGTCTTCGACACCGGCACCTACGAGACCGAAAAATGGAAGCCCGACGAGGTCATGTTCACCCTCCACGGCTCCCGGGTCTCCGGCCGCTACGTCCTGTTCCGCACCGGGCGGCCCGAGCCCGGCAAGCGCGAGGACTGGATGATCCGGCGCATGTCGCCCCCGCCGGACGGGTGGGAGCCGATCCCCGACCTGATCAGGCCCACGCGTCCCACGCCCACGACGAGCGGGCTGCCCGACAGCGACGACGAGTGGGCCTTCGAGATGCGCTGGGACGGCACCCGCGCGGTCGCCTACGTCTCCGGTGGCCGCGTCCGCCTCACCTCGATCTCCGACCAGGACATCAGCGCCGCCTATCCGACGGTCAGGGAGATCGGCCCCACCCTCGCACCGACGGAAGCCGTCCTCGACGGGGAGATCGTCGCCTTCGACCGGCAGGGCCGCGTCCGGCCCGCCCCCACCACGGCGGCCGGGCGCCGGCCGCCGCCGGGGCTGACCATCAGCTACCTGATCTACGACTTGCTCTGGCTCGAAGGCAGAAGCACCGTCGACCTCCCGTACACCCAGCGCCGGGAACTGCTCGACGGTCTGACCCTGTCCGGACCCGCCTGGCAGACCCCGCCCTCGTTCGTCGGCGGCGGCGAGTTCGCCCTCGCCGCCGCCGAAGAACAGGGCCTACCCGGCGTCATAGCCAAACGCCTGGACGCCCCCTACACCCCGGGCCGCCGCACACCGGACTGGCTGCGGGTCGACACGGTATAAAGCGACACAGCTACGCGGCGGGCGGCTCGTCCTGGCCGCTCTCCTCCAGCCGGTCCGCCTCCTCCTTGGTCCGGTGCACCGCGTCCACCGAGTGCTCCGGCGGCCCGTACACCGTGTAAAGCACCAACGGGTTGGGTCCCGTGTTGACGAAGTTGTGCTTGGTGCCCGCGGGGACGAAGACCAGATCCCCCGGGTTGACCGGCTTCCGCTCCCCGGCCACCCGGGCCTCCCCGACCCCGCTGACGAAGGTCAGGAGCTGGTCCGTGTGCTCGTGGACCTCCTCCCCGATCTCCCCGTCCGGCGGGATGGTCATGATGACGAGTTGCGTGTGCTTGCCGGTCGCCAGCACCCGGCGGAAATCGGGGTTCTTCTCGGCGACCGTGGCGATCGTGAAGTGCTCCATGCCCCATCCATACCCGTCCGATTAATCGCACGAACGAGGTTTGGCACATCCATTCACCGGGCAGCCAACTCCGTAACCAGGTCCCTGTCGATGTACTGCCCCCGGGCTGCATCGGTGGGAGACGGTAAGACTCCCGACCGCGGCGGGCACCGGCGCCGCGGTGCGGGAGTTTTAACGTCCGCCGTTCGGCTCATGGACCCAAGCCACGCACCGCGATTGACTGCACGCGGGGCGGCATTGATGGGCGACGGTGGGGTCGACGTCCGGCCGGCGGCGGGCACGGGCCCGGCCGGCCGATACGCCCACGTCATCGAACTCGACCGCGACCCCGACTGGACCCCGCCCGAGCCACGCCCGTGGAGCACCCGCACCCGCGTCATCGCCGGCACGCTCGCTGCCGCCGTCGCCGCCGGCGTCTACTTCGCCGGGATCGCCCGCCCCACCACTCTGGCGCCGGCCTTCCAGCGGATCGGCATCGCCGAGGCGATGGCCCTGGACACCACAAGGGCGTACGTGTCGGGCAACAACCGGGTACGCGCGTACCGGCTCAGCGACGGCGGCAAACTCTGGTCCCACCGCGTCGTCGGCCTCTCCACGCTGCAGACCCTCGACGGCGACCGGCTCGCCATCGCCACCGTCGACGTCGGCCAACGCCCCACGGTCGAGGTCCTCGACGCCGCGACGGGCGCTGTCCTGTGGAAACGGCAGACCCGCTTCGTCGCCCACGCCGCCGACGTCCTGGTCGTCAGCGGTCCGCTGGCCGGCGACACCGTCCCGCTGCGCGGCCTGCGGATCCAGGACGGCAGTCCACGCTGGACCGTCGCGATGGACCCCACCACGACGGTCGCCGGCATCACCGGCCCGCTGCGCACCGACCAGGTCGAGGTGTCACCCGGCCACCTGCGGGTCCGCGACCTCACCAGCGGCCGGATCGTCGTCGACGTCGCGCGCGCGAGCCCGGCCGCCACCAGCGCCGCCGTCGTCGGCGGCACGGCGCTCGTCGTCGACGACCGCGACATGATCGACGCGTACGACACGGGCGACGGCCGTTGGCTCTGGCGCATCCCCAGCCCGGTGTACGGGATCTTCTCCGCGTTCGGCGACTGCGGCCGCTACGTCTGTCACATCAACGACCGCGGCACGGTCGCCCTGGACCGGCTCACACGGCCGCAGCGCGTGGAAGGCCGACAAGCGCTACCTGAGTGTGCCGGTCGACGAGGAGCACATGTTCGTCGCGGAGACCTTCGACGGATTCCACGGACCGGGTACGGCGGTCGTCGACCCCCGCAACGGCACCGTCCGGGCCGAGACCAGCCCGTGGCGGGCCCTCGGCGTGATCGACGGCGCGGAGCTCCTCGTCTGGCGCCACGACGGCCCGCGACAGGAGCTGCTCGGATTCTTCGACGCTTACTCCGGGCGTACCCGCATCATCGGTCGGGCCGACGACTGGGTCGCCCCGCCCACCTGCGTGACCAGCCCCCGCCACGTGCTCTGTGGCAACACCTTCGAGTTCGCCGTCTGGCCGCGCTGAGATCCCGGCGAACACCCGAAGTCCCCCAAAGGAAGGACAAAGTGGAGGCGTCCGCCAGATGCCTGCAATCATCGCATTTCCCGTGTCTTTTTCTCCTCTGGAGTGTCATGAACAGCCAGTCGCTGGCGGCCGAGTTCGCGAACCGTACCTCTGGCTTCTGGGACTACATGACGCGCGAATCGCTGGCCGAATGGGTGCTCCGCGCCGACGTCGAACCGCAGCCCTTCGGCGCGCTGCCGACCGCGGTCCCCCGACTACCCGGCCTGATCCGCGCGATCAACGACGCCGACGCCAAGAGCCTGCGCGAGGTGGCGCTGGGCATCGCGGGCATCGTCATCCGCACCACGGTGCCGGCCGCCGCCGAGTCCGCCGGCCAGCACTGGCTGCTCACCCCGTACGCGAACGGCGCGGAGCGCTGGTTCCGGCTGACCGTCGGCATGTGCTGGGCGGCCGAGGTGAGCTACTTCGACGATGGCCGCATCACGACCGCGTTCCGGATGGCCGAGTCCCCCATCCGCCGCGCCCTCGCCGACGGCTCGCTGCGCGCCGAGGACCTGACCAAGTTCGGCATCGCCAAACGCACCAGCGACCTGCGTACGTTCGCCGAGGACGCGATCGTCTACCACTGCCCCGACATCGACGGCCTCCTCTGGTTCCTCGACCAGCCCCCGGTCGCCGAGGCGATCCGCCTGATGAACGCGCGCCTGGTCGCCACGGGCCAGTTCGCGTGGCGGAAGAGCTACGACCCGGACCTGGCGGACGAGGCGTGGGCCGCCGCGGAGGCCCTCTCACTGCCCGACCCGCTCGACCTGCCGGTCCCGATCCCCAACCAGGCGCACGTCTGGACCGGGGCGCAGACCCGGGCCCCGGCGGACATCGCGGACCTGACCATGAACGTGAACGAGCAGACGGGCTACACGGGCCGCGAGACACCGGGCGCGTTCCCGGAGTGGCAGGCCGTGAACCCGGCCGCCCACGAGGCCGCCCGCGACGAGCACGACCGTCTGCTCGTCCTGCTGATGACCAGGCTCAACGAGATCGGCATCAAGCCGTTCCAGCCGACCACCCCGCGGGTCGACCTCGCCTGGCGCGGCCCCGACGGCCGCCTGCACATCGCGGAGGCGAAGAGCGTCCTCGGCCCGACGGAGGCACACCGGCTCCGCCTCGGCCTGGGTCAGATCCTCGACTACCGGCACCGCCTGGACACCGACGGCCGCCCGCGGGCGTACGTCCTGGTCACCAGCCTCGAGGACCGCGCCTGGCACGCCATCTGCGCCCAGGCCGGCGTCCGCCTGCTGGTCGCGAACGAGTCAGCGGCCTGGAACCTCGTCTAGCGTCACGCTCCATGGACCACGACCTGGCGGCGCTGACCGCCCGCCTCGCCGCGTTCGCCGACGACCGCGACTGGGCCCAGTTCCACACCCCGAAGAACCTCGTCATGGCGCTGGCGGGCGAGGTCGGGGAGCTCACCGCCGAGTTCCAGTGGCTGACCGCCGCACAGTCCGCGACGATCATGACGGACGACGAACGGGGCGACCGGGTACGCGCCGAGATCGGCGACGTCATGATCTACCTGACCCGCCTGGCGGCGGTGCTGAACATCGACCTCATCGCCGCGGCGCACACGAAGCTTGACGATTCCGCGCGGCGCTACCCGCCCGACCGGGTCCGCGGCTCCGCCGACAAGGCGCGCTAGCGGCCCGAGAACAGCCGACGGACGCCGAGACCCGCGAGTTTCTCGCGGGTCTCCTGCGTGCCGTGCGTTCTCCCGACGTGCGTTACGCGTCGGGCTTGTAGTGGCCGCGGCTGGTTGCGTCCACGAAGGACTGCCAGGCCGCGGGGCTGAAGGTGAGGACGGGGCCGGTCTTGTCCTTCGAGTCGCGGACGCCGATCTCGCTGCCCAGCGTTGCCCATTCGACGCATCCGCCGTTGGCACCGCTGTAAGTCGACTTCGTCCAGGTGACTACTTCGTCACTCATTGTACAACTCCTCCGAGAGCGCCCGGATTGCGCGAGTCGATTGTGCACTGTCCAAAGCGCTCTCGGAAGCGCTGAGCCAGATCGACTCGTACATATCCACCTCTCGGGTCTTGTCGAGGTAGAGCGCGCCCGTCGGGCCGTCGCTGTAAACCGTCGGTGGCTCCGGTTCGCGACCACGCTGTTCCGGGAAGTCGAGAATCGCGAAACCGCCCCCCGACGCCCAGCGGTGCAGCCCCGCGGAGAACGGCAACAACCGGACCGCCACGTTCGGCATCTCGTTGGCGTCGGCCAGGTGCCGCAACTGTCCCGCCATCGCCGAGCGGTCCCGCAGCGAGCGCATCAACACCGCCTCGCTGATGATCACCTCCAGCGACGGAGGCGCCGGCACGCGGCGGACCAACAGGTTCTGCCGCTCCATCCGGACCGCCAGCCGCCGTTCGTGTTCCTCGGGGCCGAGATCCGGGTGGTCCAGGGCGATCACTTCCCGCGCGTACGCCTTGGTCTGCAACAGCCCGGGCACCACATCGGTCTGGAGATCACGAATTCGCCGGGCCGCCGACTCGAGGCCCACATACAACTCGAACCAACTCGGCAACGCGTCCCCGTACGACTGCCACCAGCCTTTCGCCTTCGTCTCCCGAGCGAGGGCCATCAGCACTTCGGTAAGCTCGGCGGAGGCCCCATAGAGATCGCACATGGCCTTGACATCGAGAGCGCGCATCCCCACCGCGCCGTTTTCGATGCGCCAGATCCGCGGTGTCGACCATTCCAGCGCATCGGCCGCCGCTTTGACCGTGACCTGGGCATCTTCGCGAGCCCTTCTCAGGTATCGGCCGAGCTGTCGACGCGGAACCGTCGAACCGTGGTCTTCGGACGGCATGTTCGTTCCTTCCCCGAACAGCATTTCCGTAGTGGACACCCGCAGATCATTGCGTCTTCATCCCGCGTGGGCGGAATTCTGCTCCGTAACATTGCGTTTGGGAAGGGCCAAGCCCAACATTCAACACATGACCCGTCGGAAGCGGCGAAATCCACCGGCAGTCAGGGGGGCGCAATCATGATCGACGCTGGGAACGTCATCGAATGCCCACCCGGCACCTGGAAGTTCACCGGATCGCCGCACACCCTGTTCCTCCGCGTCGAACGCGTACGCGACGACCTGTCGGCCTTCTACGAGGGCGAGGTGTGGTTGGAGGGCCAGCAACTCGCGCGCGACGGCACGCCGCTCGGCCGGCTCCAGGCGCTCGTCACCGTGGAGCGGATCCGGGTGCTCCGGCCATAACCGGCGCCAGCACGAGCCCACGGCGCCCCCGGAAGAGCGCCAGCGACAGGCCCGCGGCCCCGATCGCCAGCAGGCCCGCGACGTACCAGGCCAGGTCGTACTCGCCGAGTCGGTCGCGGACGAGGCCGGCCGCCGATGCCGCCACCGCCGCGCCGATCTGGTGCGAGGCGAACACCCAGCCGAACACGACGGCGCCGCGGTCGCCGAAGTACTCGCGGCACAGCGCCACCGTCGGCGGCACCGTGGCGACCCAGTCGAGCCCGTAGAACAGGATGAACACCACCATGGACGGGCGTACGGCGTCGCCGAAGAGCATCGGCAGCAGCAACAGCGAGCCACCGCGCAGCGCGTAGTAGGCGCCGAGCAGCACCCGGCTGTCGAACCGGTCGGTCAGCCAGCCCGAGGCGATCGTGCCGGCGATGTCGAACAGGCCGATCAGCGCGAGCAGCGACGCCGCCGTGGTCTCGGTCATGCCGTGGTCGTGCGCCGCCGGGATGAAGTGGGTGCCGACCAGGCCGTTCGTCGTCGCACCGCAGATCGCGAAGCCGCCGGCGAGCAGCCAGAACGCCCGGGTCCGGGAGGCGTCGCGGAGCGCACCGACGGCCCGCCGCGCCGCACCACCGGCAGGCGGCGGCGGCTCGACGGAGGTCGCACCGTAGGCCGGCAGACCCAGGTCGCTCGGATGATCACGGAGCAGCCAGACGACCAGCGGCACGACCGCCAGCGCGGCCCCGGCGACCACCAGCGACGCGACGCGCCAACTCGACCGCTCGACCAGCACCGCGAGCACCGGCAGGAAGATCAGCTGACCCGCGGCACCACCGGCGGTGAGCACACCGGTGACCAGACCCCGGCGCTTGACGAACCAGCGACCGGTGATCGTGGCCACGAACGCCAGCGCCATCGAGCCCGTGCCGATCCCGACGAGCACGCCCCACAGCAGGATCAACTCGGCACTGGTCCGCATCAGCACCGTCAGCCCGCTGCCGAGCGCCACGAGCAGCAGCGCGGTCGCCACCACCCGCCGGATCCCGAACCGGTCCATCAGGGCCGCGGCGAACGGCGCCGTGAGCCCGAACAGCAGCAGGTTGACCGAGACCGCGGCCGAGATCGTGGCCAGCGGCCAGCCGAACTCGGCGTGCAGCGGGTGGATCAGCACACTCGGGGTCGCCCGGAAGCCGGCCGCGCCGATCAGCGCGACGAAGCTGACGGCGGCCACGATCCAGGCAGGGTGAACGAGACGGCGCACGGAACAGAGCATGAGCCAGCGGGGGTACGCGCCGCGAGTGGCCCGACAGCCATCATGCGCAATAATTCGGCCATGGCCCATCGCATCGCCGTCCTGGCCCTCGACCACGTCGTGGGGCTCGACCTCGGCACGCCCGCCCAGGTCTTCGGCACCGCCCGGGACGCGGCCAACCGGCACTTCTACGAGGTCGACGCGTGCACCGCGGGTGGCCGGCCGGTCCGCAGCACCGCCGGCTACGCCGTGCACCCCGCGCACGACCTGAGCCTGACCGAGACGGCCGACACGGTGATCGTGCCGGGCATCCACGACGGGGCGCCGCTCACCGACGGCACCGTCGACCCCGCGGTCGGTGCGGCGCTGCGGAGCGCCCATGCCCGGGGCGCCCGGATCATGTCCATCTGCACCGGCTCGTTCGTGCTGGCCGCCGCCGGCATCCTCGACGGCCGCCGGGCGACGACCCACTGGGCGTACGCGGACCGGTTCCGCCGTTTCCACCCCGCCGTCGACCTGGACCCCGACGTGCTCTTCGTCGACGACGGCGACGTCCTCACCTCGGCCGGGGTCGCCGCGGGCATCGACCTCTGCCTGCACGTGATCCGCCGCGACCACGGCGCCGCGGTGGCCAACACCGCCGCCCGGCGCTGCGTCGTGCCACCCTGGCGCGACGGCGGCCAGGCCCAGTTCATCGAGCGGCACCTGCCGCCCGGCGACGGCGCGGCCTCCACGGCGGCGACCCGGACCTGGACCCTGGAGCGGCTCGGCGAACCGCTGACGCTGGCCGCGATGGCCACCCACGCCAACATGAGCGTGCGCACCTTCACCCGGCGGTTCCGCGAGGAGACCGGGGTGAGCCCGGCCCGCTGGCTGCTCGGGCAGCGCACCGACCACGCCCGGCGGCTGCTGGAGACCACCGAGCTGGGCGTCGACCAGGTCGCGCGGCACGCGGGCTTCGGCACGGCGGCGGCGCTGCGGCAGCAGTTGCACGCCGCGATCGGTGTGTCCCCGACCACGTACCGTCGCACGTTCCGACCCCCCACTGGCGATCGGGTGCCGCGATAGGCGACTATGCCTCGCATGCAACCGCAGGAGCGACCGGGTGGCCGCGTGTACGGCGGCGGGGGTCCCAGCCCCACGAGTGGCGGTCCGGGCTACCCGGAACCGACCAGCGGAGGCGCCGTCTACGGCGGCGGCCCGACCAGCGGCGGACCGAGCTACCCCGAGCCGACCAGCGGAGGCGCCGTCTACGGCGGCGGCCCCACCAGCGGCGGACCGACCTACGGCGGTGGCGGCCCGACCAGCGGTGGCCCGAGCTACGGCGGCCAGGGCTACCAGAGCCCCGGTCAGGGCTACCAGAGTCCAGGCCAGGGCTATCAGGCCCCGATTCAGGGCGGCCCGGTGTACGGCGGTGGACAGACCCGCTCCGCCCGCAACGCCGGGAGTCGCAACGCCCCGCCCGCTGGCCGTGACCCCTTGATGATCGGCGCGCTCGCGATCGGCGTCATCGGGATCCTGCTCGGCATCCTCTTCGCGACCGGCGTCTTCGCCGGCGACAACCCCGCCCCGCCGCCACCGCCCGCGTCGTCACCGGCCTCACCGGCACCGACGACGGCCGGCGGCTGACGGGTCAGGCCGCCCGGCTCCCCCGCCGCCCGCGCCGGGCGCGGATGTAGTCGGAGACCACGTACGCGCCGAGATCGCCGGACGACGGCGTGAACACCCGGCCGCCGCTGCGCCGCGCCACCGCGTCGACGAACCGCCGCAGCCCGGCGTCCTCGCCGAGCATGAACAGGTTCAGCGTGGCGCCGAACCGGGTCAGCTTGTCGACCTCCTGCACGGTCGCGGTGATCGTCTCCCGGGTCGGCGGCCACATGAAGACGGGATAGCCGTCCTCGTCGACGTGCGCCGTCGGCTCGCCGTCGGTCACCACCAGCACGACCGGCTCGGCCTCGGGATGCTTGCGCAGGTGCCGGCCGGCCCTGCGGAGCGCGTCGTGCAGGTTGGTGCCCTGCTCGTAGTCGGGCTCGATCGCGGCCAGCTCGGCCTGGGACAGCGTCGCCGCCGACCGGCCGAACCCGATGATCTGCAGCGCGTCCTGCGGGAACCGGGTCGCCACCAGGTGCGAGAGGGCCAGCGCGGTCTGCTTCATCGGACCCCACCGCCCCTCGGCCACCATCGAGTACGAGAGGTCGACGCAGAGCGCCACGGCCGCGGTGGCCCGCCGCTCCGTCTCGACCACCTCGAAGTCCTCGACCTCGAGCCGCACCGGCACGCCCGCGCCGCCCCGGGCCACCGCCCGCGTCAGCGTGCGGACCACGTCCAGGGGCTGCTCGTCGCCGTACTCCCAGGGTCGGGACGCGCCGGTCACCTCGCCCGCCGCGCCCGCGTCGCGCAGGTCGTGCTGCCCGCGCGGCCCGCCGGTGAGGTCGGCGAACACCTGGCGCAGCGCGGTGCCGCCGAGCCGGCGCAGCGCCTTCGGCGACAGGGTCAGCCCGTCGGAGGAGCGGTTCACCCAGCCCTGCCGGCGCATCTCCCGCTCCAGCTCCTGGAGCCGCCGCACGTCGTCGGCGGCGGACCGGCCGAGCGCCCGCTCGACCGCCTCCACGTCGACGTCGTCCAGCGTCGCACCGGGATGGTCCTGGCCGAGCTGGTCGATCAGGTCGTCGAGCTCCCCGATCTCCTCCAGCGCACCGGTCGCGTCGCCGTACCCGAGCGGTTCCTCGCCGCGCATCCGCTCCCGGCGGTCCCAGCCCAGGTCGGGCCGCAACGCGCGCAGGTTGTCGGTGAGCGCCGCCATCTCCCGGGCCAGGTCGCCGTTGCCGAGCGCCTGCTGCATCAGGGAGGCCAGCTCGTCGCGCTGCTGCGGGGAGAGCGAGCGCATCAGCCGCTCCCCCGCCGCCGCCCGCCGGGCCAGCGCGTCGACCAGCTCGTCGACGTCGGCGGGCTGTTCGGGGAAGTAGTCGCCGTGCCGGCGCATGAACTCGGCGAACTGGTCGGTGGTGTCCTCGCCGCGGGCGTGCCGGGCCAGCAGCGCGTTGAGGTCGCGCATCATCTCGGCCGCGGCCTGCTGGGCGGCCGGGTCCCGCAGGCTCTCCTGCATGCCGCGGAACCGCTGCTCGACCACCTCGTCGCGGAGACCGTCGAGGATCTGCTGGTAGCGCTGCCGACCCTCCTCGCTCGTCCACTCGTAGTCGCGCAGCTCCTCGACCGCCCGCGCGGTCGAGCGGGGCAGATTGTCCAGAACAGCCGAGTTGAACAGCGCGGCGTCGTCGTCCCGGCCCGCCAACGATTCGCGCTCGGCCGCGAGCGCCTGGTCGAGCAGCTGCTGCGCCCGCGTCACCGCGCCGTCGAGCTGCCCGCGGCGCATCGCGTCCCGGCGCATGCGGCGGGCCCGGGCCTGCAGGTCGTCGAGGCCGCCACGGTTGGCGAGGCCGCGGCGGAGCAGGTTGCGCAGGGCGTCCCGCAGCGAGCCGCCCTCCAGCACCTCGGCGCCGACCTCGTCGACGGCGGCGCGCACGTCGTACGGCGGTGCGAGCGGGTCCGGCCCGCCCGACCAGGCGCCGTAGCGGTTGCGCTTCATCCCCGGCTGCCGTACATCGTGCGCCCCTCGCCGCTGACCTTCGAGAGCCGGCGGGTCAGGTGCAGGCCTTCGAGCACGAACTCGACGCCGGCGGCGGCCTCGCCCCGGTTGGGCGCGTCGCCCAGGCCCAGCCGGTCGAGCACCTTGGCCAGCCCGGGCAGCGTGCCGACCTGACGGAGGATCTCCTCGGCCGGCACCAGCTCGCCGGTCTCGACGATGTCGCCCTCGGCGACCAGGTTGACGAAGCTCGACAGGTCGAGCCCGGCCAGCCGCGCGCGGAACGTCTCGGCGGTCGCCGTCCGGAGCAGGTGGGCGAGGATCTCGATCTCCCGGCCCTCCTCACCGCTCTCGAACTCGACCTTGCCCCGCAACGTGCTGGTCACCGACTCGGTGTCGCCGATCCGGGCCACGGCCTGCGCGGTCTCGCCGAGGAGCCCGGAGCGCCGCAGCGCGGCCGCGGCGACGGTCTCGGCCGCCGCGATGGGGAACCGGGCGGAGACGCCGGAGCGGGCGTCGACCGACGGCGACTCGCGGACCGCCCGGGCGAACCGGGCCACGACCTCCAGGACATGGTCGGGTACGGCCGCGACGAGCTGGGCCTCCTGGCGGATCAGGTCGAGCTCGAGGTCGAGCTCCAGCGGATAGTGCGTCCGGATCTCGGCGCCGAACCGGTCCTTCAGCGGGGTGATGATGCGCCCGCGGTTGGTGTAGTCCTCGGGGTTGGCGCTGGCCACGAGCAGCACGTCCAGCGGCAGCCGGAGCTGGTAGCCGCGGATCTGGATGTCCCGCTCCTCGAGCACGTTGAGCAGGCTGACCTGGATCCGCTCGGCGAGGTCGGGCAGCTCGTTGACGGCGAAGACGCCACGGTTGGTGCGCGGCACGAGTCCGAAGTGGATGGTCTCAGGGTCGCCGAGGGTACGGCCCTGGGCGACCCGGATCGGGTCGACGTCACCGACGAGGTCGCCGACGCTGGTGTCCGGGGTGGCCAGCTTCTCGCCGTACCGCATCGACCGGTGCAGCCAGGCGACCGGCGCGTCGTCGCCGCTCTCCTGCGCGGCCCGGCGCGACGACGGGGTCAGCGGGTGCAGCGGGTGCTCGTTGAGCTCGGAGCCGGGGATCACCGGGGTCCACTCGTCGAGCAGGTCGACCAGCGACCGGATGAGCCGGGTCTTGCCCTGGCCGCGCTCGCCGAGCAGCACCATGTCGTGACCGGCCAGGATGGCCCGCTCGACCTCGGGCAGCACCGTCTGGTCGTAGCCGACGATGCCCGGGAAACGGGGCTTACCGGTACGCATCCGCTCCAGCAGGTTGTCCCGGAGCTCCTCCTTGACCGTCCGATAGGTGTAGCCGGCGGCCCGCAGCTCCCCGACCGTACGAGGCAGGTTTTCTGTCACCCGACCGACGCTAGCTCGCCTTCGTGCCACCCGCGTTTCGCCGCGAGCGAACACCGGGTGGACACGATGTGCGCGATGTAACTAGTGTGGCGAGCATGAGTCCTTACCTGGACGCCCGCGCCTGGCAGGAGAGCTGGGACCGCCAGCAGGAGGCGTTCCTCCCCGACCGTGAGGAGCGGTTCACCGCCATGCTGGACATCGTCGAGGCCGTCGCCGGGCCGGCGCCGCGGGTGCTCGACCTGGCCGGCGGCACGGGCTCGATCTCGCTGCGCGCGCTGCGCCGGTTCCCGCGCGGCACCACCACGCTGGTCGACGTCGACCCGGTGCTGCTCACCATCGCCCGGGCCAGCCTCGACGACCGCACCGCGATCGTCACGACCGACCTGCGCGCGCCGTCCTGGACGGCCGACCTGCCGCACGACGGCTACGACGCGGTGCTCTCCGCCACGGCCCTGCACTGGCTCGACGCCGACCGGCTGGCCGCCCTCTACGGCGAGGTGGCCGGCCTGCTGCGGCCCGGCGGGGTGCTGGTCAACGCCGACCACATGCCCGACGAGGGCCTGCCGGGACTGAGCAAGACCCTGCGGGACCGCGCCCGGGAGCGGCGCAACGCCCGCTACGCCGCCGGCGCCGCCCTCTCCTGGCCCGCCTGGTGGGAGCTGGTCGAACGGGACGAGACGCTGGCACCGCGCTACGTCGAACGCACCAAGATCTTCGACAGCACCACGCACAACGACTGGACCCCACCGGCCGAGTGGCACGAGTCGGCCCTGCGCGACGCCGGCTTCACCGAGGTCGGCCTGGCCTGGCGCGGCGGCACCGACGCGGCGGTGGTCGGGGTCCGCTAGACCCTATGGCTCGCGTCTGGTCCGCTGCCGGGCCGCCTCGTAGAGCACGATCGTGGCCGCGGCCGCCGCGTTGAGCGACGAGGCCGCTCCGCCGATCGGGATCCGGACCATCTCGTCGGCCGCCTGCTTCCAGGCGTTGCTCAGTCCCTGGGTCTCGTTGCCGACCAGCAGCAGGGTCGGCCCGCGCAGGTCGGCGTCGGCGACGTCGACGGTGGCCCGCTCGTCGGTGCCGACCATCCGCAGCGGCGCCGCCCACTCCAGCACCTCGGCGGTGGCCGACGTGCGCACCACCGGCAGCGCGAAGATCGAACCGGTGCTGGCCCGCACCGCCCGCGGGTCGTACGGGTCGGCCGCGTGCCCGCAGACGACCAGCCCCTCGGCGCCGAACGCGTCCGCGGACCGGATCAGCGTGCCCAGGTTGCCCGGCGAGGTCGGCCGGTCGAAGAGCACGTAGAGCGGCGCACCCGCCCGGTCGGGCACGTGGTGGCCCAGCCGGTCCAGCCGGTCCGGCGGCAGCCCGACCACGGCGACGAGCTCGGTGTCCTCCTTCTCACCCAACTCCGCGTGCAGCTCGGCGGACATCTCGACCGGCTCGGCCACCTTGTCGAGGAGCCGCACGGCCCACTCCGAGAGGCGCCGGCCGGCCGGGAAGATCAACTGGCGGATCTCCCAGCCGTGCTCGACCGCGAGGCTGATCGGGCGTACCCCCTGCACCAGGAACTCACCCGCCCGCTGCCGCTTGTTGCGATTGGTCAGCAGGGCCTGCCACTGCTGGAACGCCGCGTTCCGCGTCGTGATCTTCACGGGGCTACCTCATTCCGCACGGCCCTGTGTTTACCATCGTCGGATTCGCCAGAGAACGCGGTGCGGCTTTCGCCGCATCGCGTCCGAGGAATCTAAATTGGCACTGAGGTGGCGGAAGTGGGCATTCCGGAACGGGCACGGGTCGTGGTGATCGGCGGCGGGGTGATCGGCACCTCGGTCGCCTACCACCTGGCGGCCGCCGGCTGGACAGACGTCGTGCTGCTCGAACGGGACAAGCTGACCTCGGGCACCACCTGGCACGCGGCCGGGCTCATGGTCACCTTCGGCTCGCTCTCGGAGACCTCGACCGAGATGCGGAAATACACCCGCGACCTGTACGCCCGGCTGGAGGCGGAGACCGGCCAGGCCACCGGGCTCAAGCAGGTCGGCTTCATCGAGGTGGCCGCCGACGAGGACCGGTTGGAGGAATACCGCCGGGTCAGCGCGTTCAACCGCCACTGCGGCATCGACGTCCAGGAGATCGGGCCCGGCGAGATCAAGGAACTCTTCCCGCTGGCCCGCACCGACGACCTGCTGGCCGGCTTCTACGTCGCCGAGGACGGCCGGGCCAACCCCGTCGACGTGACGATGGCGCTGGCCAAGGGCGCCCGGCTGCGCGGCGCCACGATCGTCGAGGGCGTCCCGGTCACGGGCATCCTGCGGACCGGGAAAACGGTGACCGGCGTACGCACCCCGCAGGGCGACATCGAGGCCGAGTACGTCGTCAACTGCGCCGGCATGTGGGCGCGGCAACTCGGCGAGCAGGCCGGCGTGAGCATCCCGCTGCAGGCCGCCGAGCACTACTACCTGATCACCGAGCCGATCGACGGCGTCGACGGCGACCTGCCGGTGCTGGAGGACCCGTCGTCCTACGGCTACTACCGCGAGGAGGGCGCCGGCCTGATGGTCGGGCTCTTCGAGGCGGAGTGCGCCCCCTGGCACGTCGACCGCGTCCCGGAGACGTTCTCGTTCGGCACGATCCCGCCGGACTGGGACCGGATGGCGCCGTACCTCGAGAAGGCCATGGCCCGCGTGCCGATCACCGGCGAGGTGGGCGTGCGGACGTTCTTCTGCGGCCCGGAGTCGTTCACGCCCGACCTGCAGCCGGTCTTCGGCGAGGCGCCGGAACTGCGCAACTACTTCGTCGCGGCCGGGCTCAACTCGATCGGCATCCTGACCGGCGGCGGCATCGGGCGGGCCCTGGCGCAGTGGATCGTCGACGGGCGGCCGGACATCGACGTGACGGGGATGCACATCGACCGGCTGGCGCCGTATCAGTCCACACCGGACTATCGCGCGACGCGTACCGTCGAGTCGCTCGGAAAGGTCTATGCCACCCACTTCCCGGGCCTGTCGATGAAGACCGCGCGGGGCGCGAAGCTGTCGCCGGTGCACGCGAAGCTGGTCGAGCACCGCGCGTACTTCCGCGACGTCAGCGGTTGGGAAGGCGCCGACTGGTACGCGCCGCCCGGCGTCGAACCCCGCGTCGAGAAGCTGTCCTGGGGCCGCCAGAACTGGTTCCCCTACTGGGAAGCGGAGCACCGGGCCGCCCGCAAGGGCGTGATCCTGATGGACATGTCGTTCATGTCGAAATATCTCGTGCGGGGCGACGAGGCGGGTGCGGCGCTCGACCACCTCTCGGCGGGGGCCGTGAACGGCGACGTCGAGCGGATCACCTACACCCAGTGGCTCAACGAGGGCGGCACGCTGGAGGCCGACCTGACCGTCACCAAGCTCGACGACGACCGGTTCTGGGTGGTCGCCTCCGACACGGCACACCGGCACGCGCTGTCCATGATGGAGCGCGCGTTCGCCGGCCGGCACGCGTTCGTCACCGACGTCACCGGCGGCTACGCGCAGCTCAACGTCCAGGGCCCGCGCTCGCGCGAACTGCTCCAGGCGGTCACCAGCGCCGACCTGTCCCACGAGGCGTTCCCGTTCCGCACCGCGCGCGAGATCGACCTCGGCTTCGCCCGCGTGCTCTGCGTCCGGATCACCTACCTGGGCGAGCTGGGCTACGAGCTCTACATCCCGGCGGAACAGGCGATCCACGTGTACGAGCGGCTGACGGCGGCCGGCGCGGCGGTCGGGCTGCGGCACGCGGGGCTGAAGGCGTTGTCCAGCCTGCGGATGGAGAAGGGCTACCGGGACTACGGGCACGACATCGACAACACCGACTCGGTGCTGGAGGCGGGCCTCGGCTTCGCGGTCGCGCTCGACAAGCCGGGCGGCTTCGTCGGCCGCGACGCGGTGCTGGCCCGCAGGGCGGCGGGCCCCCTGCACCGCCGCCTGGTGCAGGTGCTGCTGACCGACCCGGATCCGCTGATGTTCCACGGCGAGATCGTCCGCCGCGACGGCGAGGCGGCGGGTTACGTCCGCGCGGCCTCCTACGGCTTCACGCTCGGCGGCGCGGTCGGCCTGGCCATGCTCACCCGCGCGGACGGCGCGGCCCTGGACCAGTCCTGGTTGGACAGCGGCACCTGGACGGTCGAGGTGGCCGACCGGATCGTCCCGGCCCGCTGCTCCCTGCGGCCGCTCTACGACCCCGCAAACACCCGCATCCAGATGTAGGTCCGTTTGGTGCAGTCCCGAAAGGCACATCCGATGGACCGCTCTACGTTCGACGTCATCATCGTCGGCTGCGGGCCGACCGGCGCGATGCTGGCCGCCGAGCTGCGGCTGCACGATGTCCGGGTGCTCGTGCTGGAGAAGGAGACCACGCCGGCCTCGTTCGTCCGGATCGTCGGCCTGCACATCCGCAGCCTCGAGATCCTGGCCATGCGCGGGCTGCTGGAACGCGTGCTCCCACACGGCAGGCGGCGGCCGGCCGGCGGCTTCTTCGCCGCGATCGACAAGCCCGCGCCCACGGGCCTCGACTCCCCGTACGCCTATCTGCTCGGTATCCCGCAGCCGGTCATCGTCCGCCTCCTCGAGGAGCACGCGATCACCCTCGGCGCGGAGGTGCGGCCCGGTCGCACCGTGACCGGCCTGGAACAGGACGACGCCGGCGTGACCGTCGAGCTGGACGGCGGGGAGCGGGTGCGGTCGCGTTATCTCGTCGGCTGTGACGGCGGCCGCAGCACCGTGCGCAAGCTGCTCGGCGTCGGCTTCCCCGGCGAGCCCGCCCGGACCCAGACGCTGATGGGCGAGGTGGAGGTCGGTGTGCCGCAGGCGGAGATCGCCGCCCGGGTGGCCGAGATCCGCGAGACCGACAAGCGGTTCGTGCTCGGACCCGCGGGAGACGGGCTCTACCGGGTCGTCGTGCCCGGCGCCGCGGTCGGCGAAGGCGCGGAGCCGCCCAGCCTCGAAGACTTCCGGCAGGGGTTGTGGGCGGTCGCGGGCACCGATTTCGGCGTGCACTCCCCGCGCTGGCTGTCCCGCTTCGGCGACGCCACCCGGCTGGCCGAGCGGTACCGGGTCGGGCGGGTGCTGCTGGCCGGCGACGCGGCACACATCCATCCGCCCATCGGCGGGCAGGGGCTCAACCTGGGCGTCCAGGACGCGTTCAACCTCGGCTGGAAGCTGGCCGCACAGGTGCGCGGCTGGGCGCCGGAGACACTGCTCGACACGTACGAGGCCGAACGCCGCCCGGTCGCCGCGGACGTGCTGGACAACACCCGCGCCCAGCTCGAGCTGCTGTCCACCGAGCCGGGCCCGCGGGCCGTGCGCAGGCTGCTCACCGAGCTCATGGACTTCGACGACGTCAACCGCCGGCTGATCGAGAAGATCACCGCCGTCGGGGTGCGCTACGACCTCGGCCCGGGCCCCGACCTGCTCGGCCGCCGGATGCGCGACGTCGAGGTGAAACAGGGCCGGCTCTTCGACCTGCTGCACCGTGGCCGCGGCCTGCTGCTGGACCGCACCGAGCGGCTGACCGTCGGCGGTTGGGCGGACCGGGTCGGCCACCTCGCGGATCCCACCGCGGCGTGGGACGGGCCGGCGGCGCTGCTCCGCCCCGACGGCCACGTCGCCTGGATCGGCGACGACCAGCGGGACCTCGACAACCACCTCGCCCGCTGGTTCGGCAGCGGTCAGTGAGGCGACCGTGCCCCGGCGGCGGCCAGCCGGGCGGCGGCGGCCGCGGCGTCGCCGGCCAGCAGGGCCGTGCGGCCCGTGGCCGCCGCGAGGCGGGACCGCACCGCTTCGCGTAGCTCCGGGACCTCGGTGAGCAGGCCGCCCGCGAGGACGATCGGACCCTCGGTGGGCGGCAGGGCGAGCAGGGTGCGCGTCAGGCGGTCGGCTCCGTCGGCCACGATGGCCGCCGCGGCGGGGTCGCCGGAGCGGGACGCGTCGAACACCAGCGGCGCCAGGGCCGCCATCTTGTCGCGGGGCAGCGCGTAGAAGGCGCTGACATAGCCCTCCGCGCCCGCGCCGCCGACGACGGCGTGCACGGCGGAGGCCAGCGCGCCCGACGAGCCGGCGTGCAGGGCGTGGGCCGTGTGGCGGGCCGCGGCCACCCCGAACCAGAAGCCCGAGCCCTCGTCACCCAGCAGCCAGCCGATGCCGTCGACCCGGCGGCCGACCGACCAGTCGACGATCTCGCAGGCGATGGCGCCCGTGCCCGCGATGAGCACCGACCCGGTCGGCACGTCGTGGCCACCGGCCGCGTAGGCCACCACCGCGTCGCCGACCGTGCGCAGCGGCGCCGGCACGCCCGTCGCGGCCCACGCGGACGCGTAGACCGCGGCGCCCTCCGGCGTCGCGAGCCGGCTGTAGCCGGCCACGCCGACCACCGCGCCCACCACCCGCGCCGGGTCGAGGCCGTCCAGCGCGTCGCGGACCGCGCCGACCAGCGCGGCCGCCGCGTCGGCCGGCGGGCGGGCCACCGGGTTGCCGGGACCGCCGCGCCCCCGGCCCAGCACGGCACCGTCGAGTGTGGTCACGACGACGCGGGTGCTCGTGCCGCCGCAGTCGCCGCCGATCACCAGAGGCTCCGTCACGAGGACCATGCTGCGCCGCGCCGGCCGCGAAGACAAGAGTCTATGTCAAACATCTTGACGTGGAGCCGTCGACAACAATAATTTTGTTCACCACCGAGCAACAGCGAAAGGAATACCCGCATGGCCGACACCGCGACCGGGTTGCTGGGCCGGGTGCGCACGGAGCTGCCGACGCTCCCCGACGCCCTCCAGCGCGTCGCCGAGCAGATCCTCGGCGAGCCCGAGGAGACGGCCCGGACGACGATCGTCGACCTCGCCGAGCGCGCCGGCACCTCGACCGCGACCATCACCCGGTTCTGCCGGTTCTTCGGCTACCGCGGCTACGCCGAGCTGCGGGTCGCGGTCGCCACCGAGACCGGTCGCGCCGCGCAGGCCCGCTGGGACACCGACATCGACCACGACATCACGCCGGACGCACCGCTCGACCGCGTGCTCGACGTGGTGGCCAGCGCCGACGCCCGGGCCATCCAGGACACAGCCGGCCGGGTCGACCTCGCCGCGGTCGAACGGGTCTCGGCCGCGGTCGCCACCGCGCAGCGCGTCGAGCTGTTCGGCCTCGGCAGCTCCGGCAACGCCGCGCGGGAGATGGCGTTCCGGCTCGAACGCATCCGGGTGCCCTGCTGGCACCGCTCCGACCCGCACACCGCGCTGACCAACGCCGCGCTGCTCGGCCCCGGCGACGTCGCGATCGGCCTGTCGCACAGCGGCCGCACCCGCGAGGTCATCGAGGTGCTCAGCGAAGCCGCCGACCACGGCGCGCTGACCGTCGCCATCACGAGCTTCCCCCGGTCGCCGCTGGCCGAGGTCGCCGACGTCGTCATGACGACCGCCGTGCAGGAGACCACGTTCCGCCTCGCCGCGCTCTCCGCGCTGCACAGCCAGTTGCTGGTGCTCGACCTGATCTACGTCGCCGTCGCCCAGCGCACCTACGAACGCACCACGGAGGCGTTCGAGGTGACCGCCCGCGCCGTCGACGCGCACCGCCTACCCCGCAAGCGCACCAGGACCACGGAGGCATCATGACGATCGGCGCCGAGAGCTACCTCGCGGCCGTCACGGCCGCGATCGACCAGGTCGCGACAACCCAGGGCGACGCGGTACGGCGCGCCGCCGACCTGGTCACCGCGGCGCTGCGCGCCGGTGGCGTGGTGCAGGCGTTCGGCGCCGGCCATTCCGAAGCGCTGGCCATGGAGATCGCGGGCCGGGCCGGCGGCCTGGTGCCGAGCAACAAGATCGCGCTGCGCGACCTGGTGCTGTTCGGCGGCGCCGACCGGTCGGTGCTCGACGACCCGTTCCTGGAGCGCGACCCGGCGGTCGCCCGGCGCCTGCTCGAACTCGCCCCCGTGAAGCCCGACGACGTGTTCGTGATCGCGTCGAACTCCGGCGTCAACGGCGTCGTCGTCGAACTGGCCCGGCTGGTCAAGGAGCGCGGGCACGGCCTGATCGCGGTCACCTCGCTGGCGCACACCACCGCGGTGCCGGCCAAGCATCCGTCCGGGCAGCGGTTGGCCGACCTGGCCGACGTGGTGCTCGACAACGCCGCGCCCTACGGCGACGCGGCGCTCGAGGTCGGCCCGGACGGCGCGAGGACCGGCGCCATCTCGTCGGTCACCGGCGCGCTGCTCGCCCAGCAACTCGTGTGTGAGGTGGTGGCCCGGATCGTCGCGGCGGGCGAGACGCCACCGATCTACATCTCCTACAACGTGCCCGGCGGCGACGACCACAACAAACAGCTTGAAGCGCGGTACGCCGGGCGCATCCGGCGCACCGCTTCTTAACAGGAAGGTGAGGCCACGCCAATGAACCCCTCTTCCCAGTTCAGACCGTACCCGACCCGGCGCGCGGTGCTCGGTGCCGCCGTCGCCGGCGCGGCCCTGCCGGTGCTCGGCGGCTGCGTCACCGGCGGCGACGACGGCGCCACCGAGGCGGCCGCCGGCGCGAAGACGGCCGAGAACCCGCTCGGCGTGCCCGACAAGACGCCGCTCGAGGTCGTCATCTTCAAGGGCGGCTACGGCGACGAGTACGCGATCAACGCCGAGTCCCTCTACAAGCAGCGCTACCCGGGCGCGACGGTCGACCACAAGGGCATGCAGAAGGTGGGCAAGGCGCTGCAGCCGCGGTTCGTCGCCGACACCCCGCCGGACGTCGTCGACAACACCGGCGCGGGCCGGCTCGACCTGGCGACGCTGGTCAGCGCCGGCAAGCTGACCGACCTGGCCGACCTGCTCGACGCGCCCTCGCTGGACGACCCGGCCAGGAAGGTGCGCGACACGCTGCTGCCGGGCGTCGTCGAGGACGGCACGTTCGACGGCAAGGCCCAGGTGCTCAACTTCACGTACACCGTCTGGGGTCTCTGGTATTCCAAGCCCCTGTTCGACAAGCACGGCTGGACGTTCCCGACCACCTGGGACGCGATGCTGGCGCTCTGCGAGCAGATCAAGAAGGCGGGCGTCGCACCCTGGACCTACCAGGGCAAGTACCCGGAATACCTGAACGACCCGCTGCTCGCGATGGCCGCCAAGGCCGGCGGGGCCGACCTGGTCAAGGCCGTCGACAACCTCGAGCCCAACGCCTGGAAGCAGCAGCCGTTGGTCGACGCCGCCACCGCGATCGCCGAGCTGGCCGGCAAGGGCTACATTCTCTCCGGCAGCGAGGCCCTCTCGCACACCGAGGCGCAGGCGGCCTGGTCGCAGAGCCAGGTCGCGATCATCCCCTGTGGATCGTGGCTGGAGGCCGAGCAGAAGGGCGTCACCCCCGACGGCTTCGACATGGTGATGGCGCCCGCGCCCGCGCTCTCCGGCGGAGACAAGCTGCCGCAGACCGCGCTCCAGGCGTCCAGCAGCGAGTCGTTCATCGTGCCGGCCAAGGGCAAGAACCCGCGCGGTGGCCTCGAGTTCCTGCGCATCCTGTTCTCCACCACCGCCGCCAAGCGGTTCGCCGAGCTCAACAGCACGATGCCGAGCGTCGCGGGCGCCCTGGAAGGCCTGACGCTGAGCAGCGGGCTCGGCTCGGTGAAGACGGCGGTCGACGCGGCCGGCGCCAACACGTTCACCTACCGGTTCCGGACCTGGTACGCGCCGCTGGCCAAGGCGGTCGACGACGCCACCGGTGAGCTCGCCACCAAGCGCATCACGCCGGCCCAGTGGTCCGACCGGGTGCAGAAGGCGGCCGACGCGGTGGCCGCCGACAGCGCCGTCAAGAAGTTCCAGCGGTAGCGATGGCCAACGACCGGCACGGCCGATACCGCTTCCTCGCGGGCGCGATCCTCCCCGCGCTGGCGTTGTACGCGGTGTTCGTGCTCTCCCCGTACGCGCAGGCGTTCTACCTGTCGCTGACCGACTGGACCGGCGTCTCCGGCCAGGTCCAGTTCGTCGGTCTCGACAACTTCACCCGCCTCGTGCGGGACCCGCTGTTCCTGGCGGCGTTGCGCAACAACGGGTTGATGCTCGTCGTCGTGCCGGTGGTCACCATCGCGCTCGGGCTGCTGCTCGCGGCCCTGGTCACGTTCGGCGGGCGCCGCGGGTCGGCGATCCGTGGCGCCTCGTCCTACCAGACCGCCTACTTCTTCCCGCAACTCCTCTCGCTGCCGATCATCGCGCTGCTCTGGCAGTTCGTGTACCACCCCAACGACGGCCTGCTCAACGGCTTCCTGCGGGCCGTCGGCCTGGACGCCCTGGCCCGCACCTGGCTCGGCGACCCGCACCTCGCGCTGTGGGCCGTGATGGCGGTGCTGGTCTGGTCGTCGGTCGGCTTCTACATGGTGCTGTTCGCGGCCTCGATGTCGGCGATACCCACCGAGATCATCGAGGCCGCGGTGCTCGACGGCGCCGGCAAGCTGGCCACGCTCTGGCGGATCGTGCTGCCGCTGCTGCGCGACAGCGTGCAGGTGGCGTTCGTCTACCTCGGCGTGCTGGCGCTGGACGCGTTCGCGGTCGTGCAGGTGATGACGGCGGGCCCCGGCGGGCCCGACAACGCCACCGAGGTGATCGGGTTGGGCCTCTATCGCAACGCCTTCACCTACAGCAGGTTCGGCTACGCGGCGGCGATGGGCGTGGCGTTGTTCTTCCTCACCCTCACGCTGGCGGTGCTGGCGCTGCGGGCGGGCCGTCGGGAGCGGGTGGAGCTGGCATGAGACGGGCGCACGCGTTTCTGATCGCCTGGGCGGCGGTGGTCACGTTGCCGTTGCTGTGGGCCGTGGTCAGCTCGCTCAAGACCGACCGGGAGATCCTCACCTCGCCCTGGTCGCTGCCGGCGACGCCGCGGTTCGACAACTGGTCGCGGGCCTGGAACCAGGCCGACATCGGGCGCTACTTCGGCAACAGCGCGGTCGTGGTCGGCTGCGCACTACTGCTGACCATGCTGCTCGGCGCCACCACGGCGTACGCCCTGGCCCGCTATCCGTTCCGCGGCAACCGGATCCTCTACTTCGGCTTCGTCGCCGGCATGCTGTTCCCGGTGTTCCTGGCGCTCGTGCCGCTCTTCTTCGTGGTCAAGCAACTCGGCCTGCTCGGCACGTACCCCGGTCTGATCCTGGTCTACACCGCGTACGCGCTGCCCTTCACGATCTTCTTCCTGCACGCGTTCTTCCGCACGCTGCCGACGGCCCTGGCCGAGGCCGCGTTCCTCGACGGCTGCTCGCACTGGGGCGTGTTCTTCCGGGTGATGCTCCCGCTGGCCCGCCCCGGGCTGGTCACCGTCGCCATCTTCAACTTCCTGGGCCTGTGGAACCAGTACCTGCTGCCGTTGGTGCTCAACCCGGACCCGGACCGCTACGTCCTCGCGCAAGGGCTCGCCGCGCTGTCGGTGAGTCAGGGCTACCGCTCCGACTGGAGCGGCCTGTTCGCCGGCCTCACGATCGCGATGCTGCCGGTGCTGGCCGCCTACGTCATCTTCCAACGGCAGATCCGTTCCGGCCTGACCGCGGGGGCGGTCAGGTAACGCCCACGGCTCCGAACGCGCGACGCAGCGCGTACCCCCTTGTTCGCTTCTGTCCTTTGAGGAGGAAGCTCATGTCCCGCATCCCCAAACTGCTGGGTGGCGCGACGGCGGCCGCCCTGCTGGCCACCGTGGCCGGCGTCGCGGTGGTCACCGCCGCGGCCGGCCCCGCCACCGCCGCGCCCTGCGGCGCACTGTTCGACGACTTCACGTACGCGTCGTCGAGCGACCCGGCGATCGCCCAGC
>NZ_BONE01000018.1 GCF_016862555.1 Asanoa siamensis | reverse complement strand
CCGCTCGCTGCCGTTGGTCAGCGACGGTGCGGCGGCTGTCGGCTGGGGTGGGTGCGTTCGGCGTTCAGGACCGTTTTGATCGGTCTGGTTTCTGAGATTTGGTCGCCGCGGGCCTGGCAGGGGCGGGCCCCCTGGGGCCCGGCCCGGTGTCCGGCGGGAGCGACGGTCGTGCCCACCGCGGACCCGGGAAAGAATGCCGAACTAGATCTTGATTATTCGGACAGCCAGGTCTGATCGCCCAGGCCGGCGATGTCGAGGACGCGGCGTACGCGGCGGGATGGGATCACCGCGAGGTGCGGGATGCGGTCCGTGAGGCGGACGAGGGCCTGGATCGCCGCCGAGTCGAAAAACGTGACCGCGCGCAGGTCGAGGGTGACCTTGTCGGCGGGCTCGCGGGTGGCGGCCTGGAACATCTGGTCGGCCGTCGCCATGTCGACCTCGCCCGTCACGACCACGCGGCGGTGGTCTGCGTCACCCTCGGCGGTGGCGGAGAAGACGGTCTCCTCTTGATCCACGGCACCAACCTTGGCACACCCCTGTGGCCCCGGCAAGCAACCCCCCGGCGTCGCTAGTGTGTGAACCATGGCCGACCGTGCTCCGCTGACCCCCGGCAAGATCTCGCCGTGGCGCCAGGTGCCGCCCTCGATTCCACGTCCTGAATATGTCGGGAAGAAGGGTCCCACGCCCTGGCGCGGTTCGCACGTCCAGACGCCGGAGACGATCGAGCGGATGCGGGTTGCCGGGCGGCTCGCCGCGCAGGCCACGCAACTCGCCGGTGAGCACTGCAAACCCGGTGTCACCACCGACGAAATTGACCGCGTGGTGCACGAGTTTTTGGTTGACCACGGCGCATATCCGTCGACGCTCGGCTACAAAGGTTTTCCGAAATCCTGCTGCACGAGCCTCAACGAGGTCATCTGTCACGGCATCCCGGACACGACCGTGCTCGAGGACGGCGACATCATCAATGTCGACGTGACCGCGTTCATCGACGGCGTGCACGGCGACACCGACGCGACGTTCCTGGTCGGCGACGTGGCCGAGGAGGACCGGCTGCTCGTCGAGCGCACCCACGAGGCGATGATGCGCGGCATCCGGGCGGTCGCGCCGGGACGGCAGATCAACGTGATCGGCCGGGTGATCGAGTCGTACGCGAAGCGGTTCGGCTACGGCGTCGTCCGTGATTTCACCGGGCACGGCATCGGCGAGGCGTTCCACAGCGGGCTTTACGTGCCGCATTACGACAGCCCCCGGCCGACCGACGTCATGGAGCCGGGCATGACCTTCACGATCGAGCCGATGATCACACTGGGCACCTACGAGTACGACATGTGGAGCGACGGCTGGACCGTCGTCACGAAGGACCGCAAGTGGACCGCGCAGTTCGAGCACACGATCGTGGTGACCGAGGACGGCCACGAGATCCTGACCCTTCCGTGACGGCACCGGCGGTCGACCCGGAGCTGCCCGCCCCGCACCACCACGCCGACGTCTCCGGTGGCCGGCTGCGACCGGCGGTATTCGGCGCGATGGACGGTCTCGTCACCAACATCGCGCTGATAGCCGGTGTCGGCGGTGGCGGGGTCGGCTCGCGGACCCTGGTGCTGACCGGCGTCGCCGGCCTGGTGGCGGGGGCGATCTCGATGGGCCTGGGCGAGTACACGAGCGTGCGCAGCCAGAACGAGCAGGTCAAGGCCGAGGTGGCCAAGGAGCGCCGCGAGCTGGAGCGGCATCCGGAGGCGGAGGCGCGGGAGCTCGCGGACAGCTGGGTACGGCGCGGGCTGCCGCGGGAGCTGGCCGACCAGGTGGCGCAGGCGCTGCGGAACAACCCGCGGGAGGCGCTGCGGGTACACGTCCAGGAGGAGATGGGCGTCGACGCGGAGGATCACCCGAGCCCGTGGGCGGCGGCGATCCTGTCGTTCGTCTTCTTTTCCATCGGGGCGGTCGTGCCGCTGCTGCCTTATCTGCTGGGTTTGTCGAATCTGTGGGTGGCGCTCGGGGTCGGCGGGTTCGGGTTGTTCCTGGCCGGGGTGTTCGTCGCCCGTTTCACCCAGCGGCGGTGGTGGACCAGTGGTCTGCGGCAGCTCGTGCTGGGGGCGTTGGCGGCCGCGGCTACGTATGGGATCGGGACGTTGATCGGGGTTTCAGCGGCCTGACCGGCTGGGCCGGTGACCAGCGCGTTTGCAGCAGCCCGACCGGCCGGGCGGTGACCAGCGTCTCCACCAGCCCGATCAGCCGGAGCGGTGACCAGCGTTTTCACCAGCCCGACCAGCCGGAGCGGTGACCAGCGTCTCCACCAGCCCGACCAGCCGGCGCGGTGACCAGCGTTTCCACCAGCCCGACCGGCCGCAGCGGTGAGCGCGGCCAGTTGTTTGGTCTGACCTTTTGCCGTCGCGGACCTGGCAGGGGCGGGCCCCCTCGGGCCCGGCCCGGTGTCCGGCGGGAGCGACGGTCGCGCCCACCACGGACCCGGGCGCGAATCACATCATTCGGGAATCGACGCCACAGGCTCGTCGAAGGCCTGCAGCCCGTCGATGCTCGCCGCGTTCTTATTCCGCCGATAATCCGCCAATGCCGCCTCGTCCTTCCGCGCCGCCCATCGCAGGGGGAGATCACGATCGCCGTCGTAGCTCATCAAGGGCACCGCGTAGCCACACGAGTCGCTGACCCGGCTCACCTCCACCGTGATCACCCCGCGCAGACCACCCAGATCGGGCGCGTCGGGAAAATCGGAAAGCAGCGCCTCGAGATCGGGATGCCCGATCGGCGTGTGCGTCCCCCGTCCATGCAGCCGCACGATGTTCGGTGGCCCCTGGAAGGCGCAGAACATGATCGTGATGCGGCCGTTCTGCCGCAGGTGGGCGAGCGTCTCCGCCCCACTGCCGTGGAAGTCGAGGTAGGCCACCCGGTGCTCGCCCAGCACCGCGAACGTGCCACCCATCCCCTTGGGCGAAAGGTTGACGTGCCCGCCGTCGCCGGACGGCGCTGTCGCCACGAAGAACATGTGCTGAGCCTCAATGAACTCCCGCAGCCGCCCGTCGATCTTCTCGTGGAGCTTCATGCCCTCGATGCTGCCACCGGCGCGCGCCCGCGGCGTAACCGGATTTCAGCTGGTGGACGCGGCCGCGACCAGCGCCGCGAACAGCCGGTGATCGGTGGTGTCCTCCGGATGCCACTGCACACCGATGGCGAACCGCAGCGACTGGTCCTCGACGACCTCGATCAGGTTGTCCTCCGGACACCACCCGGTGGCGGTCAGCTTCCCGGGATCGGCGACGCCCTGATGGTGGAAGGAGTTGACCTCCACGGACTCGCCGAGCAGCGACCGCCCGAGCGACCCCGGCGCCAGGTCGACCCGATGGAACCCGAACTTCGGCCCCGACACCGGCCGATGGTTGTCATGCCCGAGCACGTCGGGCAGGTGCTGGTGCAATTTCCCGCCGTACGCGACCGACATGAGCTGCATCCCGCGGCAAATTGCGAGCGTCGGCAGATTTGCGGCGAGCGCGGCCCGTAAAAGCAGCATTTCGGCGGCATCACGCTCAGGCTTGACCTGCGTGGTCGGATGCGCCGGCTCCCCGTAGAGCGCCGGGTCGACATCGGACCCACCGGTGAACACGATCCCGTCGAGCCCTTCCAGGGCATCGACATCGGGCGCGTCGGGAGTGATGAGCACCGCGCGACCGCCACTGTTGTGCACCGCCTGGACATAGGCGAAGGGCAGCACCGCGGCGAACGTGTCGTTGAGCCCGAACCTAGCCTCTTCGGCGTAGGTGGTCAGGCCGATCACGGGCCGGGACATCAGCTCACTCTAGCGGGAGTACGCGATCTTCAAACCAGACATCCAGGCAGGTGAGCTGGACTCCGAACGACCGAAGATCTGGAAGATGCGGGCCCGGGTACGCGGTGGTCCGGACCGTCGCTCCCGCCGGACAAACTCGCTGACGCGTCGAGCCAGGTCCGCGATCCACGAGCCCGGGTGGTCGGCCTTCGATTTTCCGGTTCCGCTCCTTACTCGTCTAGCGACCGCCCAGTGTTTGGCCACGCGGCACGGTCGACTGGGCGGGCCCATCCGCCGCGTTGGTGGCGCAACGTTTCGGCCGCCTCTTCATTCCTGCACCGAGTGCGGGCGGAGGGTCGACACCCGCTAAAGGCGGCGGGCGGGGGCAGCGGACGACGAGCGGAGAGGGGCAGCGAGCAGCGAGCAGGCTGACGGTCAAGCCGGCCACGCCGAGGGCGTGCAGTGCCGGACAGCAGGCAGCAGGCAGCGGACAGCGGACAGCGGACAGCGGACAGCGGACAGCGGACAGCGGGGACGCTAAGTCCGGTCCGCTGCCGCACATAGCGACGCACCACCCGCGCGGAGGCGGATGGTGCGTCGGTTGGCTCTCGTGCCGGAGTGGCTTATGGGTCAGTTGTTGCGGGCCGCGTCCACCAGGGACTCGAAGATGCGGCGTTCGCCGGCCTCCTCCGGGTGCCATTGGACGCCCAGGACGAACGGCTTCGCCGGGTCCTCGACCGCCTCGACGACGCCGTCGTCCGCCCAGGCCGTGACCGTCAGCGAGCCGGGATCGGCGACGCCCTGGTGGTGGTACGTGTTGACCTCCACGCTGTTGTCGCCGTCCGGGCCGTCGCCGGCCACCTCCGCCGCGAGCGAGCCCGGCTCGAGCGTGATCCCGTGCCAGCCATAGACGCCCGGGCCGGGGCGGTGCTTGTCGGAGCCGACCACGTCCGGCAGGTGCTGGTGCAGCCGCCCACCGCACGTCACCGCGAGCAGCTGCATTCCCCGGCAGATTCCCAGCACCGGCAGGTCCGTCCGCAGCGCCGCTTGGAGCAGCAGCGACTCACCGCGATCGCGGTCCGGGCGGCTTTCGGTCAGGGGGCCTGGCTCCTCGCCGTACAAATCGGGTCCAAGATCTGCGCCCCCGGCAATGATCAAAGCATCGAGGGCGCGGAGCACGTCGGCATCGGTGTCGTCGGGGGGCAATATCACCGCCCGGGCGCCGGCGGCGGTCACCGCGTCGACGTAGGACTTTCTGATCAAGGCTGCGTCCTGGTCGATCCAAACTCCCCAGGAAGCGGGTTCTACATAGGACGTAATTCCGACGATCGGTCGCACGTTGGTTGGAAACCTCCTCCTCCAACTACTTTGCTACCCGGCAACCGGATCGCCAAACGATCGCTACAGGGGTGTGACGTACGCCCCGGTAATTCCGCCGTCGACGACGAACTGCGCCGCTGTCATGAACGAGGCGTCGTCGCTCGCCAGGAAGGCCACCGCCGCCGCGATCTCCTCGGGCTGGCCGAACCGGCCCATCGGCACGTGCACCAGGCGCCGCGCGGCCCGCTCCGGATCCGCCGCGAACAGCTCCAGCAGCAGCGGCGTGGCGATCGGCCCCGGACACAGCGCGTTGACCCGGATGCCCTCCCGGGCGAACTGAACTCCCAGCTCGCGAGTCATCGCCAGCACACCGCCCTTACTCGCGGTGTAGGCGATCTGTGAGGTGGCCGCGCCCATCAGCGCGACGAACGAGGCGGTGTTGACGATCGCGCCCTTGCCCTGCCGGCGCATGTGCGGGATGGCGTATTTGCAGCACAGGTAGACGCTGGTGGTATTGACCCGGATGACCCGCTCCCACACGTCGAGTCCGGTTTCCAGGATGGAATCGTCGTCGGGCGGCGAAATTCCGGCGTTGTTGAACGCTATATCGACGCTTCCATACCTTTCGGCGACCCCGTCGAACAGCTCGCGTACGCCGGCCTCGTCGGTCACGTCGCAGAGCACGAACTCGCCGCCCACCTCGTCGGCCGCCGCCTTGCCGGCCTCGGCCGCGACGTCGACGCAGACCACCTTGGCGCCCTCGGCGGCGAACCGCCGGGCGGTGGCCAGCCCGATACCGCTGCCGGCACCGGTGATCACTGCCACCCGGTCCTGGAGCCTGTTCATCGAACCTCTCAATCAGTCGCGAGGAAGACGTTCTTGACGTCGGTGAACGAGAGCAGCGCGTCCGGGCCCAGCTCA
Source organism: Asanoa siamensis (assembly GCF_016862555.1). Classification (GTDB taxonomy): domain Bacteria; phylum Actinomycetota; class Actinomycetes; order Mycobacteriales; family Micromonosporaceae; genus Asanoa; species Asanoa siamensis. The sequence goes on along the minus strand of NZ_BONE01000018.1, from coordinate 120,455 downwards.
CGCCCCAGCCCGGACTGCTTCATGCCGCCGAACGGGGTCCAGTAGCGGACCGACGAGTTGGAGTTGACGGACAGGTTGCCGGTCTCGACGCCGCGGGCGACGCGGATCGCCCGGCCCACGTCGCGAGTCCAGATCGAGCCGGACAGGCCGTACTCCGTGTCGTTGGCCAACCGGATCGCGTCGGCCTCGTCGTCGAACGGCAGCACGGACACCACCGGGCCGAAGATCTCCTCGCGCCAGTGCCGGTCGCCGGTCGAGGAGGCGAGGAGAACTGTTGGCGCGTACCAGAATCCGGGTCCTTCCGGTGTGGACCCGGTGAACGCCACGGACGCGCCATCCACATAGGAGCGCACCGAGTCGCGCTGCCCCGCGGTGATCAACGGGCCCATCTGGGCGGTCTCCAACGCCGGATCCTCGACCCGGAACGCCTTGACCGCGGGTTCGAGAAGCTCCAGAAACCGGTCGTACGCGCCGCGCTCCACCAGAATCCGCGACCGCGCGCAGCAGTCCTGGCCGGCGTTGTCGAAAACCGCGGCCGGCGCAGCCGCGGCGGCCTTTTCCACGTCCGCGTCCGCGAACACGATATTGGCGCTTTTTCCGCCGAGCTCGAGCGTGACCCGTTTGACCTGGTCAGCACAGCCGCGCATGATCCGCTGCCCGACCTGCGTCGAGCCGGTGAAGCAGACCTTTCGCACGGCCGGGTGGGTGACGAACCGTTCGCCGACCACGGATCCGCGCCCGGGTACGACGGTGAACACGCCTTCCGGCAGCCCGGCCCGCAACGCGAGCTCGCCCAGCCGCAGCGCCGTCAGCGGCGTCACCTCGGCGGGTTTCAGCACCACGGTGTTGCCGGCGGCGAGCGCGGGCGCGAATCCCCAGCCGGCGATCGGCATCGGGAAGTTCCACGGCACGATGATGCCGACCACGCCGAGCGGCTCGTGGAACGTCACGTCGAGCCCGCCGGCGACCGGGATCTGCCGGCCCATCAGCCGCTCCGGCGCGCCCGCGTAGTAGTCGAGCACGTCCCGGACGTTGCCGGCCTCCCAGCGAGCGTTGCCGATGGTGTGGCCGGAGTTGCGGACCTCGAGCTCGGCCAGCTCCTCGATGTGCTCGTCGACGACCGCTGCGAACCGGCGCAACAGCCGCGCGCGGTCGCCGGGCGCCACGGCCCGCCATCGCGGGAACGCGGCGCTCGCCCGCTCGATGGCCGCGTCCGTGTCGTACAGGCTGCTCGCGGGCACGGTCTCGATCGCCAGCCCGGTGGCCGGGTTGACCAGTTCGGTCACGGTCGTGTTCCCCCAAAGATCTCTCGTGGTACGGCGTGGCGCGCGGGCGAGGTCGGGGCGGCTCGGCTCCTCGCGGCATCGGACCCGATGCGGGCGGCGCGGTGCTGTCCGGGTTGGACGTCGCGTGACCACGCCGCGCGATGGCGGCGACTGGACAGGCGGAACGCCTGTGCGGCACCGCGCTTCGGGCGGAACGTCTGCGGTGCATCGCACCGCAGACCGAACGTCCGCGGCGCGCCGCGCGGCAGGCCGAACGTCCGTGGTGGGCCGCTCCGCGCGTGCGTCCGGTCGCTTTCCGGGCCCGGCGGGATTCCGCCGTGTTTCACGTCCTGCCCCTTACAAGCGCTCGAAGCCGCGGAACAGCTCCCAGTCGGTCACGGCGGCGTCGAATGCCGCCAGTTCGACCCGGGCGCGGTTGGCGTAATGGTCGACCACCTCGTCGCCGAACGCCTCCCGGGCCAGCGCGGAGCCTTCCCAGAGCGCCGCCGCCTCCCGCAGGGTGGCGGGCACGCGTTCCGACGAGTCGTCGCCGTACGCGTTGCCGGTGAACTCGGCCTCCAGCGGCAGCTTCCGCTCGATGCCGTGCAGGGCGCCGGCCACGAGCGCGGCGATCGCGAGGTACGGGTTGACGTCGGCGCCCGGCACCCGGTTCTCGACCCGCAGGCCCTGGCCGTGCCCGACCACCCGCAGCGCGCAGGTGCGGTTGTCGCTGCCCCAGCGCAGCGCGGTCGGCGCGAACGAGCCCGGCTGGTACCGCTTGTAGGAGTTGATGTTCGGCGCGAACAGCACGCTGAACTCGCGCATCGTCGCCAGCATCCCGGCCAGCGCGTGCTGCGCGGTGTCGCTCAGATGCGCCGGCCCGTCGCCGGGCATCGCCGAGCGGTCGTCGGGTCCGCGCAGCGAGAAGTGGATGTGGCAGGAGTTGCCCTCCCGCTCGTTGGGCTTGGCCATGAAGGTGATCGACATGCCCTCCTGGGCGGCGATCTCCTTGGCGCCGTTCTTGTAGATGACGTGGTGGTCGGCGCAGGTCAGCGCGTCGGCGTAGCGGAAGGCGATCTCGTGCTGGCCCAGGTTGCACTCGCCCTTGGCGCTCTCGGGGACGAGCCCGGCCCCGGCCATCTCGTTGCGGATGCGGCGCAGCAGCGGCTCGACCCGGGCGGTGCCGAGCAGCGAGTAGTCGACGTTGTAAAGGTTGGCGGGATTCAGCTCGCGGTAACCGCGCCGCCAGGCGTCCTCGTACGAGTCGCGGTAGAGCACGAATTCGAGCTCGGTGCCGGCGTACGCGGTCAGCTCGTGGGCCGCCAGCCGGTCGAGCTGGCGCCGGAGGATCTGTCGCGGGCTGGCCGCGACGTCGCCGGAGCCGTCCAGCCACGCGAGGTCGGCCAGCAGCAGCGCGGTGCCGGGCTGCCAGGGGACGCGGCGCAGCGTGGCCAGGTCGGGCACCATCGCGAAGTCGCCGTAACCGCGCTCCCAGCTCGACATCGCGTAGCCGTCGACCGTGTTCATGTCGACGTCGACTGCGAGCAGGTAGTTGCAGCCCTCCGCGCCCGCCTCGGTGACCTCGTCGAGGAAGAACCGGCCGTGCAGCCGCTTGCCCTGCAGGCGCCCCTCCATGTCGGTCAGCGCGAGCGCGACGGTGTCGAGCTCACCGCCGTCCACGGCCACGGCGAGCTCCTCGAGCGTGAGCGCCGGTTCTCGGGTCATCCTCGCGCCTCCATTGAGAAAAGGTCTACTCGTAAACCATTACCGCGTCAATCATCCGAGCAAACCGCGCAGCAGCTCGGCGGTCGCGTCGCAGTGCTCCTCCATCGTGGCCCGCGCGGCGGCGGCGTCACCGGCGAGAATCGCGTCGACGACCCGGGTGTGTTGCCGGTCGGAGTGGTCCAGGTTCTTCTTGATCACCGGAATGCTGGCCAGCAGCCGGTCGAGGGTGAGCTGCACGTCGGCGATCGCGGCGGCCAGCGAGGGGCTTCCGCCGGCGGCGGCGATGGCGAGATGGAGCCGCGAGTCGGCGACACGCCGCGTGGCCGGATCCCGGTTCCGGGAGGCGGCCAGGCAGGCGACGAGCTGCTGCCGATCAACGGCGGCGAGGGTACGGGTGGCGGCCAGCCCCGCGGCGCCGGGCTCCAGAACCCGCCGGAAGTCGAGGGCGTCGTGCAGCGAGTCGCCCATCTGCCGGGCGAGCTCCACGGCACCGCCGCCGCCCGCCGGTCGGACGAAGGCCTTCCGTCCCTTGTCGAGCACGACGCCGATGGGCGCGACGATGAAGGTCCCACCGGTACGACCGCGCCGCGACTCGAGAATGCCGGCCTCCCGCAGCGCCCGGATGGCCTCCCGCAGGGTGACCCGACTGACCTGGAGCCGCTCGGCCAACTCCCGCTCGGCGGGCAACCGGTCACCGGTCCCGACGAGCCCCAACCGGATCGCCTGCGCAAGCCGCGAAACGGTGATCTCAAAGGCGTTGCCACCGCGTACGGGCCGCCACAGCGGCACGCCCGTGACTTTCGCCGGCACGCCGGCCTCCGCGGCGGGCGGCTTGGCCGCTTTCCGCACGCGCTTCGGCCTGTGCAGCGGGCCCTGCACGTCGAACCGCACGGCCTGGCCGCCGGCGAACCGCAGCTTCGCCTTCGCGCCCCGCTCGCGACGTTGCTCTGGCGCGGCGTCGTCGGCGTCGGCTTGGTCCGACGGGGCCGCCGCCTCCCCCGTCGGACCGCCAACCGCTTCCCCGGACGCTGCGTCAAGGTCGGACCGACCCGCCGCGGCCCGCGGGATCGCAGTGCCGGCCCCGCCCCCAACAGACCCCGGATCAATTCCGGACCCGCCCACCGCCGCCCGCGAGATCACTGCGCCGGCCCCGCCGGACTGATCGTCCCCTTCCCGCAACGTCTCCTGCACCTGGCGCGGGGCAGGCTTGCGGCCGGCATCGGTGGGCATCGTGCGTACCCCCAAATGAAGCGAATCTGGCCCTTCCCCCACGACCGGCGCGGCGCCGGCCGTGAGGGAAACAGAGAGCCTGAGAACTTAGGGCGTCTTCCACGCGTCCGCGGGAGCGGCGTCCGATTCCTCGATCGTTCGGCGCGGGCCGGTGAACCAGTGGCGTGCGGAGACGAGCCACCATACCCAGACCGCGAGGAGTACGCCGCCCACTGCGAGCGGTGCGTAGTTCACCGCGCTCCAGGTGAAATCTTCGCTGAACGGGACCGCGGCCGGGGTGAACGGCATGATGAAATAAATCGATATGATCGCGATTTCGATCACCGCGATCCAGCCCAGCACCTTGTAGCGGCGGCCGAGTGTCCACGGGCCCGGCCGGAAGGCGTCGCCCATCCGCAATCGCAGCGCGATCGGGATCAGGAACGCCAGGTAGAGGCCGATGACCGCCACCGAGACCACCGCGTAGAACGCGATCGGGATGCCGTTGTACTGGTACAGCGCCGGGAGCGTGAGCACGCCGCCGGCGACGGTGCCGGCGATGATCGCGTACACCGGGGTGCCGTCGCGGTTGACCTTCGACCAGAGGCGCCAGCCGGGGACCGCGCGGTCACGGCTGAAGGCGTACGTCATCCGGGACATCGAGGTCACGCAGCTCATGCCGCAGAAGAACTGGCCGATCGTACTGATGATGATGACGATCTTGAAGAAGACCGGGGTAAGCGCCGTTTCGAAGATGGCGCCCGAAAAGCCGCCGGCGGCATTGACGGCTTCCACGTCGGTGGCGGCGAACAGGAAGGCCAGCAGCAGAATCCAGCCGCCGATGGCGGAATAGAAGATGGACTGCCACAGGCCCCGGGCCGCAGCGTGCGAGGCGCCGCGGGTCTCCTCCGAGACGTGCGCGCACGCGTCGAAGCCGGTGATCGTGTACTGGGTCAACAGGAAGCCGAGCGGCAGGATGAAGAACCAGAACATCAGTCCATTGTGGTCACCGTCGCCGAAGCCGGAGTTGTTGAAGCGTTCGGTGAAGACGAACTGGAAGCTCTGGTGGTCGTCCGGCACGATGATCAGGATCAGCACGACCGCCGCGGCGCCGGCCACGTGCCACCAGACCGAGACGTTCTGCAGGATGTCGATGATCGCGTGGCCCCAGATGTTGATGATGCCGTGCAGGGCCAGGATGATCACGAAGAGCAGGAACGCCTGGTTGAGCGTGCCGGCCCAGCCGTCGAACAGCGCCGACAGCGTGAGGTTGAGGAACGTCGCGCAGCCGTAGTCGACCGACGCCGTGACCGCGATCAGGCCGACCAGGTTGAGCCAGCCGGTGAACCAGCCGTGCACCGGCTTGCCCATTTTCGCGGCCCACCAGTAAATCCCGCCGGCGGTCGGGTACGCGGAGACGAGCTCCGACATGCACAGGCCGATGATCAGGATGAAGATCGAGATGAGCGGCCAACCCCACGAGATCGCGATCGGGCCGCCGTTGTTCCAGGCCTGCCCGAAGGTGGTGAAGCAGCCGGCCAGGATCGAGATGATGGAGAACGAGATGGCGAAGTTGGAGAACCCGCTCCATTTACGCCGGAGTTCCTGCTTGTAACCGAGCTCCGCGAGCCGCTGGGCATCGTCGTCCAGTGGCTGCTCACCCGTCTCGGGCGACGTGGTCGTCACTGCTACACCTCCCGGGTGCTCATAACGGGGTTGCCGTGCGGCCCGCGGCGGCGTCGATCAGCCGACCCAGTTCGGGTGCGTCCAGATCGCGGGTCGCCCGGGCCCATTTGTCGGCCGCCTCGCGCCAGTAGTCGAAGGTCGACCCGGGCGTGCGGAGCAGGCCGTGGTGCACGGAGAACCAGAGCGTCCAGGTGACGTTGGACAGGATCAGGTGCAGCCGGACGCGCGCGGTCAGCGCGGGCCCGGTCTCCGTGCCGAAGTAGGCGGACGCGAGCGCCGCCGTCCGGTCGGGGTCGAAGTCGGCCTCGGCCGCTATGTCACCCAGCTCGAAAGCGGGGTCGTTGTTGCCGGACAGCTGGTAGTCGACGATGCGTACGTCGCCGGCGAGGTCGATGAAATTCTCCGGAAGCAGGTCGTTGTGGCACGGCCGCTTCGCCAATGGTCTTTTTTCGAGCGTTTTAGCGATCGCGTCCACGGTGGAATCCCGCTCGGCGTAGCCGTCCGGCACCCGCAGGCCGTGCCGGGCGCAGATGCCGAGCAGCTCGCGCCGTTTCTCGAGGATGTCGAACCCGTTCGCGAACGCCGGGCCGCCGTGCAGCGTCCGGCACGCGGCGGCGATCTTCGTGATCACCTCGGGCGTACGCACGTCGTCGGCGTGCAGCGTCCGCCCCGGCAGGAACTGCAGGACCAGCGCGGGTACGTCCGGCAGGACCTCGATCACCCGCGCCCCGGCGCCGCTCTCGGCCGCCCGCAGGGTGTTCTCGATCTCCTGCTCCGGCGGGATTCCGAGGCCCGCCGCGGAGACCGCCGGCTCGAGCACCCGCAGCAGGTAGCTGCGCCCGCCCGCGTCGACCCGCCAGATGTGGTGCGACAGCCCGCCCGCGACCGGCGTCACCCGCACCGGCCGCCCGGCGAAGAGCGAGACGCGGCGCAGCACCGCGTCGACCTCGGGTCGCTCCGCCATCCGCATGCCCGCCTCCGCATGCCCCGGACCCCGGATACGGACCAGGGCCTAGGCGGGAGTGTTGACCTCCGTGATCACATCGGTCAATACTCACGAGGTTAAAAGTTCACTGACCGGACAGCTGATTTGGTCAGACCTTTTTGGTGGTACGACTCCCCTGTGCGGACGGATGCGCAAGTCGTGATCGTCGGCGGCGGGGTCGCGGGCTGCAGCATCGCCTACCACCTCGCCCGGCTCGGCTGGACGGACGTGCTGGTCGTGGAGCGCCACGAGCTGACCGAGGGCACGACGTGGCACTCGGCGGGATTCGTCGGCCAGCTCCGGTCGACGATCAGCCAGACCCGCATGATCATGTATTCGTCCGGGCTCTACGCCGAGCTCGCCGGCCGGACCGGCCTCGACCCCGGCTGGCGCGGCGTCGGCGGCGTGCGCCTGGCGACCACCCAGGAACGGGTCGAGGAACTGCTCCGCCAGGCATCGGCGGCCACAACCTACGGACTCGACCTGGAACTGCTGACCCCCGCCGAGCTGAAATCCCGCATGCCCTGGCTCGCGGTCGACGACGTGAGACTGGCCGGCTGGCTGCCCGGCGACGGCTACCTGCGACCGGCCGCGCTGGCCGGCGCCCTCGCGGCCGGAGCCCGGGCACTCGGCGTCGAGTTCGTGACGGGCACCGAGGTCACCGGCGTGACGGTCGCCGACGGCCGCGTGACCGGCATCGTCACCACGCGCGGGCCGGTGGCGACGGAGATCGTCGTGGACGCGGCCGGCGCGGCGGCCGGACACGTCGCCGCGCTGGCCGGCGTCGCCGTGCCGGTGGTGCCGATCAAACACCAGTACGTCGTCAGCTCGCCGCTCCCGCTGGCCGGAGTGCCGTCGTTGCCGACCGTCCGCGACCCGGACCACATCGTCTACTTCCGCGGCTCCGACGACCCGGCGCACCCCGACGGCCTGCTGATCGGCGGGTATATCCGCACACCGTCGGTGTGCTGGCCCGAGTCAGGGCCACCGCTCGCCTCCCCCCGCGCCCTGTTCGCCCCGGAGCTGGACCTTTTCGCCGAGTCGTGGGCAGCGGGCCAGCACCGCGTGCCCACCCTGCGCGACGCGTCGATCGCCCGCGTCGTCAACGGACCGGAGGCCTTCACACCTGACGGCGAGTTCCTGCTCGGCGAGACCGCGGTGCGCGGTTTCTGGGTGGCGGCGGGATTCTGCGTACACGGCCTCGCGGCCGCCGGCGGCGTCGGCAAGGTCATGGCCGAGTGGATCGTCGACGGCCAACCGGAATACGACGTGTCCCATATGGACATCCGCCGGTTCGGCGCGCACGCGGCCAGCCGCGCGTGGGCGACCGCCAAGGCGCTCGACGCGTACTCCCGCTACTACGACGTGGTCTATCCGCACACCGAATGGACCGCCGGACGCCCATTGCGCCGCTCGGCCGTCTGGCCCCGCACCGTCGACGCCGCGCTGGGCGAGAAGGCCGGTTGGGGGCGGGTCAACTGGTTCCCCGCCCGCGCCGACGACCCGGCGGCCACGCGGCCCGCGGGCTGGGCCGGCCGCACCTGGTCGCCCGCGATCGCCGCCGAGTGCCGGGCCACCGAGACGGCGGCGGGCCTGTTCGACCAGTCGTCGTTCGCCAAGCTCGACGTCCGGGGCCGGGGCGCGGTCGACTTCCTGCAGTGGATGTGCGCCAACGACGTGGACCGCCCGGTCGGCGGCGTCGCGTACACCCAGTTGCTCAACGCCCGCGCCGGCATCGAGGCCGACCTGACCGTGACCCGCCTGGCCGACGACCATTTCCGCATCGTGACCAGCACCGCATCCGGCGTCAGGGACGCCGCCTGGCTCCGCCGCCACGCCCCCGACAGCGTCCGGATCGACGACGTCACCGGGGCGTACGGCTGCCTGTGCCTGTGGGGCCCCGCGGCCCGGGAGATCGTGACGCCGCTGGTCGACGGCGACCTGGACACCCGCTTCATGCGCGCCTCCCGGGTCACCATCGGCCCGGTGCCGGTGCTGGCCCAGCGGGTCACCTTCGTCGGCGAGTTCGGCTGGGAGCTCTACGCGAGCACCGAGTATCTGCTGACCCTCTGGGACCTGCTGGTCGCGGCGGGCGGCCCGGACGGCCTGCGGCCCGCCGGTTATCGCGCGATCGAGTCGATGCGGCTGGAGAAGGGCTACCGGGTGTGGGGCTCCGACATCACGCCGGAGACCACGCCCGACGAGGCGGGCCTGTCGTTCGCGGTGCGCCGCGACAAGGACTTCCTCGGCAGCGCGGCCCTGCGCGCCACGACCCCGACCCGCCGCCTGCGCTGCCTGGTGCTGGACGACCCGACGGCGGTCTGCCTGGGCACGGAACCGGTGCGGGTCGGCGGCGAGCCGCGCGGCCGCGTCACCTCCGGCGGCTACGGCCACCGCGTGGAGGCGTCGATCGCCTACGCCTACCTGCCCGCCGCGGTGGAGACGGGCGAACGCGTCGAGGTGGGCATGTTCGGCACGTGGCAGCCGGCCACGGTCACCCAGGAGCCGTTGTACGACCCGGAGAACACCCGCGTCCGCCACGCGGGCTGAAGCGGCCGGCGATCGGGCGTCCGTCCGTTGCCGGGCGCCCCCTCCTGTTGCTCCGCCCGGTCGAAGTCGGCCAGTTCCTTGACCTACCGCCCCTCCCGGTCCGCCTCCGTCGGGCTCACCTCCGGCCCGGCCGGCGTCACGATCCGCTCGCTGCTCTTGGCCTTCTCCGCACCCGTCGCGACCAACTCGACCTGGGCCGCACCGTCGGGCGGTAGGCCGGCCAGGCCACCGGCCGCCGGCGAGTCATCGGCGTCCGGGATCGGCTCCCCGGCCAGCCGGCGCAACGGCGAGAGCCAGGCCACGAGCACACCGACCCCGCTCATCGCCGCCGACGTCACGATCGCCGCCCGCGGGCTCGACGCGTCGGCGACCAGACCACCGGCCAGCGCCCCGACCGGCCACCCGAGCCCGAACGACACCATCCGGCCCGCGGTGTTGACCCGGCTCTGCAGGCGGTCGGGCGTCACCCGCTGCCGCAGCGTGATCGCGTTGAGGATGACCAGCGAGTAGACCACCGCCCACAGCGCCAGCAGGCAGGCCACCGCCACCCAACTCGTCGCCACCCCGCAGGCCAGCCCGAACAGCGCCGACAACGGCAGGAACCAGAGCGTCACCCGGGGCTCGCCGATCCGCCGGGCCAGGCGCGGGAACACCAGGGCCGCCACGATGCCACCGGCGCCCCAGACTCCATAGAGGACACCTAGTCGGGCGTCGTTGGTCGGCCGTACGCCCAAGGTCTGGTCCAACCACGGCACGAACTGCCCCATGAAGGCGCCGCCGGTCATCGACTGCAGGCAGCCGACGATGGTCTGCGTACGCACGATCGGTTGCCGGCTGAGGAAGACCACGCCCTCGCGGATGTCGCGCAGCAGGCCCGCACTCGGCCCCGATCCCGCGACCGCGGCCTGCAGGGGCGTCGCGATCGCCCGCACCAGCAACGCCGAGACCGCGAACGAGACCGCGTCGACCAGCAGCAGCGGCGCCGGTGTGACCAGGGTGAGCGCGACGCCGGCGAGGCCGGGCACGACGAGTTCCAGCACGGTGCCGCCACCGTGCACGGCGGAGTTGGCCGAGGCGATCCGGGCGCGGCCGACCAGCGCCGGCAGCGCACCGAAGTTGGCGGCGTCGAAGAAGACGAACAGGATGTGGGTCAGGAACGCGACGACCAGCACGTGTGGGGCCGTCAGCACGCCGAACGCGTAGGCCACGGGGACCGAGCCCAGCACGAACGCGTTGGCCACGTCGGCGACGACCATCAGCCGCCGGCGGTCGAGCCGGTCGGCCAGCGCGCCGGCGAACAGCCCGAAGCAGAGGTAGGGCAGGCCCTCGGCGACGACCACGAACGCCGTCCACAGGCTCGACCCGGTGACCGAGTAGATCAGGACCGGCAGGGCGACGTAGGTGACCAGCGACCCCGTGACCGACACCATGCGGGCCAGCCAGTAGCGGCGGAAGTCGGTGTCGGCGAGGAGGTCCACCCGGACATCATGCCGGCACCCACCGACAAATACGTTGCCGCGATCAGCCGCATAACGCATGCTTGGAGCCAGGTCAAGAGGGGCCCCGAAGACTCCGCGCACTCGGCAAGCGCGATCGCACCGGCGCGATTAACCTCTCTCATCGCTCCGGCGCGAGGCGGCGGGCGGGCGCGCGGCCGTCATCGGCCCGTGCCCGCCCGGCTGTCCATTACAAAGGCGTCTCCGCGGCGCGCAACAGGGCGGCGATCGCCGACGCCTCCACCGGTGTGCCGAAATACCGGCCCTGCCCGCAGTCGCAGCCGAGCGCCGTCAACCCTTCCGCCTGTTCCGCCGTCTCCACCGACTCCGCCGTCACCGACAGCCCGATCGCGTGCGCCAGCCGCACCAGCGCGTCGACGATCCGCTCGGCGACCACGCTCGCCGGATCCTGCGCGCGCATCCCGTCGACGAACGGCCCGGCCAGCTTCAGGGTGTGCAGGGGCAACTGCCGCAGATAGGCGAGGTTCGAATAACCGGTGCCGAAATCGTCGATCGCCAGGCGTACGCCCGTGTCCGCCAGCTTCCGCAGCGCCCGCACCGGCTCGCCGCCCGTGGCCATCACGGCGCTCTCGGTCAGTTCGAGTTGCAGCAGGTCGGGCGGCAGCCCGCTGGCCCGCAGCGCCCCGGCCACCTGGTCGACGATCTCGGGATCGCTGACCTGGCGCGGCGACAGGTTGACGCTGACCATCAGCCGGGCCCGCGGGAACTCCTTGTGCCACCGCCCGGCCTCGACGCAGGACCGTTCCAGGACCCATTGGCCCAGGCGTACGATCAGCCCGGTCTCCTCGGCCAGCCCGATGAACTGGTCGGGAGAGAGCAGCCCGAGCGTCGGGTGCTGCCAGCGGATCAACGCCTCCACGGCGCGGATCGTGCCGCTGCCGAGCGAGACGATCGGTTGATATTCGACGACGAACTCGTCACGGCTGAGCGCCGCCGGCAGGGCCGCCGCCAGCGCGGTGCTCGTCGCCTCGCGGGCCGCCCGCTCCGGGTCGTACCGGGCCCACCTCCCGCGACCGCCCTCGGCCTTGGCCCAGTAGAGAGTCGTGTCGGCGGCCTTCATCAGCTCCGTGGCCGCGCCGTCGGCGACGAACCGGTCGACGATGCCCACGCTGGCCGAGACGGCGAGCTGGTGCGCTCCGATGTAGACAGGCTCGGCCACGGCCCGCAGCGCCGCCTCCGCCACCTCGACCGCGGTGCCGTCCTGGTCGACGTCGGCGACCAGGATGACGAACTCGTCGCCGCCCATCCGGGCGACCAGATGGCCCGCTCCCGCCACCGCCTCGGCGAGCCGGCGGGCGACGACGATGAGCAGCTTGTCGCCGACGTCGTGGCCGAGCGTGTCGTTGATGGCCTTGAAGCCGTCGAGGTCGAGGAAGCAGACCCCGATCCGGCGCTGCTCCGCCGGCTGTCGCAGCACCGCTTCCAGCCGTTCGAAGAACAGCGTGCGGTTGGGCAGGCCGGTCAACGGGTCGTGCAACGCCTGGAAACGCAGGCGCTGCTGCAGCGCGTACCGCTCGGTGATGTCCTGGACCATCGCCACCGTGTAGCGGGGGCGCCCGTCGTCGTGGCGGATCAGGCTGACCGCGAGGTCGGTCCAGAGTTCGCTGCCGTCCTTGCGGAAGTAGCGCTTCTCCATGCGTACGCGATCGCGCTTGCCTTCCAGCATCTCCTCGTAGAGCGCGACCATCCCGGGCCGGTCCTCGGCGTAGAACAGGTCGCCGACGTTGATCTCGCGCATCTCCTCGCGCGAGTAGCCGAGCATGTTGGCGAACGCCTGGTTGACGTCGAGGATCTGGCCGGACACGTCGGCGATGCCGATGCCGATCGCGGCGCCGCTGAACACCGCGCGGAACTTGGCCTCGCTGTCGCGCAACGCCCGCTCCGCCTCGTTGCGCGCCTCCCACGCGGAGCGGCTGATCCGCTCCTGCTGCGCGAACGTGCGGTCCCGCAACGCCCACGCGAAACTCTCCGCCAGCGCGGCCTGTGACGCCGTGATCCGCGCGGCCAGGTCGGGCCGGTCGAGGCCGGGCACGACGTCGTCGACGAGATGGTCGGCCAGCGCCCCCAGCGTCCAACCCAGCGCCTCGGGCTCGGTCAGGTTGGCCTCGACCAGTGCCCGGCCCACCGCGACGGCCGCCTCCGGGCTGAACTCGTCGGCCCGCAACGCCTCCGCGAGCCGCACGGTGTGCTCGGTGAGCAGGCTTTCGACCTGGTCGGACGACATGGGTACGAACGGCCGCCGGGCGATGGCACGCATCCATCGCCCGGCGTAGCGCTGTGCGCCCGACGTGCTGATCTCCGGGGCGGAGAGTGCCATGTTCAGCCCACGGTCGGCTTTCGGCCGACCCCACCGAAGGCGCCGAACCGGGCGGGGTTGTCGTCGACGTCGTCCGGTGAGTCCGGTCGCCACAGTGGCATGTGGACGACGCCGGGTTCGAGCAGCTCCCAGTCGCCGAAGAACGCGGTGACAGCGGCCTTGGAGCGCAGCGTGATCTCGGTCGCGGTGCGCGCGGAGAGCTTCTGCGCGTCCAGCATCTCCTGCGGTTGGTCCTCATAGGTCGAATGCGAGATGACCAGATAGCTGCCTGGCGCCACGGCATCGCGCAGCACCGCCATCAGGCGCTCCGGATCGTCGTCGTCGGGTACGAAGTGGACGACGCCGGCGAGCAGCACACCGACCGGTCGGGAGAAGTCGACGAGCCCCGTCTTCTTCGCTTCCGCGATGATGTAGGCGGGATCACGGACATCGGCCTGTACGACTGCCGTACGCGGATTGTCCTCCAGAATGGACCGACTGTGCGCCACCGCGACCGGATCGATGTCGACATAGACGATCCGCGCTTCGGGATTGATGGCCTGGGCCACCTCGTGCACGTTGCCCACGGTCGGAATGCCCGAACCGATGTCGAGGAACTGGTCGACGCCCAGTCGCGTCAGTTCGGCGACGGCGCGGCGCAGAAAGGCCCGGCCGGCGCGCATCGTGTCGGCCAGGTTGGGTGTCATCGCCGCGATCTGTTCGGCGAGCTGTCGGTCGATCTCGAAATTGTGCGCACCGCCCAGGAAATAGTCGTAGACCCGGGCGGCGCTCGGCCGGCTGAGATCGACCTCCGTCGGTAGCGCCCTCGACTGTTCCATCGTCCGCCTTCGTTCGATGTCGCTGGGGCTCATGGTCGCGCCCGAGCATACTCATTCCCCACGGCGGAGCGGAGCGACCCGCGTCGTACCTATTTTGCGCCTTCACCAGCCGGTACGGGGGTCGCCGGCGCATTGGCCGGGGCCGTGGTCGGCGCCTTGGTCGACGCTTTGGTCGTCGAGGGCAGCTGTTCGGCGATCATGCCGGCCTGGTGGGCGAGCGCGCCGACCACCGCCGGCACGACGGGCAGGACCCAGTCGGCGACGATGCCGGTGTGCGGCAGGTTGAGGATCAGCACGGCGGCGGCCGCACCGCCGAAGCCGTGCACGAGTCCGCGCCACGCCGCCCGTCCCGTCTGCGCGACCGCGGCTAGGCGCGCGGCGCGGCCGGTGAGGTTGGGGAACGTGTTGAGGGCGCGCGCGTCGCGGCGACCGAAGTTGAGTCCCGTGACGCCCGCGGTGACCGAGGTGCCGCCGACGACCGCCGGCAGGAGGTCCCGGTTCAGCACGTAGAGCATGAGGAAGACGCCGATCCCGATGCCGACGGCGATCGCGGCCCGCTTCCACTCACGCTTGTCGCCGGGGTACCAGTAGTACTTGGTCGTGCCCTCGGAGACCTTCTTCTCGATCCTGCCCACCCGAGGACCTCCAGTGACATGTGGTATCTGCGCCGTCACTTAGCGTAGGGGATGGGCGGAATCCGGCAATCGTGCATTTGCTTAGGAATCCCACGTGATGGGACGAGGGCGCTTCAGCTTCGGCTTCAGAAGAGGACGGTGGCGAACTCGCCGACCGAGGAGAAGCCACACCGCGCGTACGCCCGCCGGGCCGGCTCGTTGAAGTCGTTGACGTAGAGGCTGACCGTCGGCGCGACCCGGCGCAGCGCGTCGCGCATGACCGCGGCCAGCGCGGGTGCCGCGATCCCCTTGCCGCGCCAGTTCGGCGCGACCCAGACGCCCTGGACCTGCGCGGTGTGCCGGGTGACGACCGCGAGCTCGGCCTTGAAGACCACCTCGCCGTCCACGAAGCGGGCGTACGCGCGGCGGGCGCGGACCAGGTCGGCGACGCGACGCCGGTAGCCGACACCGCCGTCGTCGACGAGGGGCGAGACGCCGACCTCCTCGGTGTACATCGCGACCGCGGCGGGGAAGAGCGCGTCGGTCTCGTCGGTGCGGACGACCCGGACGCCGGGATCGGGGCTGACATCGGGCATCGAGTCGGCCATCAGCAGCGGCTGCTGGGGTCGGACCTCGCGGGCCGGGCCCCAGTGGGCGGAGAGCCGTTCCCAGAGACCGAGGACGGCGTCGGCGCGGCCGACGATCGACGAGCAGGTGCGGTCCTCGGCGGCGAGCCGCTCGGCGAACGCGGCGACGGCCGGCGGGCCGGCGTGGACGGGCGTCAGGTGGCCGCCGAGCCAGCAGAGCGCTTCGACGTGGCGGCGCGACCCGTACCCGAAGATCCGCCCGTCGGCGCGCCACCAGGCGAGGCCGCGCGCGGCGACACGCTCGGCCACCTGCGCGGCGCCGTAGGGGTCGGTGTCCAGGAGGCGCTCGACCGCTCCCCGCTCGGTCTCGCCGAGCTGCCGGACGGGCACCATCAACACGCCCTCAAGCGTGCCAGATCACCGCGCGGACGACCTCCCCCGGTTTGGTGGGCTCTCTTTCCATGTGTGGTCCAGGCCACTGCGTGTTGTCGTCGATGCATTGCCGATATATCGTCAACGTATCGACAACAGATCGGAGGAGGACCTATGAGGTTCCAACGAGAGAACTTTCATCGCGGCGGGCATCACCATGGCCATGGCGATGCGGCCCGCATGCGCGGACACGGCTTCCCCGGCGGCGACTTCGGCTGGGGCGGCGGCTTCGGCGGTTTCGGCGGGGGCCCGGGCGGGCCACGCGGGCGCGGCCGGGGCGGCCGCCGGGCAAACGTCCGCGCGGCCCTGCTGGCGCTGCTCACCGAGCGGCCCATGCACGGCTACGAGATGATCCAGGAGCTCGAGCAGCGTACGGGCGGCATGTGGCGCCCGAGCCCGGGCTCGGTCTATCCCACCCTTCAGCTGCTGGAGGACGAGGGGCTGATCGTCAGTACGAGCGAGGGTGGCCGCAAGAGCTTCTCGCTGACGGAGGCGGGCCAGGCCGAGGCCACGCAGGCGGCCGAGCAGGCGCCGTGGAGCGCCTTCGAGGCGGCGGGCACGGTCAACAGCTGGCACGACATCCGCGAGGCGGCGATGGGCACGATGAACGCCCTCCGCCAGGTACTCCGCAACGGCACGGACGACCAGCGCACCCGCGCGGCGGAGGTGCTCGACGAGGCCCGGCGCAAGCTCTACGCGATCCTGGCCGAAGACCCCGGCACCCGGTGACGACGTCGCGCGCCGCTCGCGCCGCGAACCACGGGGGTTCGCGGCGCGTCGGGGGCGCGCCTTGACGTGGCGGGCTCGGCTCGGCCGCGGCTCGCGGTCGGCCGGGTTCTGGTAGGCCGCGGCTGTGGGGGGCGCGGTACGAAGGCTCCGCGAACTGTTTCTGGTTCGCGGAGCCTTCGCCTTGGCTGCGCAGCGTCGCGAACCACCTGGGCCTCCGGTAACCCAGCCTCAGGCGCCCGGGTCCGACGGCCCAAGCGCATACCGCGTCCGGCCTCCGGCGTCCGGCCTCCGGTCCAAAGCGCGGCCATCGAGCGCCATCCGCCCGCAGCGTCAAAATCACGACCCCCGGCGGCCTTCACCGCGCGACACCCGCGGCGCCGCGCCCGAGCGAAGCTCGCCGCTTCCGGCGGCGCCAGGGGCGCGGCGCGCGCGAGAACCGGCCTGTGCGCGAACGACGAAGGCTCCGCGGACCCGGTCGGGTCGGCGGAGCCTTCGGGTGCTGCTGGCTAGTGGACGGTGACCGTCGGGCCGACCGCGAGCTCGCGGAGTTCCTCCGGCAGGTCCGCGCCCATCTCCTCGGCCAGGCGGACCGCCTCGGCGATCAGGGTCTCGACGATCTGGGCCTCGGGCACCGTCTTGATGACCTGGCCCTTGACGAAGATCTGGCCCTTGCCGTTGCCGGACGCCACGCCGAGGTCGGCCTCGCGCGCCTCGCCCGGACCGTTGACCACGCAGCCCATGACGGCGACGCGCAGCGGCACCGGCAGGCCTTCGAGCCCCGCGGTGACCTCTTCGGCCAGCTTGTAGACGTCGACCTGGGCCCGCCCGCAGGACGGGCACGAGACGATCTCGAGGCCGCGCTCGCGCAGGCCGAGTGACTCGAGGATCTGCTGACCGACCTTGACCTCTTCGACCGGCGGCGCGGAGAGCGACACCCGGATCGTGTCGCCGATGCCCTCGGCGAGCAGGGCGCCGAAGGCGACCGCGGACTTGATCGTGCCCTGGAAGGCCGGGCCCGCCTCGGTGACGCCGAGGTGCAGCGGGTAGTCGCACTGCTCGGCGAGCTGCCGATAGGCGCGGATCATCACGACCGGGTCGTTGTGCTTCACCGAGATCTTGATGTCGCGGAAGCCGTGCTCCTCGAACAGCGAGCACTCCCAGAGCGCCGACTCGACCAGGGCCTCCGCCGTGGCCTTGCCGTATTTCTGCAGCAGCCGCTTGTCGAGCGAGCCCGCGTTGACGCCGATCCGGATCGGCACGCCGGCGGCCGACGCCGCGGCGGCGATCTCCTTGACCTTGTCGTCGAACTGCCGGATGTTGCCCGGGTTGACCCGGACGGCGGCGCAGCCGGCGTCGATCGCCGCGAACACGTACCGCGGCTGGAAGTGGATGTCGGCGATCACCGGGATCTGCGACTTCTTGGCGATCGCGGGCAGCGCCTCGACGTCGTCCTGCGACGGCACGGCCACCCGGACGATCTGGCAGCCCGACGCCGTGAGCTCGGCGATCTGCTGCAGCGTCGCGTTGATGTCGGCGGTCAGCGTGGTCGTCATCGACTGGACGGACACCGGTGCCCCACCACCGACCGGCACCGAGCCGACGTGGATCTGCCGGCTCTGCCGCCGTGGAGCCAGCGGCGGGGGCGGGACGGCCGGCATACCCAGACTGATCGCGGTCACAGGAACACTCACCTCGGAACGAGTTGTGCGGGTTCTAGAAGAGCGTGATGGGGTTGATGATGTCAGCAGTGATCGTCAGGAGCGTAAAAGCCCCACCGATCAGGATAACCGCGTACGTAACGGGCATCAGTTTGAAGTAGTCGACGTGCCCTGGATCGGGCTTCCCCAACCGCGCGGCGAACCACGACCGGATCCGTTCGAACCAGGCGATCGCGATGTGCCCACCGTCAAGTGGTAGCAGCGGCAGCAGGTTGAACACGCCAATAAAGAAGTTCAACGAGACGAACAGCAGGACAACGACTTCCCACGCGCTGTGCTCGACGGCCTCGCCACCGAGGCGGCTGGCACCGACGACGCTGATCGGGGTGTCGGCGTCGCGCGGCGCGCCGGTGATGGCGTCCCAGAGCGCCGGGACCTTCTGCGGGATCCGCTGCAGCGAGTGCACCGTGTCGACGGCGAGGTTGCCGGTGAACTTCGCGGTCGCCGGGAACGCCTCGATCGGGTTGCTCTTGACCATGATCGGCACGCCGGGCGGCGGGACCGGGCCGGCCACGCCGAGCGCGCTCACGTTGCTGACCGGACCGGTGGGGTCGCCGACCGGCGGCCGCTGCACCGAGGCGAGCGAGACGTTGACCTGCTGCTGGGCGCCGGCCCGCTCGTAGTTGATCGTCGCCTGCGAGCCCGCCGGCAGCTTGCGGATCTGGTTGACGAGGTCGGCGTAGGTCGGCACCAGGACCCCGTTGACCGCGGTGATCTTGTCGTCGTCCTGCAGGCCCGCCTGCTTGGCCGGGCTGGCCGGGTCGCCGGGGATGCAGTCGCGGTTGTCGGCCGTCGCACCGACGATGACGCAGTTGGTGACCTTGACGTAGGCCGGCTGCGGCCCGTCGAGCGCCGGGTTGGGCAGGCCCATGAAGATGGCCGCGAACCAGAGCGCGACGACCGCCAGCAGGAAGTGGGTGATCGAACCCGCGCTCATCACGACGGTGCGCTTCCAGAGCGGGAACCGCCACATGGCCCGGGGCTCGTCGGCCGGGTCGACGTCGTCGTCCTGCGGCGTCATGCCGACGATCTTGCAGAAGCCGCCGAGGGGGATGCCCTTGATGCCGTATTCGGTCTCGCCGCGCTTGAAGGACCACAGCGTCGGGCCGAAGCCCACGAAGTATTTGGTGACCTTCATGCCGAACCGCTTGGCGGTGAGCATGTGCCCGGCTTCGTGCAGGCTGACCGATATCAGGATCACAAGGGCGAAGCCCACCACCCCGGCCAGATACAGCATCAGGCTCCCCTCACCGCTGACCCGATTAGTTCGCGCGCCTGCTCCCGGGCCCACGTCTCCGCGGCGAGCACGTCATCGACGGTACCTGGTTCGCCGAAATCGGGCGCCGCGGTCAGAACCTGCTCCACGGTGTCCACTATGCCGAGGAACGGCAACCGGCCGGCCGTGAACGCGGCCACACACTCCTCGTTGGCGGCGTTGTAGATCGCCGGACGGCACCGTCCCGCCCGCCCGGCCGCCTTGGCCAGCTCGACCGCGGGGAAGGCGGCGTCGTCGAGCGGCTCGAAGGTCCAGGTGTTGGCGGTGCTCCAGTCGACCGGCCGGGCGGCGTCGGCGACCCGGTCGGGCCAGCCCAGGCCCAGCGAGATCGGTAGTCGCATGTCGGGCGGGCTCGCCTGGGCGATCGTCGACCCGTCGAAGAACTCCACCATGGAGTGGATCACCGACTGTGGGTGCACGACCACCTGGATGTCGTCGTAGGCGACGTCGAACAGCTCATGCGCCTCGATCACCTCGAGCGCCTTGTTGACCATGGTGGCCGAGTTGATCGTGACCACCGGGCCCATGTTCCAGGTGGGGTGCGCCAGCGCCTCGTCGGGCGTGACCTCGGTCAGCTCGTCGCGCCGCCGACCCCGGAACGGCCCGCCGCTGGCGGTGAGGACCAGCTTGCGCACCTCGCGCTCGGCGCCGGAGCGCAGGCACTGGGCGAGCGCGGAGTGCTCGGAGTCGACCGGGACGAGCTGACCGGGCCGGGTCACCGCGGCCTTGACCAGGCTGCCGCCGGCGATCAGCGACTCCTTGTTGGCCAGCGCCAGCACCCGCCCGGCCCGCAGCGCGGCCAGGGTCGGCGCCAGCCCCAGCGAGCCCACCACCCCGTTGAGCACCAGGTCGGCGGGCCACTCGGCGAGCTCGGCCATGGCGGTCGGCCCGGCCAGGATCTTGGGGATGCGGAAGTCGCCCGTCGCGTAGCCCTTGCGGGCCGCCTCGGCGTAGAAGGCGAGCTGGAGGTCCTGAGCCGCGGACGCCTTGGCGACGCCGACCGCCTCGACGCCCAGCTCCAGCGCCTGCGCGGCGAGCAAACCGACGTTGCCGCCGCCGGCGCCGAGGGCGACGACCCGGAACCGGTCGGGGTTGCGGCGCACGATGTCGACGGCCTGGGTGCCGATCGACCCGGTGCTGCCGAGCAGGACGATCTCGCGGGCTGCTTCGCTCACTGGGCCATTCTCCCCTATCGCGCGGCGGGGTCCGAAGTTGTCCACAGGCCGCGCCGGGGACGGTTCAGCAGACCCTCCCGATCGAGCACGTCGGCCAGCTCCGCCCGTTCCCCCGGCGTGAGCCCGTCCACGGGGATCGGGAAGTACTGGTTGCGGGCCAGCCAGAGCAGGAGGAGGTCGGGCAGGAGCGCCGCCCGCTGCAGGTCCGACCAGCGCAGCTTCTCCTCGCCGTCCGCGTACCTGGTGATGATCCCGCCGTCGTGGATCTCGTACTCGATCTCGATCGGGGCATAGCCCCGCTGTTGCCGGCGCAGGGCCGCGACCACCCCGGTCGGGTACGCGAGGGCGAACAGGCCGAGCGCGATGATCGCGAGGTCGAGCACCGGGTCGCCGGGCAGGGCGACCGCGCTGAACACGCCGAGCGCGACCACGGCGAGGCCCAACAGGTGGAAGCAGCGGAACAGCCAGCGCGACACGTAACGGAGAGCCGCGACCGGCCTCCGCCGGTCAGGAGCGGCGACGATGACGATGCGCACCGAAGGAGGGTAGTTCCGGCAGCCGGGTCACCGATGCCCCGCCGGATCAGTCGGGCGTGGCGGCCAAGTGGTAGGTGTCAAGCTCGACCCCGCCGTACCAGTCGCGGCGCTTGCCGATCGGCGCCATGCCGAGGCGACGGGCCACCGCCACTGAGGGCGCGTTCCCCTCCCGGATGACCGCGAAGATCTCCTGGAGCCCTGCGCCGAAGGCCCGCTCGATGGCCGCCCGCCCGGCCTCGGTCGCGTAGCCGTTTCCCCACGAGTCCGGGTGCAGGTGCCAGCCGACCTCGATGTCGGTCGTCGGCTCGTTGTCGACCCCCGGCAGCGGGACCACCAGCACCGAACCGACGGTGACGCCCGTGTCGCGGACGTCGACCGCCCAGATCCCGTAGCGGTCGTCCGCCGACGCGCGGGCCCGCCAGCGTTGGATGAAGCCCAACGCCTCCGCCTCGTTCTCCAGGACGCGCGGCTCGGCGCCCAGCCAGCGGGCGACCTCCCAGCGGCGCATGATGTCGAAGACCCGGGCCACGTCGGCGTCGCTCTCCGTCCAGTGCCGAACGATCAGCCGATCCGTCTCGAAGACCGTCATGTGCAGGGATGCTAGTGAGTGTCGGGCGCCCTTTCAGGGAAAGGAAGGGCATGTTCGAGGGCCTGGGGAGGGTGCTGCGCACCGCGTTCGCGCCGCTTCGCGGGCGGGACCTGTCGCTGCACGCGGCGGCGATCACCTTTTACGGCGCCATCGCGATCGTGCCGGTGTCGCTGCTGGCGCTCTGGCTGACCGGGCTGGTCGCGGGCGCTGACCGGGTACGGCGGCTGACCTCCTACGCGACGGAGACCCTGCCCGCGTCGATCGGGGCCGACCGGGCCGTCGCGGCGCTGATCGAGGCCGGGCTGACCCTGACGCCGTGGTTGGCGGTGGCGGCCCTGCTGCCGGCGTCGTTCTACGGCGAGGGCCTGCGGCGGGCCTTCGTCTCGGTCGCGCGCCCGGGCGACGAACGCCTGATCGGCTGGCGCGGCCGCCTGCTGCTCCTCCCCTTGCTGGCGCCGGCACCGGCGCTGGTCCTGGCCACGATCGCGTCGCTGCCCTACACGACGGGCCTGGTCCGGCGGGGCGGCTGGGCACTGGCGCTCGGCGTGGTCCTGTCGTTCCTGGCCGTCTGGCTCGTGCTGACGCCGGTGCTCATCTGGGTGTACCGCGTCGTCGGCCCCGGCCGCCCCGACTGGCTCCCCGCCTGCCTGGTCGGCTCCTTCACGGCGGCGAACCTGTCCGGCTTCCTGCACGGCTTCGTCCTGTTCACCTCCTTCCCACTGGACCTCGGCATCCCCTTCGGCGGCCTCGACCCGATCGGCGCGGTCGTGGCCGTCCTCCTGTGGCTCTACCTGTTCCACGTGATCGTCCTCGCCGGCTACTCGGGCACGCTCGCCTTCAGCGCTGCCCTGGCAGCCCGGCGAGCCGCGAAAGCCGGGTAGAACCGGGACCGCCGACGCACGTCGACGAGTCGCGGCGGCCGGCCAGCCCCGCTCCGCGACCGCCGACGCACCATGCTCGACCCCGCGGACGTCAGTCGCCGCGGCCGCTCCCAGCCAACGCCTCCTCCTTGGCCACCGCCGGATGCGGCTCCAGTTCGCGGATGCCGAACCGGCGGTAGATCGCGCCCAGCGGACCCGGCGCCCACCAGTTCCAGCGGCCCAGCAGGCGCATCGTCGCCGGGACCAGCAGTAGTCGGACGAGGGTGGCGTCGACGATGATGGCCACGATCATGCCGATGCCGATCAGCTTGATGAAGGCGATCCCGCCGCTCGCGAAGCCCGCCACCACCACGATCAGCAGCAGCGCGGCCGCCGTGATGATCCGGCCGGTGTGCTGGAGGCCCGAGGCGACCGAGGCGGTGTTGTCGCCGCCGCGATCCCACTCCTCACGCACCCGTGACAGCAGGAAGACCTCGTAGTCGGTCGCGAGTCCGAACAGGACGGCGAGCATCAGGATCGGATTGCTCGGCTCGATGAAACCGGTCGGCGTGAAGCCCAGGAAGTCCGCGAAGTGCCCATCCTGGAAGACCCAGACGACCACACCGAACGAGGCGCCGATCGAGACCAGGTTCATCAGCACCGCCTTGATCGGCAGCACGATCGAACCGAAGGCGAGGAAGAGCAGGACGAGCGTCGCTGAGGCCATGATCAAGGCCATCCACGGTAGGTGCGCGACCAGGCTGTCGATCAGGTCGATGTCGGCCGCGGTGCGGCCGCCGACCAGGACGTCGACGCCCGCCGGCTCCGGTAGGTCGCGGATCGCCCGCACCACCTCCTGGGCCGCGTCGCCGGTCGACTCGCCCTGGTAGGTCACGGTGAGCAGCGACGAGCCGCCCTGCGACGCGGCGGCCTGGACGTCGGTCACGTCCGGCAACGCCGCGATGGACGACGCCACCCGCTCCGATGCCGCGGTGCCGCCGCCCGAGACCAGCACCTCGATCGGCCCGACGGTGCCGCCCGCGAAGTCGGCGCTGATCGCGTCGGACACCACCCGCGGCTCGGACCCCGGCGGCAGCACCCGCTCGTCGAACCCACCGAACTCGATCCGCAGCACCGGCGACGCGAGGACGCCGAGGATGACGATGACGCCCGCGGCGTACACGATGGGTCGGCGCATCACGCTCCGGGCGATCCGCGCCCACGCGCCGTCGCCGCTGGTGCGCCCCCGACCGCGGCCCCACGGCAGGGGCACGCGTAGGGCGTTGATCCGGTGCCCGAGCACCACGAGCAGGGCCGGCAGCGCGGTGAGGGCGGCCAGCATCGCCACCAGCACCGCCGCGAGGCCGCCGAACCCCATGGAGCGCAGGAAGGACTGCGGGAAAATCAGCAGGCTGGCCAGTGCGAGCGCGATGGTCAGCCCGGACACCAGGACCGTGCGGCCCGCGGTGGCCATGGTGCGCGCGATCGCGGCAGGCGGCTCGTGGCCGTGGGCCAACTCCTCCCGGAACCGGCTGACGATGAACAGCGCGTAGTCGACCGCCATGCCCAGACCGATCAACGTGATGATGTTGATCGCGAAGACGGACACGTCGGTGACCATGTTGATCAGCCGCACGACCACGAGCGAGCCGAGGATCGCTATGCCGCCGATCATCAGCGGTGTGGCGGCCGCGGCCAGGCCGCCGAAGATGAGGACCAGCAGGACGAGCAGGACCGGCAGCGAGAACATCTCCGCCCGGGCCAGGTCGGCGCTGGTCTGCTCGTTGGCCTCGTCCAGGAACGGGATCGTGCCGCCCGTACGCGTGGTGATCCCGGGTGCGGTCAACGCCGGCTCGATCGTCTCGTACGCGGAGGTCTTGCCGTCCGGGTCTGTCGCCTTGAGCTGCACCATCGCGTAGGTGGCGTGCCGGTCGGTGGAGACCAGCGCCGGCGACTGGGTGTCGTAGAAGCTGGTCACGCTCGCGACCTCGGGCAGCGCACGGACCTTCTCCAGCGTCGCCGTCACCGGGTCGCGGAAGCGTGGGTCGTCGACGGCAACACCGGCGTCGGAGTAGAGCACGAGCACGTCGACGTCCTGGTTGCCCAACTCGGCGACGACGCGCTCGCGGAACTTCGTGGACTCGGCGCTGGGATCCTCGAACCCGCCGCCGGTCAGGGCACCGAACACCCCGGAACCCCAGGCCGCCCCGACCAGCACCAGCGCCGCCGCCGCGGCCAGCACGACCCAACGGAACCGGACGACCGCCCGCCCCCACCACGCGAACATGGATCCCCCCACGGATCTGTGCAAAACTGACGAACAGCGTTAGGAAGATGAACGGCGTTAACTATGGCAACAGTGTTCTCGGCAGTCAAGGGAGTTCGCGATTGAGCGCGCCGACCCGGCGTGAGCGCCTGCGTACCTCGACCCTCTCGGAGATCAAGGAGGAGGCCCGGCGGCTGCTGGTCACCGGCGGCCCCGACGCGATCTCGCTGCGGGCGATCGCCCGCGAGATGGGCATGACCGCGCCCGCGATCTATCGCTATTTCGACAGCCTCGACGCGCTCGTCGAGGCGCTGGCGGGCGATCTCTACGCCGAGCTGTCCGAGGTCGTGGCGACGGCCAAGCAGGACGCCGGCGACGACCCGGTCACCCAGGTCAAGGCGATGGCGCGCGCGTTCCGGGGCTGGTCGGTGGCGCATCCGGCCGAGTTCGCCCTCATCCTCGGCAACCCGCTGCCGGGCATCGTCGCGTTCCAGGAGAGCTGCGACGAGGAGCACCATCCGGGCGTCGAGTTCGGCCGCCCGTTCATGGAGACGATCAACGCCCTCTGGCTGCGCGAACGCTATGCCACGCCGCCGCGGACGCTGATGGAGGAGCGGCTCGCCGCCCATCTCGAGCCGCTGCGCGCCAGCCACGGCGACCAGTATCCGATCGAGGTCACCTGGGCGTTCCTCAGTGGCTGGTCACGGCTCTACGGGCTGGTGTCCATGGAGGTCTTCCACCACCTGCGGTGGGCGGTCTCCGATCCGGGCGCGCTCTTCGAGATGGAGTTGCACGCCTACGTCGACCAGTTCACGAGCCAGAAAAGCTGACGCGGGTACGCGCGGCGGAATTCTGTCGGACCCCGCACCCATAATGGTCCGGTCGATGAAGCCACGAGGAAGGACCCGGCTGTGAGCAGCGAGCCCAGCGTGACCGACCGTCCGGCGCAGGACTACGTCGCCATCAAGCGCACGGTGACGATGAGCTCCATCGCCGACATCGCCGACCGCATTCCGGACGTGCTCGCGTTCCTACGCCAGCGCGGCATCGCACCCGCCGGCGCGCCGTTCCTCAAATACAACACCATCGACATGGAGGGTGACCTCGAGATCGAGGCCGGCGTTCCCGTCAACATGCCTGTCGGCGGCAGCGGTGACATCTTCGGCGAGGTCCTACCGGCGGGCCGATACGCGACCGTCACCCACGTCGGCCACCCCGACGAGCTCCTCCAGGTCACCGGCGACCTGCTGGGCTGGGCGCACGAGCGCGACCTCGAGTTCGACCACCACGACTCCCCCGCCGGCGACGTCTGGCGCTGCCGGCTGGAGATCTACCACACCCACCCCGCGGAGACCCCCATCGACAAGTGGGAGACCGAGCTCGCGTTCCTACTACGCTAGGTTCTGTTTCGTATCTGGAGCCGGGCTGCGGCGGGCCCAGCCGCCGCCTGGCCGCACGGCCCCTTCACCCGGATACAACACCGGTATCCGGGCAAAGCCGCCGCACGCCCAGACGAAACCTGGACTCCGCCTCGCCTCGACCGCAGATACGCAACAGAACCTAGGCGCCCCGCGCCGGCTAGGCCGGCGTGGCGGCGGTGGCCGGGGCGTCGCCCTCGGGGTTGGCATCGGGCGCGGGCTCGCCCGCCCGACGCGCGCGGATCTGGTGCCCCACGCCGGTCAGGCAGCGCCCGCTGGGCAGGTCGAACCGCCACCCGTGCAGCTGGCAGGTGAGCTGGTCGCCGTCGACGATCCCGAAGCGGGTCAGGTCGGCCTTGAGGTGCGGGCAGCGGCGCTGCACCACCCAGTCGCCGAGCGTGATGTCCTCGGCGTCGGTGGCGCGCTGGTGCTCGTCGTACCAGCCCTCGGCATACTGCAGCCGCTCTTCCGACAGGCACTTGAAGAACGCGTAGACGAACTCGTTGTACTGGCCGATCCGGGCCGCCGAGAAGCGGCAGGAGAGGAACAGCGAGTTCACCCAGTCGACCTCGTCGATGAACAGGAGGTGCTCGATCAGCGCGCGCTCGGTGCGGAAGCGGTAGCGGACCTTCTCGTCGGCATAGCGCCGGACCTCCTGGCCCGGGAAGTCCACCACGATCGACTCGACCGAGTCGCCGTCGTAGCCGACCAGGTCGAAGCGCACCGGCCCGCCGACACCCTTGGCCAGATAGATCGACTCGTCGAGGAGCGGCTCGATCCGCCGCTTCATCTCCTTGAGCACGTCGATCTCGGGGTGCCGCCAGGAGGCCTTCTCGGCGGCGATGATCGGGCGCTTGCGCTCCCGCATCTCCTCGAGATGCGCGACCTTGTTGGCGAAGAACTCGTCGACGTCGGTCGGGTGCGTGGTCTCGATCGAGTCCTGGGTGATCTCGGTGACGCTGCCGGGCAGGAGGACCACGCCGTTGGTGCCGCCGACCTTGGCGTACTCCTTCATGAAGACCGACTGGTCCGGGAAGATGTTGCCCTCGTCGCCGAAGATGTCGTTGAACTGCCACAGCTCGTCGTCGAGGAAGCACGGCGGCCCGGCGATCGGGAAGACGTGCGACGCCTTGAGGTCGTCGATATAGCGCCAGGTGCGGTCGAACTGCCGGTCCCGCTTCTGCTTGCCGAACGCCGTCTTGGCGGCCTGGGGCAGCTCGTAGACCATCGGATACCAGATGGCCCCGGAGAACTGCAGCATGTGCGCGTGCACGTGGCCGAGCGAGGCGAACAGCGAGAGGTCGGTGGGCCGGGCGTCGTTCTGGTTGAGCAGCCGCACGCCGTCGTACTCGACCCAGAGCGAGGAGTCACCGATCGGGCCGTCCGTCGGCGACGTCAGCGCCTGGATCATGACCTTCAGGCCGCCGTCGAGCTCGATGACCTCTTCCGACACCGTCTTGACGAAGTCGGTGAAGCCCAGCTCGCGCAGCTCGTCCTCGAGCTCGCTGGTCGGATACTCCGGCAGCAGCACGCGGGCCTTCTTCGAAACGAAGCGCTTGAGGTGCGCGGCGTCGAAGTGGTCGCGGTGCAGGTGGCTCAGATAGAGATAGTCGACCTGACCGAGGGTCTCCCAGTCGAGCAGCGAGTTGTCGGGGAACGGAAACCACGACGCGAAATACGCGGGGTTGACCCAGGGGTCGCAGAGGATGCTTCCCGCCGGGGTGTCGATCCGCATGCTGGCGTGTCCCGTCCCGGTCACTCGCACGGCAGCAAACCCCCAAGATCAAAAGCTCGGCATGTACGGCGAAAACGCTACCCGACGAGCCGGGGTGCCCGATCCTCGACGCCACGGACGTGCCACACTGATCTCCGCACCCAGCCGAGGGAGGAGCCACGAGGTGGCAGAGCACGAGCCGGTCATCGCACCTGACCAGAGGAAACCTGGCCACCGCAAGGCCGGGCGGCTCGGTGCCGTCGTCGTCGCGATCTCACTGGTGCTGATGCAGTTCTGCAACAACGAGGTCACCGGCGTCGAGCGCATCTGGCTCAACGGCATCGCGGCGGCCCTAATCCTCGCGGTCATCGGCGACGCGGTCCTCCGCCGCAACGGCCTGCGCTCCTGACCACGCCGAGCCGGCGCGAAACAGGTTCGCCGCGGTAGAGGAAGGCTCTGCTGCGGCCGAGGCGAGCCCCCGCTTCCGGGGGCGAGCAGAGCGACCGAGCCGTTCGTTCCAGGGTCAAAAGCAACCGAGCCTTTCCCGGGTCCGTCGGGGGCACGACCGTCGCTCCCGCCGGGCACCGCTCGCTACGCGTCGCTGCCAGGTCCGCGCCACCAGACCAGCCAGGTCACGGCCATCCCGAATCACGCGGCGCCGTAGGCCCCCGATCAGCGCGGCAGCGCGGCAGCGCGGCAGCGCGGCAGCGCGGCAGCGCGGCAGCGCGGCAGCGCGGCAGCGCGGCAGCGCGGCAGCGGCCGGATGGTCGCGGGCCGGTCGACACCAAGGAACAGCCATGGCGTGTCGGTAATCACGAGCTTCGCAGTCCGCCTACGCGGCGCTTCGGACACCAGGGCTCTACAGATAATCTCGCGGCCCAAGACCCGGCCGCGCAGCGCCACGCACGTTCGTCACAGACATAGGGGGCGCCCCCGCACGCCGGTGAGGCGACCTGGCAAGCCACGCCGATGGAACCGAAGGTCGAGCCCCGGCCGAGCACCAGGGTGCGGGCGTCGCCGTCATGGCAGCGCCCCGCGGCCCGGAAACGCACCCGCCCGCCGGTCGCGAACGACCTGCGGGCGGGAACCAAACCTACGACGCTCAGCGCCGCCGCACGATGTCGCGGACCTCGAGCAGTGCCTGCTCGACCTCGGCCTCGAAATAACCCCCGGGCACCAGCCCGAACTGGGTCGCGTCGAAGTCGGCGTCCGTCGTCGGGATGGGGCCGCGGCCCGTCATTCCGGTGAGCACGTCCTCGAAGAAGCGGTCGACCTGGTTGGGGTCGTAGCCGCTGCCGAAGCGCCGCACCTGGAACGACCGTCGCATGTGGTCGACCCGGGCCAGGTCGCTCCCGGGCGGGCCCATCAGCGGCGGGCCACCCATGCCGGGCGCGCCCATGCCGCCACCGGGCGGGCCACCCATCGCGAGGCCGGGGCCGCCGCCCATGCCGGGCGCGCCACCCATCGCCGGGCCACCGCCCATGCCGGGACCAGGACCCGCGCCGGGGCCAGGGCCACCCGGGTGCGCCGGACCACCACGGCCCGGATCGCCGCGCTCGGGCATCCGGATCTCCGCGGTCATGTCCATCCGCGCGCGCCGGCCGGGCTGCTCAGGGCCGTCGTAACCGTCATCCTGCCCGGGGAAGCCGGGGCCGCCACGCATCGGGCCGGGGCCGCCGGCCATCGGGGGGCCGTCGTACCCGCGCGGCGGGGGCGCACCGTCGAAAGCAGCGCCGCCGTAGGGCGGGGGCGGGCCGGGGCGGGCGTACGGGTCCTCGTTGGGCACCGGGCGGGTCGGCAGCGGGCCGCCACCCATCGCGGGCCGGCGGTCCGGCGGGCCGAACGAACCGGGCGGCGGCGCCGGGATCGGCGGGCCCATCCGGTCGGCAGGACCCATCCGCTCCTGCGGCGGGCCCATCCGGTCGCCACCGGGCGGGCCGAGCGCGCCCGACGGCGGACCCATCCGGTCCGGGAGGCCCATCCGGTCGGGACCGCTGAACCGGCCGTTGCGCTCCTCGAGCTCACCGACCTGCCGCTCGACCCGGTCGAGGTGGAGGTCGACCTGCCACTCGTCGTACCCGCCGAAGCGCACCCGGAAGACGACGTCGTGGACCTCCTGGGAACCGACCGGCGCACCGATCGGATCACCGGCGAGGGTCGCCTCGACGCGGTCGAGGAAGGCGTCGACCTCGTCGACCTTGTAGCCGCGACGCAACGCCCGACGGCGGAATCGTTGACCCTGGCTCGCCACTATGTCTCCTGGTTAGTTCGCTCAACCGCGGCCCCGAACGCGGTCATGTCGTCACCTCGGTCGCGGCGAGCTGACCGCACGCGCCGTCAATCTCGCGACCTCTGGTGTCACGCACGGTAGTCGACACGCCCGCTGCGCGCAGCCTCCGGACGAACTCGCGTTCGACCGGCTTGCTGCTCGCGTCCCATCGGCTGCCCGGAGTCGGGTTCAGCGGGATGAGGTTGACGTGCGCGAGCCGCCCGGCCAGTAGACGCCCGAGCAGGTCCGCTCGCCAGGGCTGGTCGTTCACGTCTTTGATCATCGCGTATTCGACGGAAACACGGCGCCCCGTGCGATCCGCGTAGTGCCACGCGGCGTCGAGCACCTCGGCCACCTTCCACCGTTGGTTGACCGGCACCAGTTCATCGCGCAGATCATCATCGGGCGCGTGCAGCGACAACGCAAGAGTCACCTGGAGGTCTTCCTCGGCGAGCTTGCGCATGGCCGGCACCAACCCGACGGTGGAGATCGTGATGTGCCGCTGCGACAGCCCGAGGCCCTCCGGCGCGGGCGACGTCAACCGGCGCACCGCCGCCAGCACCCGGTTGTAGTTGGCCAGCGGTTCGCCCATGCCCATGAACACCACGTGCGACAGCCGGGTCGGCGAGCCGGTGATCACGCCGGACGCCGCGACACCGGCGAGGTAGACGGCCTGGTCGACGATCTCGGCGGTGGACAGGTTGCGGGTCAGCCCCGCCTGGCCGGTCGCGCAGAACGGGCACGCCATGCCGCAGCCGGCCTGGCTGGAGATGCAGACGGTGACCCGGTCGGGATAGCCCATCAGCACGCTCTCGACCAGCGCGTTGTCGTGTAGTCGCCAGAGCGCCTTGCGCGTCGCGCCGTCGTCCGTCGCCATCTCGCGCACCGGCGTCAGCAACCGCGGCAACAGGTCACCGGCGATCTTGGCCCGGCTGGCCGCCGGCAGGTCGGTCATCTCGTCGGCGTCGCGCACCAGCCGCCCGAAGTAATGGGTCGACAGTTGCCGCGCACGAAACTTGGGCTCACCGAGCGCGACCAACGCCGCCTCGCGTCCCGCGACGTCAAGATCGGCAAGATGGCGCGGCGGCATGGCCGCACGCCGCCCGGCGGGAGCGGCCTCCGACTGGATTATTGGCAGGCTCGTCATGGCGGCTCCAGTCTCCCACGACTGTTCGATCACCTTCACCTGCCCGGGTGCCGGATCGGCGATCAAAAGCCCAGGAACCCATTCATCGACGCACGTCCGTGGTGGGCACGACCGCTCGCTCCCGCGCGCACCGCTCGCTGCGCTTCGCTGCCGGGTCCGCGTACCAACGGCTTCTCTATCCGAAAGTCCAGATATGCGGCACGCTGCCGGGGCACAACCTGCCCTAGACGGGTATAGAGCGTGCGAATAACCCATTCAACTCAGCGATCGGCATTTACGACGTACCCGAAACGTCGCTTCACCCACCCACCGTGGCACCGATTACCGGATGACGAACCTCACGGTCAACGGACGGGGGCGAAGATCGAGAGCAGCAGGTACGCGGTCGGCACCGCGAAGAGGATCGAGTCGAGGCGGTCCATCAGGCCGCCGTGGCCCGGGAGCAGGCGGCTCATGTCCTTGACGCCCAGGTCGCGCTTGAGCATCGACTCGGCGAGGTCACCGAGGACCGCCGCCACGCTGATCGCGGCACCGATCAGGGCGCCCCACCAGAAGTCGACGCCGAGCAGGAAGTAACAGCTGATGGCGGTGCCGATCGCCGCCGCGACCAGCGAGCCGCCGAAGCCTTCCCAGGACTTCTTGGGACTGATCGTCGGGGCCATCGGATGACGCCCCAGGAAGACCCCGGCCGCGTACCCGCCGGTGTCGGAGAGGACCACCCCGATCAGGACGACCAGCACGCGGTCGGCACCGTCCTCGGGCACGGCGAGCAGCGCGGCGAAGCCGGCCAGGAAGGGCACGTAGACCGCGATCAGGGCCGACGCGATCAGGTCCCGTTTGAAGCCCTTGGGGCCGTCGGCGAGCCGCCAGACCGTCGCGGCCAGCAGCGTCACCACCAGGCCGAGGAGCAGGGCGTCGGCACCGGCGTACCAGGCCAGACCGATCATCAGCACCCCGCCCGCGATCAGCGGGATCGCCGGCGGGCGGGCCTTCACCTCGCGCAGGGCGCGGCTGACCTCCCAGATGCCGACCGCCACCGCGAGGGCGAGGACGCCGAGGAAGGCGAGCTTGTAGACGTACAGCGAGACCAGCAGGACCGCGCCGAGCGTGACACCGACGCCGATCGCGGCCGGCAGGTTGCGGCCCGCGCGGCTGGTCTTCCGCGCCGTGGGTGGCCGGCCGGGGCCCGCGCGGCGCCGGCCCGGCCCGGGACGGCGCGGCGGGGTCGCGTCCTCGTCGGGACCGTCGTCGCGGCGCCGGTCGGCCCGTGCCTGGTCGTCACCGCGCTGGTCGGCGTGCGGCGTGACCACGGGTAGCGCAGCGGTGTCGGCGGCGAAGCCGTTGTCCTCGTCCCGGCGCGGGTCCCGCGGCGGCGGCTCGACGCCGGGTTGCGTGGGACCGGCCCAGCCGGGGACCTCGAGGTTGGTCTGGAAGCCGCCGGTGTAGTCCTCGGGCGCGACACCGGGGTGCCGCGCCCGCCGCGGGTCAACGCTCGAGTAGGGATCAGAGTAGGACATCTACGCCCCAACCGGGCCCGTCGTTGAACGCCACATGTCGCCGAGCCCCCCTTCGCCTATCGATCTCCTGACCAGGAGGAATCGTGCCGAGAATACTGCACCGGCGACGGCTTCCCGCTCAGACCTCGAGCAGCTCGGTCTCCTTGTGCTTGAGGAGTTCATCGATCTGGGTGACGTACCGGTGGGTCAGGTCGTCGAGCTCCTTCTCGGCCCGTCGCCCCTCGTCTTCCCCGGTCTCGCCGTCTTTCACCAGGCGGTCGAGCTCTTCCTTGGCCTTGCGCCGTACGTTCCGAACAGCGATCTTGGCCTCTTCGCCCTTGTGCCGGGCGACCTTGATCATGTCGCGCCGCCGCTCCTCGGTCATCTGCGGGAGGATGATGCGCAGCTGGTTGCCCTCGTTGTTGGGGTTGACCCCGAGGTCCGAGTCGCGGATCGCCTTCTCCATCGCGCCGAGCTGCGACGTGTCGTACGGCTTGATGATCGCCATCCGTGGCTCCGGCGTGCCGACGGACGCCATCTGGGTCAGCGGCGTCGGTGTGCCGTAGTAATCGATGATGATCTTGGAGAACATCGCCGCATTGGCCCGACCGGTACGGATCGCGGCGAACTCTTCCTTGGCGTGGTTGACCGCGCCATCCATCTTCTCCTCGGCCTCGAGGAGTGTGTCGTCGATCACCGGGTCCGTCGCCTCCTTCTGGGGATGTGGCTCTCAGTTGGCTGTGATCAGGGTGCCGATGCGCTCGCCGGCGACGGCCTTCATGATCGTGTCATCGCCTTCGGCGCCGAACACCAGCATCGGCAGGCCGTTCTCCTCGCAGAGGCTGAAGGCGGCCGCGTCGGCGACCCGCAGCCCGCGGCGGAGCACCTCCGCGAACGTGACCGAGTCGAACTTGCTGGCCGTCGGGTCGGTGCGCGGATCGGCGGTGTAGACCCCGTCGACCCCGTTCTTGCTCATCAACACCACGTCGGCCCGGATCTCCAGCGCGCGCTGGGCGGCGACGGTGTCGGTCGAGAAGTACGGCATCCCGGCGCCCGCGCCGAAGATCACGACACGCCCCTTCTCGAGGTGGCGGATGGCGCGCAGCGGGATGTAGGGCTCGGCGACCTGGGCCATCGTGATGGCGCTCTGGACGCGGGTCTCGATGCCCTCCTTCTCCAGGAAGTCCTGGAGGGCCAGGCAGTTCATGACCGTGCCGAGCATGCCCATGTAGTCGGCGCGGGCCCGGTCCATGCCGCGCTTCTGCAGCTCGGCGCCCCGGAAGAAGTTGCCACCGCCGACGACGACGGCGACCTGGACGTTGCGGCGGACGACGGCCGCGATCTGGCGGGCCACGGCCTGCACGACGTCGGGGTCGACGCCGACCATGCCGCCGCCGAACACCTCACCTGAGAGCTTGAGTACGACCCGGCGGGGTCTTCCCGGGGGCGGCGCGGTGGGGTCCTCGACCGCCCACGTCGACTCGCCTGCCACGTCCGTCATCCGACCGCCTTTCGTCGCGCTTCGGCACCGGGTAGGTCGCGGTGCCACCGTGATCTCGCAAACCACCGGCGGCGGCCGGTGGTGCGCCCCCGCCCGGTGGGACGGGGGCGCGACGGCCGGTCAGGCCTGGCCAACCTCGAAGCGGACGAACCGCGTGACGTCGATGCCAGCCTCGCCGACGACCTGCTTGACGGTCTTCTTGTTGTCGGCGACCGAAGACTGCTCCAGCAGCACGAAGTCCTTGAAGAAGGCGTTGGTACGGCCCTCGACGATCTTCGGCAGCGCGGCCTCCGGCTTGCCCTCCTCGCGAGCGGTCTGCTCGGCGATGCGACGCTCCGACTCGACGACGTCGGCCGGCACCTCGTCACGGGTGAGGTACTTGGGCCGCATCGCGGCGATCTGCATCGCGACGCCACGCGCGTCGGCGTCGGCGGCCTCGTCGTTCTTGCCGCCGTACTGCACCAGCACGCCCACCGCCGGCGGCAGGTCCTGGCTCTTGCGGTGCAGGTAGACCGCGACCGCGCCGGCGTCGTCGAGCACCGCGAAGCGGTTGAGCACGAGCTTCTCGCCGATCTTGGCGGAGGCCTCCTGGACGGTGTCGGCGACGGTGCGGCCGTCGGCCAGCGTGCTGGCCAGCAGCGCCTCGACGTCGGCGACACCCGACTTCTCGGCGTGCTCGACGAGCTGCTGAGCGAGCGCGATGAAGTCGGCGTTCTTGGCGACGAAGTCGGTCTCGCAGTTGAGCTCGAGCAGCGCCCGGCCGGAGTGGGCGACCAACCCGTTGGCGGCGGTACGCCCGGCGCGCTTGCCGACGTCCTTGGCACCCTTGATCCGGAGGACCTCGACGGCCTTGTCGAAGTCGCCGTCGGCCTCCGTGAGCGCCTTCTTGCTGTCCATCATGCCGGCGCCGGTGAGATCGCGGAGCTTCTTGACGTCCGCGGCGGTGAAGTCAGCCATGACTCTCTCTTTTGGTGGTTAGTGGGGGTCGTGGCCGGGCCCGCCCGGTGGGGCGGACCCGGAACCAGCTCATTCCGCGGCGACCGGCGCCGTCTCGTCGGCCTTCTTCTCGGCACCCTCGAGGAGCTCGCGCTCCCACTCGGCCAGCGGCTCGTCGGCCGCGACCACACCCGGCTCCGGCTTGTCGTCGCCACCACGCTGGCCGCGACCCGACCGCGCGATCAGACCGTCGGCAACGGCGGCCGCGACGACCTTGGTCAGCAGCTCGGCCGACCGGATCGCGTCGTCGTTGCCCGGGATCGGGAAGTCGACCTCGTCCGGGTCACAGTTGGTGTCCAGCACTGCGATGACCGGAATGCCCAGCTTGCGGGCCTCGTCAACCGCGATGTGCTCCTTCTTGGTGTCGACGACCCAGATGGCCGCCGGGACCTTCTGCATGTCGCGCAGGCCGCCCAGGGTGCGGGTCAGCTTGATCTTCTCGCGCGAGAGCTGCAGGGTCTCCTTCTTGGTGTAGCCGGCCGCGGTGCCGCTGAGGTCGCCGAGGGCCTCGAGCTCCTTCATCCGCTGCAGCCGCTTGTAGACCGTCTGGAAGTTGGTGAGCATGCCGCCCAGCCAGCGGTGGTTGACGTAGGGCATGCCGACCCGCGACGCCTGCTCGGCGATGGCCTCCTGCGCCTGCTTCTTCGTGCCGACGAACAGGATGCTGCCGCCTTCGGCGACGGTGCCACGAACGAACTCGTACGCCTTCTCGATGTAGTCGAGCGTCTGGCGCAGGTCGATGATGTAAATACCGTTACGCTCGGTGAAGATGAAGCGCTTCATCTTCGGGTTCCAGCGCCGGGTCTGGTGCCCGAAATGGACACCGCTTTCCAGCAGCTGGCGCATGGTCACAACGGCCATGGTGGGGCGCTCCTCGTGTAGTCCCTGGTTGTCACGCCGGCCGGTCGGCCGAGCGTCCTGGCGCCCAGTCGCCGGCCATGGTGGGCCCAATCGAAGATCAGGACCAGGGGACCGTCGCTCACCTCGAGCCACAAGGACGCGAACGCGAGAAGGGCGCGCGAGGTCGACCGCCCTGCGGCGGTCGCCAAAACCCAAGTGTACGCCGTCTGCCCGCGCGCCCCTTCCCCGCCCAGGTGGGTGCTTCCCGGGGCCCGCGACGGGGGTGGCCCATCGAGACCGCTGTTGCCAGATCCACGCCCGTGACCGCTGCGACCTCAGCGGCGGGCGGGGCTCCCGGCTCCGCTCGATGCGGCCTGCAGCGGTCGGACCGCTCGGACTGATCAAGGTGGCGGGGAGGGGTCGGACAGCTCCCGATCCAAGCGTGCCAGCTTCGTGGCGTGGCGAAGTTGCAGCCCGACGCTCCGCGACGCGGCGAACAACGCCCGGGCACGTGACCGCTCGGATCGCCGGCGGGCGGCTGCTTCGGTCGCCGCCCGGATCCGCTCGTTCATCTCGTCGTCCGTCAGATTAGGTCATCTCGGCTCTCTCCCTTCGAGCAGCGGGTCAGACCCGCACGGCCGGGCCGCGCACACGAGCTCGATCACGTCCGCCGCCACCGCGCGGACCGCCAGACACCACACCACCGGCCCGCGCGGACCGGCCCGGCCGTGGCGGGCCCGCCCAAGCCGGAGCCGGCCGCGACCCGTGCCGTCCCGGGCTCGGTCGCCCGCGACGCCCGGCCGGTGGGCGGTCGCGGTAACGGCGGCTCGCCCCCGGCCCGCAGATTCGGCGGTCGCGGTCACGGCGGCTCGCCCCCGCCCGCCGGCTCGGCGGTCGCGTTCACGGCGGCTCGTCCTCGGCCGGCCGCCGGGACGGCGGCGTCAGGGCGTAGCCGCCGTCGCGGCGCATGACGAAGCCCAGCGTCTCCAGCAGCGTGAGCTTGCGCAGCGCCGTGCGGATGTCGATGCCCGCCCTGATGGCCGCCGCGTCCGGCGTGACCACCCCGCGCCTCGGCAGGGACTCCAGCAGGAACGTCGCCTGGTCGTCGAGCTGGTCGCGCGGCCGCTGCGGCCCCTGCGCGGGCGGCGCCAGGTCGGCGCCGATCCGGCCGACCTCCTCCAGGACGTGCGCGACGTTGGCGACCAGCCGCGCCGACTCGTGCTGGCGCAGGATCTCGTGGCAACCCACCGACATCGCCGAGGTGACCGGGCCCGGGACCACCAGCGCCGGGCGCCCCATGGCGATCGCGCGGCGGACCGTCTGCGTCGCGCCGCTGCGGGCCGCCGCCTCGACCAGGACCGTGCCGCGGGTCGCGGCGGCGATCACCCGGTTGCGGATCAGGAACCGTGGGCGCAGCGGGTCGGCGCCCGGCGGCCACTCGGTGACCAGCAGGCCCGTCTCGGCGATGCGGTCGAAGAGGGCCGTGTTGGCCACCGGGTAGGCGCGCTCGATGCCGCACGCCAGCACCGCGATCGTCAGCCCGCCAGCGGCCAGCGCTCCCCGGTGCGCCGCCGCGTCGATGCCGAAGGCGCCCCCGGAGACCACGGACCACTCGCGTTCGGCGAGGCCGTAAGCCAGGTCCGTCGCCACGTGCTCGCCGTATGCGGTGGCGGCCCGCGAGCCCACGATCGCCACCGACCGGTCGAACGCGTCGACCAGCGGCCACTCGCCGCGAACCCACAGGCACAGCGGCGGCGCCAGCTCGCGGTCGACCCGACGGTCGGCCACCGACAGCTCGACGTGCTCGAGCGCGTCCAGGCCCGTCGGCCACTCGTCGTCTTCCGGGACGACCAGGCGGGCGCCCAGCCGGGCCGCCGTGGCCAGCGCCGCCTCGGCCGCCGGGCGCGGGTCGCCGGCGCCGAGCCGGGCCCGGACGGCGTCGCGCGTCGCGTCGTCGGGGATCTCGCCCGACAGGGCCAGCGCCAGCGCGGTGCGCGGGCCGTGCCGCGCCACCAGCCGGTGCACGGCGCGCGTGCCGGGCTCCGCGAGCAGCGTCAACGCGACCCGGGCGAGGCGGGTCTCGGCGTCAGCCATCGAACCTCCGCCCACCGCCGGTGCGGAGCGCCAGCGCCTCCTCGACGTCGTCGAAGACCGGCCGGTCGCGACCGTCCAGGTCGGCGATCGACCAGGACAGACGCAGCACCCGGTCGAAGCCGCGGGCCGAGAGCGACCCGCTGTCGAGGCGCCGGCGCAGCGAGACCGTGTCGCGCAGCGGCAGCCGCCACGGTGGTTGCCGCAACCGCGGCCCCGGGACCTCGGCGTTGACCCGCCACCGCTCGGTCAGCCAGCGCGCCGCCGCGGCCGCACGGGCCTTCGCCACCCGCTCCCCCACCAGGGCGGACGGCTCGCCGCCCCGGTTGACGACGAACAGGTCGGCCGCGGTGACGGGCATCAGCTCGATCTGCACGTCGATGCGGTCGAGCAGCGGACCCGATAGCCGCCCCAGGTAACGCCGCCGGGCGATCGGGGTGCACTCGCAGCTCGCCGAGCCCTGAGGTTTCGCGCACGGGCACGGGTTGGCGGCGATGACCAACTGGACCCGCGCCGGGTATTCGGTGGTGCCGCCCGTGCGGCTCAGCACCACCCGACCCGACTCGAGCGGCTGCCGGAGCGCCTCCAGGGCGCGGCTCGCGAACTCGGGAGCTTCGTCGAGGAACAACACGCCGCGATGTGCCAACGAGACCGCGCCGGGACGGGCCAGGCCCGAGCCGCCGCCGACGAGGGCGGCCAGTGTCGCCGAATGGTGCGGCGCCTGGAACGGCGCGCGGCGCAACAGGCGACCGCCGACCGGGAGCAGTCCGGCCACCGAGTGCAGCGCCGAGACTTCGAGCGCGGCGTCGTCGTCGAGCGGCGGCAGCACCGACGGCAGCCGTTCGGCCAGCATCGTCTTGCCCGCTCCCGGCGGACCGAACATCGCCACGTGGTGACCGCCCGCCGCGGCCACCTCGAGTGCCCGCCGGCCCAGGGCCTGACCGGCCACGTCGGCCAGGTCGGGCATCGGCGGCTCGGGTGGCGCGGTGCCGGACGGCGGGTCGAGCAACTGGCCGCCGGACCGGACGAAGGCGACCAGCCGGTGCAGCGTCTCGACAGCCTTCACCGTCACGCCGGGCACCACGGCCGCCTCGGCCGCGTTGGCCAGCGGCACGACCGCGCGGCGCACGCCCGCCCGTAGGGCGGCCGCGACCATGGGTAGCACCCCGCGCACGGGTCGCACGCTTCCGTCGAGCCCTAGCTCGCCGAGCAGCACGACACCGTCGAGGGCGGCCAGCGGTAGTTCGCCGGCCGCCCCCAACAGCGCAGCCGCGATGCCCATGTCGAAGGCGGAACCGTGTTTGGGCAGGGTCGCGGGCAGCAGGTTGACGGTAACGCGCCGGTTGGGCCACTGCTCACCGGAATTGACGACCGCCGCCCGGACCCGATCGCGGGCTTCGGTGAGCGCCGTGTCCGGTAGGCCGGACATGACGACCGCGGGCAGCCCGGCGGAGAGATCGGCCTCGACCTCGACGAGATGCCCGGTGACACCGACCAGGCCGACGGACAACACCTTCGCGTAGCTCACGACGAAGACGGTGCCGGAAACGGACGGTCGGCGGACGGCCCCTGTGGACAGCCGAAGGGCTGTGGACAACGGCCAGGCCGCGCGCGGAAACGTGCTAGAAGGCGCCGCGGATGTGGTCGATCTCGACGGTGCCCGGCCGCTGGACCAGCACCGCGATCACGTCGAACCGGACCTCTCGCGGACGCGCGCTGTGGACCGCCAGCCACCGCGCACCGAGCCGGCGTAGCCGCCGCGCCTTGGCCGCCACCACCGACTCCGCGGGTAGCCCGAACGCCCGCCCCCGGCGCGTCTTCACCTCACAGAAGACCAGCGTCTCGCCGTCCCAGGCGATGATGTCGATCTCACCGAGCGGGCAGCGCCAGTTGCGCGCGACCACGCGGAAGTTCTGGTCGGCCAGATGCTGCGCGGCCTGCCGCTCACCCCAGGCACCGACCGCTCGTCGTACCACCGTCATGGCCCGACGATGCCGAACCGCAAGAGGCCACGGACAACGCCTGTGGACAGGCCGCCCTGTGGAAAACCGGCGGTCGACGCGCCGCCGGCTGCTACGGGACCGGGATCACAACCCCTCGGACCCGCGATTGCAGCGTCGCGGCCATGTCGAATAGCGTGCGGCCCGTGGACGGACGACGCGGATACCCAGACGACGAGCAGCAGCAGCGCTGGAGCGACGACGATCGCGGCTTCGGCGAGGAGACCTGGCGGGGCGGCACCGAGCGCGCCGCCGAGCCGTCGTTCAACGGCTTCGCGGGCGGCTTCGAGCGCGAGCCGCGCTGGCCCGACAGCGGGCAGGACCAGCCGTCGTGGAACACCTCCGCGCGCCCGTTGCCGGCCGATGGGGTGCGGCGTCAGATCGACGATCCACCGCAGCGGGGGTACGGCGCGGAGCCGGCCGGCCCGGCCACCGGCGAGTTGCCCCGGCCCGCCCAGGCGGAGGTCCGCCTGCCGCTCGGCGAACCCGTGCCGGCACCGCTGCCCCTGCCCGACCCCATGCCGCCCACACCGGGACCCGACCCGGCGAACCTCAACATGCCCACCGGCCTGATGCCGCCGATCACGCCGCGTGAGGACCCGATGCGCCGCCCCGCGAGCGCGCCGCCGGCGAGCGACGGCGTCTACCGCACCCGTCGCCCCGCGCTCGCCCTCGTCTACGGCGTCGTTACCGCGATCTTCGAGATCGGCGCCCTGCGCATCTTCTTCGACTCGATGTTCGGCGGTGACCTGGTCATCTCGGGCATCGTGTCGGGGATGATGCTCATCGCGGGCCTGCCGATGCTCGCGGCCGGCCTCTACAGCGCGTCCACCGGCGGCGCCCGGGTCGACGGTCCCGGTGCCTGGCTTCGCCCGCCCGCGCTCTACCTGGTCGTCGGCCTCGGCCTGCTGATCGCCGGCGGTGTCGCGGCAGGCTGACCCGCGCCCGGCGCGTCGGCTTGACGGCGACACGCCACGGCGGCGACCGTCACGGTGATGGGCCGGTCGACGCAGGCACTGCACGAGGGGCTGCCGCCCGCGATGCGCGAGGCGGTCGACGAGTTCGCGCGGCACCTGTCACACGTCGAAAACAGATCGACACATACGGTACGCGCGTACGTCGGTGACGTCGTCTCGTTGTTGGACCACGCCGCCCGGATGGGCTGTGCGACCCCGGCCGACCTGGACATCACCGTGCTGCGCAGTTGGCTGGCCCGGCTGCGTACGCTCGGCGGCGCCCGCACCTCCCTGGCCCGACGCGCGGCGTCCGCGCGCACGTTCAGCGCGTGGGCCCACCGCGGCGGCCTGCTTGAGACCGACGTGGGCGCGAAGCTGGCCACGCCGAAGGCCGATCGCGACCTGCCGGCGGTGCTCCGCGCCGACCAGGCGACCGACCTGGTGCTGGCGCCAGGCGAGGAGGCCGCGCCGACCCTGCTGCGCGACCGGGCGGTGCTGGAACTGCTCTACGCGACCGGCATCCGGGTCAGCGAGCTGTGCGGCCTCGACCGGGCCGACGTGGACGCGGGCCGGCGGGTGGTGCGCGTGCTCGGCAAGGGCGGCAAGGAGCGGTCCGTCCCCTTTGGACAGCCGGCGCAGGAGGCGCTGGAGGACTGGCTCCGGCTGGGCCGGTCGTCGCTGGCCGGGCCGGGCAGTGCCGACGCGCTGTTCCTCGGCGCCCGCGGGGGCCGGCTGCAACCGACGGTCGTGCGGCGCCTGGTCAGCGCGTACGCCCGGGCAGCCGGACTGCCGCACACCACCCCGCACGGGCTGCGCCACTCGGCCGCGACCCACCTGCTGGACGGCGGCGCCGACCTGCGGGCGGTGCAGGAGCTGCTCGGGCACGCCTCGCTGGCGACGACACAGATCTACACGCACGTCTCGATGGAGCGGCTGCGGGCCGCCTACCAGCAGGCGCACCCAAGGGCCTGATCAGGCCGTGACCCGCTCCGACAGGTAGCGGGTCAGCACCCGGGCGTGCAGGTCGAAGGCCATGTCGGCGGTGTCGCGGGCGACCACCCACCCGCTGACCTCGGCGTTGGGCGCCGACGCCGGCAGCGCCGCCGCGGTCGTAGCCGGCAGCAGGCCGAAGATGAGCACCGTGCCGTCGGGCGCGCTGTGGACGTCGAACAGGACGACGTCGGATTCCGCGGCCGCGATGCCTGTCTCCTCGCCGAGCTCGCGCGCCACCGCCCGCTGCCACGACTCGCCGTGGTCAACGAAGCCGCCCGGCAGGGCCAGCAACCCGACGCGCGGCGGGATGGCTCGTCGGATCACGAGCACGCCGTCGTCGACGGGCAGCAGCGCGACCGCGACCGGCACCGGATTGCGGTAGGTGGTCTCGCCGCAGGCCGCGCAGACCCGCGGCCAGGGCTGGTCGGTCGCGTAGGCGGCGCCGCAGTACGAGCAGTGCGAGTCGCGGGACGGCATGACCGCAGCCTATGCCCGTGGTGACCATCCGCCCGCCGGCGACGCGGCCGGCTCGTACGATCATCCCTATG
Organism: Asanoa siamensis; assembly: GCF_016862555.1. Taxonomy (GTDB): domain Bacteria; phylum Actinomycetota; class Actinomycetes; order Mycobacteriales; family Micromonosporaceae; genus Asanoa; species Asanoa siamensis. The sequence continues at coordinate 77,632 of NZ_BONE01000018.1, read as the reverse complement.
AGGACCGCCCGTGGCTGACTCGCCGACCCCGATCCCCGGCGCCCGGCTGCTGTTCTCCCTGGACCCCGCGGTCGCCCATCTCAACCACGGTTCGTTCGGCGCGGTGCCGCTCAACGTGCAGCGCGTGCAGCAGCGACTGCGCGACGAGGTCGAGAGCAACCCGCTGCGGTTCTTCGACCGCGGCTTCTTCGACCGGGTCACGCACACGCGCCGGCATCTCGCCACGTTCCTCGGCGCCGACCCGGACCGGACCGCGCTCGTCGGCAACGCGACCACGGGCATCGCGATCGCGCTGCAGTCGATCGGTCTCGGCCCCGGCGACGAGGTCATGACGACCACGCACGGGTACGGATCGATCTCGTACGCCGTCGAACGCGAGTGCGCCCGGACCGGTGCCACCGCCGGTCTGGTCACGTTGCCGCTGCGGGCGAGCGAGACCGACGTCGTGGCGCTGATCCGCGCCGCCCTGCGACCCGGCCGGACCAAGCTGCTGATCGTCGACCAGGTCACGTCCGCGACCGCGTACCAGCTGCCCGTCGCGACCATCGCCACCGTCGCCGCCCGCTTGGGCGTCGCCGTGCTCGTGGACGGCGCCCACGCGCCCGGCATGCTGCCGATCGAGGTCGACCGCATCGGCGCCGACTTCTGGGTGGGCAACTTCCACAAATGGGCGTACGCACCGCGCGGCACCGCCCTGCTCAGCGTCGCCGAACGCTGGGTCGACCGGATCCAGCCGCTCGTCGTGTCGTGGTTGCAGCCGCTGGGCTTCCCCCAGAACGTCGAGTTCCAGGCGACGCTGGACTACACACCGTGGCTGGCCGCGCCCGCAGGCCTGTATACGTTGCGCAGCCTAGGCATCGACCGCGTGCGCGAGCACAACGCCGCGCTCGCCGCCTACGGCCAGCGGGTGATCGGCGCGGCCCTGGGCCTGTCGCCGGACGAACTGCCCGACCCGGGCGGACCGGATGTGCCCATGCGCCTCCTCCCACTGCCCGAGGGCGTCGCGACGACCCAGGACGAGGCGGTGGCGCTACGCGAGCGCATCTCGGACGAGCTCAGGACCGAGGTCAGCCTCAACGCCTGGAACAACCGCGGCTGGCTCCGGATCTGCGGCCAGGTCTACAACCACGCGGACGAGTACGAACGCTTCGCCGAACGCCTCCCCTCCCTCCTACGCTGACGCCCCAACCCAACCGCCGGCACCTGCGGATCAACGCGGCCAGTGGCTGGCATCCCGGCCGATCAACGCGGCCTGAGACCTGACCGTCCCGCCGACCAACGAGCCCGCGCGGTGGGCACTAGATCGGTAACAGTCGAACCCGGAAGCCGAGCAACAGCAGCGGGTCGAGATATTCCATGCCCCGGCGCAGACCCCAGTGCAGACAAGCGGCCGCTGGGCAGCCGGGATGGCCGGCCTCGAGCACGCCGATCGGGTCGCCGGCCGTCACGCGGTCACCGGGACGGACCACCGGGGACACGGGTTCGTAGGTCGTGCGTAGGCCGTCGGCATGTTGGACGCTGATCACCGGGCGACCGGCCACCGGACCGGCGAAGACGACCTCGCCCGCGCCGGCGGAGTACATCGTCGCACCGGGCGCGGAAGCGAGGTCAACGCCGCGGTGGCCCGGCATCCATGGTCTGGGCGGCCCGTCGAACCGCCGGGTGATCCGCAACGGCGGCTCGACTGGCGGCCCGAATCCATGTCGCGCCTCTGCTGGCGCCGCACGCACGGGGACCGCGTCCGCGAGGTCGGCGCCCGCGGGGCCTGCGGCCGCAATGCCGACGCCCAAGACGTTGGCGCCTATGAGATCGGCGCCCGCACGATGGCGGCCCACAAGGCCCACGCCCGCCAGGTCACCGCCCGCGACCTCAGCGTCCGCACGGCGAACGCCCGCGAAGCCTATGCCCGCAAAGCCCACGCCCACGAGGTCGGCGTCCGCCGAGCTCACGTTGACCGTGAATGCGAGGCCTGCGACCGCAGGACCAGCGCTCCCGAGATCAGCGCCCGTGAAGCCGCAAGCCGCGCTCCCCGGTGGTCGCCCACCGACAACGCCGACCGGCACCAGCCGGGCCAGCAGTCGATCAGGGCCGACACCCGAGACGACCTCGACCACACCACCCGGGCTAGCCGGCGCCACCACCCAGGACCGCAACCCGCGGACCCCAGCCCCCGCGAGGGCAGATCCGTACCCCGCCCCCGCCGGCGGTGACAACCCGACCGGGACGACCAACGCCACCGCGACCACCAAGGCCACGGCAGCAAGGGACAGCGCCGCTTTACGAAGTGCGTGCCATGTCATGCATGGCAGCCTCGTCTCGGCGTGGAGGGGCGGCAACGCCGTCTATGGCTGCCTGTGGATTGTGGATTGCGGCCCGTCGCGGGCCCGGGTGTGCTAGGCGGTCAGCCGCCGAAGCCTGAGTCGGCCGGGAGGGAGATGTCGGGCTTTTCGAGTTCTTCGACGTTGACGTCCTTGAAGGTCATTACCCGGACATTTTTGACAAACCGGGCGGGGCGGTACATGTCCCAGACCCAGGCGTCGTGCATCTCGACCTCGAAGTAGACCTCGCCGTCGGAGTTGCGCACGTGCAGGTCGACCTGGTTGGCCAGGTAGAAACGGCGCTCGGTCTCGACGACATAGGAGAATTGGCGGACGATATCGCGGTATTCCCGGTAGAGCTGCAGCTCCATCTCGGTCTCGTATTTCTCGAGATCCTCTGCGCTCATCGCTCTCCGCCCTTCATGGCACCATCTTCCCCCACCAGCGTGGGCGGCCGTAGCCGCTCGCCGGACGCCACGCCGACGGTACCCCCTGGGGACTCCGCGCGCCTTACCGGATCCGGACGGGCGAAAACGTCACCCGATGGGCCGCCTCGGACAGTCCGGAAAACGCCAAGATCAGCGGAAAACCCGCCCGGATCACGCTCTGATCCGACCCGACGATCCAGATCGGACCGGACGCCCGGACCGTCCGAAACGCGGCGTCCGGCCCGGGGAATGACGTCGATCTCCGGACCGCGACGACGCCGATCCGGGAGTGACGCAAACCACCCCACCGCTCAGAGATCCAGCTCCGCCGCACCCAGCTCCGCCGGATCCAGCGACGCCGGATCCAGGTCCGGCACCACCTCACCGCCCAGCTTGGACGGATCAGTCAACACCCGCGGGCGCCGGCTGCGCGGCGGCCGCGAGTCCCGCCCCGACGCATTCGCGACATTGATGTACGAGAACCGGTGCTCCGCACACGGACCGTGCTCGGTCAACGCCGCATTGTGCTCGGGCGTCACGTACCCCTTGTGCTCCGAAAAGCCGTAATCCGGGAACTGCCCGTCCAACTCGACCATGATCCGGTCCCGGGTGACCTTGGCGAGCACGCTGGCCGCCGCCACGCACGCGGCGACGCGGTCGCCCTTCCAGACAGCGAGCCCGGGTACGCCCATGCCGTCGAGCGGGAAGCCGTCGGTCAGCACGTACTCCGGCCCGACCGGCAGCGACGCCAGCGCGCGCCGCATCGCCAGCAGGTTGCACACGTGCAGGCCGCGGGCGTCGACCTCGGCGGCCGGGATGACCACCACCGAGTACGCGAGGGCGCGCTTGACGACCTCCTCGTAGATCCGGTTCCGGGCCAGCGGCGTCAGCAGCTTCGAGTCGGCCAGGCCCTCGATCTCGCCGCGCTTGCCCTCCGGCAGCACCGCCGCCGCGGCCACCAGCGGACCGGCGCACGCGCCCCGGCCGGCCTCGTCGGCCCCGGCGACGTGCCGGAAACCGCGCCGCTGCAACGCCCGCTCGAGGGCGTACAGGCCGCCCTCGCGGCGTACCACGGTGCGCGGTGGTGTCAGCACGGCGGATCAGTCCTTCCCCAGCACCCGGCGCAGCACGGTGGTCAGCTCGTCGGGGTAGTACCGCTCCTTCGTACGCTCCAACTCGGCGATCGACCACCACCGGTGGTCGATGATCGAGTCTTTCTCGATCTCGTCGAAGCCGGCCGTGTCGACGACCCACGAGGCCACGCGGAGGAGGAAGAACTCCTGCTGCTGCCGGTACCAGACACCGTCGAAGGGGAACTCGGTCGTCTCCCGGAAGACCGGCTTACCGAGATCCACGGCGGGGCGGACCAGCCCGGTCTCCTCCGCGAGCTCCCGGACGGCTCCGGCCACGGCGGGCTCGTCGGGCGCCAGGCCGCCACCGGGCGTGAACCAGTAGCGATGCTCCGGCCGCCCCGGATCGACACCGTGGAAGAGCAGGACCCGCTCCGCACCGTCGACCAGCAGCACCCGCGCGGCGCGGCGCGGCTGGAACTCGGTCACCGAGCCAGCTTAGGCCCGACCCCGAACCGATCCCGAGCGAGGTTCGAGACGACCGACACGAAACAAGACAGGACCCGCACGACGCGGGTCCTGTCTTGAAGATGAAGGAGGCTCAGTTGGCCGCGGCCGGCGCCGGAACCCCGTCGAACGTCTCGGGCACCGACAGCCACTTGCCCCGCCCGAAAGGCCAGAACACGACGAACGCCCGCCCCACCACCGACTCCTCGGTGATCGTCGAGATGATCGGGTCGCCGTTGCTCTGCTTCCAGTGCTCCAGCGAGTCGCCCGACGCGGCGCGGTGGTCGCCCATCACCCACAGGCGGCCCTGCGGCACCGTGAACTCGAAGGGCTGGTCGGCGGCCGGGTCGCTGACACCGTTTTCCGTGAAGAGGTAGGGCTCGTCCAGCGAGTGCCCGTTGACCTCGAGGCGCTTCTGGTCGTCGCAGCACTTCACCGTGTCGCCGCCCACGGCGATGACGCGCTTGATGAAGTCCTCGTCGTCCAGGCCGCTGCGCCACTCGGACGGGGCCTTGAAGACCACGATCTCGCCGCGTTCCGGGGAACGGAAGTCGTACACGATCTTGTTGACCAGCACCCGGTCGTCGACGTCGAGCGTGTGCTCCATCGACGGCGACGGGATGAAGAACGTCTGCAGCAGGAAAGCCCGCACCAGGACAGCGACCAGGATCGCGACGCCGAGCAGGATCGGCAGTTCTTTCCAGAAGGACGAGCTCTTGGCCGGCTTCTGGGGGAGCTGTTCCTCAATCACGGACGGAGCCTACGTTGCGGGTCTGGGAGTCCACGTCGGGAACGCGCCAGAAAAAGGGCGGACGCGAAGATTGGCATCGTGACGACAATGTCTCCCTTTCCTGGCAATGGGACCTCGGACGCGGGAATGGGGGCACCGGTGCCGCCGCCCGCGCCACCACCCGGAGGTGCCGGGATCGCGTCGAAGGTGTCCGGGACCGAGAGATTGGCCCACCGGTCCTGCGGCCAGACGATGACGAACGCCCGCCCCACCACGTTGTCGACCGGGATCGGCCCCTGGCACCGCGCGTCCTGCGAGACGCCGCGATGGTCACCCATCACGAAGAGCTGGTTCGGGGGCACGACGACCTCGGCGAACTGCCGCGACCGGCACTCGCCCGCGGCCGGCGCGACGTCGAGCGGCGAGTTGTCGTAGATGTAGGGCTCGTCCAGGCCCTTGCCGTTGACCATCACGCGACCCTGGTCGTCGCAGCAGCTGACCCGGTCGCCACCGACGCCGATCACGCGCTTGATGAAGTCCTTGGCACCGGGCCGGCTGACGCCGATGAGGTCGCCGAACGTACGCCCGATCTTGCTGAAGAGGCCCGGGTCGCCGCCGTCCACCGGCTGCGGCGCCCAGGCCTCCGGGCCCCGGAACACGACGACCTCGCCGCGCTTCGGATCCCGTACGTCATAAACGATCTTGTTGACCAGGACCCGGTCGCCGACGAGCAGCGTGTTCTCCATGGACCCGGACGGGATGAAGAACGCCTGCAGCAGGAGGCTGCGGATCAGCACCGCCAGGCAGAAGGCCACGATCAGCAGCAGCGGAAGCTCCTGCCAGAGCGGCATCTGCACCCGGCGCCGAAAGCGGCGCCGGGGTTCCTGGCCGATATCGCCTCGCTCCACGACGCGCCTCTCCCCAGGTCAGCCGAGCGCCCGCGAACGGACGCCGCCGTCTGTCGACGGCACTACCGCCCGAGGCGCTTTCCGATCGAGAGGCCTCGTGGGGGCTAGCCTAGCCGGACGAGGCGACCGCATCGCGAGTGGCGAGAGTCAGCTCGGCTGCTTCTCGCGCTTCTCCTTGATCTTGGCCTTCTTGCCGCGCAGCTCACGGAGGTAGTAGAGCTTGGCGCGCCGCACGTCACCGCGGGTCACGACCTCGATCCGGTCGATCGCGGGGCTGTTGATCGGGTAGGTGCGCTCGACGCCGACGGCGAAGCTCATCTTGCGGACGGTGAACGTCTCACGCAGGCCCGCGCCCTGGCGGCGGATGACCACGCCCTGGAAGATCTGCACACGGGACCGGTTGCCTTCGACGACTCGCGCGTGCACCTTGACGGTGTCACCGGCGCGGAACTCCGGAAGGTCGGACCGCTGCGACTGGGCGTCGAGGGCGTCCAGGGTGTTCATCTCTGATTCCTTCGGCTATGACGGCACACCAGGTCGATGTGCGACGGGTGATGCTGATCCCCCACCACTTCGAGGGATCCTCGCGGTCGTCCACGGCGTGGTCGAACAGCGGCAAAAAGCAACCCCACTACTTTGCCATAACCCAGCCGCGTTCAAGAAATCAGGTCCCCGCAGAGGCGAACGATCAAGAGCCGGATCCGGTCCCGGGTCCGCCGTGGGCGCGACCGTCGCTCCCGCCGGACACCGCTCCGCTGCCAGGTCCGCGGCGGGTCGCCAGCCGAGATCTAGGAAAATGGATGCTGCCGCAGCAGCAGCGATCTACCAAGATCTGGCACGCGAAGCGTGCGGAGGGTGCGCGGGCGGGGCGTCCGTGATCAGGTCAGGCCGTCCAGCGTCGCCCGGTCTTTCTTGTCGAGATCGGGAGCGTTGGGGCCGGTGAGCATGTCGGGGCGCCGGGTCGCGGTCCGCCGCAACGCCTCGTCGCGGCGCCAGCGGGCGATCCGGCCGTGGTCACCCGAGCGGAGGATGTCCGGCACGGCGAGATCCCGCCAGACGGGCGGCTTCGTGTAGACGGGCGCTTCGAGGAGACCGGCCGCGTGCGACTCCTCGGCCAGCGAGTCCGCGTTGCCGAGCACACCCGGTAGCAGCCGCACCACGGCCTCCATGATCACCAGGACCGCGACCTCGCCGCCGAACAGCACATAGTCGCCGAGCGACACCTCGGTCACCGGCATCCGTGCCGCGGCGTGGTCGATCACCCGTTGGTCGATGCCCTCGTAGCGACCACACGCGAAGATCAGATGCGACGACTCGGCCAACGCGTGGGCGGTCGCTTGCGTAAAAGGCGCCCCGACCGGCGTCGGCACGACGAGCCGCGACGACGGCGTGGCCAGCGCGTCGAGCGCCTGCCCCCACGGCTCCGGCCGCATCACCATGCCGGGCCCACCGCCGTACGGCGTGTCGTCGACGGTCCGGTGCACGTCGGACGTCCAGGTCCGCAGGTCGTGCACGCCCACGGAGAGCACCCCGGTCGCCTGCGCCTTGCCGATCAACGACAGCGACAGCGGCGCCAGGTAGTCGGGAAAGATGGTGACGACGTCGACCCGCATCACAGGTCCAGCAAACCCTCCGGCGCGTCGACGACCACCGTGCCGCCGGCCACGTCGACCTCGGGAACGATCGCCTTCACGAACGGGACCAGCGCGGTGCGGCCACCCGGACGGGTCAGCACCAACAGGTCCGACGACGGCGTGTGGTCGATCCGGGCGACGGTGCCGAGCACCTCGCCACCCGGGCTCACCACGGACAGACCGACCAACTCGTGGTCGAGGAACTCGTCCGGATCATCCGGAGATTCCAGATCGTCGGAGTCCACGCAGAGCAGCACATTGCGCAGGTTCTCGACGATGTCGCGGTCGTAGTAGCCGTCGAAGAGCACCAACGGACGGCCCTGGTGCCAGCGCACGTCCTCGATGGTCAGGGTCGCGGGCACGACGGAGGCGACGCTGGCCGCCGCCGGGTCGGTGACGAGCACCGACCCGGCAGCGAACCGCTGCTCTGGTTCGTCGGTCCGGACCTCCACGGTGACCTCACCGCGGACGCCATGTGGCCGGCCGATCCGGCCGACGACAAGGAGCATCAGTAGGCGTCGACGATGTCGACCCGGACGCCCCGGCCGCCGATCGAACCGATGACCTGGCGGAGGGCCTTGGCGGTACGCCCGCCGCGGCCGATCACCGTGCCCAGGTCTTCCGGGTTGACGCGCACTTCGAGCCGCTTGCCACGACGCGAGTCGACCATCCGGACGCGTACGTCGTCCGGATTGTCGACGATGCCCTTGACAAGGTGCTCCAGCGCGGGCCGGAGGGCCACGTCAGGCCTGCTCGCCGGAGTCCGCAACCGCCTGCTCCTCGGACTTGGGTGCTTCGGACTTGGGTGCCTCGGCCGCCTCGGCCTTCGGCTCCGCGGCCTTCGCCGCCTTCTTCGTGGCCTTGGTCGGGGCCGGGGCCTCGCTCAGGCCGGCCGCGGCACGCGCCTCGGCCTCGTACGCCTCACGCTGGTCGACGCGCGCGGCGGCGACCTTCAGCGGCGGCGGGGCCGGCAGGTTCTTGAACTTCTGCCAGTCACCGGTGCGCTCGAGGATCCGCTGCACGGCCTCGCTCGGCTGGGCACCGACGGACAGCCAGTACTGCACCCGGTCGGACTTGACCTCGATCAGCGACGGCTCTTCCTTGGGGTGGTAGATGCCGACGTACTCGATCGCTCGGCCGTCACGCTTGGTGCGCGAGTCGGCGATGACGATGCGGTATTGCGGGTTGCGGATCTTACCCATCCGCAGGAGCCGGATCTTTACGGCCACAGTCTGTTCGCTCCTGTTGCGATACGTGGGTGATCGGTCGGCGACGCAGTGGGGTTTGTGCCGAAGACCGTTCGTGGACTGGCCGCACACCCGGGGTAGAGGGCGCCGGGTGCGAGCCGGATACCAACGAACCATTCTGCCAGACGGTTCTCCGACGCATACGCCGGGTCGCCGCGCTCTGCTCGCCAGGTTCACGCTCACCCCAGCAGCCGCGCCGGCACCAGCGGGCTCAGCGTGCGACGACCGGGCGGTCCCAGCCCGCGGGCAGTGCCGTCGGCGTCACCCACGACGGGTCGGGCTGGAAGTCCGTCCAGGTGCCGTCGAACGGGAACTCGCCCGCCTCGATCCGTTTGACCACGCGCCGGCCCTCGGCGCGGACGGCCGTCTCGTCGCGTACCCAGTAGTGGTCCGGGAACGCGAGGCGCTCCGTGAACTCGTCCTCGTCCTTCCAGCGCCACGAGCGGTCCGGGGCGATCACGATGTCGAGGTCCTGGTCGACCACGTCGACACCGGCCAGGTCGCCGTCGTCCCAGCGGACCGCACGCTCCTCGAGGTTCACGTACCAGTTGTGGAACGCGCCGTCCGCGGACCGGAACCACCAGACCGAGTGGTCCTCGCCGACCGGGTGGAACTTGAGCACGCCGTTGCCCGCCCACGGGTGCTGCTGGACGTCGTACGACAGCGTGATCCACTCCGCGAACGGCATCGCCCGCATGCCGCGGCCGTCCGTGGCGATCTCGGAGGCCACCAGCGTGCCGGGCGCGACCCAGACCAGCAGGCCGCGCTCGTCGTCGCTGACCACCCGGGCCGGGCGGACCCAGCCCAGGCGGTCGTGCCGGGCGTTGCGGTGGACGATCAGGCTGCCGGGCGCGAAGCCCATCAGTAGGAGCGGCCGAGGATCGCGATCAGGTCCGGCTCGTCCTGCGAGTCCGGCACCGAGCCGTCGGCCCGCACCAGGCAGCGCACGGTCACGGCCTTGCCGTTGGCCTCGGCCTCGCCGTCGACACCGACCGCCGACCACGGCACCCGGGCCCAGCCGTTCGCCGACGCCTCGATGGCCTCGGCCAGGGTCGACACCTCGAAGGTGCGCGACTCGCGGAAGGCCAACGCCTCGTCGTGCATCCGCTGCTGGTCCTCCTCCAGCGCGGCCAGCACCCGGCCGACCACGTCGGCCACCGGCACGGGGGTCTTGCTGCTGTCGAACCGCCGCACGACGACCGCGTTTCCGGCCGCCAGGTCGCGCGGCCCGACCTCGATCCGCACCGGGTAGCCCTTGAGCTCGGCGTCGACCGCCCGCCGGCCGAACGCGGTGTCGACCCGGTCGTCGAGCCCCACCCGCACGCCGGCGTCACGGAGGGCGTCGCGCAGCTTGGCGGCCGCGGCGGCCACACCGTCACCGTCCTTCACGACCATCACGTACGCCTGGATCGGCGCCAGTCGCGGCGGCACCCGCAGGCCGTTGTCGTCGCCGTGGCTCATGATCAGGCCGCCGAGCATCCGGGTGGACGTGCCCCAGGAGGTGGTCCAGGCGTGCTCGACGCCGCCGCTGGCCGCGGAGAAGGAGATGTCGAAGGCCTTGGCGAAGTTCTGGCCGAGCTCGTGCGAGGTGCCCATCTGCAGCGCCTTGCCGTCGCCCATCATGCCTTCGAGCGTGTAGGTGCTGGTCGCGCCGGCGAACCGCTCACGGTTGGTCTTGCGCCCGACCACCACCGGGATGCCGAGGACGCCGACCATGAAGTCCTCGTACACCTCGTGCAGGATCTTGCGCGCGTAGCTGCGCGCGTCCTCCTCGCTGGCGTGCGCGGTGTGGCCCTCCTGCCAGAGGAACTCGCTGGTCCGCAGGAAGACGCGCGGGCGTAGCTCCCAGCGCACGACGTTGGCCCACTGGTTGAGCAGCAGGGGCAGGTCGCGGTACGAGTCCACCCACTTCGCCATGAACTCGCCGATGACGGTCTCGCTCGTGGGGCGGACGACGACGGGCTCCGCGAGCTGCTTGCCGCCACCGTGGGTGACGACGGCGAGCTCGGGCGAGAAGCCCTCGACGTGGTCGGCCTCGCGCTTGAGGTAGCTCTCGGGGATGAACAGCGGGAAGTACGCGTTCTCGGCGCCGGCGACCTTGATCCGCGCGTCCATCTCGGCCTGCATGCGCTCCCAGATGGAGTACCCGGCCGGTCGGATCACCATCGTGCCGCGCACCGGGCCGTTGTCGGCGAGCTGCGCCTTGGCGATCAGATCCTGGTACCAGCGGGGAAAGTCCTCCGCACGGGGAGTCAACACGCGAGCCATAACCGGAAATCCTAGCGAGCCCTGTTCCCGGCCTTAGGCTGGGGCGGATGACCACATCCGACCCGTCGCGGCAGGCGCTGGACACGGCCGAACGCCTGCTGGGTGCCCCGCTCGTGCTGCCCCTCGGGCCGGGCGAGCCGGCGGTCGGCGCCGACTTCCGCCGGCTGGCCACGGCACACACCTTCGGTGACTCGTGGAGCCGTCCCGGGCTCGACGACCGCACGCGAGCGTTGATCTCCGTGACGATCGCGGCGACGCTGGGGACGGCGGAGCCGCTCCGGGGTCAGTTGCGGATCGCCCTGAACTGCGGCGTGACCAGGGAAGAGATCGTCGAGCTCTTCATCCATCTGGAGGCGTACGCGGGGGCGGCGCGCGCCTTCGAGTCGTATCAGACGGCGCTGGCGGTCTTCGCCGAGTCCGCGTGACAGCGGCGCCTTTGCCGGCCGGGCTAACGGATGACGCGCCCGCGTAGGACGATCCGTTGCGGCGTCCGTACGAGTCGCAGGTCTTCCCGGGGGTCTGCCTCGTAGACCACCAGGTCAGCCAGGCCGCCCTCGACCAGCCCCGGAAACCCGAGCCAGTCCCGGGCCGCCCAGGACGCCGCGGCCAGCACGTCGGTCGCCGGTAGGCCCGCCTTCTCGTGCAGCATCAGCATCTCGTCGGCGACCACGCCGTGCGGGATCGCGCCGCCGGCGTCCGTGCCGACCCGGATCGGCACACCCGCCTCGTGCGCGGCGCGGACGACCTCCGGGAAGCCGGCGTGCAGGGCGCGCATGTGGGCCGCGTACCCGGGGAACTTGCCCTCCGCCCGCTCGGCGATGTCGCCGAACGTCTCGATGTTGATCATCGTGGGCACGAGGACCGTGCCGCGGCGGGCCATCTCGTCGATGTCGTCGAGGGACAGGCCGGTGCCGTGCTCGACCGAGTCCACGCCGGCGCGGACCAACGCGGACACGGCGGTCTCGCTGAACGTGTGCACGGCGACCCGGGCGCCGGCGGCGTGCGCGGCGTCGATGGCCGCGGCGAGGACGTCGGGCTCGAAGGTGAGGCCGAGATCGGCGCTCGACCGATCGAGCCAGTCGCCGACCAGCTTGATCCACCCGTTGCCGGCGCGGGCCTGCTCGGCGGCGGCGGCGGGTAGCTCGTCGGGCGAGCACTCGATCGGGATGCCGCGCAGGTGTGTCTTGGGCGCGGCCAGGTGCCGGCCGGCCCGCGACAGCCGCGGCGCGTCGGGGTGGTCGTCGAGCGCCGGGTACGGGAACGGCGAGCCGGCGTCGCGGATCGCCAGCGTGCCGGCGTCACGGTCGATCACGGCGGCGGCCAGCGCCTGCTCGACGGTGCTGATCGGCGCGCCGCCGGCGGCGATGCCGATGTGGCAGTGCGCGTCGACCAGGCCGGGCAGCACGAACCCGCCGTCGCTGACCGTCTCGGCGCCGGCCACCGGCTCGAAGGTGACGCGGTCACCGACGAGCCAGAGGTCGCGGGTGGTGTCGTCGGGCAGCACCACGCCGCGGACGTGCAGTGGGGTCAGCTCACGCACAGCTCGTTGCCCTCCGGGTCGGCGAGCGTCACCCAGGTGCTCGGCCCCTGCCGCCCGTCGTGCAGGAAGGTGGCGCCCTTGGCGACGAGCCGCTGCACGACGGCGTCGCGGTCGTCGCCCGTACGCAGGTCGAGGTGCATCCGGTTCTTGACGGTCTTGGGCTCCGGAACCAGTTGGAAGAGCAGCCGCGGGGCCCGCTCGAGCCCGTCGGGGTGCCGGATCGCGGCGCCGCTCCTCCAGACGAGCTTCCCGTTGTGCCGGGTGGTCTCGTCCTCGGTGGCATGACCCTGCTCGATCATGCTCCGAATGAACCCCTCGTCCTGCGGCTCGACCTCCCAGTCGAGCGCCTCGGCCCACCAGTCAGCCAACTCGTGCGGCCGCGCGCAGTCCAACGTCACCTGAAACTCGTATGCCATCCGGCGATCCTAAATGCGCGGTACGACATCACGCCCGTCCAACGCGGGCAGGTCAAGGCTCACCGGCCACGGCCGGCCTGTACGGAAGAAGCCCTCGGTGTGCCCGTCGACGACATATCGACCGTCCGGTCCGATGATCAACTCTGTCAGCGAGACGTGCGGTCCGGACAGATCGACGACCCAGTACAAGACAGTGCCATGCCGCCCTTGGGTGAACAGTCGTTGCAGCGCCCACCCAGCGATCTCCCCTGCGGAAGGACGTCGACGAGCAGGCGCGAGCTGGGCCGTTCGGCGACGAGGACCAGCACGTCGTCACCCGACTCCACCACGAACGCGTCATCAGGACGATGGGCCTCCAACGCCGCGAGAATCGCGTGTCGGACCCGCCCGGCGGACCTGGCCCTCCGAACCGGCAGCGCGCAGTCGCCCGGCTCCAGGATCAACCTTCCGTCGATCAGCTCGTAACGCACGTCGCCGGGCAGCTTGGCCAGGTCGTCGACCGTCCACTCCCCCTCCGCCGGCCCGAACGACGCTGCCGTTTCGCTCACCGCTTCCTCCGCTGACGCGAGCCGCCGGGCAGGGACTACTTGTTGTCGCCCTCCTGGCGGCGGAGCTTGTTGAAGTCGATCTTCGGCAGCTTGAAGCCCGGCGGCAACCCCTGCGCACCGTCACCCTGCAGCGCCGACGGGTCGAAGCCCGGCGGTAGGCCCGGCATCCCGCCCGGGAAACCGCCGCCCGGAACGCCGCCGACGGGGCGTGGGCGCGAGCCGCCCTTCGTACCCTTGCGCTTGTTCTTCGGGCTCTTCGTGGCCTTGCGACGCGAGCCCGGCAGGCCCATCATGCCGCCCATCTGCTTCATCATCTTCTGCGCTTCCGAGAAGCGGTTGAGCAGCTGGTTGACGTCCATCACCGTGACGCCGGAGCCGTTGGCGATGCGCGCCCGCCGCGAGCCGTTGATGATCTTCGGGTTGACCCGCTCGCCCGGCGTCATCGAGCGGATGATCGCCGTCACCCGGTCGAAGTGCTTGTCGTCGAGATCCGCCAACTGGTCCTTGACCTGGCCCATGCCGGGCATCATGGCCAGCACGTTGGCGATCGGGCCCATCCGCCGCATCGCGACCATCTGGTCGAGGAAGTCCTCGAGCGTGAACTGCTCGCCGCCCATGAGCTTGGCGGTCATCTTCTCTTTCTGATCGGCGTCGAAGGCCTGCTCGGCCTGCTCGATCAGCGTGAGAACGTCGCCCATCCCCAGAATGCGGCTCGCCATCCGGTCGGGGTGGAAGATGTCGAAGTCCTCGAGCTTCTCGCCCGTGGACGCGAACAGGATCGGCTGCCCGGTCACCTCGCGTACCGACAGCGCCGCACCACCGCGGGCGTCACCGTCCAGCTTGGACAGCACGACGCCGGTGATGCCGACCCCGTCGCGGAACGCCTCGGCCGTGTTGACCGCGTCCTGACCGACCATCGCGTCGATCACGAACAGGACCTCGTCGGGGTCGACGGCGTCGCGGATGTTGGCGGCCTGCGCCATCATCTCCTGGTCGATGCCCAGCCGGCCGGCGGTGTCGACGATGACGACGTCACGCGCCACCCGCTTCGCGTGGTCGATCGACGCCCGCGCCACGTCGACGGGGTCGCCCACCCCGTTGCCCGGCTCCGGCGCGTAGACCTCGACACCGGCCCGCTCGCCGAGCACCTGGAGCTGCGTGACCGCGTTGGGCCGCTGCAGGTCGGCGGCGACGAGCAGCGGCTGGTGCCCCTGCCCCGCCAGGAACCGCGCCAGCTTGCCGGCGAGCGTCGTCTTACCGGAACCCTGCAGACCGGCGAGCATGATCACGGTCGGCGGCTGCTTGGCGAGCTGGAGTCGCCGGGTGTCGCCGCCCAGGACGTTGACCAGCTCTTCGTGCACGATCTTGATGACCTGCTGCGCCGGGTTCAGCGCCTGCGAGACCTCGGACCCGCGCGCCCGCTCCTTGATCCGGGCGATGAACGCCCGAACCACCGGCAACGCGACATCGGCCTCGAGCAGCGCCAGCCGGATCTCCCGCGCGGTGGCGTCGATGTCGGCATCGGTCAGCCGCCCCTTGCCACGGAGCTTGGTGAAGATCCCGTTGAGGCGGTCGCTCAGGGTGTCGAACACGTAAACATCCCGTTTGTCATAGTTCGGTGGGCGAAGCAGGCCGGAAGGACCCTCGTTAGGGTATCCGGCCCTGTCCGCGACGGCCGCTCACGCCGGTGGCGGACGGCCATTCTGCCGGTTCAGATCAAGTTCCTGTTCTGCCCGGGTCCGCCGTGGGCGCGACCGTCGCTCCCGCCGGACACCGCTGCGCTTCGCTCCGCTGCCAGGTCCGCGGCGGGTCACCCCGCGTTCCTTCACCCCGAAGCTGCCCCCGTAAGGCTCACCCGTTCGGGGCGGCGGATTGTCGGACCCCTTCGTTAGCCTCCCAGCATGACCGTCATGGATTGGTTGCTCGACTCCGACCCGGCTCTCCGGTGGCAGGTGCTGCGCGATCTCGACGGAGCCGCGCCCGACGTCGTCGCCGCCGAGCGCGCCCGAGTGGCCCGCGAGGGCTGGGGCGCGCGGCTGCTGGCCCTGCAGGACGACGGCGGCGGCTGGGCCGGGGGCGCGTGCTTCCCCGGCCGGGGATACCGACACACCGGCCCCGACCACGAGCCCCCGCCCAACGGCGAAGACGGGCAGCCCTGGGTCTCCACCCTCCCGACGCTCGACGTCCTGGTCGAGTTCGGCGTCGACCCTGCCGACGACCGCGTCCAGCAGGCGATCGCGGGCGTCCGCGAGCACGTGCGCTGGGAATACGACTCCCTACCGTTCTTCGACGGCGAGGTCGAGGCCTGCATCAACGGCCGCACCGTGAAGATCGGCGCCTACTTCGGCCAGCCCGTCGACGGCATCGTCGACCGCCTGCTCGGCGAGCAATACCCCGACGGCGGCTGGAACTGCGAGCGGGAAAACGGCTCCACGGTCTCCTCCTTCGCCAGCACGATCAACGTGTTGGACGGGCTCCTCACCTACCAGCAGACCGGCGGCGACCGCGACGTCGAGACGGCGCTGCGGCGGGGCGAGGAATACCTGCTCGAGCGGCGGCTGTTCCGCCGCAGGACCACCGGCGAGGTGGTCGACCAGGACTGGCTCGGCTTCTCGTTCCCGTTCCGATGGCACTACGACGTGCTACGGGCGCTCGACTACTTCCGCTCCACCGGCAACCCCCCCGACGACCGCGTCAAGGAGGCCGTCGACCTGGTCAGGAGCAAGGAGCAGCCCGACGGCACCTGGCTGTTGGAAAACACGCACCCGGGGCTGGTCTTCTTCTCGCTGGAGGAGGGCGACGGCAAGCCCAGCCGGTGGAACACGCTACGCGCCCGCCGGGTCCTGGCCTGGGCTCAGAACTCGACCAGACCCGACTGATAGGCGAACACGACGAGCTGCGCCCGGTCCCGCGCACCAAGCTTGATCATCGCGCGGCTGACGTGGGTCCGGGCCGTCGCGGGCGAAACCACCAGTCGCCCCGCGATCTCCTCGTTGGACAGTCCTTCACCGACCAGCCCGACGATCTCGCGCTCACGCTCGGTCAAGGCACCAAGCTGCGGGTGCGGCTTGAGCGTCCGCGACGGCCGAGCGGAAAACTCGCGCACGACCCGCCGCGTAACGGACGGCGACAACAACGCCTCGCCGGCGGCCACGAGCCGAATGGCCCGCAACAACTCAGCGGGCTTGGTGTCCTTGGTCAGAAACCCGCTGGCCCCACACCGCAACGCGTCGAACACGTACTCGTCCAGCTCGAACGTCGTCAACACGATCACCCGCGTCCCCTCCAACGCGGGATCCGCCACGATCCGCCGGGTGGCCTCGATCCCATCGATCCCGGGCATCCGCACATCCATCAACACAATGTCCGGCGCGGCCGCCGCGGCCCGCGCCACCACATCCAGCCCGTCGACGGCCTCCCCGACAACCCGCATGCCGTCTTCGGCATCAACCAACGACCGCAACCCGATCCGCACCAGATCCTGATCGTCCGCGATCAGCACGCCGATCTCATCCGCCACACCACTCACTCTCCCCATCGCCCACCCACCGCCGCCCCCAACGAGCCCGCGGGCCAACCTGACCCGGTCACCACCCACCACCACATCCCCAACGGCCCGCGACGAGCGCACGGCCGGCAGACGAACACCCGCTCGCCGCCGATACGCCACCGTGCCACCGCACCACGCCGGGGCGCCACCGCCACCGTGCCGCCCCGCCGCGCCCGCGCGCCGTCGCCACCGCGAGCTTTCCGCTGCGTGGCACCGCACCCCGCGCCAGACGCCATTGCGCCACCGCACCACCACGCCGCGAGCCTCCGCGCCAACTCCACCACCGCACTGCGCAGCCCCCGCCACCGCACCAAACGCACCGCGCGCCGGTGCGCTACCGCGCGATCGCCCACCAGCTCGCCTCCGCGCCTCTGCGCCGTTGGCCCAGCGGATGAGCGTCACCACTGGCCATCCGTGTCGGTGGAGTCGTCAGGGGCTACCGGGAGTTCGGCGCGGACGCGCCAGCCACGGCCCGCCGTCAGCGGGCCCGCCGAGAGCGTGCCCCCCAAGGCCGTAACCCGCTCCCGCATGCCCTCCAAGCCGTGGCCCGGCGAACCCACCGGGACCACCCCTCCGCGGCCTGTGTCCGTCACCTCGACCACCACCGAGGACGGCAGGTGGGTGATCGCGACCGTCGCCGCCGCCGTGCCCGCGTGGCGTAGGACGTTGGTCAAGGATTCCTGGACCACCCGGTACGCCGCCAGATCCACTGCCAGCGGCAGCTCCACCGCCGAACCCGTCACCGACAGCGTCACCGGCAGGCCCGACTCCGCCAAGCGGTCGCGGAGCGCCGGGACCTGGCCCAGGCCCGGCGCCGGGGCACGGTCGCCGCGTTGGCGAAGCACCGCGAGCGTCACCCGGAGCTCGTCGAGCGCCTCCTTGCTGCTGCGGCTGATCCGGGTCAGCGCCGCCTCCGCCTCGGAGGGCTTGCGGGGCAGCAGGTGCAGCGCGATCTCCGCCTGCATGTTGATCGCCGCCAACCCGTGGCCGACCACGTCGTGGACCTCTTGCGCCACCCGCAGGCGCTCATCGTCGGCGATCCGGCGGGCCTCGTCGGCGCGCGCCCGTTGCACCGCCTCCCGGCTGACCTTGACCGTCACCCCGATCGCGAACGGCACCGCGACGAACGCCGCAGCCGGGAGGAGACCGCCGAACTTGGTGTTGGTGAAGTCGTGAAAGGGGAAGAACGCGTGGAGGGCGAGCAGGACGAACGCGACCCCGCCGAACCAGACCGCCCGGCTCAGTGGCAGCTCCCGCGCCACGGTGTAGATGGACACCGCGAAGCTGATCAGGATCGGACCGTAGGGATAACCGACGATCAGGTACGCCGCGGTCAGCCCGGCCACCACCCCCAGCGTGGTCACCGGCCAGCGCCGCCGGACGATCAGCACCGCCGCCGCCGCGAAGATCATCCCGTATGCCAGGGGGTCCAGGGCAGTACGCAGCGTCCCGGTCGCTTCCTGGTTCTGCTCCGCGAACTGCGACCCGAACCCCCCCATAAGCAGCAGAAACGCCGTAATGAGCCCATCCACCAGCCAACGGCGCAGGGCGCTATGGCGCAAGCGCGAGCTCATTACAGCCTCCACAGTTCAGAGAATGTCACGGCGGCGAAGAACCACCGCACCGAGCGCGACGAAACCGACCAGATATGCCGCGACCACCACCGTCGCCGGGCCGCCGCTCAGCACCGCCTCGACCCCGGGCGTGCCCACCGGCGCACCCAGCGACGAGACCAGCGAGCCCGCCCCCGGCCCCGGCAGCCCCCGTTGCGCCGAGTCCACCCAGGGCAGCAGCGGCGCCGCCAGCTCCGAGATCAGGTTCTGCACGACCAGCATCCACACCAGACCGAGCCCGACCGCGAGCGCCACCCCCCGCAGCAGGATCCCCAGCACGGCCCCGAACATCGTCCACATCGTGGCGATCAGCCACCCCGCCCCGATCCCGCGCAGGATGTCGAACGCCGACGGGAACGTCATCGACGCGTCCTCGGCAGCCGCGATCAACAGGCTGGCGACCGTGCCCATCAGGAAGATCGCGAGTACGAAGCCCAGCGCGGCCAGCGTCAGCACCGACAGCTTCCCGGCCAGCACCGCGCCCCGCGACGGCCCCTGGGTGAGCACGGTCTTCCACGCGCCCCAGCCGTACTCGCCCCCGACGAACAGCACCCCGAGCACCACGAGCAGCGCGCCGAGGAAGACCGGATAGCCCGCGAGGGTGTTGCCCACGATCGAGGCGGGCAGGACGGCCGCGAGGCCACGGTCGGCGGTCGGCCCGGCGGTGCCGGTGGTGGCGCCGAGATAAGGGATCACGTACGCGAAGAGCGCCCCGAGCGCCAGTGCGATGCCGAGCAGCAGCCATACCGCCGGCCGCTTCGTCAGCTTGACCAGCTCCGCGCGGAAACTACCGACCATTGCTCTCACCCCCGGTGAGCTCGAGGAACACCTGCTCCAGGTCGCGCTCCCGCGGCCGCAGCTCGCTGACCGAGACGCCCGCCTTCACCAGCGACTCGTTGATCTCTCCGGCCCGCGCGGGGTCGACGGTGACGTCCAGCCCACCGTCCACGACCGTGACGGCGGCGGTCCCGAGCACCAGCCGCAGCCAGGACGCCGCGTGCTCGACCGGCGTCGCCTGGATCCGCAGCCCGGCGGCCCCGCGCAGCTCGGCCACCGAGTTCTCCTCGATGAGCTGCCCGCGCGCGATGATCCCGACGCGGTCGCAGATCTGCGAGACCTCGGCGAGCAGGTGACTGGAGATCAGCACCGTCGATCCGGCCGCCCCGAGTCGGCGGATCAACGCCCTCATGTCCGCCATCCCGGCGGGGTCGAGCCCGTTGGTCGGCTCGTCCAGGATCAGCAGGGTCGGATCCTTGAGCAGCGCGGCCGCCACCCCGAGCCGCTGCTTCATTCCGAGCGAGTAGGTCGCGTACTTGTGCCGGGAACGCGCCGCGAGATCCACCAGATCGAGGACGACGTCGATCCGCCGCGCCTCGACACCGGCATAGCTGGCCAGCACCCGCAGGTTGTCCCGCCCGCTCAGGTAGGGATAGAACGCCGGCCCCTCGATCATCGCGCCGACCCCGGAGAGATCGCCCGGCGGCCGCCCGTGCAACAGCACCTTTCCGCCCGTCGGCCGGACCAGCCCGAGCAGCATCCGCAAGGTGGTCGTCTTCCCCGCGCCGTTGGGCCCGAGGAACCCGTAGACCTCACCAGCCCGGACGACCAGATCGAGATCCTGTACGGCCACCACCTCGCCGTACCGTTTCGTCAGCTTTTCGCACACCACCGGTTCCATGACCACAGGCTGCCCGCCGGCGCGCGCGAACACGTCCGCACGAAAGCGGCACCCCGCCTACGCCCGGTGACGTACGAGCGGCCTCAGCCCTGGGCGGCGGCGAGCACGGCAGCCTCGACCGCCTGCTCGCCCGAGCCGAAGCCGACCAGGTAGAAGGCGTCCACCACGTCACCACCGAGGGTGGAGATGCGGGCGGCGCGGACCGCGGCGCCGGCCTCGTCCAGGGCGGCCGCCACCCGGTAGAGCAGGGCCGGCGAGTCCGCCGCCCGCAGTTCCAGGACCACGGCGTCCGTGGCCGCGTCGCGGTGCCAGACCACCCGCGGCGGCGCGCCCGAGCCCGCCGCCGGCCGCCCGCCCCGGCCGCGCAGCCGCTGCGTCACCGACACGTCCCCGGCCACCGCCCGCCGCAGGTCGCTGGTCAACGCGATCGGGTCGGGCGGCGTCCCGTACCGCGGCTGCACCAGGAACTCGACCAGCGCCCGCCCGGACACTGTGGACACGTCCGCGCCGAGCACGTCCAACCGGTGCAGCGCCAGACAACCCGCGACCGCCGCGAGCAGGCCGCGACGGTCCGCGGCGGCCACCGCCACCCGGTCGCCGTCCAGGTGCACGGCCGGCAGCGGTCCTTCCACCAGAGCCGGGTCGGGGGTCGGCAGCGCCGGCAGCACACCGGTGTCCAGCGCCGTGTGCGTCCGCCGGACCAACTCCGCGACGAGGCGGCCCTTCCAGTCGGACCACGCCGCCGGCCCCGTCGCCAGGGCGTCCGCCCGGGCCAGCCCGTGCAGCAGGTCGAGGGTGGTGGCGTCGCCCACGGCCGCGGCCACGGAGGCGATCGTCTTCGGGTCCGAGAGGTCCCGCCGCGTCGCCACCTCCGGCAGCAGCAGGTGCAGCCGCACCAGCTTGGCGATCAGGTCGACGTCGTCGGCCGGCAGCCCGATCCGGGTCGCCACCGCCGCCGCGACCGGCGCGCCCACGGTGCTGTGGTCACCGGGCAGGCCCTTGCCCACGTCGTGCAGGAACGCGGCGAGCAGCAACAGGTCCGGCCGGTCCACCGACCGGGTGAACCCGGCCGCCTCCGCGGCCGCCTGCACGAGGTGCCGGTCCAGGGTGAACCGGTGCACCGGGTTGTGCTGCGGCAGGCTGCGCATCCGCGGCCACTCGGGCAGCCAGCCGTCGACCAGCCCGTACCGGTCGCAGGTCTCCCAGGCCGGCACGAGCCCGGCACCGGCGCCGAGCAGGGTGACCAGCGCGGACCGCGCCGCCACCGGCCACGGCGACGGCAGTGGCGGGCAGTACGCCGCGAGCCACTCGCACGTCGCCCGCGAGATCGGCAGCCGCGTGGTGGCGGCCGCCGCCGCGACCCGCAGCGACAGCGACGGATCGGGCCGCGCGCCGATCGCGGTGCGGGCCAGGACCAACTCGCCGTCCTGCTCCACCACGTCCCGCGCCACCGGCCGGCGCGCCGGCTTACCGTCGGCGGCCCGCCGCCGGATCACCCGGACCCGGTCCGCGGCCCGCCAGGCGTCGTCGAGGGCGTTGGCGACGGTTCGGGCGTCGCCCGCCACCCGCCGCAGCAGCGCGTCACCGTCGTCGAGGCCCAGCAACGACGCGACGGCCGCCCGCTCCTGCGCGACCAGCCGGTCGACCCGCCGGCCGACGGCGACGTGCAGCGCGTCGCGCGCGTCCAGCAACCGCAGGTGCGCGGCCCGGACCGCGGGTCGCAGGGCGTCGGTGACACCGGACAGCGCGATCCCCCGCAACACGCCGACGTCCCGCAAACCGCCGGCGGCCTCCTTGAGATCCCCCTCCAGCAGGAAGGCCAGCTCCCCGTGCGCCTCCCAGCGCGCCGTGGTCACCGACCGCAGCGCCGGTAGCTGCCGGATCGCGGTCCGCCGCCACTGGTCGGCGGCCGCGGAGGCCAGTTGCGCGGTCAACTCCGCGTCACCGGCGACGTGCCGGGCGTCGAGCAGGCCCAGCGCCACCTTCACGTCGTCGTGCGCCACCGACAGCGCCTCGGGCACCGTCCGCACGGAATGGTCGAGGCCGAGCTTCGCGTCCCAGATCGGGTACCAGAGCGCGGCCGCCAGGTCGCCGATTCCCGGCACGCCGGCGTGCAGCAGGACCAGATCGAGATCGGCGTACGGCGCGCACTGGCGCCGCCCGAGCCCACCGACCGCGACCAGCGCGACGCCGGCCGCGGGCGGAGCGACGGACGCGAACAGCGCCCGCAGCCAGGCGTCCAGCGCGTCGGAGCGGGCGGCCCGCGCCGCCGGGCCGATCCCCTCGACCACGACGAGGGGATCGACCCCGACCGCGGCCGGCGCCGATCCCCCTGTCGTCTTCATGCTCAGAGCGCGTCGAGGCCGCGCTCGCCGGTGCGGACCCGGACCACGTCGTCGACCGACGTCACCCAGACCTTCCCGTCGCCGATCTTGCCTGTCCGCGCCGCCGCGACCACCGCGTCGACCACCTTGTCGACGTCGATCTCGTCGGTCAGCACCTCGACCCGGATCTTCGGCAGGAACTCGACCGTGTACTCGGCACCCCGGTAGACCTCGGTGTGCCCCTTCTGGCGGCCGTAACCCTGCACCTCGCTGACGGTCAAGCCGGCCACGCCGAGGGCGTGCAGGGCCTCCTTGACCGCGTCCAGCTGGTAGGGCTTGATGACCGCGGTCACCAGCTTCATGTCCAACCCCTCCATCGCAGAAACTTAGCCGGAGACCTTCTCGCTGACCGGTTTCTCATCGGGTACGTCACTGTTGGGCCGCGCGGGCGCCGAGGTGCCGATCCCCGCGAGCTGGAACGCCGAGGCGCCGGCGCCGCCGCCGGCAGGCGACAGGTCGTACGCGGACTCCGCGTGCTCCGCCACGTCGATGCCCTCGACCTCGGCCTCGGGCGCCGTCCGCAGGCCGACGACCTTCTTGACCACCCACGCGATGCCCATCGCGAGCACCAGCGAGTAGACCGTGACGACCGCGCTGCCGAGGAACTGCCGGCCGAGCTGCGTCGCACCACCACCGTAGAACAGGCCGTTGCTCGCACCGAGCACATCGGTGATCGCCGAGTTGACCTGCGTCGTGGCGAAGAAGCCGATCGCCAGCGAGCCGATCCAGCCACCGACGAAGTGCACGCCGACCACGTCGAGCGAGTCGTCGAAGCCGAACCGGTACTTCAGGCTCACCGCCAGGGCGCAGACCGCACCGGCGATGGCACCGACGATCACGGCCGGGATCGGCGCGATGAAGCCACAGGCCGGGGTGATCGCGACCAGGCCGGCGATCGCACCGGACGAGGCGCCGACCAGGGTGGGCTTGCCGCCCCTGATCCACTCGACGATGATCCAGCCGAGCACGCCGGCCGCGGTGGCGACCTGGGTGTTGAGGAACGCGACGGCCGTGGTGCCGTCCACCGTCAGCTCGGAACCGGCGTTGAAGCCGAACCAGCCGAACCAGAGCAGGCCGGCGCCGAGCGCGACCAGCGGCACGTTGTGCGGCTTGGTGCTCTCCCGGGGCCAGCCGATCCGCTTGCCGAGGATCAGCGCCAGGCCCAGCGCCGCGGCACCGGCGTTGATGTGCACCGCCGTACCGCCGGCGAAGTCCAAGGCCTTGATCTTGGCCCCGATGAAGCCGCCGCCCCAGACCCAGTGCGCGACCGGGATGTAGACCAGCGTGAACCAGGCGCCCGCGAACAGCAGCCAGCCGGCGAACTTCATCCGGTCGGAGACCGCACCGCTGATCAGGGCGACGGTGATGACGGCGAACATCATCTGGAACACCAGGAACACGTACACCGGAATGCCGGTCGTGCCCCAGATGTCACCGATGAAGTCCGTCTCGGTGCCCAGATATTGCGTGAAGCTGCCGAGGACGTTGTTGACCCCGGAGTTGCCGTTGGAACCGAATGCCAGCGTGAAGCCGTAGATGACCCAAAGCACTGAGACGAGCCCGATGGAGCTGAAGCTCATCATCATCATGTTGAGTACGCCCTTGGACCGGTTGAGGCCTCCGTAGAACAAGGCCAGACCCGGCGTCATGAGCAGCACGAGCGCGGACGACAGAAGTAGCCAGGCGGTGTTCCCGGTGTCGATCTCCACGCTGCCTCCTCTCGGTAGTTCCCCCTTCCGGCGAGCAGGGCAGCGTCGCCCGACAGCCGGTTTCGCGGGGAAGCTTCCCGGGCGCCTGTTTCGCGCAAGGTCGCGGAGCGGTTACCGAAGCGTGACGGGTTGTTTCGTACGTGTGACGTCAGCGCAGTGCGTACTCGAGCGTGTGACGTTCGTAGTCGAGCAGGCGAAGATCGCGCATCGGGCGCCGAAGGTGACCCTTGTGCACGATCCGGACGAAAGCCGGATCTCCGGCCGCCGCCATCCGGCGGATGCCCTCGACGTGGTCGACGATCCGCTTGCGGATCGTCCGCACCAGCCGTTGCCGGTCACGCGGGATCAGCCCGTACGCGTCGGCGAACATCCGCAGCCGCTGCGGCCGGTTGGGCCGTTTCCAGCCGAGCGTGTAGGAGTCCCGGTCGGAGAAGAGCGGCACCCAGGTCCAGGCGGCGTAGGCGACGTCGTAGATCCGCGCACCGGGCGAGGCCAGGTCGAAGTCGATCAGGGCAAGCGTGCCGTCGGGCCGCCAGATCACGTTGTGCGGCGCCGCGTCGTGGTGGCAGATCACCTCGGTGTCCGGCGGCGGCGGCCCGAACGACCGCCAGACCGCCCCGGGAGCCGGCTGGAACCCGTACTGCGCGTCGTGGAACATCCGCAGCATCGTCGCGACCGTGACCAGCGCCTCGTCGGTGACCCAGTGCGGCGCCAGCGGATATTCGCCGCACTCCCCCTCCAGGTAGGAGAGGACCTCGCGGTTGCGCTCGTCCATGCCGAGCACCTGCGGTGACCCGGTGAAGCCGACGTGCTCCAGATGGCGGAGCAGGGCGTGCACCGAGGGGGTCCACGGGCCGGCGTTGCGCCGGACCGTGTCGCCGACCCGCACCACGGTGCTGACGTTCCCGCCGCGAAGCGGGACTTCCTGCTGCGTCACGTACGGTCTCCCGAGTCCGGAGGCCTGCGGCTGGTAGGTCACCCGAGGTTACGCGTCCGTGCCAACAAGCGCGTCGACGAAGGCCGCCGGTTCGAACGGCGCCAGGTCGTCCGGGCCCTCACCGAGGCCCACGAGCTTGACCGGAATGCCCAACTTGCGCTGCACGGCGATGACGATACCGCCCTTCGCGGTGCCGTCGAGCTTGGTCAGCACCACGCCGGTCACATCGACCACCTCCATGAAGACCCTGGCCTGCTCGAGGCCGTTCTGGCCGGTGGTGGCATCGAGCACGAGCAACGTCTCGTCGACCGGGCCCTGCTTCTCGACGACCCGCTTGACCTTGCCGAGCTCGTCCATCAGGCCGACCTTGTTCTGGAGGCGGCCCGCGGTGTCGACCAGCACCGTGTCGACGCCGGTGTCGACGCCCTTCTTGACCGCGTCGAACGCGACGCTGGCCGGGTCGGCGCCCTCGGGGCCGCGGACGACCTCGGCGCCCACGCGCCCCGCCCAGGTGGCCAGCTGCTCGGAGGCGGCGGCGCGGAAGGTGTCGGCGGCGCCGAGCAGGACGCTGTGCCCGTCGGCGATCAGCACCCGGGCGATCTTGCCGCAGGTGGTGGTCTTGCCGGAGCCGTTGACGCCGACCACCAGCAGCACGGACGGCTTGCCGCCGACCTTGAGCGAGCGGTCCAGCGTGGGGTCGAGCGCCTCGACGAGCTCGGCGGCGAGCAGGGCGCGCAGCTCGGTGGGGTTGCGGGTGCCGAGCACCCTGGTGCGCTCGCGGAGCCGGTCGACGATCTGCCGGGTAGCCTCGACGCCGACGTCGGCGCCGATCAGGCTGTCCTCGATCTCCTCCCAGGCGTCCTCGTCGAGCCGGTCCCTGCCGAGCACCGCGAGCAGGCTCTTGCCGAACACGTTCTGGGAGCGGGAGAGCCGCCCACGCAGCCGGATGAGCCGACCGGCGGTGGGTGCGGGCGTCTCGATCGTGGGCGCCGGCGGCGCCTCGACGACGTCGGCCTCGGCCGGTCGTTCCGGCGCCAGGATTCCGACGCCACCGGCCTCCTCGGTCGTTTCGGTCGGGCGCGGCGGGGCCGGCGGCACGGCCCGGCGGCGGATCCGGGGCACGAGCAGGCCGAGCCCGGCCAGCAGGAGCACGCCGGCCAAGACGATTCCGAGGATCACGTATTCCATACCGAAATCCTGACATGCCCCGCGCGGGGTCACGCGCCGGCCGGTGTGAGGTGTCGCGCGTACGGCTATGGCGCGAACGGCCCCTGGGTAGAAAAGATGGATCCGATTCCGCTGTCCTGGAGGTAGGAAACGTATGTCGGGCGCACGTCTGCTGATCGGTCCGGTGCTCCGCCGGGTCGTCGACACCCGGGCCACGATCTGGGTCGAGACGGGAGCGCCGGCCGTTGTCACGGTGCGTGCCGAAGGAGGAGCGGAAGGTAGCGCGCGTACGTTCAGCGCGTTCGACCACCACTACGCGCTGGTCGTGGTCGAGGGGCTGCCGGCCGACGCGGTCACGCCGTACGAGGTGTTCGTCGACGACGAGAAGGTCTGGCCCGAGCAGGACTCCGCGTACCCCCGCAGCGTGATCCGCACCCGGATGGGTGACGACGGCGGCCAGCCGGTCAAGCTGATCTTCGGATCGTGCCGGGAGGCGACACCGCGCTCGACCGGGCACAAACTGCCCCCCGACGCGCTCGACGCGTTCGCCCGGCGGCTGATGGCCGACGAGGGTGTCCGGCCCGACCTGATGGTGCTGCTCGGCGACCAGGTCTACGCCGACATGACCTCCCGGGAGGTACGGCGCTTCCTGCGCCGCCAGCGCAAGCGGCGCAAGGCCAAGCTGACCGACGCCCCGCCGCACCAGGTGGTCACGTTCCACGAGTACACCCAGCTCTACCTTGAGTCGTGGCGCGACCCGGAGATCCGCTGGCTGCTGTCGACCGTGCCGAGCGTGATGATCTTCGACGACCACGAGATCATCGACGACTGGAACTCGTCGGCGTCCTGGCGGGTCGCGGCCCGGGAACAGCCGTGGTGGAGCGAGCGGATCACCAGCGGGCTCGCCTCCTACTGGGTCTACCAGCACCTCGGCAACATGCACCCTGACGAGTTGGCCGGCGACGCGCTCTACCCGAAGGTCGTCGAGGCCGGCGACGCGACCGAGGTGCTGCGCGAGTTCGGCCAACGGGTCGACCGCGAGGCCGACGCGGCGCACGACACCGCGCGCTGGCGCGAGACGCAATACCAGTGGTCCTACCGCGTCGACATCGGCCGCACCCGGCTGGTCGTGCTCGACAACCGGTGCAGCCGGGTGCTCGACCCGGGCGCCCGGGCGATGCTGCCGCCCGGCGAGTGGTCGTGGTTCCTCGACCAGGCGCACGGCGACTACGACCACCTGGTGGTCGGCTCGTCGCTGCCGTGGCTGCTGCCGCACGGCATCCACCACCTCGAGGCGTGGAACGAGCGGCTGGCGGCGTCGCCGCGCGGCTGGGTGTCGCACGCCGCGGAGAGAATGCGCCGGGCCGTCGACCTCGAGCACTGGGCGGCGTTCCAGCGCTCGTTCGAGGACCTGGGCGAGCTTTTCGCCCGCCTGGGCTCGGGCGCGCGGACGACGGGCGGCGAGCGGGTGGGTGCCGGCCCGGCCTATCCGGCGCCGGCGTCGATCAGCGTGCTCTCCGGCGACGTCCACCATTCGTACGTGGCCCGGGTGCGCTTCCGCGACCCGGAGGTGACCACGCCGGTGCACCAGTTGACCTGCTCGCCGATCCACAACGCGGTGCCGGTCGTGATGAAGCCGATCATGACGCTGGGCTGGTGGCGCGGCCCGTCGTCGCTGGTTCGGGCCTTGGCCAAGACCGCCCGGGTACGCAAGCCCGGCGTCCGCTGGCGCAAGCTGGCCGGCCCCTACTTCGGCAACGCGGTGAGCACGCTCTCGCTGGCCGGGGCGACGGCCGCGGTGACGATCGAGGGCACCGAACCCGACGGCACGCTGACCCGGGTGGCGTCGCTGCCGCTGACCGCACCGGCGCCGGCGAACCTGCCGGAGCGGAAACTGGGCGCGGTGCCGGCCGGCGACGCGGCATGATGCCCCGATGACCTGGACTGCCCCCGAGATCGAACGGCGCAACGAGCCCTACGTCGCCGACGAGCGCACGATGCTGCAGGGCTGGCTCGACCTGCACCGCGACACGCTGCTGTGGAAGTGCCGCGGCCTGACCGGCGACCAGCTCGTCAAGCGCACGGCCGAGCCCTCGACGCTGACCCTGCTGGGCCTGGTGCGGCACATGGCGGCGGTGGAGCGGAGCTGGTTCCACCGGGCGTCGGGCACGCCGCACGAGAGCCTCTACTACAGCCCCGACAACCTCGACGGCGACTTCGACGACGGCACGCCCGAGTCGGCGGAGGCCGACTTCGCGACGTTCCGCGCGGAGTGCGCGAAGGCCGACGCGCTGGTCGCGGACCTGCCGCTGGACCACACCTTCGACACGACCCACGACCGCACGATCAACCTGCGCTGGGTCTACACCCACATGGTCGAGGAGTACGCCCGCCACAACGGCCACGCCGACCTCCTCCGCGAACGCCTCGACGGCGCGACCGGCGCGTAGCCGCGCCGATGCCGGAGCCGCCAGTCGGCACGGTGAAAACCGTGCCGACCGGGTTGAGGCTCTTTCAGCGCCGGGCGATCAGCCGCTCGGTAAGGATCCGCAGCACCTCCGCCAACACCTCGCGGCTCACGTGGCCGAGGTGTCGGTGGAGGAACCGGATGTCGATGGCACGGATCTGTTCGGTCATCACATAGGACGGCGCCGCCAAACCGTTGTCCGCGTCCGGCGCGACGGCGACGTGGTTGGGAACGGTCCGGCTGGTCATCGTTATCGGACAGATCAAGGCGAGGTTCGGAATGCGGGCGAACTCGTGGCTGTGCACGACCAACACCGGTCGTCGGCCAGCCTGCTCCGCACCGCGCGGCTCGCCAAGCTCGGCGATGAAGACCGCGCCGGCCCTCACCGGTCGTACACGGTCGGCGGTATGTCGTCGACCATCTCCGGCGGCGTCGGGAACGGACCCAGCTGCGGTAGGTCGGCATATTCCGGATACTCATCGGCGGGCGCCGGGGCATAGCCATCGGCATAGCCGGCGGACACCTGCTCCCAGAACTCGTTGCGCTCGGCGATGTCCAGCAACACCTCTATCTCCTCCCCCATCGGACGACCATGTCGGGCGGCCCATGCCGCTAGTCGGTCACGGGTGCTTGACTCGACACTGATCGTGGTCTTGCCCATACCAAGGAGCATAGCGGAAGTCACTATCGAGCAGTGTGCCAACTATGGCCAGCCGCATAGCGGTCAGAGGCCGAGCGCCGCGCGGATATACGGGAGGTCGGAAGGACCGGTCCAGCGGTGGGCGGACAACCCGGCCGCGCGGGCGCCGTAGACGAAGCGGGCGCTGTCGTCGATGAGCAGGACCCGGTTCGGCGGCGTCTTCAGCGCGATGCAGGCCGCGCCGAAATACTCAGGGGCCGGCTTCGGGATGTGCAGCACCGACGAGTTGATCACCGCGTCGAACTCGTCCGACAGCCCCAGCGTCCGCAGGTCCGTGTCGAGCAGGTCCGTCGCGTTGGTGGCCAACCCGACCTTGATCCCCGCGCCGCGGGCGTCGCGGATCAGCGCCAGCAGACCCGGCTCGACCGACCCGCGGTAGTTCTCCCACTCCTTGACCGCCGCGCGCGCCCTGTCCGGGTCGCCGGTCTGGTCGGCCAGGTCGGCCGCGATCAGGTCGGCCCACTCGTCGTGGGTGATCTCGCCGATGATCGCAGGCATGAGCCGGGACCAGTCCATCGCCGTCCCGTACAGCGAGCCGGGCTTGAGGTCGTGCGCCGCCTCGATGCCGTGGATCACCTCCGGGTCCCAGCGGCGCAACGTGCCGTCCAGATCGACCAGCAGCGCCAGGGCCTTGGGCCGCATCAGTCCTCCTCGCTGCCGAGCCGCTGGCTGATCACTTCGGTGACGCCGTTGCGCATGGTCACGCCGTACAGCGCGTCGGCGACCTCCATGGTGCGCTTCTGGTGGGTGATGATGATCAGCTGGCTCTTCTCCCGGAGCTGGGCGAAGAGGGTGATCAGCCGGCCGAGGTTGACGTCGTCCAGTGCCGCCTCGACCTCGTCCATGATGTAGAACGGGCTGGGCCGGGCACGGAAGATCGCGACCAGCATCGCCACCGCGGTCAGCGAGCGCTCGCCACCGGAGAGCAGCGACAGCCGCTTGATCTTCTTGCCCGGCGGGCGGGCCTCGACCTCGACACCGGTGGTCAGCATGTCCTCCGGGTCGGTGAGCACCAGGCGACCCTCGCCGCCCGGGAACAGCACGCCGAAGACCTGCTCGAACTCGCGCGCCGTGTCGTGGTAGGCGCTGGTGAACACCT
Organism: Asanoa siamensis; assembly: GCF_016862555.1. Classification (GTDB taxonomy): domain Bacteria; phylum Actinomycetota; class Actinomycetes; order Mycobacteriales; family Micromonosporaceae; genus Asanoa; species Asanoa siamensis. Next base: position 46,714 of record NZ_BONE01000018.1, on the reverse strand, counting down.
CGAGGATCCGGTCGTCCACGTCCTTGACGACGGTGAGCAGGTCACGCCGCGTGTTCTTGAGGTCCTCGAGCTGGTCCGAGAGGAACTTGAAGCGCTCCTCCAGGGCCGCGAACTCCTCCAGCGCCAGCGGGTTGACCTTGCCCAGCAGGGCCAGCTCGCGCTCGGCCTTCGCGGCCCGCTTCTCCTGGGTCGCCCGGTGGTAGGGCATGGCCTCGGGCTCGGGTTCACCGGCCGCGGCAGCCGCGGCGACAGCGACCTGCGTCGGGGGTACGGGCTGCGCCGGGCCGTACTCGGCCACCAGCGTCTCGACGTCGAGCGAGAAGTCCTCGGCGGCCTTGATCTCGAGCTGCTCGATCCGCATGCGCTGCTCGGCCCGGGCGACCTCGTCCCGGTGCACCTCGCTGGTCAGCCGCTCCAGGTCGGCGCTGAGCCGCTTGGCCGCCGCGCGTACCTCCTGGAACTCGGCCTCGCGGGCGGACCGCGCGCTGGCGACCGCGTCGCGCGTCTCCTCGGCCGCGGCCAGCGAGACCGCGACCCGGGCCAGCGCCTCGCGGGCGCCGATCTCCACGGCCCGGGCGATCCCGGCACCGCGGACCCGGGCGGCACGGCGGGACGCGGCCCGTTCCCGGGCGGCCCGCTCGGCGGCGGCCTGGCGGGCGAGCGAGTCGGCCCGGCCGGCGATCGAGGCGACCCGCTCCTCGGCGGTACGCACCGCGAGCCGGACCTCCATCTCGTTCTGCCGGGCCTGCGGCACCATCGCGGCGAGCTGGTCGCGCTCCTCGGTCGACGGCTCCTCGTCCAGCGGCGTGCTCTCGGCCAGCTCGAGCCGCGTCTCCAGCTCGGCCACCGCGGTCAGGTCGCGGTCGCGGGCCTCCTCGGCGCGCGCCCGGGAGGCGCCCAGCCGCTCGGTCTCGGCGGCGGCGGACCGGGCGGCGGCGCCGAGCTCGGCCAGCCGGCGGGCCGCGGCGTTGCGCTGACCCTCGGCGGCCCGCTTCTCGCGCTCGGTGACCTGCACGGCCTCCTTGCGGCCGGCGACGGCGGCCCGCGCGGTCGCGAGCTGGGTGCGGAGCAGGTCGATCCGCTCCTCGGCCGCGGCCCGGTTGGCCGCCGCCTCGTCGACGGCCGCCTGCAGCTCGATGAAGCTCTGCGCCTTGGCCGAGCCACCGGCGGCCGCGTACGCGCCGACCACGTCCCCGTCCGGGGTGACCGCGCGCAGCTGCGGGTTGCCGGCCACCGCGCGGGTCGCCGCCTCCAGGCTCTCGGTCAGGATCACGTCGCGCAGCGCCCAGTGCACGGCGGGCCGGATCCGGTCGTCGCAGCGGACCACGTCGGGTGCCCAGCGCGCGCCGTCCGGCAGGGCGGGGCGCAGCGCGTCCGGCGAGCCGATCATGCCGGGGCCGGCGGGCGTGCCGACCAGCAGCGCGGCCCGGCCGGCGTCCTGGATCTTGAGGAACCGCATCGCCTCGGCCGCCTCGTCGACGCCCGCGATCGCGACCGCGTCGGCCAGCGCGCCGAGCGCCGCGGCCAGCGCCGCCTCGTGGCCCGGCTCGACGGTGAGCATGCCGGCCAGGTTGCCGAGCAGGCCGGGCACCTGGTCGGCCCGGGCCAGCAGCGCGCCGGCGCCGTCCTTGCGCCGCAGGCCGAGCGAGAGCGCCTCCTCGCGGGCCTTCCACGTCGCCGCGTCCTTCTCGGCGATCCGCTCGGCGTTGGCCAGCTCGCGGACCTCGGCCGCCGCCGCCTCGTGCGCGGCGACCGCCTCGTCGTGACGGGCGTCCAGGTCGGCGTCGGCCAGGTCGGCCTCCGAGGACTCGGCGGCGACCGCGTCGACCTCGGCCTGGGCGCGCTGGGCGCGGGCCTGCGCGTCGGCGTGCGCCGCGGCCAGCCGCTCGATCTCCTCGGCGCCGCTGCTGGTGCGGGCGCGGGCGGCGTTGACCTGACCGGTCAGCTTGGCGAGCCCTTCCCGGCGGTCGGCGATCGCCTTGGCGGCGGCGCGCAGCGCCTGCTGGCCGCGGCGAGCTGGCGCTCCAGCCCCTGCCGGGACTCGACGGCCTCGGCGAGCCGGTCCTGGTCGTCCTCGAGCGCGCCGCGCAGCTCGTCCTCCTGCGCCCGCACCCGCTCCGACTCGGCGGCCAGCTCGTCGGGGTCGCGCCCGGGACGCTCGTCGTCGGGCGTGGCCGACAGGTGCCGCAGCCGCTCGCTGGCGAGCTGCTCGGTGGACCGGAACCGCTCCTGCAGCGCGGACAGCTTGTACCAGGCGTCCTGCGCGGCGGCGAGCAGCGGCGCGTCCTCGGCCAGCGCGGCCTCGAGCTGCGTCAGCCGGCGCTGCACCTGCTCGTGCTCGTCCTCCACATATTCGCGGCGCTCCCGCAGGGCCGCCTCGTCGGCGATCTCCTTGTCGAGCGTGGTGCGCAGGGTGTGCAGGTCGTCGGCGAGCAGCCGGAGCCGCGCGTCGCGCAGGTCGGCCTGGATGCCGGCCGCGCGCCGGGCTACCTCGGCCTGCCGGCCCAGCGGCTTGAGCTGGCGGCGCAGCTCGGCGGTCAGGTCGGTGAGCCGGTTGAGGTTGGTCTGCATCGCGTCGAGCTTCCGCAGCGCCTTTTCCTTGCGCTTGCGGTGCTTGAGGACGCCGGCCGCCTCCTCGATGAACGAGCGGCGGTCCTCCGGTTTGGCGTGCAGCACGGCGTCGAGCTGGCCCTGCCCGACGATGACGTGCATCTCGCGGCCGATGCCGGAGTCGCTGAGCAGCTCCTGGATGTCGAGCAGGCGGCAGGAGTTGCCGTTGATCTCGTACTCGCTCTCACCGGAACGGAACATCCGGCGGGTGATCGACACCTCGGTGTAGTCGATCGGCAGCGCACCGTCGGCGTTGTCGATCGTCAGCGTGACCTCGGCGCGGCCCAGCGGTGCCCGGCCGGCGGTGCCGGCGAAGATCACGTCTTCCATCTTGCCGCCGCGCAGCGCCTTGGCGCCCTGTTCGCCCAGCACCCAGGAGATCGCGTCGACCACGTTGGACTTGCCGGAGCCGTTGGGGCCCACGACGCAGGTGATGCCCGGCTCCAGCCGCAACGTGGTCGCGGAGGCGAAGGACTTGAAGCCCTTCACGGTCAAGCTCTTGAGATGCACCTAATCGAGTCCTCGTCCGACGGCCCGCCGTCGGGGCAACGTGGGGTGTCCGCGCCAAGCGTATCCCCGAGCCCCCCTCGGGGCTCGGCGGCTTCCCGGCAGTATGGGGCCCCACCTGGGGTGATGCCGGCGACACGCCGAGCGGCGGCAGCACGGAACCGGGGGCAAAAAGCTGCGCGCCGGCACATATGTGACGGCGCGCTTCTGGTGGTGCGTGCGGGTCATGCGAGCCGGGTGTCAGCCGGCCGTCGGGCTCAGGTCAGCGCGGGCTCAGGGAGCCGGAGCAGGCCATCTGCTTCGGCAGCCGCTGCGGCGAGCCGGTCGTTCTCGGCGCGCAACCGCGTGATCTCGAACTCGAGTGCCTGAACCCGGGCACGCAATCGGGTGACCTCGTCGAGCAGGCGCCGGTCCGGCGCGGAACCCACGTGGCCGTAGAGGGCCTTCGCCATATCGTCTCCTTGTAAAGCGCAGCCGGAAATGGCCGGCCAACGCGCGCCCAATGCCTCGCGACGTCTGCCCACGGGCACAAGTGGGCACGATCGGGCGCGACTGGCGACACCTCCATGTTCCGCCTGCGGCCCGCGTTCGTCAAGCGCAACAAGAAAGCCTTAGGAATTCCTTAGGCAGATTGCCCGATTCAGCAGGTCACGTATAGCGTCCCGGACGGTTCGGCGCAACAGATTCGCCCCAAAAGGGGGTCGCGTTAGGAGGGACCGGGTGCGGGACATGGAGCATGCCGGCGCGGGGAAGCACCGCGACCCGCGGCGTACGTTCGGCCCCCTCGGTCTGGCGTTCGTGGTCATGATCATTCTAGGTGGCCTCGGCGCCGGGGCGGCACTGCTCCCGTCGAGTCTCGTCGGCACCTCCAACAGCTCCACCCAGGGCGCCATCGCCGGCCCGGGCGAGGGCGCGTTCGACTCCGACGCGATCGAGGACGGTCCGGACAGCGGTTACTCGGACCCGCTGTCCGCGCCGTCACCCACCCCGGAGCTCACGCCCACCACGCCGCCGTCGCCGAAGCCGACGGTGCGCAAGACCACTCCGGCGCCGAAGAAGACGACGGCGTCGCCGGCCAAGAAGCGGGCGACCACCTCGGTCTCCACCAACGGCGCCGGCGGCACCGAGCAGGCCAAGGTCGTGACCGAGACCAACAAGGAGCGCGCCGCGAACGGCTGCGGTCCGGTGACGGTCAACGCCAAGCTCACCCAGGCCGCCCAGCTCCACAGCGTGGACCAGGCCGAGCACAACAAGATGTCGCACGACGGCAGCGACGGCAGCACGCCGTGGGACCGGTCGCAGGACGCGGGCTACGACAACGCGATCGGCGAGAACGTCGCGATGGGCTACCGGGACGCGGCGTCGGTGATGGACGGCTGGATGAACAGCCCCGGGCACCGGGCCAACATCCTGAACTGCGACGCGAAGGCGATCGGGGTCGGGCTGGCCAAGGCGTCCGACGGCAGCCCGTACTGGACGCAGATGTTCGGGTCCGTGGCTTAGTCGCTCTGTCGCTTAACAGACAGCGGGCGCGTCGGCGCGCCGGTGGGTCGTTGCCTTCTGCATGACCCAGACCGCCGCCGCCGCGGCGCACGGAGTCCCGTCGTGCGCGTAGCACTGATCAACGAAGGCACCTACCCGTACGCGCCCGGAGGCGTCGGCACCTGGTGCCACCAGATCCTCAACGGGCTCGACGGGCACGCGTTCCACGTCGTCGCGCTGACCGGGCACGGTGGCCCGCGCGAGGCCGCCTACCCGGTGCCGGCCTCCGTCACCGCGGTCGACACGTACCCCGTATGGGACCGCCCGGTCACCGCCCGTGGCCGGATCACCCGCCACCGGCGCCGCCGCGCCGCGTCCGCCGCCGCCGTGCTGCTCTGTCGCGGCCTGCTCGGCGACGACCCGCACAGCGCCGGGATGTTCGCCGACGGGCTGCGCCGGCTCACCGAGCTGTCCGGCGACGGCACCCATCCGCTGTTCGGCGTCGAGCTCGCCGAGGTGCTGCTCGACGCGTGGCAGGCGTCGGCCGGCCCGGCGGCCGGTCGCCCGCCGCTCCCGCGGCTCTCGCTGCGCGACGCCCGCGCCGCGGCCGTGCTGCTCGAGCACGCGGTGCGCCCGCTGGCCTACCGGACCCCGCCGGTCGACGTCTGCCATCCCGCCGCCGCGGGCCTGCCGGTGCTGGTCGCGCTGGCGGCGAAGTGGCGCGCCGGCGTGCCGTTCCTGCTCACGGAGCACGGCGTCTACCTGCGGGAACGCTATCTGGAGTACGGCTCGGCCCGGCCCGTCGCGGTCAAGACCGTGCTGCTGCGGTTCTACCGCGCGCTGGCCCGGCTGGGCTACGCCGAGGCCGCGCTCGTCGCCGCCGTCAGCCGGTTCAACCAGCGCTGGGAGCTGCGGCACGGCGCCCACCCGGCCAAGGTCGTGGTCGTGCCCAACGGCGTCGAGCCGCTGCGCTACCCGCCGCTGGCCACCGAGCCGACCGTGCCGACGGTCACCTGGGTCGGCCGGATCGACCCGCTCAAGGACCTGCACACGCTGATCCGGGCGATGCGGACTGTCCGCGACGCCGAGCCGCTGGCCCGGCTGCGGCTCGCGGGCCCGGTGCCGGAGACCGGCCGGGAGTACGCGGCGAGCTGCCTCGACCTGATCGAGCGGCTGGGCCTGCGGGCGGCCGTCGACCTGTCCGGCCCGGTGACCAGCAGCCGGCAGGCGTACGCGGACGGGCACGTCGTCGCGCTGTCGAGCATCTCCGAGGGCATGCCGTACACGATCATCGAGGCGATGATGTGCGGCCGCCCGACGGTCAGCACCGACGTCGGCGGGGTGCCGGAGGTGGTGGGCGGCGCGGGCCTGATCGTGCCGCCGGGCGACCCGGTCGCGCTCGGCCAGGCCTGCCTCGAGCTGCTCGGCGACGCGGACCGGCGGCGGGCGCTCGGCGCGCTCGGGCGGAGCCGGGCCCTGGCCCACTTCACGGTCGACCGGATGCTGGCGGCCTACCGGGCGCTCTACACGGACGTGCGGGGGGCGACCGTATGAGTGCTCCGACGGTCGGTCCCGGGCCGGGTTTGATCAACACAGGCGGGCCGCCACCGCGGTCCGTCGCCGATCTGGCCGCGCGGTTCGCGTCCGGCAGCGTGGTCGTCGTCGACGTGGACGAGTTGGTCGCGGCCATCGAGGCGGCGGGCATCAGCGACCGGCAGGCGCAGGTGAGGTACGGCGTGCCGACCGTGTTCGCGCTCGGCGAGGCGGTCCTGGCCCAGCTCTGGGCCCAGCGCGCCCGCCCGCGCCAGCACCCGGCCCGGCCCGCGGTCGCGCCGTTCGCCCGTGCCGCGCTGGCCCGGGCGGCGCTGTTCCTCACACCGGCCCTGGCCGCCACGGCGGCCGGCGCGACGCTCGCCCGGGTCGGCTGGCCGCTGCTCGCCGCGACGCTGGTGCTCGGCTGGTCCGGGGGCCAGGCGCTGGCCTGCGCCGGGTACGCCCGCGCGGCGCACGGCGCGACCGGTGCGGCGCTGCGCCGGGTCGCGGCCGGCCTGCTGCTCGGCGCGGCCGGCGGCGCGGCGCTGGTGGCCGTCGGCCCGCCCGGCCTGGTCGGCGAGCGCGCCGTCGCGTACGCCGTCTGCGGTGTCGAACTGCTCTCCTTCGCCGGTGTCGCCGCCGCGCTCGTCGGCGACCGGGTCGGCGCGGTGCTGCGCTGGTCGGTGCCGGCCTGGCTGGTCAGCGTCGGGCTGCTGACAGGCCTCGTGCCGGAGCACGCGGTCTGGGCGCTCGGCGCCGCGATCGGGCTCGCCGCCGCGCGCGCGTTCGCACCCGCTGTGCGCCGCGACCCGACCACCGCCCGGATCCCGGCGCGTACCCCGGTCGGCGCGGTCCTCGCGTACCTGCTGATCGGTCTCGGGCAGGCGGGCGCGTTCCTGCTCGTCTGGCGGCTCGCGCCGGGCGGCGGGCTGCCGCCGGCCACGCTGCCGCTGCTGCTTGCCGTGCCGCTTATCGAGCTGTTCGTCGGGTGGCACGCGGCGCACGCGGGTGCCGGCCTCGACCTGTACGACGACGTCGCGGCCTACCGCCGGCACCTGCGCGCGGTCGGCGCGGTCACGCTCACCGCGCTGCTCCCGCCGCTCGCCGTCGGGGCGGCACTGCTGTTCGCGGCGTTCCGGCTGCCGTACGAGCTGTCCCGCCACCCGGACGCGCGCACGCTGGTGCTGGCCCTCGCCGCCGGTCTGCTCTTGGCAGGCTCCTGGGCGGCGACGCTGCTGCTGGCCACCCGCGGCCGGTTGCTGCTGGCCGCGCTGCTGGCGCTGGCACCGGTCGCCTTCGCGGCGGTCCCGGCGGTCGGTTGGCTGGTGGCCGTGCCGGGCGGCGCCGTCGACTCGTTGATCCAGGTGATGTTGCCCGCGACGGTGGCCGGCCTGGCCGCGACCGCGGTGCTCGGCCTCGCCGCCACCGCGCACACCGTCTTCCATCCCGGGAGCTACCGATGATCGAGCTGCCCCGCCGGGTGCCCGGCGCCTCCACCGCCGCCCCGGCGCCGACCCGGCTCGTGCCGCTCTACGTGCACCCGCACGAGGACCCGCACGCCTGGGACCCGGACCGCCTGGACGGTGCCACGGTGATCGTCAACGTGCACGACGGGCCGGGCCGCGCGCCCGACTCCGCCTACGCCGTCGCCACCGCCGAGTTGGCGGCCGCCGGGGTGCCGATGCTGGGCTATGTGGACCTGGGCTACTCGGCCCGCCCGATCGCGGACATCCTCGCCGACGTCGAGGGGTGGACCGCGTACCCGATGTCCGGCGTCTTCCTCGACCAGTCACCCACGGGCGCCTTCGGCATGGGTCCGGTGGCGCTCGCCGTCCGCGTCGCCCGCCGCGCCGGCCTGTTCGCGGCGGTCCTCAACCCGGGCGCGCCGCCGGAGCCGGTCTACCGCGACCTGGGCGTCCCGATCTGCGTCTTCGAGGGCGCCTGGGACGACTACCAGTCGTGGGCGGGCGAGGGCGCGCTCCCCGGCGACGGCCACCTGATCCACAGTGTCCCGCCGTGGCAGCTCGAGCACGCCCGCCGGGTAATGGCCTGGCGCGGGGCCGGCTTCGGCCTGGTCACGGACCGCTGGATGCCGAACCCGTGGCACGGCCTGCCCTCGGACTCCCCGCGCCCGCTGGCGGTCGTCCCCGGCTGAGCGCCGACAGGGGAACGATGTCGACCGGTCGACCCATTCGCATCAACCGATCCGGCGATATCCGGCGCCGGTTTTCCACAGCCGTCAACCTGGCCATGGACAACCGATAAATCCGAATGCCACTCTGAATCCCGTCCGATTGTCTCGACATCGGAGGCATCAGTGGCGCGGCGTTCGCTTTCGGTGGTCACCGTCGGTCTCAGCCTCACGGCCGGCGGTCTTCTGGCGACCGGCGCTACGAGTGGGTTGTTCCGCGGGCGATTCGCGAATAACGGCGACGAATTCGAGAGATGGATTCGCGTCGGTCTCGTGGTCGCGGCCGCCGCCGTCGGGTTGTTGCTCTTCCAATGGCTGAAATACCGGCTGGCCGAGCCCGCCCGCCGGAAGGTGCCGCCGCCGCAGCCGGATCCGCGGCTCCTTCGGAAGCTCCGCGACGATGCCGCTAAGGCGCTCGACGAACACCACCTGCGGCTCGACGACGTTCTCACGTTCGTCGCGCTGGTCATCGACCCGCCACGGCACCGGCAGCGGGTGGCCGAGACGGTGGGCCTAGAGGAACGCGTCATCACCCAGCACGTGTCGGTCGAGTTCGCGCTGCCGCCGGTCGCCACCCCGGACGTGCCGCGTTACGTGCCGGTGCTGTCGCCGATGAAGGGGCAACTCGTCGACAACTTCCGGCTCGCCGACGCCTCCGGCCGGTCGTTGTCCGACCTCTCTTTCGTGGAGACGACCCGGCTCGCCGCAGCGGGGCTGATCCTGCTGCTACAGAACGCCGCGGTCGGCGTCATCGCGGCGCCGGAGCCCGACGACGGTGGCGACCAACTGCTGCCGCCTGACCAGATCACCGCCGAGCCCGTCCCGGAGAAGACCATCACGGAGCTGCTGGAGAAGCTGGATCCGCGGCTCGGCGACGCCTATCTCTTCCTCCTGCAGGAGATCACCTGGCGCGGGCGGGTGGATCCCGCCACCGCGGCCGAGAACATCGCCTCGTCGCTCGACCTGGTCGGCACGCTCATCAGCGCGGACGGGCGCCGGCAGCTGCAGCTCTACGTGCTCGCGCTGAGCGTCGCGTACCCCATCGTCGCGGTCGCCCCGAAAGAAATCGTGGCCGGCAACCGCGTGCTGCTCCGGTACGAACGGGCCCTGGTGCCCGCGGCCCTCAGCAAGCGGCGGCGCGGGCTGATGCGGGTGCTGCTCGGCCTCAACCGGGGGATGCTGCGGGTGATGCTGGGCATCAAGCCCTATCAGATCGCGTTGCCGCTGCAACTAGCGTCGACCGCCGCCAGCTACCACATGCGACTTAACGGTCCGGACAACAAATACGTGCTCGGCCAGCATTTCCTTTGCCACGGATGCGGCCTCGACGTGGCGCGCGACTGGGTCCCGACCGCCGACCCGCAAGGTGAGTTCGGATGCTTCCACACGACGACGACCGACTCCGAGAGTCCGCGGGTCCGCGACCCCGACCGGCATTTCCGCTTGCGTCCGCGGTCCGGCCAGAGCTTCGTACACCTGTATCTCCGCGGTTTCGGCAGTTCCACCAAGCCCTACTTCCGTGATCTCTACCTGCTCGCCCAGTTCAAGGAGGTGCCGCCCGGCTCGCGGGCGGCGGCCGCGGTGACCGCCGCGGCGTGCACGGCGCTGGTCGGCCTGATGGGCCACCTGGTCTCCGCCAATACCCAACCGGCCAGCGTGCCGGCGCTTCTGCTGGCGATCCCCGCCGCGGCGGCATCCTGGTTCGGCTTCGCCGGCGACGCACAGACGCTGGTCGGCTCGTCGCTGCTCGCCCGTTTGTCGCAGTTGGTCACCGCCGCGGTCTGCTTCGTGGCAATCGGTGTCTACTTCACGTCACACCACGGGCACCTCCCGGGCGGTATCGCCATCGTTGGCATCAGCGAACCAGTGTGGGTCGGCCTATTCGCCGTGTCCGCAATCAACTTCCTGTATGTCTCTTATCGCTTCGCGTTGAAACTCCAGCGTTATCACAGCCTCCTCCGAAAGAGGGAGCAGGTGGATCTCGAGGACCCGCTATGGTGAGGCTGAGGGGAGGTCCTGTGGCGGCGGATGAGCAACGGCAGGTGCGGCCGGCCGATATCTCGGACACTTACTGGCAGGTGCCTGTGAGCGATTACGTCCCTCAGGGCGACGCGCCCGAGCGCAGCATCGTCGACGAACCGCGCCGCCGGCTCGAGCTCGTCTGGGACTCGGCGGTGAAGACCTTGCATGCCGACGCCCGGCACCCCGACCCCGACGCGGAGACCGCCCGGCGCCTGCGTGAGTTCACGAACCTCGTCGAGGCGCGCAAGGCGGAGCGCGCGGAGGAACGACGGGCGACGGAGGCCGAGACCCAGGCCGCCGCGGCGACCGCCGAAAATCCGCCCTCGGCCGGAGACATCATGCTCCGCATCGCGCACGCCCTGATGCCGGCAACGCTGGTGCAGCGGTTGCTGCCCGAGCGCAACTAGGCGCCGATCGCGCTGTCCGACCCGCCGGCCCCGCTCGCGCGGGACCGGCAGGGTGCGCTCACATGTAGCGGTCGGCCTCGTCGCAGGTCTTCTCGGCCGCCGCGATGCGCTTGTCGAACTGCGACTCGGTGTCGGCGGAGAACGCGTCCATCAGCAGGTCGAGGCACTTGGCCACGACCTTCTTCTGGCGCTCCTGCTCGTTGCGGTCGTTCTTGGAACCCTCGAGCTCCTGGCCCTTGAGCAGGTTCTCCGAGTTGACGGCGTTGAGGTTCGCCTCCATCTCGTCGAGCTTCTTCGTCTTGGCGGTGATCTCGTCCCGCTGCGCCGCGATCTCGGTGTTGGCCCGGCTCGTCTCGCCGCGCTGGGCGACGAGCAGGCCGCCGAGCAGGCCGCTCGCGATGAACAGGAACGCGGTCACGATCGAGAGGACCAGCACCGCGGTACGGCGCTGCTTCGGCGGCGCCATCGGGGGGACGCTGTACGGGGTGGCGGACAGCGGCTGGTCCGGGTACGGGGCGCCGTAGACGGGCTGGCCCGACACCGGCGGGACGGCGTACGGGTTCGCGGCGGTCGGCTGGTCCGCGGGGGTGGCGGGGTAGGGCTGGGCGGTCGGCGTCGCCGGCGCGGTGTACGGGGACGCGGGCTGCGGGGCCGGGGCGCCGTAGGGCTGCGGGGTCGTCGGTGCGGCGTAAGGCGCGGCAGGCGTGGTCGGTGCCGGGTAGGGCGACGCCGGCGTGCTCGGTGCCGCGTACGGCGACGCCGGCGTGCTCGGTGCCGCGTACGGCGACGCCGGCTGCGGGGCCGGTGCCGTGTACGGGGATGCCGGCTGCGGCGCGGCGGCCGGCGGGGTCACCGACGGGACGGTCGGCGGCTCGGGCGTCGCCGGCGGGAACGCGGTGGTCTCCTGGTTGGGGTCGGGGTTGGTCATCGTTCTGCTCCAGATGTCGCGGGAACGGTCGTTCCCGTGGGGGGTTGGGGAAATGCCCGTGCCGCTCCGCCCGGCGACCGCCGGGTCGAGCGCTGATGGGGGGTCGTCAGCAGACGGGGAAGAGCCGGCAGGCCACGTCGATCGGCACGGCGAGCCCGATGCCCTCGGCGTCGACCGCCTTGGCGGTCGCGACGCCGACGACCTGCTTCGCCGAGTTGATCACTGGTCCGCCGGAGTTGCCGGGGTTGATCGGCGCGCTGAACTGGATCAGCGGCCCGGGTGAGTCGTCCATCGGCCGCATGGCGCTCACGACACCTGTCGTCACCGAGTCGGCCAACCCGAGCGGGGCGCCGACGACGGCGATCTGCTCACCGGTGCGTACGCCGCCGCTCGCGGTCGCCAGCCCCGTGAACGACGCCTTTGTGGTGAGCTGCGCCAGGTCGTTGGCCTTGTCGACCTTGACGATCGTGGCGGGCCAGCGCGCGCCCTCCCGTTCGAGGAAGACCTGCCGACCACCGTCGTCGTGGACGTCCTCGACGACGTGGAAGTTGGTGACGAGGTTGGTGCCACCGCCGGCCGCCGGCTTCCCGACCGCGAACGCGGTGCCCGTCGCCGGACCGGCCGCCACGCGGAAGACACTGGGCACGGCGGCGTCCGCGATCGCCCGCGCGTCGAAGGCGGAACCGGCCCGCTGTTCGAGCGCCTGCGTGCGGCCGTCGAGAGCGTCGAGCCGGTCACGGTCGGCCCGCACGGTGCGCTCCGCGGCGTCGAGTCGGCCCGACAGATGCCCGACCCAGACCGCCTGCGCCGCGGCGGTCACGGCCAGCACCGCGATCACGGCACCGGCCACCCATCGCCCACGACGCCCCCGCGGCGCCGAGGACCGATCGGCCGACGATCCATACGGAACCCCGGACCCCGGCAACGCCGAAACCGGCACCGCCGAAGCCGGCGCAGGTGCGGGAACACCAGCGGCAGCGACCGCGGGAGCACCGGAAACCGGCGGCGCGGTCGGTGGCTGGGCAGTCCCCAGCCCGGCCGCGAGTGGTGGAGTGGCGGGTGGGTGTGGGTGCGGTGGGCCGTACGGCGGCGGCGTCCAGGCCGGCGCCGGAGGCGAATGGTTGTCAGCCGACATGTCCCCCGTGCACGCTCCTTCTGGGCCCGATGGCCCCGCAGGAACGTACAGCCTTTTTGATCTTCGCGTCGCCCCGATTACCGCAAGCCGACATGTCGGAAAAGCCGGGTGGGCCGCGTCAGCGAACCGCCACCCGCGGCCGGGGCTGGCACTTCGGGCACGAGAACGACGAGCGGTTCATGAACGCCTCGCGCCGGATCGGGGCGCCGCAGCGGTTGCAGGGCTGGCCTTCCCGCCCGTACGCGTTCAGGCCCCTCTCGAAGTATCCGCTCTGGCCGTTGACGTCCACGTAAAGCGCGTCGAAGCTCGTGCCGCCCGCCGAGATCGCCTCGCCCAGCACGTCGCGGACGTGGCCCAGCAGGCGCAGCGCCGCCGGCCCCGTCAACCGGTCCGTCGCCCGGGCGCCGTGCAGCGACGCGCGCCAGAGCGCCTCGTCGGCGTAGATGTTGCCGACGCCGGAGATCAGCGTCTGGTCGAGCAGCGCCCGCTTCACCTCGGTGTGCCGGCGGCGCAGGGCCGTGACGAAACCCGCGTCGGAGAACTCGGGGTCGATCGGGTCGCGGGCGATGTGCGCGATCTCGGCCGGCAGGTCGGCGCCGCCCGGGGAGACCGCCAGGCCGCCGAACGTGCGCTGGTCGACGAAGCGCAACTCGGGGTCGCCGTCCGCGAACCGGAACCGGATGCGCAGGTGGATCTCGTCGGGGGCGTCCGCCGGCTGCAGCAGCATCTGGCCCGACATGCCGAGGTGGCCGACGATCGCGTCGCCGCTGTCCAGCGGCAGCCACAGGTATTTGCCGCGGCGGCGGACGTCGACGACCCGCCGGTCGGTGAGCCGCCCGGCGAAGTCGAGCGGGCCGGGCAGGTGGCGGCGGACGGCACGCGGATGCCGCACCTCGACCGCCGCGATCCGCCGGCCGGCGACGTGCTTCACCAGGCCGGTGCGGACGGTTTCGACCTCGGGTAGCTCGGGCACCGCGTAAACCTATTCGGCGGCGCTCGGCGCGGCCACCTTCTCGGCGGCCCGGTCCGACAGCTCCCGCCAGGCGGTCTCGGCGGCCCGCTGCTCCGCCTCCTTCTTGCTGCGGCCGTCGGCGCCGCCGTAGCGGTTGCCGGCCACCACGACCCAGGCGGTGAAGGTCTTGGCGTGGTCGGGGCCGGCCTCGTCGATGCGGTACTCGGGGACGCCGAGGCTCAGGGTCGCGGTCAGCTCCTGGAGGCTGGTCTTCCAGTCCAGCGCCGCGCCGCGGCCGGCGGACTCCGCCATCAGCGGGTCGAACAGCCGGTGGATCACCACGGCCGCCGTGTCCAGGCCGTACTGGAGGTAGATCGCGCCGAGCAGCGCCTCCAGCGTGTCGGCCAGGATGCTGTTCTTGTCGCGCCCGCCGGTGGTCTCCTCGCCCTTGCCGAGCAGGAGGTAAGGCCCGAGCCCGTCGGGGCCGAGGCCGCGGGCCACCTCCGCCAGCGCGCGCATGTTGACCACGCTGGCCCGCAGCTTGGCGAGTTGGCCCTCGGGCAGGTCCGGGTGGTTGTTGAAGAGCGCGGTCGTGATCACCACGCCGAGTACGGAGTCGCCGAGGAACTCGAGTCGCTCGTTGGTCGGCAGGCCGCCGTTCTCGTACGCGTACGACCGGTGGGTCAGCGCCCGCTCCAGCAGGTCGACGTCGAAGGCCACGCCGAAGGCGGACTCCAGATGGGCCACCGGTGGTCGCCTGCGCTTGTCGTTGGTCATGTGGTCACCTCGATCAGGTCGGCCAGCGCCGTCGCGATACGGGCGATCGCGCGGGTTCGGTACAGGTCGGCGGCGAGCGCGAGGCCCGACGCCAGGTCGTCGGCGGTCGCGCCGCCGTGGCAGACCACGACGGTGCCGGCGACGCCGAGCAGGGCGGCGGCCCGCGGCGCGGCGCCGCCCGGCGGCGGTCCCCCGGCCAGCGCGTACGCGCCTTCGATGCCCTTGAGAAGGATGTTGCCGGTGAAGCCGTCGGTGACGACGACGTCGGCCCGCTCGCCGGACGAGACGTCGTAGCCCTCGACGAGGCCGACGTAGTGCGCGTCGCCGCCGAGCTTCAGGCCGGCGAGCATGGGGTCGGTCGTCCGGCGGGCGCGGTCGCCCTTGCCGGTCTCGTGGCCCACGGAGAGCAGCCCCACGCGGGGCCGCGGGATCTCGTGCACGACGTCGGCGTAGGCGGCGCCGAGCAGGGCGTGGCCGGCCAGCGTGATCGGGCGGGCCTCGAGCGAGCCGCCGACGTCGAGCAGCGCCACCGGCCCGCCGATGGCGGGGATGGTGGCGACCAGGGCCGGCCGCCGGATGCCGGGCCAGCGGCCCAGGCTGAGCACGGCGGCGGTGACGATGGCGCCCGTGGCGCCGGCGGAGACCAGCGCGTCGGCCGCGCCCTCGGCGACGGCCAGGGCGGCCCCACGGACGGTGGTGTCGGAGCGCACCCCGCGCTGCGGCGGGTCGGCCATGCCGACGGCACCACGCAGCGGCCGCACCGACGCGCGGTGGCGGTCGGCGGGCGGGAGGGCACCGATGACGTCGCCGGCCACCTCGGAGGGGCCGACGAGTAGGAGGCGCAGGTCGGGGTCAGCGCGCAACGCCCGCAGAGCGCCGTCAACCACGACGGCGGGAGCTCCGTCCCCGCCGAGGAGGTCGACGGCGATCCGCACGGCTGCCGGTTCCCCGGATCGTGGAACCGGCACGCCGGGCGTCGACGCTGCCCGACCGAGGGTCGGGTGCGTCACGCCGAGGTCAGACCTCGATGACCTGACGGCCGTTGTAGGTGCCGCAGACGCTGCACGCGGCGTGCGGCAGCTTCGGCGACTTGCACTGCGGGCAGGCCACGGTCGCGACCGCCGAGGTCTTCCACTGCGCCCGGCGGGACCGGGTGTTGCTCCGCGACATCCGACGCTTGGGAACGGCCACGGGTCAGTCTCCTTCAGGGTTGAGTTGCGACAGCGCCGCCCAGCGCGGGTCGACCTGCTCGTGATTGTGGTCGGCGGGCAGGTCGTCGAGCAGTCCCCCGCAGTCGGGGCACAGCCCAGGGCAGTCGGCACGGCACACCGGGTTGGTCGGCAGCTCCAGCACCACCGCGTCCCGCACCGCCGGCTCCAGGTCGATCAGATCGCCCTGCAGCCGGCCGATCTCGTCCTCGTCGGTCGTCTCGTCCGTGGTGCTGTGCTCGTAGGCGTACAGCTCCTGGATGTTGACGACCACCGAGTCGTCGATCGGGCGCAGGCAGCGGCCGCACTCGCCGGAGACCGGGACGTCGACCGTCCCGGAGACGAGCACGCCCTCGGACACCGACTCGAGCCGCAGATCGAGACGCAGGTCGGCACCTTCCGGCACGCCGATCAACTCCAGGCCGAGGTCCGCCGGTGCCTTGACGACGCGGTCGACCGTGCGCATGGCACCAGGGCGGCGCGGCAGCTCTCGGGTGTCGAGAACCAGCGGCGACCGCGGGTCGAGGTTGGTCTGCGTGTTTTTTGGCATAGTCAGACTCCGGCCTGTCGAGGCCGACATGCCAGGTTACCCGAGGGACGGTCGGGACCCCTAATCGGCCCTGGCCCCAGGCCTGGCAGCCGGTCAGAACGACGGGACGCTCAGAACGGAAGGGGACGCTCGGCTTCTTCTCCGACGAACGACCCGATCTCGCGCAGGGCGTGCATCTTGTCGCGCCCCCGCTCGATCGAGGCTAGCGCGCGGGTGAGGAACTGCTCGAAGTTGGCGAGCGCCGTGTCGACGTAGTCGTCGACCTCTTCCCGCAGCCGCTGCGCCTCGGCGCGGGCCTCGGAGATGATCCGCGCGCCCTCGTGCTCGGCGCTGACGGTGATCTCGTTGACCGAGACCAGCCGGGCGTGCTCGGCCTCACCCTCGCTGATGATCCGGTCGGCCTCGCGCTTGCCGGCCTCCATGATCTTGTCGCGCTCGTCCAGCAGCGCCGCGGCCCGCCGCAGCTCGCTGGGCAGGTCGGCGCGGAGCTCGTCGAGCTTCGCGATCATGGGACCGCGTTCGACCATGGCGCTGTTGCGCGACATGGGGACCGCGCGCGCGTGTTCCACCATCGCGATGATCTCGTCGATCTGCTCGAACGGATCCACCGCACTCTCCTGTCATCGTCTGCCGGCCGCCGGTCGGCTGCTCCGTCCATGATGCGGCTCGGAGGCGAGCACCCCGGCCAATCCGGTTCGGCGCGTCGCCCAGCCTAACGGCGTAAGTGCCCCGGCTGACCCGCTCCACGCACCCGGTATAGAACCACGACGATCCGATCGTCGGGAAGGTCAGACCGCCCGGTCGACCGCGAGCCGGTCGCGCAGGGCGGCCAGCACATGGTCGGGTACGTGCGGGGAAACGTCGCCGCCCCATTTCGCGACCTCTTTGACGAGGCTCGACGACAGGTACGAGTAGAGCGGGTTGGTCGGCATGAAGAGTGTTTCCACGCCGGCGAGCCCGATGTTCATCTGTGCCATCTTGAGCTCGTAGTCGAAGTCGCTGACCGCCCGCAGGCCCTTGACGACGACGGCCGCGTCGATGCCGCGGCAGAAGTCGACCAGCAGCCCCTGGAACGACTCGATCCGGACGTTGCCGTAGCCGCCCGTCGACTCGCGCAGCATGGCGATCCGCTCGTCGACGGTGAACAGCCCCGCCTTCGACTGGTTGACCAGCACACCGACGACCACCTCGTCGAACAGCCGGCTCGCCCGGCCGATGACGTCCAGGTGACCATTCGTGACCGGGTCGAACGAGCCGGGACACACCGCGCGCCTCATGATCGGCGACCGTACCAAAGTGTGGTCTCGCCGTAGCGGCGGCTGCGCACCGACGTGACCCCTTCCACCTGCGGCAGCGGGCCGCCGCGGGACGAGCGCTCGACGACCAGCACGGCGCCGGCGGCGAGCCACCCGCCGCCGACCAGCGCGGTCACCATCGCGGCGATCTCCTCGTCGGTCACCGCGTACGGCGGGTCGGCGAACACGACGTCGTAGGGGCCGTCGTCGGGACCCCGATCGAGCACCGCGGCGACCCGGTCGGTGACCAGGCGGGCGGCCGGCGCGGCGTCCAGTGTCGCCAGGTTCGCCCGGATGGTGCGGGCCGCGCGGGCGTCGGACTCGACGAGCAGCACGTGCGCGGCGCCGCGGGACAGCGCCTCGAGGCCGACCGCGCCCGAACCCGCGTATAGGTCGGCGAAACGGGCGCCGTCCAGGTCCACCATCGACTCGACGCTGCTGAACAGCGCCTCGCGTACCCGATCGGAGGTCGGTCGGGTGCCCGCGCCCGGCGGCGCCGCCAGCCGGCGACCGCCGAGAGTCCCCGCGACGATGCGGGTCATGACTGCTGCCTTCCCATAAGGCTGCACGCTACCTGTTGGCCATTTCCGGGTTCCGCGCGCCGCGACTAACGGGCATTGGTGCGTGACCAGCCGTATATCAACGGTCTCAAATCGATATCACCATTCTTAGGTTTTGCTGATAGCGGCGTGTCCGGTTCAGGAGCCGCTAAGGTCTCCGCCTGTGCCAGCTGCCGTCCAGCTGACACGCAAAACGTGGCGAGGCCTGACCATCCCACGACCGGCCTATGTCGACAGTGGTGATGGGCGCCTTGGCCGTGCCCTGAACGCCCCTTTCTGTCAGGAGTACGCGTGTTCCGAATCCCATCCGCGCTACGGCGACCGCTCGCCGTCGCCGGGGCCGCATTCCTCGGCCTCGCCGCGGCGGTCGTCATCGGCGGCTCGCCGGCGAGTGCCCACCACAGCACCGTCGTCGGGGCGGCCGAGTGCGACACCAACACCGGTGAATACGTCGTCAACTGGACCGTCACCTCCGACGCGCCGCCGCAGGCTGACCACTACAAGTTCTACGAGGTCATCGCCCGCCAGTGGGTCGGCGAGCAGGTCACCGAGGTCCAGGTCCCGAACATCGCGGTGACCGAGGACTTCCCGCACGCCACGAACGAGGCGCTGAAGTCGGGCGAGATCCGGTACGCCGGCAACACCACGCAGCTTCGCCTCCAGGTGAAGGCCAAGTGGAACAACGGCTACAAGGAGACGGACTGGCGCGGCCAGACGCTGAAGCTCTCCGGTGACTGCAAGCCGGACATGCCGAAGCCGCACGCCGAGGCCAACTCGGACTGCGAGAACCTGGTCATCACGCTGAGCAACAAGGCGGACGCCACCAAGGCGGCCACCTTCGTGGTCAAGGGCGACAAGGGCTTCGAGAAGGAGGTCACGATCGCCAAGGACGGCGAGCCGGTGACCGTCACCATCCCGAAGGCCGAGGCCGGCAACGTCACCGTGACCGAGAAGGGCACGAAGGACTGGTCGGAGAAGTTCTCCTGGAAGGACCCGGGCAACTGTGGCGTGCCGGAGGGCACCTACGAGGCCACCTGTGACTCGCTGACCTTCCGTGGCGAGAACCCGGCCGACGGTGTCGAGGTCAAGGTCACCTTCACCCCGAACGAGGGCGAGGCGGTCACCCGCACCCTCAAGCCCGGCACCGAGATGGAGCCGGTCGTGTTCGAGGGCAA
The DNA here is from genome assembly GCF_016862555.1 of Asanoa siamensis. Classification (GTDB taxonomy): domain Bacteria; phylum Actinomycetota; class Actinomycetes; order Mycobacteriales; family Micromonosporaceae; genus Asanoa; species Asanoa siamensis. The sequence continues at coordinate 27,382 of NZ_BONE01000018.1, read as the reverse complement.
GGACGGCCTCAAGGTGACCGTCAGCTCCGAGGGCGCTGAGGACCAGGTCATCGACTACGACGCCGAGAAGCCGAAGGAATGCGACGAGGACACCCCGACCCTTCCGGTGACCGGCTCCAACGCCGGTGCGATCGCCGGTGGTGCGGGTGGCCTGCTGGTCGTCGGTGCCGCGGTGTTCTTCTTCGCCCGTCGTCGTCGCCTTCGCTTCACCGCCTGAGGCTGACCGACTGACAAAAGAAAGCGCGCCATCCCCTTTCGCGAGGGGGTGGCGCGCTTTCTTTGTGTCGAGTGACACCTTGCCGTCAGCGAACCCCGGCGGGCAGCAGGGCGTCCTTATGCTGATCGGGTCGATCGGGGGGAGCGAGTCAACCGTGTCCACATTCGCCACTCGGACGTGGGAGGGCATGACCATCCCCGCGGCCGGTGTCTACAACCTGGACCAGGCCCACAAGCGGGTGGGCTTCCTGGCGCGGCACATGATGGTCAGCCCGGTCCGGGGCGAGTTCCAGGAAGCCAGCGCGCAGATCGTCGTCGCCGAGGACCCGTTGGCGTCGTCGGTCACCGCCATCATCCAGACGGGCAGCCTGACGACGCACAACCCGGACCGCGACACCCACCTGCGCAGTCCCGACTTCCTCGACGTCGAGCGCTTCCCGCTGATGCGCTACCGCAGCACCGGCGTGACCTGGAAGGGCTCCGACGACCCGATCTTCCTCTGGGCCAAGCTGCGCAACCACGGGCTCAACCGCCGGCCCAGCGCGCCCGAGGCGCCGCCCGGGCCGGTCCGGTTCACGCTGCACGGGCAGCTCACGGTCCGCGACGTGACGCGCGTCGTCGACCTGCAGGTCGAGTGGGGCGGCGTCCGCCGCGACCCGTACGGCAAGGACATCTTCGGCTTCAGCGCGAGCGCCGCGATCGAGCGCGAGGACTACGGCCTGCTCTGGAACGTCGCGCTGGAGAGCGGCGGCGTCCTGGTCGGCAAGACCGTGCACATCGAGATCGCCGGCGAGGCCCTGCGCGCCGACTGACGGCTCAGACCGAGCCCGCGCAGCCCGAGGGTGGCGTCGCCATCTTCGGGACCGTCTCGATGATCGGCTTGGAGAAGACGATCGTCCACTGGGCCGCGGCCTCGTATGCCTTCGGCACCGTCACCTGGATCGGCACCTCGCGGTCGACCGTGGTCAGGACCGTCGACGCGGCGCCCTCGGCGGCGTGCCAGCAGACCCGGTCGAAGAGGCTGACCAGGTCGGTCGGCGGGAAGTTCGGGGCCGGGATGCCACAGGCCACCGTGATCGCCGGGTCGCCGTACGCCGCGTTCTGCTCCGTGCCCTCGGTCACCGGCCGCTGGGGCCGGTCACGCACCGTCGTCGGCAGCTGGGAGAGCAGGGCACGGCAGAGCGTCTCCGCCCGGGGCGACAGCTTCGCCGCGGTCATCGGCACGGGCGTGGTCGCCTGCGGGGCCGCGGGCGGGCTGGGCGGCGCCGCCTTCGGCTCGTCGGGCGAGAATTTCAGGAAAGACACCAGTGCCACGAGTACGGCCAGCGGAATGGCCACCGCGGTCGCGATGATCGCGGCCTGGCGGGTCGAGCGTTCCACTCAGAGATGCACCACCGAACAGGTGATCGTGCGGGTGATTCCCGGTACGAGCTGGACCCGGGAAACGATCATTTTCCCGAGCTCGTCGAGGGTGTGCGCCTCGGTCAAGGCGATCACCTCGTATGGTCCGGTAACGGCGTCGACGCGGACGACGCCCGGAATATCCGAGATTGACGCGGCCACGTCACGCGCCTTTCCGACCTCGGTCTGGATGAGGATGTACGCCTGGACCACGACCCGTCTCCAATCGCCGCCAACGGCACGAGAAGTGAAACTACCGCAACGGAGCAGGTACCGACCCCGGAGGTTCTGGTGAGTGTGGCCCGCACGGGAGAGTTCGGGCTGATCGCCCGGGTGACCGCCCGGCTGCAGCCCGGGCCCGGCACGCTGCTGGGCCCCGGCGACGACGCCGCGATCGTCGCCGCGCCCGACAGCCGGGTGGTGGCGTCGACCGACGCACTGGTCGAGGGGCGCCACTTCCGGCGCGACTGGGCCAGCGGCGTCGAGATCGGGCACCGGGCGGCGGCCGCCAACCTGGCCGACATCGCCGCGATGGGCGCCACCCCGACGGCCCTGCTGGTGGCCCTCTGCGCGCCGCCGGGGCTGGACGCCCGCTGGGCGGAGGACCTGGCCGACGGGCTGGCCGCCGAGGCGGCAACGGTCGGCGCGGCCGTGGTCGGCGGTGACATGGCCGGCAGCCCGACGCTGACGATCGCCGTGACCGCCCTGGGCGACCTGGGCGGGCGCAACCCCGTCACCCGGGGTGGGGCGCGGGCCGGCGACGTCGTGGCGCTCTGCGGCCGGGTGGGCTACGCGGCGGCCGGCTACACGGTGCTGAGCCGCGGCTTCCGTACCCCGGTGCTGCTCGTCGACGCGTACCGGCGGCCGCGGGTGCCCTACGCGGCCGGACCGGCGGCGGCCCGGGCCGGGGCCACCGCGATGCTCGACGTCTCCGACGGGCTGCTGCAGGACCTCGGGCACATCGCCCAGGCGAGCAAGGTGGCGATCGACGTCGACCGGGCGGCGTTCGAGGTGCCGCCGCAGATGCGGGACGCGGCGCAGGCGCTCGGCGTCGACCCGTACCACTGGGTGCTCGGCGGTGGCGACGACCACGCCCTGGCGGCGACGTTCCCGCCCGACCGCACGCTCCCCGAGGGGTGGCGCGAGATCGGCCGGGTCGGCGAGGGTACGGGTGTCACGGTCGACGGCAGGCCGCCGAAGGGCCCGATCGGCTGGGACCACTTCTCGAGTTAGCGGGGAACCTCGATGGGGCGTCGTGGCAAGTAGGGGTATGACCACGACGACCACCGACGCAGTGGCCGATCCGGCGGACCTGGCCGGCATGTTCACGTCGTACGGCCGGGACCTGCTCCGCTACTGCACCCGCCGGGTGGGCGAGCAGGTCGCCGAGGACGTGGTGGCCGAGACCTTCCTCGTCGCGTACGAGCAGCGCACCCGCTACGACCCGAGGCGGGGTGCGGTCCTGCCCTGGCTCTACGGCATCGCCACCAACCTCCTGCGCCGGCACCGGCGCGCGGAGGTCCGGGCACTGCGGGCGCTGGCCGACACCGGGGCCGGGCCCGACGCGGCGGACGACCGCGTCGACGCGCAGCGCACCGTGCGGAAGCTGGCCGGCGTGCTGGCCGCGCTCCCCCGGCGGCAGCGCGAGGTGCTGCTGCTGTTCGCGGTGGCGGAGCTCGACTACGCGGAGATCGCCACAGCGCTCGACATCCCCGTCGGGACGGTCCGGTCGGCCCTGCACCGGGCGCGCGCGAAGGTCCGCGCCGCCCTCGCCCCCGAAGGAGAGACGCCGTGACCGACCCCGATATCGCCGCCGTGCGCGAGCTGCCGCCCGGCCTGCCGGAACCGACCGACGAGTCGGTCGCCCGCACCTGGCACGCGATGACCCGCAAGCAGGCGGCACCGGCCCCACGCCGACGGCGCTGGGTGCCGGCCGCGGCCGCCCTGCTGGTGGCCGGCGTCGCCGCGGGCGGCATCACGCTGCTGCCCGAGCGCGACCTTGGCCCGGCGATCGAGGTCGGCGTGGCCCCGTCCCCGTCCGCGAGCGGCGTCACCCCGAGCCGCCCGTCGCCGAGCCTCCCGTCGAAGGCAGGAGGCGGCGCGATCCCGACGGGCGCGCCGGCCAGCCTCGGGCCGAGCACGCCGATCGACGTCGCCGCCGCGATCGACACGCTGATGACGGCGGTGGCCGACTCGCCGGCGCAGACCGTCCAGCCCGGCCAGTTCCTCTACACCCGGATGACCGGCGTGACCTCCGTCCACGGCCTCGTCGACCAGGAGCCCGGCCAGATGGTCCGGGACGACACCGAGCTCTGGTTCGCGCCCGAGGGCATGACCGCCAAGGCGATCACCCGCAACGGTGTCGACCTGCCACCCGACGGGGCCCCGGAGTCGCCCCCGGAGAAGCCGTCGATCTGGCAGCCGACCCCGGCCTGGCTGGCCGGCCTGCCGACCGACCCGACCGCGCTGCGGGCCGAGCTGCTCGCCGGGATGGGCGAGAACCAGAAGCGGTCGGCCGACAGCCTGCTCGCCAAGGAGATCGGCGAGCTGCTGGTCAGCTCCGAGCCGCTGCTGACCGGCGACGTCCGGGTTGCCCTGCTCAAGATGATCAAGCGGTGGTCCGGGCTGTCCGCCCGCGAGACCGTGGTCGACGACCGGAAGGTCTGGGGGCTCCGGCGCACCGAACAGGGCCGTTTCGACGAGATCCTCTTCGATCCGGCCACGGGGCTGGCCGTCGGGCGGGCGTCGGGCGAGGGCGGGAAGGTCAGCTACCAGGTCCTCTGGACCCACAAGCTGGTGCGGCAGGTGGGCGAGCGGTAGGACGTGATCGTCTCCACAGCGGCGGCGGCCGGTTACCCACCGGTCGCCGCCGTACCGTCGTGTCCGTGGAACCTCTCGACATCCGGCAGTTGCCGTTCACCGCGCCCGAGTCCATGGCGCTGGTCGCCGACCTGTTGGCCGATCTCGGCGCCCGCTACGGCAGTTCGGGCGACGACACCCCGCTGTCCGCGAGCGACTTCGACCCGCCGAACGGGGCGTTCCTGGTCGCGTTCCTCGACGGCGAGCCGGTGGGCTGCGCGGGCTGGCGCACCAACGAGGGCGACGCCGACGCGGCGGAGCTCAAGCGGATGTGGACGGCCCCGGCCGGGCGCCGCAAAGGCGTGGCGAAGGCCGTGCTGAAGGCCGTCGAGGACTCGGCCCGGGCGGCGGGGCGCAAGCGGGTCATCCTGGAGACCGGCGACAAGCAGCCCGAGGCGATCGCGTTCTACGAAGCCAACGGGTACGAGCGGATCCCGGACTTCGGCTACTACAAGGGCGAGCCGGGCGTACGGTCGTTCGGCCGCACGCTCTAGGAGCACACGCGAAGCCGCCGGGTCCCTGGACCCGGCGGCTCGACGATCTGGTCGGGGACGCGCCTCAGGCGCGGGTGACCTTGCCCGCCTTGATGCACGAGGTGCACACCTGCATCTTGCGGGTGTTGCCGCCACCGGCCGGGGTGCGCACCGTCTGGATGTTGGGGTTCCAGCGGCGGTTGGTCCGCCGGTGCGAGTGGGACACGTTGTGGCCGAAGCCCGGCCCCTTGCCACAGACGTCGCACACGCTAGCCACGGGATACTCCTGGGATTGATTGCCTTGGGGGTTGCCGGAGGGACGACGCCGACCAGTCAACCTGACGAGAATACCCGACGGCCGACGCAGCCGCCGAATCGCCTCCCGCCGCCGCTGCCGGCACGGTTGACTGGGGGTGCGGGGCGTCGACCACGGGAGGACGTCATGAGGGTACTGCTGGCCGGCGCCACCGGCGCCATCGGGACGCCGCTCATCCAGCGGCTGGTGGCCTACCACCACGAGGTCATCGGCGTGACCCGGCTGCTGGCCAACGCCCGGCGGCTCGAGGCCTTCGGCGCGGAACCCCTGGTCGCGGACGTGCTGGACCGCGAGGGCCTGCTGCGCGCGGTGGCCGGGACGAAGGCCGACGCCGTGATCCACGAGTGCACCGCGCTGACCAGGCCGCCGCTGCGGTTCGGCGACATGGAGAAGACCAACGACCTGCGGACGAAGGGCACGGCCAACCTGCTGGAGGCGGCCCGGGAGGTGGGTGCGACCCGGTTCGTGACCCAGTCGATCGTGTACGGGTACGGGTACGGCCCGCACGGCACCCGGCCGCTGACCGAGGCCGACCCGTTCGGTGTGCCGGCCGACGGCCCGCTCGGCCCGATCATGGACGCCTTCCACGAGGCCGAGGCGCAGGCGACGAACGCCGAGGGGCTGGACGGCATCGCACTGCGGTACGGACTGTTCTACGGGGACGATCCGGGGACAAAACGGATGATCCACGCAGTACGCAAGCGGCGGTTCCCGGTGATCGCGGGCGGTGGCGGCGAGCAGAACATGATCCACCTGGACGACGCCGCCTCGGCCACTATCGCCGCGCTGGAGAAGGGGCGGCCGGGCAGCGCGTACAACATCGTCGACGGTGTCCCGGTCACCTGGGGCGACCTGCTCGACGAGATGGCCACGCTGGTCGACGCGAAGCCACCGCGCCGCTTGCCGGCGCCGCTGCTGCGGTTGGCCGCGCCCTACGCGTACACGGCGATGACCACCTCGATGCGGGTGTCCAACGAGAAGGCGCGCACCGAGCTCGACTGGACGCCGGCGGTGGTCGACTACAAGCAGGGCCTGCGGGTGGTGGCGACCGCGACCGCCTAGTCAGTCGATCCGAACCCGGCGTTGATCGCCCGAACGGGCGGCGATGAGCGCCGTGCCGGGAGAGCCGGAGTTGTCGGGGGCAACCGATAGGCTCGGATGCGTGTTGGAGAGCCTCGACGCCACGGCCCTGCGCCGCTGGTGCGCGGCTGCGCTCGCGGGCCTGCGCCGCCACCAGAGCGAGATCGACGAGCTCAACGTCTACCCGGTGCCCGACGGCGACACCGGCACCAACCTCGTGCTCACGATGACCTCGGCCCACGAGGCGCTCGTGTTCGACCCGTCCGCCGAGGGCGACCCGACGCCGCACGGCCAGGTGCTGCGGCTGATGGCCCGCGGTGCGCTGCTCGGTGCCCGGGGCAACTCCGGCGTGATCGTCTCCCAGGTGCTGCGCGGGCTGGCCGACGCGACCTCGGCGGTGCCCGTGCTCGACGGTCCGGCGCTGGCCCGCGGGCTGCGCGCGGGCGCCGACGCGGCCTACGGCGCGGTCGCCGAGCCCGTCGAGGGCACGGTGCTGTCGGTCGCCGCGGCCGCCGCCACCGCGGCCGAGCACGCTCCGGGCCCGTTGGCCGAGGTCGTGCGGGCCGCCGCCGGTGCCGCCGCCGAGGCGCTGGCCCGCACGCCGGAGCAGCTGCCCGCGCTGGCCCGGGCCGGTGTGGTCGACGCCGGTGGCCGTGGGCTGTGCGTGCTGCTCGACGCCCTGGTCGAGGTGGTGACCGGCGAGCGGTTGCCCGAGCCCCGGATCGTGGCGGCGCCCCGCACCCGCCGGCCGCTGGTCGCCGCGCGCGAGAGCGGCTCCGCCGAGTTCGCCTACGAGGTGCAGTTCCTGCTCGACGCCCCCGAGCCGGCGGTCGAGAAGCTCCGCGCCCGGCTCGCCGAGCTGGGCGACTCGCTGGTCGTCGTCGGCACCGGCGAGGGCGACGACTCCACCTGGAACGTCCACGTCCACGTCAACGACGCCGGCGCGGCGATCGAGGCCGGTGTCGAGGCCGGCCGCCCGCACCGCATCGCCGTGACCCGGTTCGACGACCAGCTCGCCGGCGACGGTCCCGACCGGGCGGTGGTCGTGGTGGCCGCCGGCACCGGGATGGCCGCGCTGTTCGAGGCCGAGGGCGCCGTGGTGGTCGCCGCCAACCCGTCCACCGGCGAGCTGCTCGCGGCGATCACCGCCACCCGCGCCGCGCACGTCGTGGTGCTCCCCAACGACCCCAACACGCAGCCGGTGGCCGCCGCGGCGGCCCGCGAGGCGACGGCGGCCGTCCGCGTGGTGCCGACCCGCTCCCCCGTGCAGGCGCTGGCCGCGCTGGCCGTGCGCGACCCGGCCCGCGCGTTCGACGACGACGTCATCGCGATGGCCGAGGCGGCGGGCGCCTGTCGCTACGCGGAGGTCTGCTTCGCCAGCCGCGACGCGCTGACCATGGCCGGCCCGTGCCGCCGCGGCGACGTGCTCGGGCTGGTCGACGGCGAGGTGCACCTGATCGGCACCGACCTGGTCGGCACCGGCCGGGACCTGCTCGACCGGCTCCTCGGCGGCGGTGGCGAGTTGGTCACCCTGGTCACCGGCGCCGACGCCCCGCCCGGGCTGGCCGAGGCGTTGACCGCCCACGCCGCCGCGCACTGGCCGTTCGTCGAGGTGCACGCCTACGCCGGCGGCCACCCGCACTACCCGCTCCTGGTCGGTGTCGAATGACCACACTGGACGAGCCGCTCAAGAAGGTGCTCGGCGACAAGACCGCCAAGGCCCTCGACAAGCACCTCGACCTCCGTACCGTCGGCGAGCTCGTCTATCACTTCCCGCGCCGCTACGACGAGCGCGGCGAGCACACCGACATCCGCTCGCTCTCGGTCGGCGAGGACGTGACGGTGCTCGGCCAGGTGCGCCGGGCCACCACACGACCGATGCGGCAGCGCAGCGGCAAGCTGCTCGAGGTGCTGGTCGAGGACGGCACCGGCGGCCTGCTCACGCTGACGTTCTTCAACCAGGCCTGGCGCGAGCGCGACCTGCGGCCGGGGCGGTGGGGCCTGTTCGCCGGCAAGGTCACCGAGTTCCGCGGCAAGCGGCAGCTCAACGGCCCCGACTACGTGCTGCTGGGCGACGAGGGCGAGGCCTCCGAGGAGATCGAGGAGTTCGCCGGCGCGCTGATCCCGGTCTACCCGGCGGCCGGCGCGGTGCCGACCTGGACGATCGCCCGCTGCGTCCGGGTCGTGCTCGACACCCTGGCCCCGGTCGACGATCCGCTGCCGGCCACCGTCCGGGCCGGTCGCAATCTGGTGCCGCTCGACACCGCGCTGCGCGAGATCCACCGGCCCGGCTCCCGCGAAGACCTCGAGCGGGCGCGCCGCCGGCTCAAGTGGGACGAGGCGTTCGCGGTGCAGCTCACCCTGGTCCAGCGCAAGATGCGGGCGACGGCGCTGCCGGCCCGGCCCCGTCCGGCCGACCCCGACGGGCTGCTGTCCACGTTCGACAGCCGGCTGCCCTACGAGCTGACCGAGGGCCAGCGCCGGGTCGGCACCGAGATCGCCGCCGACCTGGCCACCACGCACCCGATGCACCGGCTGCTGCAGGGCGAGGTGGGTTCCGGCAAGACGGTCTGCGCGCTGCGGGCCATGCTGCAGGTCGTCGACGCGGGCGGGCAGGCCACCCTGCTGGCACCGACCGAGGTGCTGGCGGCCCAGCACCACCGGGGCATCTCGGCGCTGCTGGGCCCGCTCGGCCGGGCCGGCGAGCTCGACGGCGATCCGGCGGGCACCCGCGTCGCCCTGGTCACCGGGTCGCTGGGCGCCGCCGCGCGCCGGGCGGCGGCCGCCGAGGTGTCCTCCGGCACCGCGGGCATCGTGATCGGCACCCACGCCCTCCTCTACGAGGGCGTCGAGTTCAACGACCTCGGCCTGGTCGTCGTCGACGAGCAGCACCGCTTCGGCGTCGAGCAGCGCGACGCGCTGCGGGCCAAGGCCGACCAGCCACCGCACACGCTGGTGATGACCGCGACCCCGATCCCGCGCACGGTGGCCATGACCGTCTACGGCGACCTCGAGGTGTCGACGCTCTCCCAGTTGCCGAGCGGCCGGTCGCCGATCGCCTCGCACGTGGTGCCGGCGGCCGACAAGCCGGCCTTCCTCGACCGCGCGTGGCGCCGGCTACGCGAGGAGGTCGAGGCGGGTCATCAGGCCTACGTGGTCTGTCCACGCATCGGCGACGGCACCGCCTCCGACACCGACGACCAGCCACCACCCGACGACGACGGCACGGCCCGCCGCCCCCCGCTCGCGGTGACCGAGGTGGCACCGCTGCTCGCCGAGGGCCCACTGCACGGCCTCCGCATCGGCGTGCTGCACGGCCGCTTGCCGGCCGACGAGAAGGACGCGGTGATGCGCTCCTTCGCGGCCGGAGATTTGGATGTCCTGGTCGCCACCACGGTGGTCGAGGTAGGCGTCGACGTCCCCAACGCGACCGTGATGATCGTGCTGGACGCCGACCGCTTCGGCGTCTCCCAACTGCACCAACTCCGCGGCCGCGTGGGCCGGGGCTCCGCCGCGGGCCTCTGCCTGCTGGTCACGGAGGCACCCGAAGGCTCCCCGGCCCGCGAACGCCTGGACGCGGTCGCCTCCACAACGGACGGGTTCAAGCTCGCGGAACTGGACCTGGAACAGCGCCGCGAGGGCGACGTCCTGGGCGCGACGCAGTCAGGCCGCCGCTCCCACCTACGGCTGCTCTCGTTGCTGAAGGACGAGAAACTGATCGGCGAGGCCCGCCAGGAGGCCATCGACCTGGTGACCGCGGACCCGAACCTGACCGCGCACTCGGCGCTGGCGCGGTCGATCGCCCTGCTGGTCGACGAGGAACGCGCGGAATACCTGGAGAAGGGCTGACCCACGGGGTTGGTTAGCGCCGGCCGCGCGGCCGGGTGACCGCACCGCAACAGCGTCCAGGTCCACGGCAACCCAGGCGCACGCGGTCGCAAGGCGGCGTCCAAGTCCACCGCAACCTGGCCACACGCCGTCGCATGGAGAGCAACCGGCGGATTAGAGCCTCGCCCAACGCCACTCGGATGCGCCACGACAGGGTCGCGTGACCGCAGGGGCCGCCGGGCCCAGCGCAACCCGCGATGGGCCCCCGCGACGAGGAGGCGCCGACCCAAAGAGCATGCCCAAAGGCGTCCAACACCGCCGCCAAGGCGAACGCCACGGGGCCACGCCACCGCGGCGCCCAAGTACGCCGGAACTCAGGGTCGCGTCGCTGAAGCGGACTCTCTGTCGCCGCACGCAACATTCGAGTCCGCAGCAGGCCAGCAGCAGGGCGCCGCGAATGCAGGCGCCGACTAGGAGTCAATCCCGGCTCCGCGGCAACCGAGGAAACCAGCCCGCCCCCGACACCCGGATATCGCGATCGGCAGTGGGGCCGCGGAGGAAGCAGGCGCCGGCTGAGAGCCGGACCAGCCGCACCACCCCGGCAACCTAGGAATCGGTCCGCCGTAAGGCGACACCAGATTCACCGCGAGCCGCGAGCCGCGAGTGGACCGAAGCGCCGACCAAGGGCCAAGCGCGCCCAAGTCTTCCCCGCAGCCAACGAACCAAGCCGCCGCGGAGCGGCATCCCCGCCGCGCGACCCCGCGATGAAGCCACTGCGGGGCTGCGGCCTTCGGCGCATTTGCGGGGCGGGCGGGGCCGGTCGAGAGACCCTAGACTGCCGCAGCATGGATGACTGTCTCATCTGTGCCAAGCATCGTGGTGAAGGGCCCCTGGTCGGTCCGGAGATCTGGCGTGACGATCTCGTCGCCGTTTCGCATGGGTCGCAGGGGGAGGGCGGCGTCGTCCTCGGATACTTGTTCGTCGAGACCTTGCGGCACGTGCCGTACCTCGATGATCTTACCGATGTCGAGGCCGCCGCCGTCGGGTCGGCTGTGCGGCGTGCCGCCATCGCCGTTCGGGCCGAGCTTGACCCCGAGCACGTGTTCTCCGCCGTCATCGGGCGCGGCATCCCGCATTTCCACCAGCACGTCTTCCCCCGCCACCGGGGCATGCCGGACGAGACTCCGTGGCACGACAGTGCCTACTGGCCCGGTGCGCCGCGCGGCGGCGAGGCCGAAGTGGCCGCGCTCGCCGCCCGTCTCCGCCGCTACTTCACGGCGGTCTGACCAACAGGGACCTAGTGCAGGCCCGTGCCGCGGCGCAGGGCCGTGCGGATCAGGCGGTCGACCAGCTTCGGGTATTCGAGCCCGCTGGCCGCCCACATCCGCGGGAACATCGACGTCGCCGTGAAGCCCGGCATTGTGTTGATCTCGTTGAGCAGCACCTGGTTGTCGTCGGTGACGAAGAAGTCGACGCGGGCCAGGCCCGCGCAGTCGATCGCGTTGAACGTGCGCACCGCATAGTCCTGCACCGTCCGCGCCACACCCTCCGGCAGCCGCGCGGGAATGTCGTACTCGCAGTCCTCGCCCAGATACTTGGCCTCGAAGTCGTAGAACTCGTGGCCCTCGCCCGTCACCCGGATCTCGGCCAGCAGCGAAGCCTCCGCGCTGCCCCCGGCCTCGGCCTCGAGCACCCCGCACTCGACCTCGCGGCCCACGATCGCCGCCTCGACGAGCACCTTCGGGTCGATCTGCCGGGCGGTCGCGACGGCGGCGTCGAGGTCGGCCCAGTCGGTGATCCGGGTGATCCCGTACGACGAACCGGCCCGCGACGGCTTCACGAACACCGGCAGCCCCAGGCGCTCCTTCTCGGCCTCGCTCAACGACTGGCCGTTGCGCAGGACCGCGTAGGGCCCGACCGGGATGCCCTCCGCCGCCGCGAGCTTCTTGGTGAACTCCTTGTCCATCGCGGCGGCGCTGGCGAACACGTTGGCGCCCACATAAGGAATGTCGGCCATCTCCAGCAGCCCCTGAATGGTGCCGTCCTCGCCGTAGGCGCCGTGCAGCGCCGGGAAGACCACGTCGACGCCGCCCAGCGCGCCGAGGCCCGCCGACGGCTCGACCACCATCAGCCCGCGTGACGTCGGGTCGCCGGGCAGCACCACCGCGGTGCCGGCGCTCGCGGTGATCTCCGGAAGCCGCGCACCCTCGATCGCCAGCGCGCCAGGGTCACCGTCGGTGAGCACCCACTGACCTTCGCGGGTGATGCCCACCGGGATCACCTCGTACTGGTCGGGGTCCAGCACCCGCAGGATGCTCCCGGCACTGACCGCCGAAATGGCGTGCTCGGTGCTGCGGCCGCCGAACACGACCGCGACGCGGATCTTCCTAGGCTTCGTCACAGGTCAGGACCCTACTCTGCCGTGGCGCGTGAGGCAGGCTGGTCCACCGATCACGCAGCGTACGCGCCGTTTTCCGCGTGCCCCGGCGGGGAATCTCCCCGCGCATGGCGAAATGGGAGTACGCCTTGCTCGTCCGCCGGCGCATGGCGCGGGTCGACGCGGCCGGCTGGGAGGTCACGTTCCACTGGTACGGGCCGGACGGCTCGATGCTCGACGTCACGCCGTTCGGCGAGACCGCGCTGGCCCACCTCAACCGGGCCGGCGGCCAGGGTTGGGAGCTCGTCTCGGTGAGCGAGAACCCGAGCCTGGAGGGCACCAGCGAGCTGCACCGCTACCACCTCAAACGGACGACGCCGGCCCCGGCGACGATCAGGCGGCGGCGTCCAACGCCGCGGTGATGTCGGCGACCAGGTCGGCCGCGTCCTCGATGCCGCAGGACAGCCGCACGAAGCCCGGCGCGGTGTCGTCGCCCCACTGCTCCCGCCGGTCGGCACTGGTGTGCACGCCGCCGAACGACGTCGCCGCCGCGACCAGCCGGGAGGCGGCCAGGAACCGGGCCACTCGCGAAGCCGATCCGAGGTCGAAACCGACGACGCCCGGGATCCGGCGCATCTGCCTGGACGCCACCTCGAAGGCCGGGTCGCCGGGCCGGCCGGGCCAGCGCAGCCCGGTCACGTCGGGCCGCTCCGCGAGCGCCGCGACCACCGCGGCCGCGTTGGCCGACTGCCTGGCCAGCCGCAGGTCGAGGGTGAACAGCGAGCGGTGGGCGAGCCAGGCGTCGAACGCGCCCGGAATCGAGCCCGTCGTGGCCCGCCACGAGGTCAGCGACGCCAGCAGCTCCGGCGAACGCGTCGCCACGTACCCGAGAAGCAGGTCGGAGTGGCCCGTGAGGGCTTTCGTGCCGGACGCCAGCGCGATGTCGGCGCCGAGGTCGAGCGGCCGCTGCCCCAACGGCGTGGCGGCGGTGTTGTCGACGGCGAGCAACGCCCCGGCCGCCCGCGCCCGGGCGGCGAGCGCGGCCACGTCGCAGACGTCGAGACCTGGGTTGGCCGGCGTCTCCAGCAGCACCAGCCGCACACCGGTGTAGTCGGGCGCCGGCCCGGCCGTCGGCGCGAAGACCGCCGTGACGCCCAGCTCCGCCAGGGTCGAGGTCGCGAAGCCGCGCACCGGGTAGTAGCCGTCGGCCGGCAGCACCACGGTGTCGCCGGGGCGCAGGGTCGACAGCAGCACCGCGGTCACCGCCGCCTGCCCGCTGGCGAAGGCGAGCGTGGAACCACCCTCCAGCGATCCGATCGCGGCCTCCAGCAGCCGCCGGGTCTGGTTGTCCGGCCGCCCGTAGCCGTTGGGCGACGCGGCCGGGCCGACCGCCGGGTCGAGGTGGTAGGGGGCCGCGAACACCGGCCCCGGCAGGAAGGGCTCCCCCGGGACCGCCGGCGGCAGTCCCGCGTGCGCGGACCGCGTGCCGTCGCCGTACTCGGTCAATTCACTCGGCTTTCGTGGTGCGGGTCATCAGGATCGTCAGCGCCTCGCGCGGGTCGGCGCCCTCGTGGCAGACCCGCTCCACCTGCTCGGTGATCGGCATCTCCACGTCGTTCTTGCGGGCGAGGTCGCGGATCGCAAGGCAGCTCTTGACGCCCTCGGCGGTCTGCCCGACGGCGGCCTGCGCCTGCTCGAGCGTCTCGCCGCGGCCGAGCCGCTCGCCGAACGTCCGGTTGCGGGAGAACCGCGAGTGGCAGGTGCCGACCAGGTCGCCGAGGCCGGACAGGCCCGCGAAGGTCAGCGGGTCGGCGCCGAGCGCGACGCCCAGCCGGGCCGTCTCGGCCAGGCCGCGGGTGATCAGCGTGGCCTTGATGTTGTCACCGAGCCCCATCGCCTCGGCGATGCCGTAGGCGAGCGCGATCACGTTCTTGACGGCCCCGCCCAGCTCGGCCCCGACCACGTCGTCGTTGGTGTACGGCCGCATGTACGGCGTCGTGATGGCGTCCTGCACCAGCGTCGCCCGGCGCAGGTCGCTGCCCGCGGCCACGGTCGCGGCCGGCTGCCCGAGGGCGATCTCCGGGGCCAGGTTGGGGCCGGAGACGACCACGACGCGGTCGGCCGGCACGTTGGCCGCCTCGATCACCACCTCGCTCATCCGCTTGGTGGTGCCGAGCTCGATGCCCTTCATCAGCGACACCAGCGTGGCGTCGGAGTCGAGCGACTCGCGCCAGTCGGCGAGGTTGCCGCGCAGCGTCTGCGACGGCACCGCGAGCACGACGATCTCGGCTCCGGCGATCGCCGCGTCGGCGTCCGCGGTCGCGGTCACCCGCTCCGGCAGGCGTACGTCCGGGAAGTAGTCGGGGTTGCACCGCGTCTCCCGGATGGCCCGCGCGACCGACTCGCGCCGCGACCAGATGGTCACCTCGCGGCCGGCGTCGCCGAGCACCTTGGCGAACGCCGTGCCCCACGACCCGGCACCGAGCACCGCCACATGACTCATGCCTGGTCCCCGTTCGGCACGACCGGCTCACCCGCGGCCGGGGTCTCCTTGCGCTGCCGCGGCGGTGCCCAGAGCGGCGGCGGGTCGGTCACGCCGCGCATCTCGGCCAGCATGTCGCGCAGGTGCAGCATGATCGCCTCGGTCATCGAGTCCAGCGTGTGCCGTGTCGGCGCCGCGCCCGCCCACCGCGTGAGGTCGATCGCCGGGCCCGCGTGCACCCGCACCGGGATCCGCGCCTTGACACCGACCTTTCCGGTACGGGGGTCGAACATCGCCTGCGGGCCGTCCATCACGACCGGGATGACCGGCGCGCCGGTGATCAGGGCCAACCGGGCGGCGCCGGTCTTGCCCCGCATCGGCCACAGCGCGGGCTCCTTGGTCGTGGTGCCCTCGGGGTAGATGATCACGCTGCTGCCATCCTTGACGGCCGTGACCAGCGTGTCCAACGAGCGCGCCGCGTCCACCGAGCCGCGCTCGACGGGGATCTGCTGGCAGCGGCTGATGATGTAGCCGACGACCGGCACCCGGAAGACGCTGGCCTTGGCCAGGAAGCTCGGCCAGCGGCCGGCGTCGTAGAGGTAGTGCCCGATGACCACCGGGTCGGCGTGCGACAGGTGGTTGGCCACGATGATCGCGCCACCGGTCGCCGGGATGTGCTCCATGCCGGTCCACGTGCGCCTGGTCCACCCGGTCAGCACCGGCTTGACCAGCATGACCACCAGCCGTCGCCAGAACCCCAGCCTCCGCCGTGCCACCCTGCCTCCTCGTCGCCGCGCAGCGCGCCCGCCCGCGCGGCCCGCAGCGAAATCATGCCTGCTCGGGGGCGCGGAGGGCCAGCCAGTGCGGCTGGCACCATAGGCGCGTGCGTGGGGAATGGGCGGTCGTGCTGGCGGTCAAGCCGCCCGCCACGGGCAAGACCCGGCTGCGGGGCGCGCTGCCCGGCGTGCCGCACGAGCGACTCGCCCTGGCGCTCGCGCTCGACACCGCGACCGCCGCCCTGGCCGCGACCGAGGTGGCCGAGGTGATCGCGGTCACCGGCGACCCGGGCGCGGCGGCGGCGCTGGTCGGGCTGGGCGTCCGCGTCGTGCCCGAACCGGCCGGCGGCGGGCTCAACCGGGCGTTCGCGGTCGGTGCGGCGGCCGCGCCGGGCCGACCGGTGGCGGCCCTGCAGGCCGACCTGCCGGCACTCGCGCCCGGCGAGCTCACGGCGGCGCTGCGGGAGGCCGGGGCGGGCGCGGTCCGCCGGTACGCCGCTGACGCCCCGGGCACCGGCACCGTGCTGTTGACCACCCCGCCGGGCGTACACCTGGATCCGTGTTTCGGGCCCGGCTCGGCGGCGGCGCACGCGGCCTCCGGCGCCGTACCCCTGGACGGGTGGTGGCCCACCCTGCGCCGGGACGTGGACACGGCGGCCGATCTCGCCGCGGCGGCCGGGCTCGGTCTGGGCCCGCACACCGCCCGCCTGGTGGGCTACGGTGCTGGCATGCAGGGGACCGTGGCGACCTACGACCCGGCGAGCCGGTCGGGCACGGTGCTGCTCGACGACGGCAGCTCGCTCGCCTATCCCGCGACCGCCTTCGACGCCTCCGGCCTGCGGCTCCTCCGCCTGGGCCAGCGGGTCCGCATCGAGCAGGACGAATCCGGAACGGTGACCCGCCTCACCATTCCCACGCTGCCCTGACGAGTCGACCCAAGTGCATTTCACGTTCAGGTCGATCAGGTAATGATGATGGGGTGACCGAGACACCACCCGGCCGACGCACGCCGCGCCCACGAGGCACCGACGGACGGTACCTCCCGATCATGGCGCCCGCTGAACAGGTCGAGCTGGTGCCGGTCGCGGGCCCGACCGAGACGCGCACCTCGCAGGCGCCGCACGGGCGCGGCGCGCCGCGCCCCGGGCACGGCCCCGCGCCGGAGAACCCGGCCCCGCCGACCGCCAACGACAACGCCGACTCGCCGCCCCCGGACGACGTGCCGCCGCTGGGCTCCGACCCGTTGCCGGAGGACCGGTTCCTCAACCGCGAGCTGTCGTGGCTCGACTTCAACGCCCGGGTGCTCTCGCTCGCGGAGGATCCCGGCACGCCGCTGCTGGAGCGGGCCAAGTTCCTCGCGATCTTCGCCAGCAACCTCGACGAGTTCTACATGGTGCGGGTCGCGGGTCTCAAGCGCCGACTCCAGGCCGGCCTGCCCGTCCGCGGCGGCGACCAGATGCCGCTGCGCACCCAGCTCGAGCTGGTCGCCGAGAAGACCGCCGATCTGGTGGCCCGGCAGGCCGCCTGCTTCGTCGACGAGGTGCTGCCCAAGCTGAGCGCCGAGGGCATCGAGCTGCTGAGCTGGGCGGATCTGGCCGACGACGAGCGCGAGCAGCTGCGCAGCTACTTCCGCGACCACGTGTTCCCGGTGCTGACGCCGCTGGCGGTCGACCCGGCGCACCCGTTCCCCTACATCTCCAACCGGTCGCTGAGCCTCGCCGTCTCCGTGCGGGACCCGGACGGCGGCCAGGTCCTGTTCGCCCGGGTCAAGGTGCCCAACAACGTGCCCCGGTTCGTCCGGATCGGCCGTACCAACCGGTTCCTGCCCGTCGAGGAGCTCATCTCCAACCACCTCGGCCAGCTCTTCTCCGGCATGCAGGTGGTCGAGTGCCACCTGTTCCGGGTGACCCGCAACGCCGACGTCGAGGTCGACGAGGACCGCGACGAGGATTTGCTGCAGGCGCTCGAGCGCGAGCTGGCCCGGCGCCGGTTCGGCCCGCCGGTGCGGCTGGAGGTCGCGGCCTCGATCTCCGACCACGTCCTCGAGCTGCTGATCCGCGAGCTCGACATGGAGGCCAGCGACGTCCTGCGGGTCCGCGGCCTGCTCGACCTGTCGTCCCTCTGGCAGGTGTACGGCGACGTCGACCGGCCCGACCTCAAGGACAAGCCGTTCGTGCCGGCCACCCACCCGCGGCTCGTCGAGGGCGAGGTGCCGCGCAGCGTGTTCTCGGTGCTGCGCGACGGCGACGTGCTGGTGCACCACCCGTACCACTCGTTCTCGACCAGCGTGCAGCGCTTCATCGAGCAGGCGGCGGCCGACCCCAACGTGCTCGCCATAAAGCAGACGCTCTACCGCACCAGCGGCGACTCGCCGATCGTCGACGCGCTGATCGACGCCGCCACCGCCGGCAAGCAGGTGGTGGTGCTGGTCGAGGTCAAGGCGCGGTTCGACGAGGTGGCCAACATCGGCTGGGCGCGGATGCTGGAGCGTGCCGGCTGCCACGTGGTCTACGGGCTGGTCGGCCTCAAGACCCACTGCAAGACGGCACTCGTGGTGCGGCAGGAGGGCAACCAGATCCGGCGCTACTGCCACATCGGCACGGGCAACTACCACCCCAAGACCGCGCGGCTGTACGAGGACTTCGGCATGCTGACGGCCGATCCCGAGGTGGGCCGCGACCTGACCGACCTGTTCAACGTGTTGACCGGCTACAGCCGGCAGACCGCGTACCGCCGGTTGCTGGTGGCGCCGCACGGCATCCGCAGCGGCCTGATCGAGCGGATCGACCGCGAGATCGAGAAGGTCCGCCGCGGCGGTGCCGGCCTGGTCCAGATGAAGGCCAACGGCCTGGTCGACGAGGAGATCGTGGACGCCCTCTACCGGGCGTCCCGGGCCGGCGTGCACGTCGACCTCATCATCCGGGGCATGTGCACGCTGAAGCCCGGCGTACGCGGCCTGTCCGACAACATCCGGGTGCACTCGATCCTGGGCCGGTTCCTCGAGCACTCCCGGGTGTTCCGGTTCGGCGTCGACCCCGACGACCCCGACACCGAGTTCTGGATCGGCTCGGCCGACATGATGCACCGCAACCTCGACCGCCGGGTGGAGGCGCTGGTGCTCGTCACCGACCACGTGGCCCGGGCCGAGCTCGACAGCGTGCTGCGGGCCTCGATGAGCGACGACACCGACGCCTTCGTCCTGCACGGCGACGGCAGCTGGACGCGGCGCACCTCTACTTTGGACAAGCCGCTCGAACACGTCCAGGACCGGTTGCTGCGCCGTATCGTCGGCACGGCCGGCTGATCTAGGCTGGGCCGCATGATCGAGGAGGAACGCAAGCTGGGGGCCGGCGAAGCGTTCCGGCTGCCGGACCTGACCGACCAGGTTCCGGCGGGCGGCACCGTGGCGGCGGCCCCGCCCGTGACACTGACCGCGACCTACTACGACACACCCGATCTGCGGCTGGCCCGGGCCGGCGTCTCGCTGCGGCACCGCAAGGGCGACGATCTGCCGTGGACGGTCAAGCTGCCGGCCGCGGTGCCGGGGCTGCGGCACGAGATCTCCCGGCGCGGGAAGGCCGGCAGCGCACCCGACGACCTGGTCGCGCTCGTCACCGCCTGGTCGCGCGGCCAGGCGCTGGCACCGGCCGCGAAGATCCGGACCATCCGGCACGCGTACGAGTTGTGCGACGTCGACGGCACCGTGCTGGCCGAGGTGGCCGACGACGACGTCACCGTGTTCGACGGCAAGGGCGTGCGGATGGCGTTCCGCGAGATCGAGGTCGAGCGCAAGGCGGGCGACCGCGCGCTGCTCGACGCCGTCACCGCCGCGCTGACCGAGGCGGGCGCGCAGGAGGGCGAGTTCACCCCGAAGCACGTCCGGGCGCTGGGCGCGGCCGCCGCGCTGCCGCCCGACCTGACGGCACCGGGCGACCTGACCGAGCAGCCGTCCGCGGCCGACGTGGTGAGCGCCGCGGTCCGTTCCGGGATCGGCCGCATCCTCGCCCACGACCCGCTGGTCCGGCTCGGGCAGCCGCTCGACGACGGCGACACCGCGGTGCACCAGATGCGGGTCGGTTGCCGGCGGCTGCGCAGCGACCTGCGTACGTTCGCCGCCCTGCTCGACCGCGACTGGGCCGACCGGCTGCGCGACGAGCTGCGCTGGATCGCCGGTGTGCTGGGCGAGGCGCGGGACGCCGAGGTGCTCCGCGAGCGGCTGAAGCACACGGCCAACGCCGACCCGCTCTGCCCCGTCGACCCGGCGGCCGTGGCCCGGCTCGACGACGCGCTCGACGCCCGGCAGCGGGCGGCGCTGGCCTCGGTCGACGAGGCGTTGCGCAGTCCGCGCTACCACGCGCTGCTCGACCTGCTGATCGACGCGGCCCGCGAGCCGCGGGTGGTCGCCGCCGCCGACCAACCGGCGCAGCGGCTGCTGCCCCGCATGGTGGCCCGGCCGTGGCGGCGGTTGGCCTACGGCGCCAAGGGTGTCGACGGCGCCGCCGACCTCGACCCGCTCGCGGCCGACGAGCGCTGGCACGCGGTGCGGATCAACGGCAAGCGGGCCCGGTACGCGGTGGACGCCGTCGCGCCCGTGATCGGCGGTGCGGCCGCGAGGATGGCCAAGGCCCTGGGCCGCGTGCAGAACCTGCTCGGCGAGCACCAGGACGCCGCGGTCGCGGCCGACACCTGGGTGTCGCTGGCCGCGCAGACACCCGACGACACCGACCTGGCGGTCGTCGCCGGCCGGCTCTTCGAGCGCGAACGCGCGGCGATCCGGGCCGTCCGGGCCGCGTTCCCGGAGGCCTGGGCCGTCGCCGCCGAACCGACAAGGACGCGATGGCTCCCCTGATCCGGGCCGCGGGCGGCGTGGTCTGGCGCGCCGCGGCCGACGGCGTGCGGATCTGCCTGGTGCACCGGCCCAGGTACGACGACTGGTCGCTGCCCAAGGGCAAGCTGGAGGCGGGCGAGCACCCGCTGGCGGCCGCGGTGCGGGAGGTGTCCGAGGAGACCGGTGTGCGGGCCGTGCCGCAGGTGCGGTTGTCCAGCGTCCGCTACACCGCGCGGGAGGGCATCCCGAAGACCGTCGACTACTGGTCGATGCGATACGTGGCGGACGACCCGACGGTGGTGGTCGATGCCGACGAGGTCAACGGGATCCGCTGGCTGCCCGTCGACGAGGCGCTCGCCCTGCTCAGCTACTCGCACGACATCCGGGTCGTCCGCGACTACGCCGCCCTGCCGGCGGTGACCGCGGTCTGCGGGCTGGTGCGGCACGCCCACGCCGGCAAGCGGAGCACCTGGTCGGGCCCGGACACCGCCCGGCCGCTGGACGACTCCGGCCGGGACCGCGCGGCCGAGCTGGTGGCGCTGCTCGCGCCGCTGCGCCCGGCGCGCCTGGTCTCGGCCACGCCGCTGCGCTGCGTACAGACCCTGCAGCCGCTGGCCGACCGGCTGGACCTGCCGATCGTCGCGGACTCGGCGCTCGACGAGCCGACCGCGGGGCAGGACCCCGACGAGAAATCGCTGTCCACCGCGGGCCGGCTGGCCGAGCTCGCCACCGACGGCCTCGACTTCGTCGCCTGCAGCCAGGGCAAGGTGATGCCGGGCGCGCTGCGGCGGCTGCTGGACGCCAACGGGACCGGCGACTACCGCACCCCGAAGGGCGGCGGGTGGCTGGTGGCGTTCTCCGCCGCGGGCGCGGTCGCGGCCGATCGACTCTGACCCCACCCCGCGTTCGCGCCTCCTCGTTGATCTGAGCGGGCTGGCGGCCGCGTCTCAGAACAGCGTGAGGGTCGCCGCGACCGGAAGGTGGTCGGACGCCTCGGTGCGCGGCGCCGCCACGTCGGTCACGCCGATCTCCGGCGACACCAGCAGATGGTCGATCTGCTCGCGCGGGGCGTCGGCGGGCGAGGACGGCAGCGGCCGGGCCGCGGCGAAGCCGTCGACCAGGCCGGCCTCGGTGAAGACCGTGAACGCCTCGTCGCCGGGCTGCGTGTTCAGGTCGCCGCCGACCACCACGGCCCGGCCGGCCGCGAAGCCGCGCGCGAACGCGGCCACCTCCCGCGCCTGGCTCACCGGCCCGCCGCCGGGCGGCGGCTGCAGGTGGGTGGAGACCACCGCGAGCTCCGCGCCGCCCACGTCGACCGTCACGCCGAGGGCCTGCGCGCCCGTCGGTGCGCCCACGGGGCCCAGCCGGCTCGTCGCGGTGTAGACGACCGGCAGCCGGGTGAGCACGGCGTCGCCCCAGACCGCGTCGGCCGCCGGCGCGAACCGGTAGGGCATGCCGAGCCGGTCGGCGAGCAGCGTGAGCGTGTCGTGCCCGCCGTTCAGCAACCAGGCCCGGTCGACCTCGCTGAGCAACACGATGTCGGGCCGCTGGGCGCTGATCGCCGCCGTCAGCCCGGCGAGGTCGAACCGGCCGTCGAGGCCGAAGCCCATGCGGATGTTGTAGGCCACGACCCGGACGGTGCCGGGAGTGCCCGGTGCGGCCGTCGTCGCCGGGCCGACCGGCATCAGCAGGCCGGCCAGCAGGGCGGCCACGGCCGCGACGGGCACCCCGATCCAGGACCGGTCGACCTCGATCCGCGGGTACGGCGGCCTTCCCGCGACGACCGCCACGAGGACCGCGACCGCGGGCGGCACCCACTCGTTGGGATACCCGATGTCGTATGCGGCGTAGTAGAGGACGGCGGCGACGGCGAACACGGTCATGCCGCCGACGGCCGCGAAGCCCCGCCGGGCACTGGGTTCGCCGGTGCCCGCGCGCAGACCCGTGGCGCAGAGCACGAGCCCGAGACCCAGCGCCGTGACCGGGATCGCCGCCGCGAGTCCGGCGCCCCAGGACAGCGCGAACAGGACCGTGCCCGCGACGAGGGTGACGAGGCCCGCGATCGCCGCGACGGCGCCGGGCCGCACCAGCAGGGCGCCCGCCGCGAACAGGCCGACCGACACCGCCGTCAGCGCGGCCGTCCACAGCGCCGAACCCGGGCCGGGACCGGCGATCCCGGCCTCCTCGCCGCGCGCGTAGGAGACCGCGGTGGCCGCGAGCGCGGGCGAGCCGGCAATCATCGTCCACAGCAGCAGCACCGGCCCCGCGAGGAACCAGACCGCCGGGGTCGATCCGGTTGTCTGGTCGGTCACCGCGGGCAGAACGGCGCCGAATGCCAGGCACAGCAGCGCAGTCACCGACCAAGCGAATGCGTTCCCCTGCCACGTCAGGTCGAACGTGCCGACGGCGGCGTGCACCCCCGTGCCCGCCGCGAGCCCGAGCACGAGGCCGGGCAACGGATCCGGGCCGGCGACCGCGGCCGCCGCGAGCCAGACGAGACCGGCGAGCAGGCCGGCGCTGGCGACGTAGAGCTGTGCCTGCCCGCCGTCGGTGGCGAGCAGCCCGAGCCGGCACCCGGCGAGCGCGATCCCGGCGACCACGGCGACGCCCCGGGAACCCAACGGACGCAGCAACGGCACGACCGCGAACGCGCCGACGAACCACAGCAGCGCGAAGCCACCCATCAGCTCGGCCGGTGTCGAGGCGGCCTGACCGAAGACGGTGATGATGGACGGAAGCCAGACGCGGAGCACGTCGGTGAGCAGCAGGACACCGAGCGCGATCCCGGCGGCGGTCAGAAAGGTGCGGCGCACGCGAGACATTCTCGCCAGTGCGCGAGATCACGTCGAGGGCCGACCGGGTCCACAGCGGACCCCGGACAGACAAAGGCGCCCACCGGCTCTGGTGGGCGCCTTGCCTGTCTCGTCGGTCAGCGGGCCTTCTTGGCCGGCGCCTTCCGGGCCGGGGCCTTCTTCGCCGCGGCGGTGGTGCGTGCCGTGGTGGTCTTCTTGGCGGCCGCGCTGCTGGTCTTCTTGGCGGTGGCCGCCTTGCGGGCGGTGGTGCTCTTCGCCGCGGTGGACTTGGCGGCCGTCTTGGCGGGAGCGGCCTTCTTCGTCGCGGTGGCGGTCTTCTTGGCGGCCGCCGCCTTCGTGGCGGTGGTGGCCTTGGCCGTGGTGGCCTTCGCCGTGGTGGCCTTGGCGGTGGTGGCCTTGGCGGTGGTCTTCTTGGCGGCGGCGACCTTCGGCACGCGGCCGCTGGCGACCATGTCCTTGAAGCCGGCGCCGGCGCGGAACGCCGGAACGGACGTCTTCTTGACCTTCACCGCTTCGCCGGTGCGCGGGTTGCGGGCTGTTCGGGCACCGCGCACGCGCTTTTCGAAGACACCGAAACCGGTGATGGCCACCCGGTCTCCCTTGGTGACCGCCTGCTGGACCTCAGCGAGGACCGCGTCGAGCGCCGCCGTCGCCGTCTTCCGGTCCCCCAGGCGAGCGGCGAGCGCCTCGATGAGCTCGGCTTTGTTCACAACTTCCCTCCGATGTTTGCATGGCCTCAACGCGAGCCATTCTGCGCGCACCGTATGCCCATTGTCATCGGTACACAAACATCTCGCCGAAAAAAGACGTTGTGTCGTAACGGATTCGCCCCCTCCGGAGGAACCCGGAGGGGGCGAATTCGGCGCTGGGATCGGCCGTAGGGCCGAGAAAGGGCTATCCGATAGCCGGCAGAAAGGCCGGTCGGTGCTGCTCATACTCCGTGATTTCCGCCTCATGGCGCAAGGTGAGACCGATGTCGTCCAGCCCTTCGAGCAACCGCCAACGGCTGAAATCGTCGAGCGGGAAGGCCCAGACCCGGTCACCCGCACGGATTTCCCGGCGCTCCAGGTCGACCGTCACCTCGATAGTGGGATCCGCTTCGACCATCGCCCACAGCTCTTCCACAGCGGGCAGCTCGAGCTCGACGGGCAGCAGTCCCTCCTTGAGGGCGTTGCCACGGAAGATGTCGCCGAACCGCGGCGAGACGACGGCCCGGAAACCGTGGTCCCGCAAGGCCCACACGGCGTGCTCGCGCGATGACCCCGTGCCGAACTCGGGACCGGCGACGAGCACCGTGCCCCCGGCGTAGGCCGGGTCGTTGAGGACGAACGACGGGTCCTCGCGCCAGGCGCTGAACAGACCGTCGGCGAAGCCCGTCCGGGTCACCCGCTTGAGGTACACCGCGGGGATGATCTGGTCGGTATCCACGTTGGACCGCCGCAGCGGGACCGCGGTGCCGGTGTGCACGGTGAACTTGTCCATGGTTTCTTCTCTCCCTGGTGTCGCCGACGTCACAGGTCCGCCGGCGACGCCAGCCGGCCGCGCACGGCGGTGGCGGCGGCGACGGGTGGCGAGACGAGGTGGGTGCGGCCGCCACGACCCTGGCGACCCTCGAAGTTGCGGTTGGAGGTGGACGCGCAGCGCTGGCCGGGCGACAGGGTGTCGGGGTTCATGCCGAGACACATGGAGCAGCCGGCGAACCGCCACTCGGCGCCCGCGTCGGCGAAGACCTTGTCGAGACCCTCCATCTCGGCCGCCTCGCGCACCGCCGCGGAACCGGGCACCACGAGCATGCGTACGCCCTGCGCGACGCGGTGGCCGCGGATCACGTCGGCCGCGGCGCGCAGGTCCTCCAGTCGCCCGTTGGTGCAGGAGCCGACGAACACGACGTCGACGGCGAGGTCGCGCATCGGGGTGCCGGGCGTCAGCGCCATGTATTCCAGGGCCCGGGTGGCGGCCACCCGCTCGGCCTCGGTGCCGAAGTCGGCCGGCGCCGGCACGCTGCCGTCGAGCGCCACACCCTGGCCCGGGTTGGTGCCCCAGGTGACGAACGGGCTGATGCCGGCGGCGTCGAGGGTCACCTCGGTGTCGAACACCGCGCCGTCGTCGGTGGGCAGGCCGCGCCAGTAGTCCAGTGCGGCGTCCCAAGCGTCGCCCTGCGGCGCGTACGGCCGGCCCTTCAGGTAGGCGTAGGTGGTCTCGTCCGGCGCGATCATGCCGGCCTTGGCGCCCCACTCGATGGACATGTTGGCGATCGTCATCCGGCCCTCCATCGAGAGGTTCCGGATCGCCTCGCCCCGGTATTCCACGATGTGGCCGCGACCGCCGCCGGTGCCCACCTGCGCGATCAGCGCCAGCACAAGGTCTTTGGCGGTGACGCCGGGCGCCAGGTCGCCGACCACGTTGACCGCCATGGTCTTCGGGCGGGACTGGGGCAGGGTCTGCGTGGCCAGCACGTGCTCGACCTCGCTCGTGCCGATGCCGAAGGCCAGGGCGCCGAACGCGCCGTGGGTGGCGGTGTGTGAGTCGCCGCACACGATCGTCATGCCGGGCTGGGTCACGCCCAACTGCGGCCCGATCACGTGCACGATGCCCTGGTTGTCGTCGCCCAGCGGGTGCAGCCGGATGCCGAACTCGGCGCAGTTGCGGCGCAGCGTCTCGATCTGGGTGCGCGACGTCGGGTCGGCGATCGTCAGCGGATCGCCGCGCCGGAGGTTGAACGCCGGGTTCGTGTAACCCGTGGGCGTGTTGTGGTCTTCCGTCGCGAGCGTGAGATCGGTGCGCCGCACGGTGCGGCCGGCGGTGCGCAGACCGTCGAACGCCTGCGGGCTGGTCACCTCGTGCAGCAGGTGCAGGTCGATGAAGAGCAGATCGGGCTCGCCCTCGGCGGATCGCACCACATGCGCGTCCCAGACCTTCTCGGCCAGGGTCCTCGGCGACGTTGGCTTAGGCGTGACTCCCACCATCTGGACATCCTAAATTCTGGGAGGTATGTTTCGGCTTGTGGGACACAGTATGAGCGGTGTCGGCGTCCTCGACAAGGCGGTGGTCATTCTCGCGGCCTGTGTCGACGGCGCCAGCCTGGCCGAACTCGTGGAGCGGACCCGGTTGCCCCGGGCCACCGCGCACCGTCTGGCGCAGGCGTTGGAGATCCATCGCATGCTCGTGCGGGACTCGCAGGGACGCTGGCGCCCCGGCCCGCGCCTGGGCGAGCTGGCCAACGCGGCGCCCGATGTCTTGCTCACCGCCGCCGACCCGCTGCTGTCCGCATTGCGGGACGCGACCGGCGAAAGCGCGCAGTTGTATCTGCGCCGCGCCGACGAACGAATCTGCGTAGCCGCCGCGGAACGCGCCAGCGGCCTACGCGACACGGTGCCGGTCGGCTCGGTGCTCCCGATGACGGCCGGCTCGGCCGCCCAGATCCTGCTCGCCTGGGAGCCACCGGAGGCGGTCATGCCCCTGCTGCCCAGGTGCAAGTTTACCGGCCGCACGCTGGCCGAGGTCCGGCGTCGCGGGTGGGCGCAGAGCGTCGCGGAGCGCGAGCCAGGTGTGGCCAGCGTCTCGGCCCCGATCCGCGACCGCACGGGGCGCGTGATCGCCTCGATCAGCGTCTCAGGCCCGATCGAACGCCTGGGCCGCCGCCCAGGCGACCGCCACGCCATGGCAGTAGTCCGCGCGGGCCAACGCCTCTCGGGCCTGTAAGACCCGTTTGAGGGTTTGGCTTCTGGGGTTTGGCTCTCTCCGCTGCGCCTCTGCCCCTGTAGTCCGTGTGGCCCGGGGCTGGCCGGCTCTCGTGGGCCCGCAACCGCCCCTCTGACACTCCTGGCCCTTGGACCTTCAAGCGTTTGGGCCTTCGGACCGCGGGTTCGGGGGCCCGTGGCCTGCCCAGCCTCCGACCGCGCGGGGCCATCTAGGTCTGCGGGCCGCGCCCCT
>NZ_BONE01000017.1 GCF_016862555.1 Asanoa siamensis | reverse complement strand
AGGGCGCCGGCCTCGTCGAAGAGCCGCGCCGCTTCCGCACATCTTCCGGCGCAGTGATCGAGATACCGCGACCTCGAAGAACTCGGCCACGACGCGTCCGCCGGGCGGGGTGATGAGGGTCTAGCGCTCGAGTCACACCTTGACCGGGTCAGGACATGGACGGCCGATAGCCGCGTAGGTCGGACAGCAGAATCGTGCCTGCCAGCAGACACCCCGGTTGGGTATCGGTTCGTGTCGCCCTCGGACGGCTACCGATCCCCAACGGTGCCGGTCAAGATTGATTTGGGCGTGCACCGTTCCTGTTTCTGGGGGTTGGCTCAGGTGGAGTCTGAGCCTGTGGCGCCATCAAATCGAGCAGAATGACGTGACCGAGCAGCGGGCGTTGAGCTGCGCGCACGGTGCCCGGCGACCACGTCGCCGGGCACCCGAACGGATCAGCGGAATGTGGCTTTCAGCTCCTGCAAAGCAGCCACAAGCTCCGCGCTTGCCCGGCCCTTTCTTGCCGCGTTGTCGAGGTGTGCGATGACCGCCCGGTGTGACGCCGGCGAATTCGCGAGTTTCTCCGCCTTCTCGACGTGCTTCCGGACTTCTTCCGCGGTCCGGCCGGTGAGGTCGCCGGCGCGCGCGGCGCGGTCGACGATCCAGAAGACCGTCGAGAACCCTGGCCCGTCCGAGATCCGGTAGGTTTCACCCGCCTCGCCCTCGAACCGGATCGTGTTGCCGTCCAGGGCGCCGGCGTAGTTTGCCACCGCCTCGAACCGCACCTCGTTGCCGCTCGAGTCGGTCACCTTCTTGTGGGCTATGTCCCTGCTCCTGAGGGTGAGGGTTTGCGAGACACCCGGGGTCACGACCGCCGAGGCGAGTGTGTCGCCGGCCCACGCGATGTCCACTTCGACGTCTCCGCGAGCGCGCAGGCCCGTCACTGAGCCCCTATCCCAGACCTGAGGCAGCGCCGGCAGGAGTTCGATGGCGTCGCCTTGGGACTGCAGGAGCATCTCGGTCGCTCCGGCCGTGCCGCCGAAGTTTCCGTCGATCTGGAACGGTGGGTGCGCGTCCCACAAGTTGTCGTAGGTGCCCTGCTTCAGCAGGTTGCTGTAGAGGGTGTGCGCGCGGTCGCCGTCGCGGACCCGGGACCAGAAGTTCAGCTTCCAGGCCATCGACCATCCCGTCGACGAGTCGCCGCGGGTGTTGAGCGTCACCTTCATCGCGTTCACGAACGCGTCCTCTGCCGCGCTGCGGCCCGCGACGACCTGGTCGCCTGGGTGCAGGGCGTAGAGGTGGTTGGTATGGCGGTGGCTGCCGTCGCCGGTGAAGTCGATGGCGATGGGGTGCTGCCACTCCTGCAACTGTCCGCCGGGATACTGGCGGCCGTTCTGGGTGTAGGTGCCCTGCGGAGCGACCTGCAGGTCGAGCATGCCGTTCTTGGCCGTGGCGATCTCGTCGACGTACGCGTCCTCGGCAGCGCGGCCCTCGAGGCCGTTCGCCGCGTCAGCCTCGTCCAGGCGGTCGCCGAGAACCTCATGGGCCTCGATGACGTCCTCGAAGATGCCGATCACGACCGACTGCGGCTCTGTGGCGCCCAGCGAGTACGGCCCGTGCTCCGGCGAATAGGACGGGCTCACGACGAGCTTGTTGCTCTTCGAGTCCAGCACCAGAGTGTCCACCCAGAACAGTGCGGCGTCGCGCAGCAGGTCGTAGTGCTCCGCGAGGAAGCCCGCGTCCTTTGTGAACTGGTAGTGCTCCCAGACATGCTGGGCGAGCCAGGCGCCGTCCTCCGGGCTGTAGAACGCGTCCGACACCGCGGGAGCGGTGTTGCCCCAGGTGTTGTTCTCGTGCCACGTGGTCCACCCGCGCGTGCCCCCACCGAAAATCTGCTGCGCACCCTCGGTGCCCCGGGGGACCAGGCTGTCGACATAGCTGATCAGCGGCTCGGTCAGCTCCGAGAGGTTCGTCTGCTCGGCGAGCCAGTAGTTCATCTGCAGGTTGATGTTCGCGTGGTAGTCGCCGCTCCACGGGACGTTCGTGCCGTAGGCCCAGATCCCCTGCAGGTTCGCGGGGAGCCCGCCCGGACGCGACGACGAGATGAGCAGGTAGCGTCCGAACTGGTAGTACAGCATCTCGAGATAGCGGTTCTCGGCCGCGGTGTTCGTGCCAGCGCGGTACCCGGCCAACAACTGCGGGGTCGTCTTGTCGGTCACGGACGCGACGTTTCCGAGGTTCAGCTTGACCCGGTCGTAGAGCGACTTGTAGTCGGCCAGGTGGGTCGCGTACAGCTCGTCGAACGTGCGCGCGGACGCCGCGTCGATGCGCTGCTCGACGTCGATCAGGGGATCACGCCCGTCGAAGTAGTTGTTCAGCGGCTTCTCGCCCGGATACAGCGGGTCGGCCGTAACGTCCTGCTGGTAGTTGGTGTTCGTCGTGGTGAGCACCACGACCGAGTCGGCGTTCTTGACCGTGATCGCTTTCCCCGAGGTGACCAGCTCGGCGTGCTCGCCCTGGGGGATGACCTTCAGCTGTTGGGCGTAGTGGAGGGCGTCGTTGAACGTGTTGACGTCGTCCGCGGCCTGGTTGTGACCGGCGACCCAGCCCGTGGCCGTCACCGTGTCCCCGTCGACCACAATGGACTGCGGGTCGATCGGCCTGATCGCGAAGGACTGTGTGATCTGACCCGGCTCCGACGCGCTCAGGCGGATCGCCATCACGTTGGCGGGATTGGAGACGAAGTACTCGCGCGCGAAGTTGACCTCGTCCCGCGTGTACGACACCGAGGCCTTGCTGCCGTCGAGATCCAGCTCGCGCCGGTAGTCGGTCACCGGAACGGACTCGGTCGCGGGAAGAATGACCTGGATCTCCGACATCTGCGGGTCGGCGCCGGCCACGGTGTCAGTCACGGCCATCTTGTACGCGTCGTACGAGCCGGGAAGATCCAGCTCGAACGTCTTGTGCGCCTGGCGGGCGTCGCCGAAGGCGGCATCCGTCACCGTGTCGACGAGCGCCCAGTCGGAGCCGTCCGCCTTGCCGTACAACTGCCAGCTCTTGAAGTCCCGTCCGGGAACGTCGTTGCCAGTCGCCAGTCGGTACGTGGCCGCCTCGAACGAATGCGAGTACGACCACTGCACCTCGTACGGCCTGTCGGCGGTGGGCGGGCCGAACCTGTCGGCGTACATCTTCGTTCCCGTGGCCCCGTCGAACAGCGCCGCGGTGCCTTCGTTCGCGTTGTTGGGGTTGGTGTAGTTCGCCGAGAACCCGGTGATCTCGACGATGTCACCGGAGCTCATGGCGACCGTGCTGAGCTGCCGGTAGCTGCCGAAGTTGTTCTTGACGCCTTTGAGCTGGTCGACCGTGCTGGTGATCGCGGACATCGTCGCTCCGCTCGGCGTCGTCGCCGGCGTGATCCTGCCTTCCGCGTCGACCGTCGCCGGCGACGTCGCGTCCCAGGCCGCCTGCAGCAAATCCTGGGCCTTCTTGACGTTCGCGGCGTTCTCTTCCGAGGTCTTGGCGCTGAACCCGCCGTCGTACGCGGGATTCTGCCCGGGGCCGCCGGTCCAGTAGGTGTGATCGTTGATGATGATCTCGTCGCTGTCGACGCCGCCCATGATGCCGGCGCCGATGAAGCCGTTCCCGAGCGGGATGCTCTCCTTCTCCCACGCGAGCGCCTTGTCGTTCGCCGGGCCCGCTGGTGCCGAGTACCAGGCCTTGAGGGCGGGCTGCGCGCCGAAGGCGCTTGGCTGCGCGGCGGCGACTGGGGCGGTCAGTGCCACGACGCTGCCCGCGCCCAGCACGAGCGCGAGCGGACCGGCGATCCACCTCCTCCTTCCGAGAACGGCGGTGCCATCCCTTCGACGCCGACTGGTCGTTGGCACAGTTCTCTCTCCTTTGATCGAACATCCCTCGACGGATCGATCGGGCTTGCTCACGGCGCAGATCGCGACGAACGTGTGTACGACTAGACATCGGATGTCTGGATCGGATGATCGTACGATGGGCGCGTGCGACCCGCAACCATCACGGTCGATGTAGGCGTTGGACGCGACATAGATCGGATCTAACCGGCGTTGGGCGGCGGGTGGTGCCGGGGGCCGCCGTGGATGACGCGCCGCACTCGCCGCCCTGACCGGATGCCACCAGGACCAGGGGCTCGGATTGTGCCAGGGCGGACGCGTCCGATGTGGACGGTTGCTCGGAACCGCCCGTGGCGGATCATCTCGCCCTCTTGACGAGGCACTTCTCGCGGAGTCTAATCGATGATCATGAAGGGAGCCGGAATGAGCATGAGGTTCACGAGTCGGCGACAGTTTCTGCGGCGGGTGGGAGGCGCCCTCGCTGCCGGAGCGGGCATCGCGTTCCTTCCGGCCGGGTTGGTCTCGGCATCGCCCAGGACCGGACCGACATTGGCCCCTGGCGGCGCCGGCGACTGGCCGACGTACCCGGGAGACCCTGGCTTTGTCGCCACGAACCCGGGGGAACTGGACGCCGCTAAAGCCAGTTGGGAAACGCCGGAGTACGGGTATTACACCGGACACAATCCTGCTAATCCCGGCACGGCGATCGATTCCCCCTGGCAGCTCGTCGCGGTGAACGCGTCCACCGCGTACGCCCTGGGTTATTTCGGGCAGGGCGTCGCGCTGGGCATGATGGACTCGGGTTACCGGACCACGCACGAAGCATTCCAGACCGGGCTGATCGTGCCGGTGCGAGCGGAGGGCGTCTACGGCACGTCCGGCTTCGGATACCGAAACACAGCGACCCCGGGCAACCCCTTTGTCGCGGGCGAGCCGTTCACCGTGGCCGGCGACCAGGCGAGAACAACTGACTACGGGCACGGGACCGGGATGCTCGGGGTCACCTCCGGCATCCGCGACGGCAAAGAGCAGCACGGCATCGCCTTCGGGTCGAAGATGTTTGTTGCCAAGACCAGCGGTTCCGATACCCAGTCCCACGGTCCCTTCCACGACTACGTCTACTGGTACACGGCCAACAAGGCCCTGGTCGACGCGGGCGCCCAGGTCATCAACAGCAGCTGGGGCTCGTTCGTCCAGACTCTCGACCGGGGGCGGTTCGACGGCCTCGGAAACGATCTCGGAGTCGGTGGCAACCTCGCCAACGCGTACGAGCTGGCCGGCAAGGACAGCGCCAGCCCCACGGCGATGGCGACCATTCTCCCCAACGAGTACCTGAAGGATCTGGAGTACCAGTACTTCCTCTTCAAGATCTGCTATTCGGAAGGCGGCGAACAGTACAACCCGAACTACCCCGGACGGTCCTTCATGGACGCCATCTGGGACGCCATCAAGGACAGCGGCACGGTCAACGTCAGGTCCTCCGGCAACAACGACTGGAGCAACCCGTTCTTCCGCCCGTCGTACCCCCTCTTCAATCCCTGGGCGGAAAATCAGTTCGTCGCCGTCGGCGGCGTGCAACCGCCCACTGTGGCCAATCCCGAATACACGAAGCAGTTCGGGTTCAACGAGGCGGGGCTCGCGAAATGGTGGACCGTGTCCACCCCTTCGAACAGCGTGCGGACCACGAGCAGCGCGGGTGACACCAACTACTCGAACTCGAGCGGCACGTCACCGGCGACGCCCGTCGCGTCGGCGGTGATGGGGGTCCTGCTCTCCCGCTATCCGAGCATGAACGCCAAGCAGGTGCGTGAGCTGATGTTCACCACTGCGAACAACAAGATGTCCGACGGCGTGCGGTTCCTCGGCACCGGGCAGACCTCCCCGTCCGGGGCATCCATCGCCTGGACCGCTCCCGACGGACTTCCGGACGAACGCTGGGGCTGGGGGATTCCCGACCTGGCCAAGGGCATGTACGGCCCCGGCCAGTTCCTGAGCCCCATGACGTACAAGATGGACAAGGCGCCCCTGGACGTCTGGTCGAACGACATCAGCGAGACCGCGATCAAGCAGAGGGAAAAGGAAGACCGGCAGTGGCTGGCCGGCTACAAGCGGCACGGCATCGCCTACGCCGGTGAGTTCAGCCCCAACGTGCGCAAGCCGGACGGCACGCTTGATGAACGAGCCTTCATGCTGCAGGGCATTCTGGCTGATCCGTACATCCAAGCCCTTACCGACGGCCATCCCGAGCTGTACGACAAGGTCGCCTACAACGACGCCGTCACGTGGCGCAAGCAATGGATGGATGCGCGCGCCGCGTACATCAAGCACAAGATTGACAAAGGCCTCTACACGGCTTCTCTGACCAAGCAGGGCTCGGGGACGCTGGTCATGACGGGCCACAACACCTACGAGGGCGGTACGACGGTCGAAGGCGGCAAGCTTTCGATCACCGGATCGCACGCGAGCTCGATCCGCGTCAAGGGCGGCACGCTCGGCGGCAGCGGTCGCGTAGCACGCAGCATCCACGTCGACCGCGGGGTCCTGCAGCCGGGTCTGTCGGCTGGGGAAGCGGCGTCCGCGGCGTCGCTCACCCTTACCGACGTCGCGCCCGGCAACGTCCTGACCGTCGGCGGCGACGTCACCGTCAGCAGGGCGGGTCGCGTCGCGATCACGATCTCCAGCAACCACGACTACACGAGGGTACGTGCCGCGGGTGACCTGGTGCTGAGCGGCGAGCTCGACCTGGACGTCCGCGCGCGCCTCACGCCGGGCACGGTTCTAACGATCATGAGCGGCGACTCGGTCAAGGGCAACTTCCATTCCCTGCCGGAACGGCGGGTCCTCAACGCGGGCCGCCACCTGTTCAGGGTGTCCTACCGGCACGGCGATGTGACGCTGACGGTCGTGCGGACGCTGCCCGGGGCAGGCTCCGACCGCGACTAGCCCCACGTGGCATGGCCCGCCAGGCTCAGGTTCGCCTGAGCCTGGCGGGCCAGGCCTCGCTACAGCGCATCAGCCGCTGCATCGGACAGAGGGACGTCCACACCTCGTGTCCAGCCCATCCTCGATGACCTGCGCGGGCACGGACGTCCGCGCGGACGAGCAGGCGGCGGCTAGCGAGGGAGCCATCCTTGGGGCCATGCGCGTCGCGCCACGTCCTTGCACCCAGCGCACCGCTGCCCGCCCCAGCGCACGCTGGCACCTTGGCCGCTACCTGGCCGCCTGAAGGCCCGCCGGTTTCGCCTGCGCTCGCGCGAGTCACGGCTGAAAACGAGGTGAAGGCGCTGGCTGGAAGGGTTCGGGTCGTCTCGCTCGACACGTCCGCAAGAAAGGCAGATCGATGTACCTACGACGCTGGGCGGGATGGGCGGACAGTTCTGGTCGCCCTCGTGGCGAACGCCGGTGCTTTCGAGCAGACGTTCATTGATGCGCGCGACGGCCGCCGCCGACAGGCCGATCACGAAGCCGGCCTCACTATGGCGCGATCCAAGCTTCGCCGCTTTCTGGGCGGCACAGACCGTCTCCTCGGTCGGCACACAGATTTCGTTGGTCGCGTTGCCGCTCGTGGCAGTGCTGACACTCGACGTCGATGCCGCGTCGCTGGGTGTGCTGCGGTTCGCCGAATATCTTCCGTTCCTGTTGTTCACGCTGCTGTTCGGAGTATGGGCCGACCGTTGGCGTCGGCGTCCCTTGATGATCGCCTCGAACGCGGCGCGCGCGGTGCTGATCGGTCTCGTTCCGCTCGCCACCGCGCTCGGCCTGCTGGAGCTCCCGCTGCTGGTGGTGATCGCGTTCGTGATCGGCACGTGTGCCGCGATGTTCGAAGTCTGCTGGTTGTCATACGTGCCCAGCATCGTGGAGCGGGACCGGCTGGTCGAGGCGATGGGCAAGGTGTCGGCCAGCCACTCCGCCGCGGAGGTCGCCGGTCCCGGCCTGGGCGGCCTGCTGGTGCAGTTGGTGTCGGCGCCGTTCGCGCTCGTAGCGAACAGTGTCGCCCACGCCGCCGCGGCGATGTCGTTGGCTACGATCCGCGATTCGGAACCCGACCCGATGGCAACGCCCAGGCGCCGCCGTCACCTGCGCGGCGAGCTCGTCGAAGGCTTGCGGTTCGCCTTCGGCGACCCGTACATCCGCGCCACGGCTTACACGGCAGCGCTCGGCAATTTCTTCGCTCTCATCGTCGAGACCGTCTTCCTGGTGTACGCCGTCCGCGAGCGGGACCTGAGCCCCGGACTGATCGGACTGACCTTCTCGGCCGTCGGGATCGGTGGGCTGCTCGGTGCGTCCTTCGCCAACGCGTTGACACGGCGGTTCCCGCTCGGCCGGTTCTATGTGGTCGCCCGCCTCGTCAGCGGCGCCGGCGCCCTGCTTCTGCCGCTGGCCGGCGGGTCGACGGCCATGCTGGTGGCAACGTGCATGGTGGGGTTCTTCATCTGGCAGGCGGCCTTGGCCAACACCAACGTCATCAACAGCAGCCTCCGACAGGCGCTGACGCCCGAGCACGTGCGCGGCCGGATGAACGCCAGCGTTCGGACACTCGTGTTCGGTGCCTTACCGCTCGGAGGGCTTGCCGGCGGCGCGCTCGGCAGCGTCATCGATCTGCACACCGCGCTATGGCTTGGCGCCATCGGCTACACCCTGTCCGTCGTGCCGGTCCTGCTGTCGCCGTTGCCTCGACTGCGCGCCTTCCCGGAGCAGCCGCAGGCGGGCCGCCGGGAAGTCCCGGCGGCCCGCTGAAGGTGCGGCGCTGGCCGTTGTCAGTCAGCGCGGGTCTGGCTAGAGGTCGCGGTCCATGCCGAGCAGCCATTCGGTCGGCTCACTCACAACGTTCACCCCCTCCCGTGGACGAGCGGAATCGCGCACCGACGGCGTCGGCGCGCGGCCCTTAGCCCACCACGAGGCGGTTTCAATACGCCTTCGTCGCGCGGCAGCGGCAGCAAACTCACTCTTCGTCAGGCCACCGGCAAAGAACCCGCCGACAAAGACCTGGCTCGCACGCGTCCGGCAACCCGGGTGACGCTGCGATCCGGCCGCACGTCACAGCGGGTCGGCGTCGTCCAGGTCGTGACGTCATTTTGAAGCCGGCAGAATGTTCACTGTCGCGCATGACACCGCCTCGGGCGGACCGGCGCGACCGTCGGGTCCCGTTCGCTTCGCTCATCGTCGCTCTCCTGCTCGTCACGACGTTCTCGGCTGTCCTGCCGTCGACCTCAGCATCGGCCGCCGCGGCCGTGGCCGCGCCACCACCGGGTGGAATGTCCGCCACGCAGGTGACCGACATGTTCCGCACCTACGGCGACGCGGGCGACCACTGGACCGGCGGAGACAGCACTGTCTCGGTGCTTCTGCCCGACGGGCGGGTGGCATGGCTGTTCTCGGACACGTTCCTGGGCCCGGTGAACCCGGACGGCAGCCGGCCACGACACGCGCCGATGGTCAACAACACGATCGTCGTGCAGGACGGGGCCGAGCTGGTCGACACCCGGCATGGCGGCGACGCCGACTGGCCGACCGCGCTGGTGCAGCCGAACCAGTCCGGAGAGTTCTTCTGGGTCGGAGACGCGATCGCCGAGGGCGGGCAGCTCAAGGCCCTCTACAACCGATACGCCCGGTACGGCGAGGGTTCGCTGGACGTGGAGCTCAAAGGCACATCGCTGGTGACGTTCGCGTTGCCGGGGCTGACGGTGGAGTCGGTCGTCGACCTTCCGGTGGGCACGGCGGCCACCTGGGGGTCCGCACTGCTGGTCGATGGCGGTTACACCTATGTGTACGGATCGTCGATCGCGCCCGGCGGCGTACGGTTCGGACATGTCGCCCGTGCGCCGGGAGGGAACCTCGGCGGCGCCTGGCAGTACTGGACGGGCACGACCTGGAGCGGGGACGAGAAGGCGGTCGGGCGGCTGCTCAGCGGCGTAGGCACCGCGTTCGCGGTCCAGCGCGCAGGCGCGGAGTACGTGCTGGTCAGTCAGGAGACGAACGTGGTCTTCGACCCCCAGTTCGTGGCATACACGGCGACCTCGCCGACCGGACCTTTCACCGGTCCGACCTACCTGCTGACAGCGCCGGAACAGCAACCGGGCAACCAGCGGATCGTGTACCACGGGCGGCTCCATCCCGATCTGGCCCGCAGTGGCAAGTTGCTGCTGTCGTACGACGTGAACAGCCTCGACAACGACCACGTGTACGCCGACGCGCGGCTCTACCGCCCTCGGTTCGTGGAGGTCGACTGGCCGCGGCCGGCGCCCGGCCCGGTACCCGCCGCGCCAGGAGGTTTCACCGTTGGCGCTGACCCGTCGGGCAAGGCGAACCTGCGCTGGAACGCGGTGTCCGGCGCGACCGGCTACCGGGTGTGGCGCCGTGATCTGACCGGTGGGCAGACCCACTTCGTCCGGCAGGCCGCACCTGTCACCGGCACCACCGCGGACGTCAGCGGGCTGATCACCGGTCATCGGTACGAGTTCAAGGTCACCGCGGCCAACGCCGCCGGCGAGGGACCGTTCAGCTCGACGGTCACCGCCACCGTGCGGATCGTGCGGGATGCCAGCGTCATCAACCTGGCCAACACTCCCGAGGCCGTCCCGGGGTCGTACCTCGTAGAACTGAAGGACACCCCGCATGTCCGCGGCGCCGGCGTCGACACGTATGCCCGGCAACTGGTCAGCCAGGCCGGCGGTACGCTTGGCCCGGTCATGGCCGCCGCGATGACAGGTTTTGCGGCGACTCTCACCGAGCCGCAGGCCATTGACCTGGCCGGCCACCCGGACGTGCTGCGCGTCGAGCAGGATCAGTCCCTGAAGCTGGA
The DNA here is from genome assembly GCF_016862555.1 of Asanoa siamensis. Classification (GTDB taxonomy): domain Bacteria; phylum Actinomycetota; class Actinomycetes; order Mycobacteriales; family Micromonosporaceae; genus Asanoa; species Asanoa siamensis. The sequence goes on along the minus strand of NZ_BONE01000017.1, from coordinate 118,000 downwards.
CCTACCCATCGAAGATGGTGCCGTGACGCGAGGCGAACAGCACAATCCGCCATGGGGACTGGACCGCATCGACGAACGAGCACGGAAATTGGACAAGTACTACGGTTTCCCCAACACCGGGGCAGGTGTCGACGTCTACGTCATCGACACTGGGATACGAACCACACACCGGTCCTTCGAAGGCCGGGCGGTCTGGGGAACCAACACCATCGACACGCGCGACGAAGACTGCGACTCCATCGGTCATGGCACACACGTCGCCGGCACGGTCGGGTCCGGACAGTACGGCGTCGCGAAGGGTGTGCGGCTCGTCGCCGTCAAGGCCCTCGACTGCGGGCGCATGGCCACGAGTCTGTCGCTGCAGCGAGCCCTGAACTGGATCATCACCGAGGCGGCCAATCGGCCGACCGGCACCCGGGCCGTCGTAAACATGAGCCTTGGCGGGCGGAAGGACACTCAGCTCGAAAAGGCCGTGCGGCGTGCGGTTGCGAATGGTATCACCGTGGTCGCCGCGGCAGGCAACCTCGACATCGACGCCGGCGGCACCTCACCAGCCTGGCTTCCTGAGGTGATCACCGTGGGAGCCACCAACAACACTGACGGACGTGCCCGCCCCTGGCGGCAACCACCGCCCAAACCGGACGGCGGCAGCAACTTCGGCTCCGTCCTCGACCTGTTCGCGCCGGGCGACCGTATTTCCTCAGCGTCCCAGGTGGACGACGCGGGCTCCCGGCTGTTGTCCGGAACCTCGATGGCGACTCCCCACGTGTCCGGTGCCGCCGCGATGGTATTGGCCGCGCACCCGACGTACACACCGGCGCAAGTGGAACGGGTTCTGGTGGAGGCGGCCACCAAGAACGTTGTCGGCGACCCCGGCCCCGGCTCGCCCAACGCCCTGCTGTTCGTCGACCGCGTGGCGGCGACAGCGCCCACCGGCCTGCGGGCGACGGCCAACGCGGACGGCACCATCGGCCTGTCCTGGACCGCGGTAACCGGGCAAGGGATCCACTACGCCGTCTGGCAGCGCGACGTCACCGCCGGCGAGAACACGTTCACCCGCTGGGCAGCGCCGGTGTTCGGTGCGACCACGGCCGTCGCACGCAACCTCGAGGGCGGCCACACCTACGAATTCCGGGTCGCCGCGGCCAACATGGCCGGCGTCGGTCCGCAGTCCGACCCCGCCCAAGCCACCGCTCGGGTAGAGGCCCCGCCGGCACCGGAGGATCTGACCGCCACGGCCAACGCCAACGGCACGATCACCCTGAACTGGCGGCAAACGCAGCCGAACGTCTGGTATTGGGTTCACCAGCGTGACCTGACCGCCCAGCAGACCGACTTCACTCGGCTTCCCCTGCCAGTTTCAACGTGCTGCACGATGACTCCAGGCCTGCTCGAACATGACCACGAGTACGAGTTCCAGGTGACCGCGGTCAACCCGGCCGGTGCGGAAGGTCCACCGTCGACGCCGGCTCGGGCCACCGCTCGTCACCCGGCCCCCGCACCGGCCAGCCAACTGGTCGCTGCGGCCGGCGACGGTGAGGTACGTCTGGACTGGAAGGCCAGTGCCTCGCCGAACGTCTGGTACTGGGTCTACCAGCGCAACGTCTCGGCGGGCGAGGCCAACTTCGCCCGACTGCCGCTGCCCGTGGCCACCTGCTGCACGATGACACCTGGCCTCCTCGCCAACGGTGACGAGTACGAGTTCATGGTCCGCGCCGTGGGCGCTGGTCCCGAGTCAGCGAACTCCAACGTGGTGCGTGCGCGCCCTCTCAGGCCTGTGCCGGGCCAGGTGACCGGTCTCTCGGCAACGCCGAACCCGGATGGCACCGTGACGTTGCGCTGGACCGAGCCGCCGGCGCACGGTCCGTTCTACTTCGAGGTGTACCAGCGGGACGTGACGGCCGCCGGTGCCTGGACGAAGATCCCATTGCCGTTGGAGTGCTGCACGTTCACCGCGGGGCTGCTGGAGCACAATCACGTCTACGACTTCAAGGTCGTCGCCACCAACGGGCGTCCAGGCCCGGAGTCGGCGGTCGTGCGGACCACCGCCCGGCAGACTCTGGCGCCCGCGCCGGCGAACCTTACGGGACGGACGTCCGGCGACGGGTTCGTCGACCTGACGTGGACGCCACCACGTCCGACCGGCCTTCTCTACTGGGTCTACCACCGCGACGTGACCGCCGGCCAGGCGACGTTCACCAGGTCCGGCGTGCCTGCCGGCGAGCCGCAGGCGTCCATTGGACCGCTGGTCAACAACCACGTCTACGAGTTCAAGGTCTCGGCGGCCAACCTGGCCGGTGAGGGACCGGCCTCCGCCACGGTGCGGGTGACGTCCAAAGGCGGCTTGCCGCGACCGCCCTCCGGGCTGCGCGCCGTCCCCGGCGACGGCCGCGTGAACCTGACCTGGACGGCCAGCCCGACTCCGAACGTCTGGTACTGGATCGAATGGCGGGAGGCCGGTGGCGGGTGGCAGGCCCGCAAGCTCGACAGCACATGTTGCAGCTACGGGATCTCGCTGCTGCAGAACGGCAAGACGTACGAGTTCCGGGTACGCGCGACCAACGCCTCCGGCGACGGCAGCACCGCCAGCGCGATCGTCGCGGCCCGGCCCATGCCCGCCCTCCCTTCCGCGCCCACCAGCCTGACGGCGACCGCCGGGAACGGATCGGTCCGGCTGACGTGGGGGGCCAGCACGCCGTCGAACGTCTACTACTGGATCGAGTATCGATCCAACGGGAGCGGCTGGCGCCGGATCGCTCTTCCGCTGGACACCTGCTGCGCCCACACGGTGTCTCTTCTCTTCAACGGCACCAACTACGAGTTCCGGATGCTCGCCCAGAACCTTGCGGGGTTCTCCCCGGCCTCGAATGTCGCCACGGCTCGGCCAGTGCCGGCTCTGCCACCCGCGCCCACCCTCGAGAACGCCTTCCCCGGCACAGGCCACGTCACGCTGAAGTGGAGAGCGGCGTCGAGCGGCGTGTACTACCTGATCGAGTACAAGCGGGCCGGCGGCGCCTGGCAGCAGCTGGCCTACCCGGTCACCGGATGCTGCGCGGTCAAGGTCAGTTACCTCACCAACGGCGTGCGATACGAGTTCCGGATCCGAGCGACCAACGCGGCCGGCCACTCCCCGTATTCGCAGGTGCTGGCCGCGACACCGTCACCGCCGGCCGGAAGCTGCTGGCTGGCGGCCCTGCCACCCACGGGCATGTTGCGGATCTGGGTGCCCCGGGCGAGCTACAGCTGCACACCGGTCATGCGGAACTTGACCGTGTCCGTCTACCTGTGGACGAACTACCACTCGATCTGGCATCGCGACACCGTCTACACCCGGCGCTCCTGGTATGCGGTCGACTGGATCACGTCCGGGTCGATCGACGCCTGGGTCGCGGTGCCAGAGGGCGGTTGTTTCAGGCACTACTCGCAGGTGGTCGCGCAGTGGACCGACATCCACGGACGGCGGCAACAGCGAGCGGAGTCGTCCCGCATCGTGCGCCTCGACGACGCGGGGAACCCGTGCTAGCCCGGACTCTGCCCGTCGTTCTGATCGCGGTGCTCGCGGCCGTGGTGCCCGGGCGGGGCACGGCCGCGGCGGCGCCGGCGGATCCGGCCGCCCTGGTCAATCCGATGATCGGGACGGCGGCCTACGGCAACACCTTCCCCGGGCCGAGCACTCCGTTCGGCATGATCCAGTGGGGCCCGGACTCGGCACCGCGCTACGGAGGCGGCTACGGCTTCGAGGCGGCGGCTATCGGCGGCTTCGGGCTCAACCGGATGAGCGGTCCCGGCTGCCCCGTCTTCGGAGACGCGCCGTTCCTCCCGGTCACCGGCACACCACCGGCCGACCGCAACAGTGCGACGGTCGGACTGCGGCACGCCAACGAGCAGGCGAGGGCAGGCCGTTACACGGTGACGCTCGACAACGGCGTCCGCACGGAGCTAGCGGCCGGGAAGCGGTCCGCGTTGGCCCAGTTCGCCTTCCCCGCCGGACAGCAGGCGACGCTGCTGCTCAAGGCGGCCGGTGGCGCCTCGGTGACGGACGCGACCGTGTCGGCCTCGGGTACGACCGAGGTCACCGGCACGGTCGGGGGCGGAAAGTTCTGCGGGGAGGACAACCGCTACCGAGTGCACTTCGCGGTGACCTTCGACCGGCCATTCACCGCCGCGGCGACCTGGGCGCCGCCGGCCGGGGTGACCGGCCACGGCGGCATCGCCCTGTCGTTCCCGGCCGGGGCCGTCGTGCGCGCCAGGACCGGCATCTCCTACGTCAGCGTCGCCAATGCCCGGCTCAACCGTGACACCGTCACGGGCTGGGATCTCGCCGTGATGCAGGCGACAGCCCAGGCGCAGTGGAACGCTCTGCTGTCGCGGATCCAGGTCACCGGTGGCACGGCCGCTCAGCAGACCACCTTCTACACCGCGCTGTACCACGCACTGCTCAACCCGAACCTGTTCAGCGACGCCAACCGGCAGTACCGCGGATTCGACGGCGTCGTGCGCACCCTGCCCGACGGTCAAGGCGACCAGTACGCCAACTTCTCCGGTTGGGACGTCTACCGCACACAGGTGCAGCTTGCCTCGCTCGTCGCACCGGAGGTCATGTCCGACGTCGTGTCGTCGATGCTCAACAACTTCGACCAGTCCGGCCGGTTGCCGAAGTGGTCCATCGCCAACGACGAGTCGTACGTCATGGTCGGTGATCCCGCCCTGCCGGCGATCGCAGCCGCCCACGCGTTTGGAGCGCGGCGCTTCGACACCGGCCGCGCACTGCGGGCGATGGTGGCTCAAGCCAGCCGACCAGGCGCCGCCCGGCCGGGAACGGTCTACCTCGACAACCGGGGGTACCTGCCCTCCGACGGCGGCTACGGATGCTGCGGCGCCTACGGCCACACGTCCACCTCACTGGAGTACAACGTCGCTGACTTCGCGCTGGCTTCCTACGCCCGCGCGCTCGGTGACACGGCCGTGCACTCCCGCTTCGCCGAGCGCGCCCAGGCCTGGCAGCATCTCCTGCACCCCGACAGCGGCTTCGTCCAACCGCGGACGGCCGACGGCACCTGGAAGCCCGGCTTCGACCCGGTCGACAACGACTTCGTCGACTGGGCCGAGGGCAACTCCTGGCGATACACGCTGATGGTGCCGTTCAACGCACGCGGGCTCATTCGCGCCAAGGGCGGCAACGCGGCGATGACCGCGTACCTGGACGCCCACTTCACCCGCCTCAACGATGTCGACGGTCCGCACGCCTGGATGGGCAACGAACCGTCATTCGGGACGCCGTGGCTCTACAACTGGGCAGGCGCGCCACACAAAACACAGGCCCTGGTGCATCGAATCCGCACCGAGCTGTTCCGCGACGCGCCCGACGGGTTGCCCGGCAACGACGACCTCGGATCCCTGTCCGCCTGGTACGTGTTCGCCGCGCTGGGCATCTATCCGGCCGTCCCCGGCACCGCAGACCTCACCGTCGCGGCGCCCATCTTCACCCGCGCCGACATCCGGCTGCCCAGCGGCCGAACGCTGACCCTGGACGCCCCGAACGCGGCCGGCCGGCCCTACATCCAGTCGATGACCGTCGACCAGGCGAACTGGAACCGAACTTCGCTGCCGCCGTCGCTGCTCACCGACGGCGGCACCATCCGCTTCAGTCTTGCCGCCTCCCCATCCCTCGAATGGGCGTCGTCGCCGGATGCCGCGCCCCCGTCCTACGGAACGAATGCCGTCGCCGCGGCCGACAACCACGGCATCTCCGCCGATCGAACCGAGGGACAGTCCGACTACGACGGCTGGGGTTCCGGGTACTCCCGGTCCGCCCTCGCCGGCGCCGGAGTCGTGCCGGGCAACCGGTTCGCCGCCGGGGGAGTGAGCTATGTCTGGCCCAACACCCGTCCCGGCCAACCCGACAACGTCGTCGCCGCCGGACAACGGCTGACTGTGGCCAGCCCCGCTGGCGCTACCCGCCTCGGCCTGCTCGGCAGCGCCGAAGGACAGCCCGCCGGTGCCGCCGGAACGCTGACCGTCCACTACGCCGACGGTTCCACGACCCCGGCCGAGGTCGGGTTCTCGGACTGGACACTGGCGGGCGGGACTGCGACGGCGCGCTCCGACAATGTCGTCGCCGCACGGATGCCCTATCGCAACGACTTCTGGGGACAACCGCACGACGGGCCGACGTACCTGTTCTCGACCGCGGTGCCGGTCGATCCAGCCCGGGCCGTGGTCGCGGTGACGCTTCCCCGCCCAGCCGTCGGGCGACTGCACGTGTTCGCGGTCGGCTTCGGGGGGCACCGTGACAACGCCGGCATCAGCGACGACGGCTACGTCGGCGGTGGCGACTTCGACGGCACCGGCACCAGCTACTCCCGTCAGGCCCTGGCCACGGCCGGCCTGCACCCCGGCGCCCCCGTTGTCCACGGCGGCGTCACCTACCGATGGCCCGCCACCGTGCCGGGGCAAGGTGACAACCTGGTGGCCGCTGGACAGACGATCCCCGTCGCGCCAGGCTCTGGCGCCACGAAGCTCGGCTTGCTCGGAGCGGCCGATCGCGGTGGGACGACCGGCGTGGCGACGCTGGACTACACCGACGGCACGCGGCAATCGGTCCCGCTCGGCTTCACCGACTGGACCCGCGCGCACGGCCAGCAGCCGATCGGGTACGGCAACACCGTGGCGGCGCAGTTGCCATATCGGAACTTCACTCTGTGGGGTGGGGGCCGTGATCCGCTCGCGACCTATGTGTTCGCCGCAACGATTCCCACAACGCCGGGCAAGACACTCCGATCTGTCACCCTGCCGGCAGCATCGTCCGGTGGTCGCATGCACATCTTCGCGGTCGGCACGGGGTGAAACGCCCGTAGCTCGGTCGGTGACGCGCTGGGGGAGTGGTCCTGCGGGACCAACGCGCGGCCGTTGACGGGACTGGCCGCCGAGCCGACTGGCTCGGCGGCCAGAAAAATGCCACCGTCGAGTTGGGGCTCGTCGAGTCAGTAGGCGCAGGTCCTGATCGACCAGATCGGGTCCCATCTCACCGGATCGCGCCGGCCACCCGCGTACTGGCCGATGACGTTGCCCGCACTGTCGTAGAAGTAAACTCCCCGAGTGCTGTGATTGTGAGCTTCCCAGTACCCGCTGAAACCCCGCAAATCAAAAACATCGCAGCCACCGAACCAGTAGATGTAGTACGCGCCGCCATGGCGTTGTACGGTGCAGAAGCTGTTGCCGCTGCAGTTGTTGTGTACGTAGTTGTTGGCTTCCGTCGCACCATCAGTTGCTCGGTAGACGGAGCACTGACCACCAGCTCGTGGCTTTACTTGTGGTCCCGCCCAGTTGGGCGTCCACCCACCTGGACTCCGCCAACATTCGCCGGTAACGATGATGTCGGCCGTCGCAGGCGGATCTGCGCGCTCAGCTGCCTCCGCGCGGACCGAGACCAACGCGGACAGCAGCACCGTAATGGCTGCCACAAAAACCAGTCTGCGCCCAACAGTGCGAGCGTTCCAGACTCCTATGCGAGACACTGGTCCTCCGTTTCGCTATCTACGTTGAAGTCTTCCAAGGCTATCTTTGATAGCCTTCTATTCAGTTTCATCGCGAAATCGCAGGGCGGGCATTGGCGCTCGTGAGCTCATCTCTTGCGCGCAAAGTCATGACGCGTCTGCCTGCTGTCGATCTGGTGGCGCGGGCGCCCGTCGAGGTCGATCCGGTCCGGGCGGGGTGAGAATGGCGATCGTCCCGACCCGGGCGCGGAGGACTTACTCCCGCCCGGTCGCGCGGGACGGTTCGCGGTAGATGGCGTAGCCGCCCGTGCCGCGGTGTTTGGCCTCGTACATGGCGAGGTCTGCACGAGCCACGAGCTCGGCGGGTTCGTCTCCGGCCGTGCCGCGCAGCGCGACGCCGACGCTGACGCCGACACGTAGCCAATGGTCGGACACGCGCATCGGCTCGGCCAAGGCGTGCACGATGCGCCGTGCGACGGCGGCCGCGTCCGTTGGTCCGTCGACCCGGGACAGCATTACCGCGAACTCGTCGCCGCCGAAGCGGGACGCCGTGTCGCCCGCGCGGAGTTGCGCCGTGATGCGGTCGGCGGTAAGCGTGAGCAGCTCGTCGCCCGCGGCATGCCCCAGGGAGTCGTTGATGTCCTTGAACCGATCCAGGTCCAGGAACAGCACCGCCAGCGACCGGCCGTCCGCGTCCGCGATCGCGAGCTGCTTCGACAACTGCTCCAGAAACAGGCCCCGACTCGCCAGTCCCGTCAGCGGGTCGTGGTGCGCCTGGCGCATGCGTACCAGCGTGTTCGCGTCCGTCAGCGCCAGGCTCACGTTCTCCGCGAACGCGCTCAGCGTCTGTTCGTCGGCGGTGGTGTACCTGCGGTCCCTGTCGCAGGACGCGACGACCAAGGCACCCGTCAGAACACCGCTGTCGTGTACGGGGGCCGCCATCGACGCGTGCACCGTGGTCGGGCCGAGCAGCCTGAGCATCCGGGACTGGAGCTCCTCGCCGTGCCGGACCGCCACCCCGTCGGTGACCATCGCCTCGCCCGCCGGCGACGCGGCCGTGAGGTCGATGACGGGGCGGTCGGCCGGGTCGACGGGCCGGGTGCCCGCGGCGGCCGCCAGCCGGGCCCGGCCCGAGTCGGGCTCGTCGAGCACCCACAGCAGACCGATCTCGTCGCCGACCAGGTCGCGGGCGCCGTGGGTGATGGTGTCGAGGATGTGTTGGAGGTCCTCGCGGTGGGAGATCGCGCGCTGGATCGCGGACAGGTGCTCCAGCAGCCGCTGTCGCTCCTGCAGCGACTCACGGATGGCGTGCTCGGCGACCAGCGTCCGCAGCATCGTCAGGGTCAGCTCCAGCACCCGGGCCATCCCGCGGACCAGATTCTGCTCCTCGACCTGGAACGGCGCGCCCCAACGGGCCAGCACCAGGTGTCCCGGGTGGCTGCCGGCCCAGGACGCGGTGACGACGGGACAGTCGCCCAGCCCTGGAACGTACAATATGGATCGTCTCTCGAGGGTCATCGCGACGATCTCGTCGTGCGGCACGGCGCCGGGCGGGAAACCGATCGACGCCACCACCTTCCCGTCGATGACCGCGGCGGCGACCTCCGCCTCCAGCGCCTGGGCCGAGCGCTCGACCGCGTTCTGGACGGCGGTCGCCTCGTCGGGGGAGGAGGACACCACGGCCAGCAGCTCCACGAGCTGCTGGATGTAGAGCGACTCGGCGGACTCGGGCACGTCAGCTCAATGCCAGCACGGCGAGCGTCTGGTTGTGGAAACCGTCGATCCCGTGGTTGCGGGCGATCTCGCCGTACGTGTAGAAGCCGGCGAACGGCATCGTGCCGGCCCAGCGCTGCAGGCGGTCGCACTCGCGGCGGATGCCGTCGTCGCCGAGCACGGCGCGCAGGGCGGCACAGCTGAACGTGAGCATGCCGATCGGCTCGTTGCCCTCCAGCCGACCGAGCGTGTCCCGGCAGACCCGGTCCACCGAGTCCAGAATGGACTCCTCGTCGCCGGTCATCACCCACGTCAGGCCGCCAGGGTCGATCGCACCGCCCCCGCCGATGGTCCGGCTCTCGAGGTCGACCTCCGTCGAGAGGTTGCGGGCCTCGACCCCGCTGCGCCGCTGCACCCCGATGGGACGCGGCAACGCGAAGGCGGTGAACTCCGACGGGTCCGTGTACGCCTCCGGCGGTGCGTCCAGCCGTTCCAGGTAGACGTCGAGCGCCGGCCGGTCGTCGAGGGTCAGCACCCGCCCGTCGGCGGCGCGGGTCACGATCATCGGCTGGCCGACGGTGCGCCACCCGTGGCCGACCCCCACCGCGATCGGCGCCTCGGATGCGATGGCCACGCCGATCACCGCGTCGGTGAGCACCCGCCCGTCCTTGAAGAGGTACGCCCGGCTCATCCGCCAGCCGTCGGCCGCGGCGCCGCCGAACAGCGGCGTGCCCGCGCCCAGCGCGCGGTAGCAGCCGCGGACGATGCTCTCCTGGTCGCGGACCAGACCGTCGGTGAGCAGCATGAGCACCCGGTGCGGCTGCGTGACCTCGCGCATGCAGGCCGCGACCTCGTACCCCGCTTCGGCCTGTCGACCGGAGACGTGCTCGGCGGCGTGGATGACGATCTCCAGCCCGGCGCCCCCGAGCGCGGCCACGGTGACCGTGCCGTCGGCGGGGCCGCCGACGCCGATCTCCCCGTGCGTGGTGCACCCGATGACGGGCACCCCCGGGGCGGCCTGCGCGACGCCGGCCAGGACGGCCTCCGTGTCATGGGTGATGGCCGCGAACACGATCAACAGCTTCGGGTCGGGTCCCGTCCGCGCCGCGCTCACGGCATCGGCCGCCGCCACGCGGGAGTCGGTCACCGCGCTGCGCCCGACACCCAGCCAGCGCCGGTTATGAACCTCTTCGCCCAAGATTCGCACCTCACCGCCCGTTTGAAGGCTTTCGGGTAGGCATCGGTTCCTGGTTAACACCGTACTACCAGGCATTTCACCACTAGTCCGGCGCGGATCCGCCCGGCCCCGCTTCCCGCCGTAGGACTGACCTCGTTGTCCCACGTCTGGTACAACCGTGTCTGATCTGCCAGTCGCCGTTCGTGGAGTCTCCGACCGCGGCCCACGGGGGCCGACCGACGCCGAAGGAGCAGTCGTGACCGAGTACCTCATCTACTTCAATCAGCAATGGGTCGGCGACCACCCCGAGGAGTGGTTCCGCGGGCGCGGGCCGCTCGCCAAGGCGGTCGTCGAGGAGATGAAGACCGCCGGCGTGTACGTCTTCGCGGGGGGTCTCGAGGAGGAGGACGGTCCGGTCTACAGCGCCGACGCCACCAGCGGCACCGTGCTGATCAGCGACGGACCCTACGTCGAAACCAAGGAGTTCCTGGGCGGGTTCGCCGTGGTCGACGTGGCGGACGACGAGGCCGCCAAGAAGTGGGCGGGCAAGGTCGCGGAGGCCTGCGGGTGGCCGCAGGAGGTGCGCCGCTTCAAGCCGGCATTCTCGGCGTAACGACCCGACGGAGCGTCGCGCAGGCAGAGCCGGGGGTCTGCCTGCGCGCTCGCCACCCCGTGAACCCGTCTAGGGACGACTGGTGATCTCGCGGCGCTCCTCGCGCGGCTCGACCGGCGGGTGGCCGGGGGAGACCGGGGCCTCGGCAGGCCGTTCGAGGGGCACGAAGAAGCCCTTCAGGGCCGGCCCCAACGCCCCCAGGCGGTTCATCTTCTTCGGGACCACCCAGCCCGCGTAGTCGAGGCCGCCGTCTACCAAGGGCTGGTGGACCTCGACGAAGCCGCCGTCCGGGAGGCGGCGGATGATGCCTGTTTCGACGCCGTGGGCCAGCACCTCGCGGTCGTGTTGCTGCAGGCCCAGGCAGATGCGATAGGTCGCCCACCAGGCCAGCGGCGGCGCGATCAGCAGGCCGATCCGGCCCGCCCAGGTCAGCGCGTTCAGGCTGATCTGGAACTTGTCGGCGATGACGTCGTTGCCGCCGGAGAGGGTCAGCACCAGGAAGAACGTCACCGCCATCGCGCCCAGGGCCGTGCGGGCCGGGACGTCGCGCGGGCGCTGCAGCAGGTTGTGCGGCGCCGTGTCCCTGTGCAGTCTCGCCTCCAGGAACGGGTACGCCATCGGCAACGTCGTCAGCAGGCCCGGCAGGACGACCGCGGGCCAGAACATCGGTGGGATGACGTAACCGTCGCCGAACGGGAGGGTGATCTCCCACGCCGGCATCAGGCGGATCGCGCCGTCGAGCATCATCACGTACCAGTCCGGTTGGGACGCCGCCGAGACGACCGCTGACTCGTACGGGCCGAACAGCCAGATGGGGTTGATCTGCAGCGCGCCGGCCAGCAGCGTGATCACGCCGGCGACCGCCACGAAGAAACCCGCCTGCTTGATCGCGTAGCGCGGGAACATCCGCTCACCGACCACATTGGAGTTCGTACGCCCGGGTCCTGGCCATTGGGTGTGCTTCTGCTTGAAGACCAGTCCTACGTGGACCGATATCAGCGCCACCAGCGCGGCGGGGATCAGCAGCACGTGCAGGATGAAGAAGCGGCCGATGATGAGGTCGCCGGGGAACTCGCCGCCGAACAGCGACGACGTCACCCACGTGCCGATCACCGGGATCGACAGCAGGATGCCCGAGGCGATGCGCAGACCGGTGCCGGACAGGGCGTCGTCGGGGAGCGAGTAGCCGGTGAAGCCCGCCAGGAAACCGATCCAGAACAGCAGCGAGCCGATGACCCAGTTGAGCTCCCGCGGCTTGCGGAACGCGCCCGTGAAGAAGATGCGCAGCATGTGCACGACGATCGCGGCCAGGAACAGCAGCGCCGCCCAGTGGTGCATCTGGCGCATGACGAGGCCGCCGCGCACGTCGAAGGACAGGTCCAGCGACGAGGCGTACGCCGCGGACATGTGCACGCCACGCAGCGAGGTGTAGCTGCCGTCGTAGACGACCTCGCGCATCGACGGGTCGAAGAACAACGTCAGGAACGTGCCCGTCAGCAGCAGCACGATGAACGAGAACAGCGCGATCTCGCCCAGCAGGAACGACCAGTGGTCCGGGAAGACCTTGTTGAGCAGCCCGCGCAGCGGCGTCGCGACACCGAGCCGGTCCTCGACCTCCCGGCCCGCCCGAGCCGGCAGGGACGCTAGAGACTTCGTGCGACGCCGCGCCAAAGGACTCACCTCGGACCGTCTACTACGCGCTGTCGTTGGCGAGTCGACTCTACTACAAGCTGTCGTTTTGGTGGAGGTCCAGCGCCACGAAAGAATGGGTCGATGCGCGTCGTGACGGACGAGGAGCGTCGGGCCCGGTTGGGTGTGCGGCACGCTCTCGCGGGGTCGGCCCGGGTGGGCTCTGCGGAGGAGGCCGCCCGCGCGGTGGTGTGTCTACACGCGACCGAGCCGCCGAGCGTGCACCTGTCGTGCTGGGCGCGCGTCGACGGCGTCACCGTCGACGACGTCGAGCGGGCGCTCTACGACACGCGCGCGCTCGTCCGGCAGCAGTCGATGCGCGAGACCCTGTTCGTCTTTCCGCGCGACCTGGTGCCGGCGGTCTGGGGCAGCGCGGCGGCGCGGGTGGCCGCGGTGCACCGCAAACGACTCCTCAAGGACCTCGAACGATGGGGAGGGTACGGCGCCGGCTGGCTCGCGACGGCGGAGGAGGCGGTGCTGGCCCGGCTGGCCGACGGCGTGCCGCGGTCGTCGAAGCAGGTGCGCGAGGAGGTCCCCGAGGCCGGCGGCGTCATCGTCCAGGCTCCGGACAAGGCGTGGGGCGGACCGGTCGCCATCGCCCCGAAGATCCTCACCCAACTGAGCCTGGACGGCGCGGTGGCGCGGGCCGGCAACGCCGGTGCCTGGCACACGAGCCGTCCGACCTGGACGACGACGGACGCGTGGTGGAGACAGGCCGTGCCCGCGGCGTACGCGTCGCGCGAAGGCTACGCCGAGGTGGTGGTCCGGTGGCTCTGGTCGTACGGACCGGGCACCGTCGAGGACATCGCCTGGTGGCTCGGCGCCACCAAGGCCGTGGTGCGGACGGCACTCGACGACCTCGGCGCGCGGCAGGTGTCCTTCGAGGACGGATCGGCCGGCTGGCTGCGCGCGGACGACCTCGAACCCGTCGCCGCGCCAGAGCCCTGGGTCGCGCTCCTGCCGTTGCTCGACCCGACCGTCATGGGCTGGAGGGGACGCGCCTTCTACCTCGGCCCGCACACACCCCACCTGTTCGACAGCGCGGGCAACGCGGGCACCACCGTCTGGGTCGACGGGCGGGTGGTCGGTGTGTGGGTGCAGGATCCCGGCGGTGTGGTGCGCTTGCGTCTGCTCGAGGACGTCCCCCGCAGGGCCCACGAGGCGTTGGCGGCCGAAGCGCGGCGGCTCACCGAGTGGTTGGACGGCCAGCGGGTCTTCACCGTCTACCCGTCGCCGGCGATGCAGCCCGCCTTCGAGGGCCGCGGCGGGGTCAGCCGGGGACGATGACCAGGCGGCGGCCCCGTAGGTCGGTGCGGGTCCAAGCCTCGGCGATGGCACTCAACGGCATCGTGACGACGGGGATGGTGAGCGCACCTGCCCGGACCCACTCGACGACCTGCTGGTAGGCGGCGGCCATCCCGGAGGCGGCGTTGCGCCCGGCGCCGTAGATCTCGAGGCCGGAGGTGCGCAGGGCGTCGGCGCTGAGCCGGATGTCGGGCCCGGCGGACTCGCCGACCTGCACGAGCCGGGTCGGCTTGGCCAGGGTGAAGCTGTCCGGGACGAGGGCACGGGCGAGCAGCGCGGTCGGGCGGCCCCAGAGGTAGTCGACGACGACGTCGTATCCCTCACCCGCGTGTGCGCGGAAGGCCTGGATCAACCGCTCGTCGTCGACGTCGGTGTTGACGACCGCGTCGGCGCCGACCTCCTCGAGCGCGACCGGGTCGCGTCCGGTGGCCACGACGCGACCGGCGCCGAGCAGCCGCGCGACCTGGACGGCGAGCCGGCCGGCGACGCCGGTGGCGCCCTGGACCAGCACCGTCTCGCCGGCGGTGAGGCCACCGGCGGTGCGCATCGTCATGGCGGTGATCGCCGACGACAGCGCCGCGGCGGTCGGCGCCGCGATCTCCTCGGGGATCGGGACGGTGTATGCCGCCGGGACGACCACGTGCTCGGCCAGCGCGCCGTGCGGTGGTCGCAGGCCGCCGAAGCCCACCGTGCTGCCGTCGGCGAGGTGGCCGATGCCGTCGAAGCAGGGGATCGCCGGGAGCGCGGCCTGGAACTCGGCCGCGGTGTAGTGCGTGCCGGCCACGATCGCGCGGTCGACGTTCTCCACGGCGACCGCGGCCACCGTCACCCGCACCTCGCCGTCGCCCGGCCGCGGATCGGGGACCTCGCGGAGCGCGGGGATGCCGCCGGGCCGGTCGACCACCGCTGCCTTCATGTCCGACTCCGTCTCTAACACTGTAAGAGAGATACGGTGTGTGTCTAACACCGTTCGAGTCGTGGCGCAAGGAGTTGTGTGGTGCCGCTCAACCGCGATCAGGTGCTGCGCGAGGCGATGCGACTGGTCGACGACGAGGGGCTGGACGCGCTGAGCCTGCGTACCCTCGCCGCCCGCCTGGGCGTGCAGGCGCCGACGCTGTACTGGCACGTCAAGAACAAGGCCGCGCTGGTGGACGCGCTCGCCGACGCGATCATGGACGAGGCGATCGGGGCGGCGCCCGCATCCGACGGCGGCGACGCCCGGGAGTGGCTGCTCGCCGCGCTCGGGCAGTTGCGGGTCGCGCTGCTGCGGCATCGGGACGGCGCGCGGGTCGTCGCCGGCGCCCGCTACTCGATGCGCCGGGGCGACTTCTCGGAACTGGCCATGGCCACGCTCGTCGCGCACGGCGTCGACCTGCACCACGCCCGCCTGCTCGTGCTGGCCGGCGAGCGCTACACGGTGGGCTGGGTGCTCGAGGAGCAGTCACCCGCCCCAGACCCGCCCGACATCGACGTCGACGCGCTGCGGGCCCGGTTTCCGGTGGTCACGCGCGGGATCACCGAGTACTTCAGCGCCGGCCGTACCGCCGACGATCTTTTCCGGGACGCGGCCCGGCTGGTCCTGCACCTGCCGGACGAGACGCGGTAGTTTTCGGCCGGCGCTAAGCTAGTCCACCGCGAGTTCGCCGAGGGGCGACCAGTCGTCCTGGGGCACCGTGCAGTTGATGATCTTCGGGGTGGCCGCGAGGTAGGCCGGCAGGGTCTTGCGCGCCTGCGCGAAGTGGTCCGAACCGACGTGGGCGGCGCCGGCGGCGTCGTCGCGGAACGCCTCGACCAGCACGTACTCGGTCGGGTCGTCGAGGCTGCGGGACCAGTCGAACCAGAGGCAGCCGGGCTCGGCGCGGGTCGCCTCCGTGAAGTCGCGGGAGATCGCCGGCCACTGCTCGGCGTGCTCGGGCTTGACCCGGAACTTGGCGGTAATGAAGATCATCGGAACCCTCCTGTCGACCGGTCCGCCCATTCTCTCCGCGGCGGGCCGAAGCGAGTGTCGCAGAATGATCCGCCGGCGTCGCGCGGGCTCACTGCTCCGGTGTCTTGGGCAACCAGAGCCGGACCGCCGCCAGCACGCACACCACCCCGGCGACCGTGATCGCCGACTTCGCCGCATCGGAGAGGTCGTCCAGGAAGGGGAAGGCGCGCGAGGAGGCGATCGCCGCGAGGGCGAACAGCAGCAGGAGGACGGCAAGCGCGCGCCGCAGCATCATGGCCGCCATTGAACCACGGCATTCCAGGTCACGGCGTACGCGAGCGGCTTGCGGCGGCGCCGTCCGGGGTAATGGTTCGGACGTCCGACCCGTGCCGCCCACCTCGAGAGGGACCGCTATGACACGCCGTACCGTTGCCGTCCTGGCGGTCCTCGCCCTCTCCGCCCTGGCGGGATGCACGAATACGCCGGCGACACCGGCCTCGTCGAGCCCCGCGACGTCCGGCAGCCCCACCCAATCGCCGGCGGCCGAGGTGCCGCGCACGATCCCCGCGTCGGCGTTCTTCGAGATGCCCCGCGACCGCGCGCGGGGCGGGCGGGAACCGGCCTCGGGATCCCAGCTTCCGCTGAAGGTGTGCGACGACGTGCTCGCACCCGGTCCGGGCGTGCTCGCGAGCGCGGTGATGATGCAGGCCTACAAGGGCCCGCAGGACCCACCGGAGTCCATCCCGTCCGGGGTGCTCTACCAGACCATCAGGACGTACGAGGGAGAAAACGCGGCCGCCTTCCTGGACCGGGTACGCGGGGGCCTGGCGGACTGCACGTCCTACCAGGACGGTGGGGTCACCCTGAAGGTGAAGACGGCGCCCCTGTCCGGCGCCGGCGACGAGGCGTTGACCATCGACCGTTCGCAGCCGCAACTCGACCTGCCGGGCAACCCGGTCGGCGGCGAGCAGACCAACCGCGTCGTGGTCGTCCGCATGGGCGCGGTGGTGACGATCCTGGACGACACCGAGTACGAACGCAGCAGCAGCGACCCGGCCGTCGTCCAGGTGTTCGTCGACGAGGCCACGAAGGCCATCCGGTCCTGGCTGGGCTAGCCGCGACGGTTCAGCAGAACCAGCCGTCCTGGACCCAGCCGCGGCGGTTGATGTGACCGTAGGCGAAGCCGTAGACGTAACCGCCGCTGCGAGGGCCTTCGACGAGGAACGTCTGTCCTTGGTAGAGGGTGCCCATCCACGCGCCGTTCGGTGTCGTCCGGACGAACAGGTCCTGGGCGCACACGGTCTCCCGCACGCCGACCGTGCCGTTGTCGGCGGCCGCCGGCGTGCCGGTCAGGGCGACCGTCGCCACCACCGTGACCAGCGCCGCCGCGCAGCCGTGCCACGTCACCACGAGTCGTACCCACCGATGCACTCGACCCGCAGGTAGCCCCAGTCGTTGGGCCCGAAGTCGAAGCTCGCCGCCCAGCCGTTGTAGACCGGATGCGCCCCGGGCGTGTGGCCGATCTTGTTGCCGGCAGCCAGCACCCGTTTGAGACCCACCGGCCCGCCGGCCGAGTCGTAGTTGGCGTAGAAGCTCGCGGACTGGCAGACGGTGACGGCATGGCGCGGCACGACAGGATCGGCCTGGGCCGGCGTCGTGGCCGTGAGCACGAGCGCGCCACCGGCGGCCAGCGCGAAAGCGGTGCGGGCGAGGCTTCGCAACGGGTCACTCCTTCGCGGGTCGGATCTCCCGAACAAGAGATTATTCGGCTTCGATCTCTTCCGCATCCGGAGCGGGCGCGGCGTCTAGGGGGTCGGGCCGAAGATGGCCGCCTGGACGTCGGCGTAGAACGTCGCCGGGTCGCCGGCCAGGGCCGCCTTGACGTTGGCGGTGACGGCGTCGCCGATGATCTCCAGCTTGCCGGCTTCGAGGCCGTCGAGGGCCAGGGCCACGACCTCGGCCGGGGGGAGCTTCGGGATGTCGTACGCGGCCATCATGTCGGTGTCGGCGACCGCCAGGGCCAGCGCGGTGACCTGGGTCTTCTGGGCGGCGAGCTCCATGCGTACGCCGTTGGTGAGCGACCATTCCGCCGCCTTCGCCGCCGCGTAGCCGTTGCTGTCGGGCGCGTAGACGTACCAGGAGAGTGCCGAGATGACGTTGAGGATGGCGCCGCCGGCGAGGCGCGGGGCAAAGGCCCGGGTGACGTGGAGCGTGCCCCAGAAATGCGTGTCGAACTCGCGGCGGACGTTGTCCAGGCTGTCGCCGAGGAGGGGAGCGGGCGTCGAGATGCCCGCGTTGTTGATCAGGATGTCCAGGTCGCCGACCCGGGCCGCCGCCGCCTCGATCGAGGCCGCGTCGGTGACGTCCAGGTGGAGCGGGGTGACGCCGGGGGTGTCGATGAGCTCGGGACGACGGCCGGTGGCGTAGACGGTGCTCGCGCCGCGGGCGACGAGCGCCTCGACGAAGGCCTTGCCCAGACCGCGGTTGGCGCCGGTGACGAGGGCTTTTGCTCCGGTGATCTGCATGGGGGCTACGCTAAAACCTGACGTTGACGTCAGCGGCAAGGGGCGAGACGGGGGTCACACATGCGGATCGGAGACGTGGCGGCGCTGGCCGCGGTGAGCGTCCGGGCGCTCCGCTACTACGAGGAGCAGGGCCTGCTGGCCTCCAGTCGCAGCCCGAGCGGGCAGCGGCACTACGCGCAGGGCGCGGTCGAGCGGGTCAAGCTGATCCAGTCGCTGTACGGCGCGGGGCTCTCCAGCAGGACGATCGCCGACCTGCTGCCCTGCGTCGACGCCCAGGTCAGCACGCCGGAGTCGCGGGCGCTGCTGGCCGCCGAGCGCGACCGCATCGACCGGCAGATCGCGGAGTTGACCCGCACGCGGGCCAAGCTCGACGCCATCATCGAGCAGACCTCGCGGCCGAACCCGCACTGCGACTACACGACCGAACCGGGCCGCGTGGAGGCGAGCACCTGAGATGAACCTGGGGCGCGTAGGAATCTGGAGTCCCGAGCTGCGGTTCGGGCCGGCGGAGGCGTCCGCCGAGGCCGCGGCCGAACTCGACGAGGCCGGCTTCCGGGCGATCTGGCTGCCCGGCTTCGGGCGTAACAGCGACCTGTTCCAGGTGTCGGAGAACCATTTGCGCAGCACCACGCGGGCCGTCGTGATCACGGCGGTGCTGGGCATCTTCGGGGCCAGCCCCGCGGAGTCGGCCGCGAACCACGTGCGCCTGCGCGGGGCGTACGACGGACGCTTCGTGCTCGGTCTGGGCTGGAGTTCCGCCGAGACGGCGCGGAAGGTCGGCGGCCGCACCGTGCTCAGACCGGTCCAGGACGTCGCCGAGTACCTCGACGCCCTCGACGGGCAGGTGCCGCCGGGGGAGCGGCTGCTCGCCGCGCTCGGCCCGCGGATGGCCCGCCTCGGAGCCGAGCGCACCCTGGGCATCCACCCGTTCCTGGTCACCCCCGAGTACGCGGCGTCGATCCGCCCGATCATCGGCGACCGGGCGCTGCTCGCACCGCACGTCCCGGTGGTCTTCTCCCGCGACCCGCGCGAGGTCCGGGCGCGCGCCCGCGACCTCATGGCCCCGTTCTTCGGCATGCCGACCTACGGCGGCAACCTGCTGCGGCAGGGGTTCACCGAGGACGACCTCACCCACGGGGGAACCGACCGCCTCGTCGACGCGCTGACCGCCTGGGGCGACGCGGACAGCATCGCCGCACGGCTGCGAGCACACCTGGACGCCGGCGCGGACCACGTCGCGGTGCAGATCCTCGGCGGCGGGCCCGGCTATCCCCGCGCGGAATGGCGCGAGCTCGCCGCCCTCACCGAACGACTGGCCTAGGTTCTGGCTGGGAGCGGGTGGCCGACTACGCGCTGGACCGGGCGCTGCGCCACGCGCGGTCGGTCTGACCCGCGCTCAGGCGGTGCTCGACGCGCCGGACGGCGGCGTACAGCTGCGGTTGACGATCGCGGTGTGCGGCGGCGTTCGGCGAGTCCGGCCCGTGTCGGTTCAGCATGTCCGCGAGGCGCTCGTCGAAGGTCATCATCCGACCGTTGGGGCCGATCGTCTGGTCGGCGTAGAGAAGCGCGTCCGAGACCGGCGACTCCTCGCGCGGAAACTCGGTCAGGGCCTCGTCGAGCCCGCGGACCCGCGCGACGGACAGCGCCGCGGAATGGTGCGCGACGAGTGCGGCGATCCGCAGCGGCCACCCGATCCGGCGCAGGTGGCGGGCACCGTCGAGGGGATGGAAGCCGGAGTCGCGCAGCCGGGCGGCGTACCCGATGTCGTGCAACCAGGGCGCCGCGAGCAGGACGTCACCCTCACCATCCGGGCCCACGGTGTCCAGCAGCTCCTCGGCCCGGCTGTGCGATCGCGCTCGACCTCAGCCGGCGCCGCCCCGAGCTGGTCGGCGCGCTCGCGATGATGGAGGGCCATCTGCGGCCCCTGCCGGACTGGGCGACGGTCGAGGTGTTCCGGCCCATCCGCGAGCCCGGCGTCGGGGAACGCCTGGTGCTCGAGGAGAACTTCCTCCTCGACGCGCTGCTGCCGGCGGCGATCCCGGGCGTGGATCTGTCCGAGTACCGCCGGCCGTACCCCGATCCGGCGTCGCGCCGGCCGCTGCTGCAGTGGGCGCGCCAGATCCCGGTCGCCGGTCATCCGTCCGATGTGGTCGAACTGCTGGTCGCGGGCCCCTTTCCCGCTGGTTGGCGGAGCCAGGAGTCGTCTAGCTCCAGGCGCACGCGTCCTCGGAGGCCGGCGTTCGTCGCGTCATCACCAAACGTTCACCGCCGATAAAGGCCCGCAGCGCTTGTCGATGGGCAAGCATGGAGTCATGGGTGACGAGCGCGTCATGGTGTTCGGGCCGGCGCCGCAACTGACGATCACCGTCGAGCAGCCCGCCGACCACGTCGAGATCCATGTCCACCCGGGTGGGCAGGGCGTCTGGCAGGCCCGCATGCTCGTCAACCTCGGGGTCGACGTGGTGTTCTGCACCGCGCTCGGCGGCGAGCTCGGCCGGGTCCTGCGGCCGCTGCTCGAGGCCGAGGGCGTCGAGCTGCTGGTCGTGGAGCGGGAGACCGGCAGCGGGGGCTACGTCCACGACCGGCGCGACGGGCACCGCGACGAGATCGCCGACGTGCCCGGGCACCCGCTGAGCCGGCACGAGATGGACGAGATCTACGACGCCGCGCTGGCCGCCGGGCTGCGTACGCCGGTCAGCCTCCTCTCCGGGCCGCCGGACGCCTCGATAGTCTCCGCCGACCTGTACCGGCGACTCGCGACCGACCTCGGCACGCACGGCGGCCAGGTGGTGGCCGACCTGTCGGGTGACTATCTGACCGCCGTCCTGGCCGGCGGGCCGGCGTTCGTCAAGGTCAGCCATCAGGAGCTGCTCGACGACGGGCGGGCCGCCGACGAGTCGGACGAGGCACTGCTCGCGGCGATGCGGTCGCTGTGCGCCGACGGTGCGCGGTCCGTCCTGGTCAGCCGGGCGGACGAGGGCGCGCTGGCGTTGCTCGACGGCAAACCGTACGAGGTGGACACGCCGCGGATGGAAGCCGTGGACCCGCGCGGTGCCGGGGACTCGATGACCGCGGGGGTCGCGGCCGTGCTGACCCGCGGCGGGGACCTGGAGACGGCGGTACGCACGGGTGCGGCCGCCGGCGCCCTCAACGTGACGCGCCATGGTCTCGGCACCGGTCGCGCCGACGCGGTCACGACGCTCGCCGAGCGCATCACGCTTCGCGCGTTGTAGCGGGACGGCGCAGCCAGCTCATAAATCGTCCATATCATCATTTGGTGGACCAAGACGGACGCGTCTCCGGGCGGCGCATCGTCGCGCGGGAGATCACCGATGCCTTCCGCCCACGGCGGGAGATGCCCGCCGTGGTGCCGCTGCGGCAAGCGATCATGACGGGGATCGGTCCGCTCCTCCTCGCGCTGATCGTCGGGGTCGGCTTCATCGCCGCCTTCGTCATCGCTCTCCACGATCCGAAGCCCGACGACGTCCCGGTCGCCGTGGTACGCGGGGACCAGCCCGCGGAGGCGCTCCTCGCCGCCGTCCGGGGTCAGGGCCGGCAGCTCGAGGCCATCGCCTTCGACGACGCGGCCGCCGCCGATCGGGCCCTGCGCCGGCAGGACGTCTACGCCGTGCTCGCCACCTCGACGACCGGGGCGGGGCTGACGTTGACCACGGCCAGTGCCGCCGGCCCGGCCGCCACCGCCGTCATCACGGGGTTCGTCACCGTGGCCGCGCGACGCGCCGGCACGCCACTCGCGGTGGTCGACGCCGTACCCGTCGATCCCGACGACCCGCGCGGAGTCGTGCCGTTCTATCTGGCCCTGGGTCTGGTCATCGGCGGCTACTTCGGCGGGATCTCGCTCAGCCTGGCGCTGGGCACGGTGCCGCGCAACCTGCCCCGGGCCGCCCTGCGCATCGGCGGGCTCGCGCTGCACGCTGTGTTGCTCTCGCTCGGCGGAACCCTCATCGTCGGGCCGGGCGCCGACATCTGGCACCAGAACCTCGCGGGGCTCTTCGGTGCGGGGGCGCTGCTGGCCTTCACCGCGGCACTGTTCGCCTCCGCCGTCCAGGCGTGGCTCGCCCGGGTCGGCACCACGCTGATCATTCTGGTGGTGGTGGTGCTGGGCAATCCCGGCTCCGGCGGCATCTACCCGGCCGAGTTCCTGCCCGGCTTCTTCCGGGGCATCCACGACTGGGACCTGCCCGGCCTCGGCTCGGATCTCGTCCGGTCGGTCGTGTACTTCCCGGCCGGCACGGCCGGCTGGCCCGCGGGCAAGCTGGCGATCTGGTGCGTCGGGAGCGTCGTCCTGCTGCTGGGCGCCATGCTCGTGCTAGGCCGCCCGGTGCGGAGTCCGGGCGGGTGGCGGCGAGCGCACTGAGCTGAACGCGGCGCGGGGCCGCCCGGGTGCGGTCAGCAGGAATCCGTTGTCCGCGCGCCCGGGAACCTGAACACCAGGCGGAGGTCGTCCGTCTTCGGCACCACGATCGCCTGGCCGTGGTCCGGCCAACGCGTGGGCAGGAAGAGATACTGCCCGCCGGCCTGGACGATCAGGTGCATCTCGTCGTAGCGGAAGACGGTGTCCTCTCCCTCGCCCTGGCAGCGGGTCTCCCGCGCTCCCGCCGAGGCGAGGTTCAGCCGTGTGCTCGAGTAGAGCGCGGCTTCCGGCCAGTCCGGCAGGCTCTGGACGACCTGGTTCCCGCGGCGTGTCCCCACGGCGGCGGACCAGTCGCCGGCCGCCCAGAAGAGGCCGACACTGACGAGGAGGAAGACAGCCGCCCACTCCGCGGCCAGCAGGGCCGGTGGCTCGGGTGACCGGCGGCCGCCGGCGCGCCGGTCGCGCTGGTCGCGCCACCAGCGCAGGGTGCGGGAGGCGAGCAGCAACAGGACCACGCCGACCGCCAGGGCGATGCCGGGCAGCGCCAGGTACCGCAGCAGTGCGTGCGGCGCGAGCAGACCAGTGACCGCGACGGCCAGCAGCGCGGTGCCGAGCAGGGCCGCCCCGGCCGCGACGGCGGGGGCGGCGGCGCGCCGCCGGGCGGGGGTGATCCGCGGCGCGAGCAGCCGGTATCCCCACAGGACGACCAGCCCCATCCCGGCGACCGCGGTGAGCGGCACGAACAGGCCGTCGGCGCTGCGTACCAGATAGTCCTGTGTGGTCAGTCCGAAGACGGTGTAGTCGACGCCGAACGTGCCGAAGAACCAGAAGGCGTGCAGGAGCCCGAAGTAGTACATCAGCGCGGTGAGCAGGGTGGCCGGCCCGAGGACGGAGCCGGCCACCCTGAGGACGGTCGCGGGCGTGGACGGGCCGGGCTGCGCCTGCCGCCGGGTCACGGCGTCGCCGTGGCCGAGGGCACCTCACTCGGCCCGGGTGAAGGGACCTCGTCGCACCACAGCTCGACGACGAGGGTGATGGTGCCGCCGCGCGGGACGTAGAGGACCGGGATCGACCAGCCCTGCCCGGTGTCCTCCGCCGTGGTGCCGGGCACGTTGCGGACGTGGGTCGTGCAGCCCGTACGCCCGTCCGGGTCGAGACTGCCGTCCGCGGTGACGGCCAGGCTGATGCACTGGTCGCCACCACAGGCGGCGGCGATGAGCTGTCGGAGCTGTCGCTGCGCGTCGGAGAGCTCGCGCCCCAGCAACTCGTCGGTGGGCAGCGGGATGCGCAGCGGCGAGCCCGCGGCGCCGGGCCCCTTCGAGCCTTGCGGACGCCCGCCCGGCGCCGGCCCACCCGGCGCCTCGACGCGGGGCGACCGTGGCGCGGAAGCCGCCGTCGTGGGGGAGCCGGACGCGGCGGGCTCGGGCCCGCCCGACGACATGCCGCCACACGCGGCGAGGAGCAGGAAGACCGCCGGGAACGTCAACCCGGCACCGATTCTCGCGTACGAGGGCATGACCCACCCCTTCCGGAAGCGTGCACCATGCGGACGGCGCGGGGCCGAGCGCTGATACACCACCGCCGGTGGAAAGGGCGGGACGCAGGTCGGTTATGCGGCGGTCGCGGGGGTCTGGCGGGAGCCGTGGATGTCGACGAGGCCGTCGACGCCGCGGAGGAAGGTTTCGCAGATCGTCGCCGGGTCGAAGAGGCAGCCCGCCGCCATCGCGCCGTCGCGGAGCATGACGAAGTGCTGGGCTGCCTGGGCCGCCTTCGTCTCCTCGATGGTCGTCATCAGCGTGCTGATCGTGTCGAGGAACCACTGCCGGTGGGTCAGGACCGCCTGGTGCACCGGGTGCGCGGGATCTGGGTATTCCGCCACCGCGTTCAGGAAGGCGCAGCCGCGGAAACCGGGTGACTGGATGCTCTCCGCGATCCCCGCCGCCACTGCCCGGACGGCCGCGCTCGCCGAGGGGGCCGCGGCGACCGCCGCGTCGACCTGGCCGCGGATGCCCTGGTCGACCGTCTGCAGGTAGGCGAGGACCAGGTCCTCCTTGCCCGGGAAGTGCCGGTAGAACGTGGCCCGGGTCACTTTCGCCTCGGCGATGATCCGGTCGACGCCGATCGCGTGGATCCCCTCCGCGTAGAAGATGCCGGTCGCCGTGGTGAGCAGCCGCAGGCGCGCCTCGGAGGGCCGGGTCTCGTTGCGAACCATGCACCCAGCGTAGCAGATAGAACGTTCCGTCTTGACAAATCGCCTCGCCGTGGGTCACCGTTGCGGCAAGACAGAACGTTCGTTCTTTCGCCAGTACCACCGAAGGGATCACCATGACCACCGTTGTCGCAGAGGGCACCTCGACGACGGCAGCCGCGCTGCGCCGGCTGTACTTCGCCCGTTTCGCGTTCGCCGTCGTCTGGGCCGCCGTGACGTTCGCGGTCGCCGACAGCCTCAGTCCGCTGGCTGTCGCGCTCTTCGTGCTCTACCCGCTGGTCGACGTGGCCGCCGCGGTCGTCGACCTGCGCGCGTCGCGCACGACCACCCTGCTCCGCGTCAACATCGCGGTCAGCCTCCTCGCCGCGGTCGGCCTGGCCTTCGCCGGCGCATCCGGCATCCCGGCCGTCCTACGGGTGTGGGGCGCCTGGGCGATCGTCGCCGGCCTCGTCCAACTGATCGTGGCCCTCACCCGCCGCGGCATGGGCGGCCAGTGGCCAATGATCATCAGCGGCGGCCTCTCCGTGCTCGCGGGCGGCGCGTTCGTCGCCGGCGCGGCCGCGGCCGATCCGGCCCTGACCAACGCGATCGGATACGCCATCCCGGGCGCCATCTTCTTCCTCATCGCCGCCATCCGCCTGGGCCGCGCGGCGAAGGGCGACTGACGTGACGTACGACGTCATCGTCCTCGGGGCGGGACCGGTCGGCGAGAACGTCGCCGACCGGGTGGTGCGGGGCGGGCTGACCGCCGCCGTCGTCGAGCGGGAGCTCGTCGGTGGCGAGTGCTCCTACTGGGCCTGCATGCCGACGAAGGCGTTGCTGCGCAGTGCGGCGGCCCTGCAGGCGGCGCGCGCCGTGCCGGGCGCCCGCGAAGCCGTCACGGGCGACCTGGACGCCGCGGCCGTCCTACGCCGTCGCGACGCGTTCGCGGCGCACTGGACCGACCAGAAACAGGCGTCCTGGCTCGAATCGGCCGGGATCGCGCTGCACCGGGGCCACGGCCGGATCGCCGCCGACCGCGTCGTCGAGGTGGACGGCGGCCGGACCACCCTGACCGCCCGGCACGCGGTCGTCGTGGCGACCGGCAGCGGCGCGCTGGTCCCGCCCCGGTTCCGCGCGGCGGCGCCGTGGACGAGTCGGGAAGCGGCCGCCGCACAGAAGGTCCCCGGCCGGCTCGCCGTCATCGGCGGCGGCGTGGTCGCGACCGAGATGGCGACCGCGTTCACGAGCCTCGGCGCCGCCGTGACGCTGCTCGCGCGCGGCCCCCTGCTGTCGCGGGCGGAGCCGTTCGCCGGTGAGCGGGTCACGACGTCCCTGCGGGAGGCGGGCGCCACCGTACGGACCGGCGTCGAGGTCGCCTCGGTGACCCGGGACAGCGACGGCACGGTCCACCTCACCCTCACCGACGGCGAGCGGATCGAAGCCGACGAACTGCTGGTCGCCGTCGGCCGCACGCCGAACACCGCGGACATCGGCCTGGACCGGATCGGCCGCGAGCCCGGCGGCTGGCTTCCGGTCGACGACACGTTCCGGGTCACAGACGGAGGTGGTTGGCTCTACGCCGCCGGCGACGTCACCGGGCGCGCGCTGCTGACCCATCAGGGCAAGTACCAGGCGCGCGCTGTGGGCGACGTGATCGTGGCGCGGGCGAAAGGCGAGGCCGTCGAGGACGCCCCGTGGGGCCGGCACGTGGCCACGGCCGACGCGCGGGCCGTGCCGCAGGTCGTCTTCACGGACCCCGAGGTCGCCTCGGTCGGGCTGACCGCGGCCGAGGCCGCGGCGGCCGGGATCCGCACCCGGGTCGTCGACTATGACCTCGGCGCCGTCGCGGGAGCCGCGCTGCACGCCGACGGCTACGCGGGACACGCCCGGATGGTCGTCGACGAGGACCGGCAGGTGCTGGTCGGCTGCACGCTGGTGGGCCCGGACGTCGCGGAACTGCTGCACGCCGCGACGGTCGCGGTGGTCGGCGAGGTGCCGCTGCAGCGCCTGTGGCACGCCGTGCCCGCGTACCCGACCGTCAGCGAGATCTGGCTGCGCCTGCTCGAAGCGTACGGCCGATGATCTGTCGCATTTGTGGTTAAAGTCGGAAAACTACCGTGAGGGGAACGGCATCATGCCTACCAAGATCTCGTTGATCATCGACAATCCCGCGAACCCGGAGGCGTTCGAGCAGGCGTACGCGAAGGTGCGGCAGGCGGCCGAGCAACTCCCGAAGCTCCAGCGGCTCGAGTCGGCCAAGGTATGGCCGAAGGAGGACGGCACGCCGACGCCCGCGTACCGGACGCTGGACCTCTACTTCGCCAGCTACGAGGACGCCTCGGCCGCGGTCACCACACCCGCCGCCGCCGCGCTGTTCGGCGGCCTGACGGGCACCCAGGTGACGTTCATGGGCCTCTTCTCGGACATGGAGGAGTAGCAGCGTCCACAGTGGGCGCGGACCTCCGGCGTTGCGAAGCCGTATCGGTCGTGCGGTCGGGGCTGCGCGCGGGCACCGACCATCGGCACGCTCGTCCTATGACCACATGGCTGTGCCACCACCGCCAGAGACTCGCCGCGATGTGTTCCGTCGCCCTCGTCGCGCTGCTCGCGGGGTGCGGCGTAACCGACGAGCCGGCATCCGCGCCCACGACCGCCGCCACCTCGGCCGCGCCGGCACCGCAGGAGAAGCCCGGCCCGGGCGACCACGACCTGACGCTGCCCTGGGACGGCAAGCAGCGCGAATACCTCCTGCACGCACCCCCCGGTCACACGCCTGACAAGCCGGTGCCGCTGGTGCTGGCGTTCCACCCCTATCCCGGCACCGGCAAAGGCGTTCGGGTCACCGCGGGGCTCGACGCGCTGGCCGACGAGCACGGCTTCCTGGTCGCCTACCCCAACGGCATCATGAGCGGCTTCAACGCACTGGTCTGCTGCGGCAACGAGGACGACGTCGGCTTCGTCGGCGCGCTGGTCGAGCACCTGACGAAGAACTGGGGCGGCGACCCCGACCGCGTCTACGCGACCGGCATCTCCAACGGCGCCGACCTGTCGTTCCGGCTCGCGGTGGATCTGCCGGGCGTGTTCGCGGCCGTCGCGCCGGTCAGCGGTGGGTTCGGGGGCACGCGAGCGGCGGACCCGGCGTACGCGCCCAAGGAACCGGTCTCGGTGTTGACCTTCGTCGGCGGCAAGGACCGTTTCATCGGCGACTTCGAGAACGGCATCAAGAACTGGCAGACCCGATCGGCCTGTACGCCGGGCGCGGCGACGCCGGTCAAGGGTGGCAAGGGAATCACCCGCACCGTCGCCCCGTGCGGCAACGGCAGCGAGTTCGTGACCTACCGCCTGCCGGAGCAGGGCCACAGCTGGCCGGGAGCGACCCAGGGTGGGCTCGCCGGACCCGACGCCGGCATCAACGCCTCGGAGCTGATCTGGGAGTTCTTCCAGGCCCATCCCCGGAAGTCCTGAACGGCCGTCGGTTCAGCGCAGTGACCACTTCTGGTTGTCGGCGCCCGTGCACTGCCAGATCTGCAGCGGCGCGCCGTTCGTGGTCTTCAGGTCGACCACGTCAACGCAGCGGTCGGCCGGGAGGCTGACCAGGTCGTGCGACGGGTTCAGGTTGAACCGCTGTGACGCGCGGCCGTCGCAGGTGGACAGCCGCACCCGCGCGCCGTCCGCTGTGGAACCACCGGCGACGTCGAGGCACATGCCGAGCGCGCGGACCGTGCGGTCCGAGCCGAGGGTCCAGCGCTGGCCCGGCAGGTCGCGGCAGTCGGTGATCTGGATCTGCTGACCCGCGCTGGCCGTTCCGGACGGGACGGTGATGCAGCGGTTGCTGCCGTGCCCGACGATCGGGCGGCCGGCGGCGGGTGGCGCGGCCGTCTTCGTCGGTGAGGGCGGCGGCGCCTCCCCGCCGCCCGGCACCGCTGTCACCGGGACCCGGCTCGGCGTCCCGGGCGCGGACGGCGTGGGCTTGCCACTGGTCGGCCGACCCGGTGTGCCACTGGGCCGCGACGAAGGTCTCGAGGACACCGACGCCAGTGGACCGGTGGCCGCGGCCTCGTCCAGCCCCGGGTCCGCGACCGGCGGGCCGGAGGTGGGCGCCCCGCCGCCGGCATCGCCGAACCCGACCAGCGGCACACCGGCCAGCGCGCCGACCACCAGGACAGCGGCCACCACCCCGATCAGCAGGCGGCGTCGCGGGCGGCCGGGCTGCAGGGGCACCCCGGCCGAAACGTCCGGCGGAGCAGGCATCCGGCCCGCGACCGGTCCTGTGTCGGGCGAAACAGTGTCCAGCACTTCGATCGGGCGGCCCGGCGTCGCGATGGAGGTCGAGCGCGCGTACGGCGACCGCCCCTCCACAGCCGCGTACAGCGTGGCGCCGAGCGACCACAGGTCCGCGGCCGGCCCGGTGTGGCCGTCCATCGCCCGTTCCGGGGCGAGATAGGCCGGCGACCCGAGCACCATGCCGGTACGCGTGACGGTCGGATCGCCCGGCACCGTCGCCAGGCCGAAGTCGGTGAGCACGATCCGCCCGTCGTCGGCGAGCAGCACGTTCGCCGGCTTGACGTCGCGGTGCAGCACGCCCGCCCGGTGCGCGGCGCGCAGGGCCGCCAGCACCGACAGGCCGATCTCGGCCACCCGGGCCGGCGCCAACGGCCCCTCGGCGGCGAGCACCGCGTGCAGCGAGCGGGAGTGCACGAGCTCCATGACGATCCACGGGTCGTCGCCGGTGTGCAGCACGTCGAAGACGCGGACCACGTTGACCTGGTTGAGCCGGGCGATCGCCCGCGCCTCCCGCATCGAGCGCTCCCGCATCTCGCGGCGCTCGTCGTCGGTGAGCCCGGCCGGGGGCACGATCTCCTTGAGGGCCACGTCGCGCCGCAGCGTCTCGTCGCGCGCCAGCCAGACCCGCCCCATTCCGCCCTGTCCGAGCGGTTCGACGAGCCGGTAGCGGTCAGCGATCAACGGTCGAGGGGCGTCGGACACGGTGGGGACCGTACCGGCGGCAATTGAACTCGTCGTATTACTTGGCAGTAAATGGATCCAGCGTCGCGAACATCACAGCCGCGGCTCCCCCGGGCGGGGGAGCGGCCTGGCTCGCGGAGGTGAGGTCCGGTGCGATCCGCCCACCTAGCGTCGGTCGCATGGCGCTCGCTGGAACCGTTCCGAAGACCCGGAGCCACGTCTGGGCGGTCGTACGGCTGACCCGACCCTGGTTCTGGCCCCTGGGGTGGGGAGGGGCCGCGTTCGGTGCGGTCCTCGCCACCGGCGACTGGCTGCCCGCACCCGGCACCCTGCCGGCGACCGTCGCCGTCGGCCTCGTGCTCGGCCCGCTCGTGTGGGGCTCCGTGTTCGCGCTCAACGACCTGCACGACCTGCCCAGCGACCGGCGCAACCCGCGCAAGTCGGCCGCGCCGCTCGTCACCGGTGAGCTGACCCCCGCGGACCTGCGTCGCCTGGCGGCGTGGTGCGCCGTCGCCGCCGTCGTGGCCGCCGCCGTCGCGGGTCCCGTCGTGGTGGTGGGCACCGCGGTCGTGCTCCTGCTGAGCTGGCTCTACAGCGCCCCACCGGTCCGGCTCAAGGCCCGCCCCGGCATGGACGTGGCGGTCAACGCCCTCGCCGTCGGGGTGTTCGGCCCGCTCGGCGGATGGTCGCTGCACCGCCCCGTCCTCGACTACCCGCCGCTGCTGGTGCTGCTCGGCCTGCTCGTCGCGGCCGCCCTCTACCTGCCCACCACGGTCATCGACCGCGACGCCGACCGGGCCGCCGGCTACGCGACCACGGCCGTGCGCTGGAGCGCCTCGGCGTGCTACCGGGCCGGGCTCGTCACCTGGACCCTCGCCAACGTGGTCTGGCTGGTCTGCTGCCACCTCGACGTGTTCCTGACCCGCGACTCGTGGCTGGTCCAGACGGTCGCGGCCCCCTTGCTGGTCGCGGTCTACGCGGCCCTGACCCGCCGGCCCTCGATCCCGCGGCTCGCGGTCGTCGCGCTCGCCTTCGCCGTGCCCGCGACGGACTTCCTCCTCGCCGGCACCGTCCGATGAGGAGCGTGGGGCGGCGTGCCCCCGTGCGCACGCCGCCCACCCCGTGCTACGCCGGGTCGCGGTCGAACCGCGACGTCGACCACACGTAGCCGAGCACCGCGAGGCCGACGCACCACCCGACGGCGAGCCAGCCGTTGTGGCCGATCTGCGCGCCGAGCAGCAGCCCGCGCAGGGTCTCGATGGCCGGCGTGAACGGCTGGTACTCGGCGATCGGCTGGAACCAGCCCGGCATCGCGTGCAGCGGCACGAAGGCGCTGGACAGCAGCGGCAGCAGGATCAGCGGCATCGCGTTGTTGCTGGCCGCCTCCGCGTTCGGGCTGACCAGGCCCATGCCGACCGCGATCCAGGTCAGGGCGAGCGCGAACAGCGCGAGCAGGCCGAGTGCGGCCAGCCAGTCCAGGACGCCGGCGTCCGTCGACCGGAAGCCGATGGCCACCGCGACCGCGCCGACCAGCACCACGCTCAGCACCGACTGCAGGACGCTGCCGACGACGTGACCGACGAGCACCGAGCCGCGGTGGATCGCCATCGTGCGGAAGCGGGCGATGATGCCCTCCGTCATGTCGTTGGAGACGGAGACCGCGGTGCCGATCACGGTGCTGCCGATGGTCATCAGCAGCAGGCCCGGCACGACGTACGCGAGGTAGTCGGACCGGTCGCCGCCGCCGATGCCGGACCCCAGCGCGTCACCGAGGATGTAGACGAACAGCAGCAACAGCATGATCGGCGTGAGCAGCAGGTTGAGCGTCAGGGAGGGATACCGCCGCGCGTGCAGGAGGTTGCGACGCAGCATCGTGGACGAGTCGCGGGCGGTCAGGGCGACAGTGCTCATCGGACGGACTCCAAGGGCCGGCGCGGACTGGTCAGGGCGAAGAACACGTCGTCGAGGTCGGGGGTGTGCACGGTCAGCTCGTCGGCCTCGATCGCGTTCGCGTCGAGCAGGTCGAGGACCGCGCGGAGGTCGCGCTGGCCGCCGTCGCTGGGCACCCGCAGCGCCAGCGCCTCGTCGTCCCGGCTGGCCCGGCCCAGGGCGCGGGCGGCGGCCCGGTACGCGTCCGGGTCGGTGAACCGGAGCCGGACGTGGCCGCCGGGGACGAGCCGCTTGAGCTCCGACGCCGTGCCCTCGGCCGCGATCCGGCCGTCGTGGAGCACCGCGATCCGGTCGGCCAGCTCGTCGGCCTCCTCCAGGTACTGGGTGGTGAGGAAGACGGTGGCGCCGTCCGCGACCAGCTCCCGGATGATGACCCACATGTCGTGCCGGCTGCGCGGGTCGAGGCCGGTGGTGGGCTCGTCGAGGAAGATGACCCGCGGGTTGCCGACCAGCGTCATCGCGAGGTCGAGGCGGCGCTTCATGCCGCCGGAGTAGGTCGAGGCGGGCCTGCGCGCCGCGTCGACCAGGTCGAACCGCTCGATCAGCCGGGCGGCGGTGCGCCTGCCCTCCACCTTGGACAGATGGTGCAGGTCGGCCATCAGCAGCATGTTCTCCTCGCCGGTGATCAGGTTGTCGACGGCGGAGAACTGGCCGGTGACGCCGATCGCGGCGCGGACGGCCTGGGGCGCGGTGGCGAGGTCGTGGCCGCCGACGCGGATCGCGCCGGAGGCCGGGTCGGGGGAGATCAGCGTGGTGAGGATCTTGACGGCGGTGGTCTTGCCGGCGCCGTTCGGACCGAGCAGGGAGAAGATCGTTCCCTCGGGCACGGACAGGTCGACGCCGTCGAGCACGACCTTGTCCCCATAGGACTTTCGCAACCCGTGCGCCGCGATGGCCGGATCGTTCATCGGTGTGCTCCTCGAAGACTGTGGGCGGTGATGTCGCCGTACGCCGTGGTGGCGTGGATCTGGAGGTCGGCGGGGCCGTTGCCGGTGTTCGTCAGCGCGTTGTCGATCCGGCCGAAGCTCGTGCCGGCGTCCAGGGAGGCCGCGACGCCCGGCGTGGCGCCGACGGCGATGTGGCCGGCCTGGGTGCGCAGCACGACCCGGCCCCGCCCGGCCTCGGCGATCCGGATGTCGCCCTTGGCCGTGCTGATCTCGGCGGGGCCGTGGAGGCGGCGGACCGACACGTCGCCGGCGAGCGCGGTGAGCCGGACGCCCGCGGCCTCGTCGATCTCGATCGTGCCGTTCGCGCCGTCGAACGCGACCTCCCTGAACCGGCCCGTGGCGCGGAACTCGGCGCTGGCCGCCTTCGCCTCGACGGCCGACCCGGTGGGCAGGTGGACGGTCACCGCCACGGACCCGGACGGGCCGAAGTACTGGTTCTTCACCGCGGTCGTGACGCGCAGGACGCCGTCGGCGTAGGCGACGTTGGTCTGCTCCGCCGTCCGCACGTCGCGGTCCGCGGCGGCGTCCACGGGTGCGACCTCGACGACGGTGTCGGTCCGGTCGGTGGCCACGAGGTCGACGCGCCCCGCGGGGATGTCGAGGACGGCGGAGATCGGGCTGGGTGTCTCGTACGTGTGCATCGTGCTGGTCTCTCCTGGGGTCAGGGCAGGGCGAGCTCGTAGAGGCGAGTGCGCCGGGAGGGGTGGAAGCCGAGGTCCGCGCGCTGGGCGAGCAGGTCGGGGTCGTCCTCGGCGGTGACTGTCGCGATCTCGTCGACGTGCGGGTGGAGCTGGCGCACCCGCTGGATCAGGGCGGCGCTGACCCAGGCGCCGAGCGCGTGTCCGCGATGGCCGGGCCGCACCGTGGGTCCGTGCAGCGCGGCGCGGGGGAGGGTGTCGACGACGGCGACCGCGTACGCCGCGAGCTCGTCGCCCGCGTTCGCGGCGACGAGGACGGATCCGCCGAGGGATCCGTAGGTCAGGTCGTACCCGGGGTGCTCGGCGTCGACCAGCTCACCCAGCCAGGCGCCGTGCACCTCGCAGTAGGTGAGCAGGTCGTGACGCCGGGCCACGGTGAGCCGGAAGCCGTGCCGCACGCAGAACGCCTCGCCGGGCGTGCCCGGGACGACGTCCGCCACCAGGCGCGGCCCGGTGGTCCGCTCCCGCACCGCGGCCAGGAGGCGGGAGCCGACTCCGCGCCTGCGCCAGGCCGGCGCCACGTGCAGGCTCAGCTCCGGGGCCCCCGGCCCGAGCGCGAGCGGCGGATCGGGCCCCAGGGAGAACTCCGGGCGCAGGCTGATGACGCCCGCCGCGGCGCCGTCCGGCGTGACGGCCAGCCAGCGTTCGGCGCCCGGCACCGCCACGATGTCGATCAACGTTTCGGTCATGGCACTCACGATCGCCGCGCCCGTCGGCCGGAACAACGGGAGATCTCGAACCGCCGGTTAAGCCACCGGTTATCGTTCGAGGTCCGTTGATCAGGAGGGGGACGACCGCGTGGAGCTGCGCGACATCGAGATCTTCCTGACTCTGGCCGAAGAGCTTCATTTCGGGCGTACGGCCGAGCGCCTCCGGGTCTCCCAGGCGAGGGTCAGCCAGTCGATCAAGCTGCAGGAGCGCCGCATCGGCGGGGCGCTGTTCGAGCGCACCAGCCGTAGCGTCCGGCTCACCCCGCTCGGGGAGCGGCTGCGCGACCGGCTGGCGACGGGTTACGGCGAGATCATGGCCGGCGTGGACGAGGCCTCCGCCGCCGCGCGCGGGCAGGTCGGCACGCTGACCGTCGGCACCTTCGACACCTACCACCACGGGCTGGCGCCGACCCTGGACCTGTTCCGCCAGCGGCACCCACAGTGCGAGCTGCGGATGCGCGAGATCCTCCCGGTGGACCCGTTCGGCGCGTTGCGCGCGGGTCGCGTCGACGTCGGGCTGCTCTGGCTGCCGGTCCGGGAGCCGGACCTGGTCGTAGGCCCGGAGCTGTTCAACGAGAAGACGGTGCTCGCGGTCGCCAAGGACCATCCGCTGGCCGCGCGCGACCACGTCGAGCTGGAGGATCTCGGCGACCACCCGGTCGTGCAGGTGGACGGGCCGATCCCGGAGTACGTCTGGGAGGCGCACACGCCGTCGGTGACGCCGAGCGGGCGCCCCGTGCCGCGCGGCATCGCGATCGGCACCGTCGAGGAGGCGCTGACCGCGGTCGGCGCGGGCGGCGTCGTGTCACCGATCGGCGCGTACACGGCCGCCTCCCGCGTGCGCCGTGACGTGACCTTCCTGCCGATCACGGACTCGCACACGATGCGGTACGCCCTGGTCTGGCGCGCCGGCGCCGAGACGTCCCTGGTCCGCGCGTTCGTGCAGGCGTCCCGCGACGCGGCCGGCTGACAATTCCCCCGAACAGGTTGCGGAGGAATCGTGTCGCACAAACTGTGCGACTTTGTCCGGCAGCCGGTGCGAGCCTCTTGATCCGGAGGGTGACCGGACGGTGACTGGAGGCGGTGTGCAGGGGTGCGCGGATGTCGGCACGGGTTTCGGATCGGTCGGGGAGCGGCTGCTCCAGGTCGCCTACGGCTCGGAGGAACGGGCGCAGCGGTTCTACGAGACGCAGATGCTCGACCGGCTCAACCCCACGATGCGGGAGTTCATCGCGCGCCAGGAGATGATGTTCGTGGCCACCGCCGACGGTGAGGGCAACTGCGACGCCACCTTCCGCGCCGGGCCGACCGGGTTCGTCGCGGTCCTCAACGACCGGCAGGTGGCCTGGCTGGAGTACCGGGGCAACGGCGTCCTGGCCAGCCTCGGGAACATCTTCACCAACCCGCACGCCGCGCTGCTCTTCGTGGACTTCCAGGACTCGATCGGCCTGCACGTCAACGGCCGGGCGGCGATCGTCGAGAACGACGACCTGCCGCTGCCCGGGCCGTCGCCGCAGCGGTGGGTGCGCGTCGACGTCGACGAGGCCTACATCCACTGCCGCAAGCACATCCCGCACCTGGTCAAGGCGGAACCCGCAGCGGTACGCCCCAGGGGCGGGGACTACTTCCACGTCGCACAGGAACCCACGCCCGCCGTCGAGGCCGCGCCGCCCGCACGCCGGCGGTGGTGGCACCGGCGCTCCGCGGTAGCCCACGACGCGCCGTAGACGCGAGGTATTCGGCGGGGCATTCGCGCGGCGCCGGAGCATAATCGGGACATGGGGACTGATCGATGGGTTCCGGCCAAGGCGGCGATTCCCGTGATCGGTGGCTCGCTGGCCTACATGCACGACCCGCTCACGCTGATGCGTCAGCTCCACCAGCGTCACGGGCCGGTCGCGCCCGTCCGGATGCCCGGCCCCGGGCCGGCCGCCTTCATCCTCGGCCCCGACGCCTGCGGCGCCGTGCTGCGCAACGCCGACAAGGCGTTCGTCAACGGCTGGGAGCTGCTCGTCGGCCCGTTCTTCCATCGTGGACTGATGCTGCTCGACGGCGCCGAGCACCGCCAGCACCGGCGGATCATGCAGCAGGCGTTCAGCCGCGAGCGGCTCGCCGCCTACACCGCCGCCCTGCACCCCGCGGTCGCCGCGGAGCTGGACACCTGGCGGGCCGGCGAGCGCTTCCCCGCGTACCCGTCGCTCAAGCGGTTGACCTTGAACCTCGCCACGCAGATCTTCATGGGCGGCCACCGGATCGCCGACCCCGTCGAGCTGGACCGGGTCAACCAGGCCTTTATCGACTGCGTGCAGGCCGCTGGCGCCATGCTGCGGGTCGCGGTGCCCGGCAACAGGTGGCACCGCGCGACGCGCGGGCGGGCGACCCTGGAGCGGTTCCTCACCGCGCAGCTCCCGGCGGCCCGCGCGGCCGGCGGCGACGACCTGTTCTCCGTGCTCACCCGGGTCGAGGACGAGGACGGCACCCGCTTCGGCGACGCGGACGTCGTCAACCACATGATCTTTTTGCTGATGGCCGGGCACGAGACCACGACCTCGACCGTGTCGACCGCGATGTACCACCTGGGCCGCCACCCCGACTGGCAGGAGCGGGTCCGCGCGGAGGTCGCGGAGCTCGGCCCCGACCCGACCGTCGAGGAGCTCGGCGCGCTGCCCGACCTCGACCTGGTGATCAGGGAGTGCCAGCGCCTGGTGGCACCCGTCCCGGTGCTGGCGCGGCGGGTGGTCACCGACACCGAGGTCGCCGGCCGGCGCGTGCCGGCGGGCACCCGGGCCATGGTCTGCCTGCAGCTCTCGCACTACCTGCCCGAGCTCTGGACCCGGCCCGAGACGTTCGATCCCGAGAGGTTCTCACCGCGGCGGGCCGAGGACCGCTCGCACCGGTACGCGTGGGCGCCGTTCGGCGGGGGAGTGCACACCTGCCTGGGCATGACGTTCTCCAACCTCGAGGTGCGGACGGTGCTGGCCCAGCTGCTGCGGCGGTTCCGGTGGACGGTACCGGCGCACTACGTGCCACCGATGAGCAACGTGTCCCTCCCGTACCCGAAGGACGGTCTGCCGATCGATCTGATGAGTTCCGGCGCCCGCGCCCGTCATACCTGGTGAAGGGACATGACGGAACGGGAGGATCATGCGATGGGTACGGAGACACGGCTGGACGACCTCGACGAGCCGGCCTTCTCGGGGCTGGCGGAGCGGCACCGGCGGGAGCTGCACGTGCACTGCTACCGGATGCTCGGGTCGTTCGAGGACGCCGAGGACACCGTGCAGGAGACGTTCCTGCGCGCCTGGCGCCGGCGGGAGACCTTCGAGGGGCGCTCGACGTTCCGGGCCTGGCTCTACCGGATCGCCACCAACGCCTGCCTGGACCTGCTCGCGAAGAAGCGCCCGGAGCCCGCGAGCGGGGGTGAGGTGCGGTGGCTGCAGCCGTACCCGGACCGCCTGCTCGACGAGCTGCCCGCGGGGGACGCCGACGAGCCGGAGACCGTCGCGGTCGCGCGGGAGACGATCGAGCTGGCGTACGTCGTCGCGGTGCAGCACCTCGCGCCGCGGCCGCGGGCCGCGCTGATCCTGCGGGACGTGCTCGGCTGGCCGGCGAAGGACGTCGCGGAGCTCCTCGGCGACTCCGTCAACTCGGTGAACAGCGCCCTGCAGCGGGCCCGCGCCGGCATGCGGGAGCACCTGCCCGCGCAGCGGCAGGACTGGACGGGCGGTGCGGACGACGCCGGCGCGCGCGACCTGGTCCGCCGCTACACCGAGGCGAGCGTGGCCACCGACATCGACGGGCTCGCCGCCCTGCTCCGCGAGGACGTCCGCTGCTCGATGCCGCCGACGCCGGGCCTGCACGTCGGGCGCGCCGCGGTCGTCAAGGACTGGGTCGAGAGCGGCTTCGGGGAGATGACGCACCTGCGCGCCGTGCCCACCTCGGTGAACCGCCAGCCCGCGGTGGCCTACTACCACCGCCGCCAGGGGGAGGGCGTCTACCTGCCGCTGACGATCGACGTGTTGCGGGTGACGGGCGGCGCGGTCGCCGAGATCGTCACGTTCCACGCCGACCGGTTCGCGAGCCTCGGGCTGCCCGAGAGCGTGCCGGCATGACCGGGGCCGGATCCGTCGCGGGCCGGACCGGACACGCCCGCCGTCTCGCCGTCACCGGACTGGTGGCCACCATCGCGGCGATGGCGGTCACCACCGCCGCCGCCGCGCTCGCCCGGGCCGCCGGCGCCGACTTCGAGGTCCCGGACGGCGGCGAGACGATCCCGCTGGGCGGGGTGACGGTCGTGACCGGCTTCTTCTCGTTCGTGGGCGTCGGCATCGCCGCGGCGCTCCTGCGCTGGAGCGCCCGCCCCGCCGCGCGGTTCACCTGGACGGCGGTGACGCTGACCGCGGTCTCGTTGATCCCGCCCGTCGTCTCCGGGGCGAACACGGCGACCGTCGCCACCCTGATCGGGCTGCACCTCGTCGCCGCGGCGGTCATGATCCCCGCGTTGGCGCGGAGCCTTCGCGCCCGGACCGGCTGAGGGGCGGGCCGGTGCTCGCCCGGGCGGTGAGCACCGGCGTGAGCAGCGTGGCGTCGGACGCGGGGGCGCCCGCGAGCTTCGCCATCAGGAGGGTCACCGCCTGCCGGCCGATCTCCTCCGCCGGGATCGAGACCGAGGAGAGGGCCGGCCGGGTGCGGGCGGCCAGCTCGTCGGGGCAGATCGCGATCACCGACACGTCGTCCGGGACCCGGCGGC
This sequence comes from Asanoa siamensis, assembly GCF_016862555.1. GTDB lineage: Bacteria > Actinomycetota > Actinomycetes > Mycobacteriales > Micromonosporaceae > Asanoa > Asanoa siamensis. The sequence goes on along the minus strand of NZ_BONE01000017.1, from coordinate 78,969 downwards.
CCATCGACGGCAGCAGCGTCATCACGTGTTCGACGGCCGCCTCGTTGTGGACCACGAGACCGGTGGTGTCCGGGTGCGACCCGAACAGCTCGCGCAGCGTCGACGCCACCGACTCCCGGTCCTCCTCGCACGGGCGGGCCATGCCCTCGACGCCGAGGGTCGCGACCGCCGCGCGGAAGCCGGCCCGCGTCCGGTGGGCGAAGCCCGTGCCGCGCGTGTAGACCACCGCCGGTGCGCCCAGCAGCGCGAGACGCCGATGGCCCAGCGCGACCAGTTCCTCCACGCACCGCGCACCGGCACCGTGGAAGTCGAGGTCGACACAGGTCAACCCGCGGGCGTCTGCTGGGAATCCGATGAGGACACTCGGCCGGCCCAACTCGCGCAGCACCGGCACGCGCGGGTCGGACAGCTCGACGTCCATCACCACCACACCGTCCACCAGGGAGCTGTGCGCGACCCGGCGCAGGCCCGCGGGGCCCTCGTCGGCCGTCATCACCAGCACGTCGTGGTCGTGACCGCGGGCGCCGGTGACCACCGCCGTCATGAGCTGCATCAGGACCGGCAGGTGCATGCCCGTCCGCAGCGGCAGGACCAGCGCGATCACGTTGGCCCGCCGGCTGGCCAGCGCGCGGGCGCCCGCGTTGGGCTGGAAGCCGAGCGTCGCGATGCTGGCCAGCACCCGTTCGCGGGTGGCCGTCGAGATCGCCCGCTTGGCCGACAGCACGTACGACACCGTGCTCACGGCCACGCCCGCGTGCCGGGCGACGTCGGTGATCGTCACCAGGTCGGGGCGCTTGGGCTCCGCCGCCGTCACCGGACGAACTCGATCGCGGCGACCCGGGTCCCGGCGGCACCCAGCGCCAGATAGACGTCGTGCGCTCCGGGGACGGCCGCCAGCGGCGCGCTGACCTCGGCCCAGTCGCCGGGCGGCGCCGAGAGCGAGGCGGCCACCGGCCCGGAGAACGGATCGTCCAGCCGCACGGTCAGCCGGGTGCCCTCGCCCGCGGCGACGAGGACGACGACCCGCCGGGCCGACGCGTCGATCGGGACGTCGTGGAACGCCAGCCAGGCGCCGGCAGCCAGGGCCCGCACCGCGTCGCCCCGGGCGGGGGTAGCCGCGACGATCGCCGTGCCCGACGACGCGTCCCGGTCGACCGCCCGCAGCACCGTCCGCGGTGGGCCGGACGGGCCACCGTGCACCCGGAGCGTCGCGACCGCAGCTGCTTCCACACAGGACGGTCCGACCCAGACGGTGTGGTCGGCGTCAGCGACGACCAGCCGGGCCGCCGCGGGGTCCCAGGTCGCCAGGTCGTCGGCCCGCAGCGTGATCGTCACGGTCTCGGACTCGCCCGGCGCGAGCCGGACCCGCCGGAACCCGCGCAGCCGGCGCAACGGCTGCTTCACCCGCGAGCCACGCCGCGCCGTGTAGAGCTGCACGACCTCCTCGCCCGGCCGGTCGGACACGTTCCGCACGTCGACGCTCACGTCCACCTGCCCACCGGGTGGGACGACGGCCGGGCAGCGCAGGTCGCCGTAGGCGAACCGGGCATAGCCGCGGCCGTGCCCGAACGGCCAGAGCGGCACACCGCGGAAGTACTGGTAGGTGGCGTCGGCCGCGATGATGTCGTAGTCGAGCAGGTCCGGCAGTTCGCTCCCGTCGGCGTACCACGTCTGCGGCAGGCGACCGACCGGCTCGACGGGCACGCCGTCCGCCGTCGCGCCCAGCAGCACGTCGGCGAGGGCCGCGCCGAACTCCTGCCCGCCGTGCGCCGACCAGAGCACGGCGGGCAGGTGCGTGCGCGCCCAGCCGACCGCGTACGGGTAGCCGCTCACGAGCAGCAGCGCGGTGCGCGGGTTGGCCGCGTGCACCGCCCGGAGCAGCGCCTCCTGCGCCGGCGGCAGCGCGAGGTCGGCGCGGTCCTGGGTCTCCCGCCCGCCGACCATCGGGTGGCTGCCGAGCGCCACGAGCACGACGTCCGCGGCCCGGGCGGCGGCGACCGCCTCCTCGACGCCGTCGCCGACCAGCGTCACCCGGAACGGCGTGGCGCCGGCGGCGGTGGGCGCGTCGGCCCGGAGCACACCGTCGGCGCCGACCGCGACATAGCGGTCGGCCGCGAGCGACCGCAGCACGACGCCGTCGGCGTGGGCGGTCGCCGCGAACGTCTCCCGCACCACCCACTCGCCCGGTCCGGGACGGTCGTCGACGAGCAGACCGTCCTCGTCGGCGCGCACGTAGCGCCCGTTGGCCCGCAGCGTCAGCGCGCCGCCGCCCCAGTCGAGCACGTCGAACGACGCCGCCGCGCCGACCGCCAACCGCAGCGGCCCCGCCTCGGACGTGCACACCACCCCTGACGAGGTGGACAGCGTCACGCGGTCGGCGCCCTCGACGAAGCGCACGGCGTCGGCACCGAGCCGCTGCGCCAGGCCCGCGACGGCGGTGACCGCGTACGGCAGCGAACCGCTGTACCAGTCGAGCAGCACCGTGTCGCCGAGCGGACCGACCACCGCGACCGACTGCCCGGCCCGCAGCGGCAGCAGCCCGTCGTTCTGCAGCAGCACGACGGCCCGCCGCGCAGCCTCCCGGGCGAGCTCCTGGTGTGCGGGACAGTTGACGACGTCGGTGGTGATCGCGGCGTACGGGTTGGCCGACGGCGGGTCGAACTCGCCGAGCGCCAGCCGGATCCCGAGCACCCGCCGGACCGCCCGGTCGATGTCGGCCGGCTCCAGCAGGCCGCGCGCGAGGGCCGCCGTGAGCAGGCGGATCGTGCGCGCGGAGTCGGCCCCGTCCTCGGTGAAACAGTCGACACCGGCACGCAGCGCGGCGGCGAAACCGTCGACGTGGTCGGCGTGGACGCCCTGCTCCCCGGCGAGGTTGCTGGCCGCCCCCGCGTCGCCGACCACGAGCACGTCGTCGGCCGTCCAGCCGCGCACCGTCGACAGCAGCGGGCTCACGTGCGCCGGCCTGCCGTTGACCAGGTTGTACGACGCCATCACCGCGCGCACGGCGCCCGACTCGATCGGCCCCCGGAACGCGGGTAGCTCGTACTCGTGCAGGACCCGGGGTGGCAGGTCGCTGGAGGTCAGATGCCGCTCGGTCTCGTTGTTGTAGCCGAGGAAGTGCTTCAGCGTCGGCACGGTGCGCAGGTAGGTCGGGTGGTCGCCGCGCAGACCGGACGCGTACGCGGTGCCCAGCACGCCGGTCAGCCACGGGTCCTCGGAGTAGCCCTCCTCGTTGCGGCCCCAGCGCGGATCGCGCAGCGGGTTGACCACCGGGGCCCAGACGTTGAGCCCGACGGACGGGTCCTTGCGGTGCAGCCCGCGGACCTCGTCGCCGACCGCCGCGCCGACCCGGCGCACCAGGTCCGGGTCCCAGGTCGCGCCGAGGCCGACGGCTTGAGGGAAGACGGTCGCCGGCCCGAGCCAGGCCACGCCGTGCAGGGCCTCGGTCCCGGTGCGGAACGCGGCGATGTCCAGCCGCGGGATCGCCGGCTGGTGCTGGTGCAGCAAGGCGACCTTCTCGGCCAGGGTGAGCCGGGCGACGAGGTCGGCCAGCCGTGCCGTCGGCGGCAGGTCCGGGTCCCGGAACGTGCCGCGTGCGTCCGTCATGAGCGTGCTCTCCTCCCGGGGCCTGCCGCGCAGGCCTCGTATCGGGTGGTCGAAGCGCTTCGACGATCGTTATGAAATGACTCCGTCGGCCCGGACACATGTAAATGTCTCGACGGAGTAATCCGAGGTTGGCAGCGTCGACGCGCGCCGTCAAGAGCTAGGGGAGCGCACCGGCCTCGAGGCGGCCGAGAGCGAGCGCCGCGCCGCCCAGCGCGACCGCGTGGGGCTCGACCGTGGACGCCGCCACGACGACGTGCCTGTCGTCGAGCCTGGCGGTCGCCGCGGGCACCAACCACGGCGCCAGCGGGGTGAGCGCGCCGCCGAGCAGCACGACCGAAGGGTCGAGCACGTCGGCCAGCGCCCGAACGGCGTCACCCAGGCGGGCGCCGGCCGCCGCCAACGCCGCGACCGCGATCGCGTCACCCGTCCGCGCCAGGGTCACGAGACGCTCGACGCCGGCGCCCCAGTCCGCGGGCGTCTCGTCGGTGGGGAGCGCCGCGCGGAACAGAGCCGGCAGCCCGAGGCTGAGGTCGAGGCAGCCGCGCCGGCCGCAGTCGCACCGGGGACCGTCGGGGTCGACCGTCAGGTGGCCGATCGAGCCGGCGAGCCCGCGGGCGCCGCGCAGGGGCCGGCCGCCGGCGATGATGCCCGCGGTGACGCCGGCACCACCGCGCAGGTGCACCAGGTCGTCGCTGCCGGCGTGTGAACCCTCGCGCTGTTCGGCCAGCGCGGCCAGGTCCGCGGCGCGCGCGACGACGACCTCGAACGACGGGTCGTGCAGGCTGCGGTTGACCTGCGCGCCCAGGCCGTCGTGTGCGGCGTCGGCCGTGCCCAAGGTGAGCCCGAGCACCGTGCGCCCCTGCCCGGTCACCTTGCCGACCGCGCGGGCCGCCAGCGCGGCGACCGCGGCCACGGTGCGCCCGGCCGGCGCCGACGGCGCGGGCGCCGCCCGGCGCCAGGTCAGCAGGCGACCACCGGCGAAGTCGACGGCGACCGCGGTGAGGTGGTCGGGGCCGACCTCGATGCCGATCGCCGCGTACGGCATGCCTTCCAGCGTCAGCATCGTGGCCGGCCGCCCGATCCGGCTGCCCACGAGCCCCGACTCGCGCAGCAGCCGGCGCGCGATGAGGTCGGTGACGAGGCTCGAGACGGTCGCCTTGTTGAGTCCCGTCGCCGCCGCGATGTCGGCCCGTGAGCACGGGGCGTGGGCGCGCACGTGCCGGAGCACGAGGGCCAGGTTGGTCACCCGGACGTCGGCCAGGTCGGTCGGCCGGGTGGCCGAGGGCAGGCCGATCACGCGCGCTCCAGGGTCATGGTGTCAGTGTGCCGCACCGGTCGGCGGGGCCGGAATCGTCTCTTGTGGTGGATCTGACCGTCCGATACTTTGTTTGGCTATAAGCCAAACTAAATGCGGAGGGGCGCCGTGACGGTTGGAACGGGCGCGGACGGCAGCCGGCGGGCCTTCCTGAGGCTGGTCGGATACGGCGTCACCGCGGCCGCCGGAGGGGGACTCCTGGCCGGCTGCGGCGACAAGGCCGCCGAGGGCGGCGCCACCCAGAAGCTGGACGCGCTCTCCGGCGTCCTGCCCGAGGCCGGTCCACTGCCGGCGGGCATCCCGACGCCGGACATCGTCAGCACCCGGCCGGTCGCCGACGGCTACACGCGCTTCCCCGCGTCGCTGGTCGACGCCGTGGCGCAGCAGCCCGGCGCGGGCGGCAAGCCCATCACCGCGATGACGCCCGCCTGGGGGCCGGCACCGCCCAGCGGGGCCGACAACAGCTACCTGACGGCCGTCAACGCCAAGCTCGGCACACCGGTGGAGTTCAGTGTCCAGGACGGCAACACCTACGCCGAGAAGCTGGGCGCGACCCTGAGCGCGCGCGACGTCCCGGACCTGCTCTGCGTGCCCGGCTGGGAGGTCGCCAAGCTGGCCCGCTTCGGCGACGCCGTACAGGCGCTGTTCGAGGACCTGACCCCGTTCCTGCAGGGCGGCTCCGTCAAGGCCTACCCGATGCTGGCCACCCTGCCGGCCGGCGCCTGGCGCAACGCCTGCTGGAACGGCCGGTTGATTGCCGTGCCGAACCCGACCGACAACCCGTTCCCGTACGTGCTCTTCTACCGCAAGGACCTGCTGGGCCAGGCGCCGCCGGCCTCGATCGAGGAGTTGCACGCCGTCGGCAAGGAGGTCACCGACGAGCGCAAGGGCGTCTGGGCCTTCGACGACATGTTCGCGATGGTGCAGATGTTCCACAAGGCACCCGGCAGCAAGGACGGCTGGCGGCTGCGGCCCGACGGGACGCCCGAGTTCAAGTACGAGACCCAGGAGTTCCGGCAGGCCGCCGAGTTCATGGCGAAGATCTACGCCGACGGCCTGGTGCACCCCGACGTCGTCGCCAGCCGGGGCGCCGACGCCAAGCAGTTGCTGCAGAGCGGGAAGATCCTGTTCAAGCAGGACGGCATGGGGATGTGGCAGCCGATGCAGGCCGAGCAGCAGAACGTCACGCCCGGCTTCGACGTGGCGCCGGTGCCGCTGTTCGCCGCCGGCGGAGGTGCGCCGCTCGCCTGGGGCGACGACGAGCCGATCTCCTACACGTTCGTCAAGAAGGGCCTCGGCAAGGAACGCGTCGAGGAGATCCTGCGGGTGGTCAACTGGTGCTCGGCGCCGTTCGGCACCAACGAATACAACCTGCGCGAGTTCGGCGCCGAGGGCAGACAGCACCGGCGCGGGCCCGACGGGCCGGTCAAGACCGACCTCGGCTTCAAGGAGATCCAGAACCAGTACTTCTTCATCAGCGGCCGCAGCCCGGTCGTGCAACCGACGCCACAGACACCCAAATACGTGCCCGACATGCTGGCGTACGCGAACGCCACCGTCGCCAACCTCGAGAAGGACCCCTGGGACGGCCTGAAGTTCGAGATGCCGGCGAAGTACAAGGCCGGCCTGGTGCCCTCCGCCGACCAGATCAACGACATCCTCCGCGGCCGGCGCCCACTGTCCGAACTGGACGCGGTCGTCAAGGAGTGGCGGGCCAACGGCGGCGACGAGGCCCGGGAGATGCTCGGCAAGGCGCTGACCGACGCCGGCCGATGACGGGCGGCCGCCGGGCCCGGCGCCGCGTGCCCCTGCGGGCGCGGCTGCGCCGGGACTGGCCGCTGCTGGTGATGGTCCTGCCGGGCGCGCTGCTGTTGCTGGTCTTCCACTACGTGCCGGTTCTCGGCAACGTCGTCGCGTTCCAGGACTACAACCCCTACCGCGGCGACAGCGCCCTGCAGGCGTTGCTCGGCAGCCCGTTCATCGGCCTCGACAACTTCCGTGCGCTGTTCGCCACGCCGGCCTTCTGGGACGCGCTCCGGAACACCCTGTCGATCACCGCGTTCCAGCTCGTGTTCTTCTTCCCGCTGCCGATCGCGCTCGCACTCGTCCTCGACAGCATCATGTCCAGGCGGGTGCGCACGTTCGTGCAGACGGTGGTCTACCTGCCGCACTTCTTCAGCTGGGTGCTGGTCGTCACGTTCTTCGTGCAGATGCTCGGCGGTGCGGGCCTACTCGCCCAGGAACTGCGCCAGGCCGGCATCGACCCGCCGGAGATCATGACCAACCCGGACACGTTCATCCTGCTGGTCACCGCCGAGGTGGTCTGGAAGGACGTCGGCTGGGGCACGATCGTCTTCCTCGCCGCACTGTCCACGATAGACCCACACCTCTACGAGGCCGCCGCGGCCGACGGTGCCGGGCGGTGGCGGCGGTTGTGGCACGTCACGCTGCCCGGCCTGCGCCCGGTCATCGTGCTGCTGCTGATCCTGCGGCTCGGTGACGCGCTGTCGGTCGGCTTCGAGCAGTTCCTGCTGCAGCGCGAGGCGGTGGGCCGGCAGGCCGCCGAGGTGCTCGACACGTTCGTCTACTACCACGCGATCACCACCGGCGACTACGGCTTCGGCGCCGCCGCCGGTCTCTTCAAGGCGGCCGTCGGGCTCGTGCTCATCCTGCTCGCCAACAAGGTCGCCCACCTGTTCGGGGAGCGGGGGGTGTACGCGCGCTCATGACGAGACCTGTCTGGGAGGAGCCGCCCAGCGTCGCCGGCCAGGTGGCCAAGGGGTCGATGCTGACCGCGGTGGTGCTGGTCGTCCTCGTGCCCCTCTGGGTCGCGCTGGTCACCAGCCTGTCCTCGCGCGAGACCATCAACGCCGCCGGCGGCCTCGTGCTGGTGCCCCGGGGGATCGACGTGTCCGCGTACCGGATCATCTTCTCCGGCGGCCAGATCAGCCAGGCGTTGTGGGTCAGCGTGCTGGTGACCGTGGCCGGCAGCGCGGTGAGCCTGCTGGTCACCGTCCTGGCCGCGTACGGCCTGTCCCGTCCCGGCTCCGTCGGCCACCGCGGCCTGCTCTTCCTCTTCCTGCTGACGTTCCTCGTCCACCCCGGGCTCGTGCCCAGCTATCTCGTGGTGACCGGGGTCGGCCTCAAGGACAGCCTCTGGGCGCTGATCCTGCCCAGCGCCCTGAACGTCTTCAACTTCGTCGTCGTGCGGGCCTTCTTCCAGAACCTGCCCACCGAACTGTTCGACAGCGCCCGCGTCGACGGGGCGGGGGAGTTCCGGATCCTCTGGCGGATCGTCCTGCCGCTGTCCAAGGCGGTCGTCGCCGTCGTCGGCCTCTTCTACGCGGTCGGCTACTGGAACGTCTGGTTCTCCGCGCTGCTCTACATCGACGACAACGAGAAGTTCCCGATCCAGCGCGTGCTGCAGACGTTCATCCTGGCCGGACAGACGCCGCAGACCTCCGGCACCGCGGTCGGCACGGCGCTGCCGCCGACGCTGGCCATCAAGATGGCCGTGGTCGTCGTGACCGTGGCACCCATCGCCGCCGTCTATCCCTTCGTGCAACGGCACTTCACGCGCGGCGTGATCCTCGGCGCCGTCAAGGGCTGAGCCGATGTTCTACGGCGGCGACTACAACCCCGAGCAGTGGCCCGAGGAGGTGTGGCGCGAGGACGTGGCCCTCATGCGGGCCGCCGGCGTCACGCTGGTCACCGTCGGTGTCTTCGCCTGGTCGGTGCTGGAGCCCGCGCCGGGCCGGTACGCCTTCGGCTGGCTCGATACGGTCCTCGATGGACTCGCGGACGCCGGCATCCGCGTCGCGCTGGCCACCCCCACCGCCGCGCCGCCACCGTGGTTCAGCCGGCTGCACCCGGAGACCCTGCCGGTCGGACCGGACGGCGTGCGGCGCGCCCACGGCAGCCGCGACACCTACTGCGCCAGCGCTCCGGCGTACCGCGCCGCGGCCCGGCGGCTGGCCGGGGCGCTGGCGGACCGCTACCGCCGCCATCCCGCCCTCGCGATGTGGCGCGTGCACAACGAGTACGGCACGACCTGCCACTGCGACCTGACCGCCGTGGCCTTCCGCGGCTGGCTGCGCCGCCACTACGGCAGCCTGGACGCGCTCAACGACGCGTGGACCACGACGTTCTGGAGTCAGCGGTACGGCGACTGGGCCGAGATCCAGCCGCCCCGGGCCACGCAGTACCTCGCCAACCCCACCCAGGTGCTGGACTTCCGCCGGTTCACCTCCGACGAGCTCCTCGACGCCTACCGCGAGCAGCGCGACGTGCTCCGCGCGGCGGCGCCCGGCGTGCCGGTGACCACGAATTTCGTCCTCGGTGACTGGGTGCCCGTCGACCACCTCCGCTGGGCCCGCGAGGTCGACCTGGTGGCCGTCGACCACTACCCGGCCGAGTCCGGGCCGGCGGCCGAGGAGGAGGCGGCCTTCCTCGCGGACCTCGCCCGCGGCTGGGCGCTGGACGGGACGGGTCGCCCGGACTGGCTGCTGATGGAGACCGCGCCCAACCTCATCCACACGCGCGACCGGATGCACGCCAAGGAACCGGGCCGGATGACCCGGCACGCGCTCGCGGCGGTGGCGCGCGGCTCCCGCGGCGCGATGTTCTTCCAGTGGCGGGCGTCCCGCGGCGGTGCCGAGGTCTTCCATTCCGCCGTGGTGCCGCACGCCGGTGCCGACACCCGCGTCCATCGCGAGGCGGCGGCCCTCGGCGCGACCCTGGCCAGGACGGCCGAGATGCTCTCCGCGCCGGTCGAGGCCCGGGTCGCCGTAGGGTTCCACGAGCCGTCGCAGTGGGCGCTGGCCGCGACCGTGCTGCCCGCGCGCGCGGTCGACCACCGCGCCGAGGCCCGGCACGCCCACCGGGCGCTGGCCCGCGCGGGCCTCACCTGTGACGTCGTCGGTGGCCTGGACGGCCTCGCCCGGTACGCGCTGCTCGTGCTGCCGTGCTGGTACCTGCTCACCGACGAGCAGGCCGCGGCCCTGGCGGGCTGGGTGAGCGGCGGCGGCCACCTGGTCGCGACCTACCTGACGGGTGTCGCGGACGACCGGGCCCGGGTCCGCACCGGCGGCTACCCCGGTGCGCTGCGCGACCTGCTGGGCGTGCGCGTCGAGGAGTTCCGGCCGCCGGCCGGCAACGCGGACCGGCCCCTGACCGACGGCGCGCGCGGCAGCGTCTGGAGCGAACTCGTCCACCTCGCCGGCGCGGAGGCGACCCTCCGGTACGCGGACGGCCCACCCGCCGTCACCCGCCACCCGGTCGGGTCGGGGGAGGCCTGGTACGTCTCCACCCGGCTCGACGACGACGCGTACGCCACCCTGCTCGCCACGGTCGCGACGCGCGCGGGTGTCGCCCCGGTCCGGCCGCGGCCACCGGCCGGAGTGGAGCTGGTCCACCGCGCGGCGGCCGGCCGACGCTGGCTCGTCGCGATCAACCACGGCGACCGCCTCTACGACCTGCGGGCCGACGGGCTGGACCTGCTCACCGGCGCGCCCGTCACGCCCGCCGACCCGCTGCGCCCGGGTGCCACCCTGGTCGTCCGGTGCGCCACGGGCTCAGGTCCGCGGCCACGTCCAGGCGACCCGGACGATCGTCAGCAGCAGCACGACCTGGACGACGATCCCGACGATGTAGTAGACCCAGCTCTCACCGACGAGCGTGGCCGCCGCCGTCACCGCGTAGAACAGGCCCACCACGATGTTGGTGACCCGGCTGACCGTGGCCCGGGCGACGAGTGAGACCACGACCATCAGCGCGGGGACCGCGACGTAGAGGGTGGTGAGCAGCAGGAAGGTCTGGTCGACCGCGAAACCGGTGCTCGACACCGTGCCGGCGAGCACGCCGTCGATCACGTCCGCGCGGTAGAAGCCGAAGATGTCGACGTACGCGAACACGAACAGCGTGGCGGTCCACAGGCCACAGAGCACGAGCTTGACGTCGATCCTGGTGTCGGTGAAGGCCTTCGTCACTGGTGGCGCCCCTTCCGAGGGAGTCGGGCCTCCAGTCTGGGCGGGGCCGGCGGCCCCGCGCCCGAGCCGCACGACCAACGCTCACCTGGCCGATGGGCCAGGCCCACGGCGGGTCCTTCGGCCGGCCCGCCGAGGACGGTCCGATGGCTACTGTGACTCTCGTGTCGAACGCCGCGTCCTCGTTGCGGGCCACGGTGCGGCGATCGGGCCGGTACGACCGGGCCCTCGCCGCGACCGTCCTGGCCGGCGTCGCGCTCGAGGTGGTGCTCCGCGACGACCTGGTCTGGCCACCGGTCGCCGCCGTGTTCGGCTGCGGGCTCGCGCTCGCCACCCTGGTCCGCCGGACCTACCCCGTGGCGGCGGTGGCCGTCGCGTTCGGTGGGTTCGCCCTGCTCGACGTGGCCACGGTCGTCGCCGGCGTCGCGCCCATGGCGCTGCACAGCGGTTGGGTGGTGCTGGTGCTCACCTGGTCGCTCCTGCGCCGGCGGGCCGGCCGCGACGCGGTGATCGGGCTCGTGGTGGTGGCCGGCGCGGTCGCCGTCATCGTCGCCGTCGACTTCCCGGGCATCGCGGAGACGATCGCCGGGACCGCCGTCGTCGCGCTCACCGCGGCGCTCGGCGCGGCCGTCCGCTACCGCGCCGTAGCGCGTGCGCAGCTCGTCGAGCGGGCCAGGTCGCGGGAGCGCGAGCAGCTCGCCCGGGAGCTGCACGACACCGTCGCCCATCACGTCTCCGCGATCGCGATCCAGGCGCAGGCGGGGCTGGTCCTCGCCCGGTCGTCGTCGCTGCCCGGGGCGACCGAGGCGCTGGAGACCATCAACCGCGAGGCGGCCCGCACGCTCGCCGAGATGCGCGCGATGGTCACCGCGCTGCGCGACCCCGGGCAACAGCCGGCCACCGCCCCGCGGCGCCGGATCGCCGACCTCGCCCGGCTCGCGACCGACGGCACCGCCGCACCGCGCGTCGGCGTGCGGCTGCACGGCGACCTGACGAACCTGCCGCCGGCAGTGGAAGGCGCCGTCTACCGCGTGACCCAGGAGTCCATCACCAATGCCCGGCGGCACGCGCGGCAGGCGACCCGGGTCGAGGTCGAGGTGACCGGCGACGCGACCGACGTGCGGCTCACGGTCCGCGACGACGGTGCCCGCGGCACGCCCGCCGACCACCAGCCCGGGTTCGGCCTCGTCGGGATGACCGAGCGCGTCACCCTGCTCGGCGGCACCCTCACGGCCGGCCCGGATCCGGACCGCGGCTGGAGCGTACGTGCCGTCCTGCCCCGCGGCAGCGCGCCGTCGTGACGATCCGGGTGCTCGTCGCCGACGACCAGGGCATCGTCCGGGCGGGACTGACGACGATCCTCGACATCCAGCCCGGCATCGCGGTGGTGGGGCAGGCGGCCGACGGCCGCGAGGCGGTCGCGCTCGCCCGCCGGCTGCGCCCGGACGTGTGCCTGTTCGACATCCGCATGCCCGTGCTGGACGGCATCGCGGCCACCCGGCTGGTCGCCGGGCCGGACGTCGCCGACCCGATCGCCGTCGTCGTGATCACCACGTTCGACACCGACGAGTACGTCTACGGCGCCCTGCGTGCGGGTGCCCGCGGCTTCCTCCTCAAGGGAGCCGAACCCGACGAGCTGGTCCGGGCGATCCACACCGCCGTGCGGGGCGACGCGCTGATCGACCCGGCGGTCACCGCCCGGCTGCTCGCGACGTTCGCGAAGACGAGCCCGGGCGGCGCCCCGGCCCAACCCGTCGACCCGCTGACCGACCGGGAGGAGGACGTGCTGGGCCGGGTGGCCCGCGGCAGGACCAACGCCGAGATCGGCCGGGAGCTGCACATCAGCCTGAGCACGGTGAAGTTCCATCTCGCCGGCCTCATGACGAAGCTCGGCGCCCGCAACCGGGTGGAGCTCGCCATGTGGGCCTATCGCACGGGCCGCGTGCGGTGACGTCGGTCATCGGCCGGCGCACTGCCCCGCGGTAGGGCCCCGGACCGTGTTCGGTTGGGCCTCGTCGCCCGGCGCGGGGCGGTTGCCGGCGCAGGAGAGGGGGCCGTCGATCGTGTTCGCCGCGACGACCACCGGCCGGCTGCCGGTGTTGCCCGCCACCGTGACCGGGCCGGCGACCCTGACCGCGTCGAGGCGCACCCCGGACGTGTTGCCGGTGAGCGAGACCGGGCCGCCGACCCGCCCGCCGGCGATCCGCACGGGACCGGTGGCGCCCGAGACCGTCACCGGACCGGACACCGCGACGGCGGAGAGAGCGACCTGGTCGGGACGGGCCGCGGAGATCGGGCCGGAGACGCTGCCGCCCGACGCGACCAGCGACGCGCCGCCCCGGACCGTGACGGGACCGGCGACGTCGGCCGCCAGCAGGCAGGTCCGGCCCTCGCCGACCACCAGCGGCCCGCGGTGCGTCCCGGTGATCGTGGTGGTGCACTGCGCACCGGGCTGTCCCGGGTGGTAGCTGGACCGGCCCGAGCCGACCTCGAAGACGGCGCGACCGTCCTCGACGCCGACGAAGACGGCCCCGCCGTCGGTCCGGTAGGACCGGCCGGCCTCGAGCGGCAGCGCCACGCGGGCCGTCACGTTGACGGGCACGTCGAGGTCGAGCCGCACCCCGCCGCCGACGCGCCGCCAGTCCACCGTCACCGGACCACGCTGGGTGTGCACGGTGCCGGCCGCCCGGGCCAGGCCGGTGGCCGGCGGCACGATGTCGACCGTCGCCGCACCCGGCGTCGCCGTGCGGACACCCAGCAGGGTCTGCTGCACGTCCACCGCGGCCTGCGCGCCCCATCCGTGTGACTGGCTGAAGTTGCTGCCCGGGTCGAGCGTCCACGCCTCCCAGGTGAACGTGCCGCCGCGCGCCAGGATGTCGGCCCAACCCAGGTCGGTCTCGTCGGTCAGCAGATCGAGCACGGCGTCCGGGCGGCCGCCGTCGCTGAGCGCCTGCAGCAGCCAGTGCGCGGTCATCGGACCCTGCCGCATGCCCAACGACGCGAGATACCCGGCCAGCGCGGGGTGGTCGGCCGGCGGCGCGACACCGTGAGCGATCGCGTACGAGGTCGAGTGCTGGCCCGCATGCGCGCTCTGCTCGCCGGTGGGCAGCAGCCCGTCGACGTACACGCCGTCCGCGCGCCGGAGCTTGCCGTTCATCGCCGCCACGAGAGCCCCGGCGCGACTGTCGTACATGGACACCTCTGCGGCCGGCCGGTCGAGCAGCCGGGCCATCCACGCCGTGGTGCGCAGCACGTCGACGCCCTGCGCGTTGATGGTCGTCCGGGCCGCGGCCGACATGTCGTAGCCGAACCTGCCCGGCTCGGGCCAGTCGACGATGCCGTACTGGTAGGGCCCGCTGCCGCCGGCGAGCTCGGTCACCAGACCCGCGGTCGGCCCCTCCGCCGGGATGTGCCGCAACACGTAGTCGGCGGTGTCGCGGATGGCCGGGTAGGCCTCCTCGACCAGCGAACGGTCACCGGTCTCCGTGTAGTAGCGCCACACCCAGTCGACGAACATCAGCGAGTAGTCGGGGATGTCCCGCTTGCCGTCGCCGTTGGGATAGACCGCGTTGTAGCGACCGAGATCGTCGCCCGTGGTCCAGAACCGCTTCGCGGATCGCAGGAACTCGCGGATGGCCTGCCGCGTCGCGGCCCGCTCGCCGAAAGCGCCCATCGTCGCGTACGAGATGTCGGCGGCGTCACCGAGGAACTGGCCCTTCTCCCGGGTGGGCGTGTCGACGAAGGCCTCCTGCACGGAGTAGATCGCCGACCGCTTCAGCATCTCCCACACGGCGTCGAGCGTCGCGTCCGAGCTGCGGAACGTGCCCTCCCGGCCGGGCGGCACCTCCGCGTGCACGACGACGGCGGACACGTCGTCGAGGGTGATGTCCTCGCCGGCACCCGGGATCTCGAGATAGCGGAAGCCGAGGTGGGTGAACGCCCAGAACCACTGCGCGCCGTCCTGCTGCGTGTACGGGTAGCTCATGTTCGTGCCCTGCGACATCAGCGTCGACGCGTCGACCCGGCCCGTGCCGGTCAGGGTGTAGCCGGCCCGGATGTCGACCGTGCGGCCGGCGATTCCGTCGTCGAACCGGACCGCGGGTCGGGCCGGGATGACGACGCCGAAGTCGGCCACGACGGTGCCGTCGTCGGCCCTGGTCAGTGCCACGGGCGCCGCGACCGTCTCGACCAGCCGGGTCTCCTGCCCGATCAGATGGGTGTACGGCGCGACCGGGCGGGCGCCGACGACCTCCGCCGCTGTCCAGGGCGCGGCGCTGTCGTCGTACCCGGCTGTCGTCCAGCCGGTCACCTCCGTGCGCGCGTCCTGCCGCTCGATCCGGTCGCCCTCCCCGTTGCGGCGCGGCGAGCCGTTGGGGAACTGCGTGTCGCGGGTGACCCGCCAGGAGCCGTCGGTCGCGACGACCTCGCGGGACCCGTCGGCGTGCTCGACGACGAGCTTCAGCAGCAGGCCGCGGGCGCCGGCCGGCCGGCCCTGCCCGCTGCCGTACCAGTGGTAGCGCACGCCGAGGGTCAGCGGACCACCCGCGGTCACCAGGTCGGTGACGTCGGCGGCCTGGTAGTAGTCCTCGCCGGGGTAGCCGAACGAGGTGCCCCGGTCCGCCCGCCGGCCGTTGACGAAGAGCTCGTAGGTGTGATCGGCGGCGGTGTAGGCGCGGGCCCGGACGACGGGACTCGCGCCGACGGCCACCTCCGTGCGGGCCAGCGTGTAGTCGTCGGCGTCGTCGGTGGTGCGCCGGATCCAGGCCGCTCCCTCCCAGTCGCTGTCGGCGATGCCCGTCTCGAAGGCGCCGCGGCCGGCCGGCGACTCCTGCCCCGACCGGTCCCAGGTGCGGACGGTCCAGCTGTAGGCCGTGCCGGACCGCAGCGCGGGCCCGCCGTAGCCGACGGAGGACTGTTGGCTGGACGCGACCTTGCCCGAGTCCCAGACGCGGGCGCCGCCCCGGCCTGTGACGGTGAGGCGGTACGCGGTCTGCACCTCCGCGGGGTCGCGGTCGCGCGGCAGCCACCCGAACCGCGGCGTGCCCTCGACGTCGAGCGGACGCACGCGGTCGTTGACCAGCAGCCCCGCGGGTGCGTCCGGACGGTGTCCGTCGGCCGCGACGGCTGGTGGCGCGCCGGCCAGCACGGCGCCGGCGACCAGGACGGCGGCGGCGATCACGGCGGTGCGGGGAGAGGTGGCCGAAAGGTGTGACACGTTCTCGCTCCTCCTTGGCGGGTGGTCAACCGCGCGGGACGCGCGCCCAGTCGGTGTCCGAGGCGAGGTAGAAGCCCGGGTACGACGGCTGGTTGTACGTCGTCTGCTGCCGCGCCACCTCGACCCGGTACTGGGGGTCGTGCATCAGCGTGTAGAGCTTGTGGCCGGTCACCTCGGTGCTCAGGTGGATCCGGATCGCCGAACTGTCCACAGTGCGCACCAGCAGCTCCTCGCGCCAGTCGCCCAGGACGTCGGCCACCAGGCTCGGGTTGCCCTTCGTGCCGTTGTTGGTGCGCGTGCCCTCGGCGGTCAACAGCACGCCGCGCCGCCGGTCGTCGATCGTCGGGGTCGCGTCGCCGGCCCCGTCGACGATCTGCGTGGTCAGGTCGGCGGCCCACCGGATGCTCTGGTTGGTGCCCGGGATGGGGAGGGGCACACCTGACCGGTCGCGGTGTGCACGCCGAGGGCCGCGGACCCGCCGGGCATGCTCGCCCACGACTCGATGCCGCGCACGTCCGGCAGCACGTCCCCGATCATCCCGCGCCCGGTGTCGCGGCCCGAGTACGCGCCGAACAGCACCTCGCCGGTGCGCGCGTCCCGCATCGCCATGCCGTACGGCGCGGAGGTGGCGCCCTCGTGCACGGTGAAGACCTCCAGGCCCGGGCGGTCCGGGTCGATGTCGGTGACGTGCATGGCGTCGCCGTGCCCGAGCCGGACGCGCTGCCCCGGCGCGGCGCTGCCCTCGGGCAGCACACCGAACGACGAGTACAGCAGGCTGCCGTCGTCGTCGACGGTGGCCGCGCCGTACACGATCTCCTGGCGCCCGTCGCCGTCCACGTCCGCCGCACTGAGCGAGTGGAACCCCTGCGTGGTCAGCGAGCCGAACTCCGGGTCGGTGCCGTCGCGCCCGTGCGGCGCGTCGTTGAACGGGTTGGTCATCGGCGTCCAGCCGCTGTCCACGTACCAGTCCTCGACGAGCCGGCGGCCGTCCCACCGGTACGCGACCATGGTGGAGCGGGTGTAGTAGCCGCGGGCGAGGACCGCGGACGGCCGGCGACCGTCGAGATAGGCCACGCCCGCCAGGAACCGGTCGACCCGGTTGCCCGGCTCGATCCGCGCCATCGCGTAGTCGCCCCACATCAGCCCGTCGTCGTGGCGCCCCGGCTTGTAGCGGATCGTCTCGAGTTCCCGGCCGGTCGCGCCCTCGAAGACGGTGAGGTACTCCGGGCCGTCGAGGATGAAGCCCTCGAAGGCCCGCAGGACGTTGCGGGCGCTGCGGGACGGCGCGTAGACGTCCATGAAATGGTCCACCAGCGCCGATGCGTCCGCCCGGCTGAGCGGATAGGTGTAGGCGGGCGCGATGCCGAACGCTTCCTCCAATGTGGCCGGCCAGTTCCCGGCCACGACCTCGGGGTGCCGGTGCCAACCCTGGAACATCTCGACGAGGTGGTCGTAGTAGCCCGCGGCGCTGAGCCGGTAGTCGTCGGTGTGGGCGAAGCCGGCCCGCACGTCGGCGCGTGGCATCGTGATGAAGCGCTGCGAGGCGACCGCGCCGTCGCGGCCGTACCGGATGGTCTTCGTGCCGGGCGCGGTCTTGAGCATGATCTCCGCGCGGCCGTCACCGTCGAAGTCGTAGACCAGGAACTGCGTGTAGTGCGCGCCCGCGCGGATGTTGACGCCCAGGTCGATGCGGTGTCGCAGCGTGCCGTCGAGTTCGTAGGTGTCGATGTAGACCGGTCCGGTCCAGCCGACCTGGGAGACGTCCTTGGAGTTCGACGGGTCCCACTTGACGACGTACTCGTACTGGCCGTCACCGTCCACGTCGCCCACGCTCATGTCGTTCGCCGCGTAGGTGTAGGTCTCGCCGGCCGGGGTGACGCCGTCGGCCGGCTTGCGCAAGGGCAGGTCGTCGTGCCCGGCCGACTAGGGCGAGACGGCCGCGCCGCGGTCGATCTCCCTGCCGCGGACGACGGCCGCGACCCGGTACGACGCGGACGCGGTCGCATCGCGGTCGAGGTAGTTGGTGCTGTCGGTGACGGTCGCGACCCGCCGGCCGTCGCGGTACACGTGGAAGTCGGCTCCGGTCAGCCCGGTGGCCGACGACCCGGACGCCTCGTGCCGCAGCAGCCGCCAGCTCAGGAAGACTCCCTCGGCGGTGGGCACGGCGACGAGGCCGCGGTCGAGGCGCTCCAGCCGGATGCCGGCCCGATCGCCGGAAGCACCGGCCGGCGCCGGTCCGCCGAGGACCAGCGTCACGGCGCAGGCCGCGGCCGCGCCGGCGCGCAGCAGGGTGGGACGGGTACTCATCGCACGGTCTCCTCTCGGCTCAGGCGGCGTCGATCTCGGCCTGCAACTCCTTGATGAAGGCGGCGGCGGCCTGCTGCGGGGTCTGTCGTTCGAAGAGCACCCCTTCGGTGTTGCGCTTGAGGATGGCCTCGATGCCGCTGGCGCCGTTCGGCGTGACCCGCGGCGCCGGGCCGACCTTGATCGCACCCAGGTACTCCGCCGCCGCCTTGTCGGCGTCGGTGAGCTTCGGTGTGATCGCCGACCGGACCTTGGTGTTCGCCGGCACGCCACGGTCGGTGAGGAGGATGTCGCCCGCCTCCGTGGTGTTGGCGAGGAAGTTGACGAAGAGCGCCGCCTCGGCCGGGTGCTGCGACCGCGCCGAGATCGACCAGAACATGGAGGGCTTGTAGTAGGCGCCGGGGGAGCCGGCCCGCGCCTCGCTCGGCTGCCGCAGCAGCTTGAGGCTCTGCCCGCTGGCCGCCGTCAACGAGGTGAGCTGGGTGTTCCACCAGGTGCCGAAGACCGAGGTGTTGGTGGCCGTGCCGGACTGGTCGAGGGCCGCACCGGCCCGCTCGATCGTGACCGACGGCGGCGGCGTGATGCCCTGCCTGGTCAGGTCGAGCAGGTACTGCCAGAAGCTGGCCAGCACCTCTGGCGGGATCGCGACGTCGCCCTTGTCGTCGTAGAGGGACGCGCCCGCCTGCCGCGCCCAGATGTTGACGCCACCCGTGTCGAAGCCCCAGGACTGCACGCCGGTGACCTTGCCGCCGCTGGCCTTGGAGATCTGGGCGCCGATCGTCTTCAGGTCGTCCCAGGTCCAGGTGGCGTCGTCGGGCAGGGCGACCTTGTACTGCGCGAGCAGGTCGGTGTTGACCACGATGGCGTACGCGGCCAGGCCGGTCGGCACCGCGTACTGCTTGCCACCGACCTTGCCGGTGTCCAGCGCGCTGGGCTCGAAGTCCGCCGTGCTCAGGTGCTTGGCGGCCGTGCCGAGGTCGAGCAGGGCCCCACGTTCGGCGTACGAGGAGAGGTAGAGCTCGTCCATCTGGATGATGTCGGGCGCGTCGTTGGCGGCGACCGTGGTGGCGAGGCTGTCCCAGTAGCCGTTCCACTCCTTGAACTCGCCCTTGACGGTGATGGTCGGGTTCGCCTTGGTGAACAGGTCGATCACCTGCTGCGTGCGCTTGTGCCGGGCGTCCGAGCCCCACCAGGTGAAGCGCAGGGTGACCGGCTCGGCGGAGATCTCGCCGCCGGCGTCGCCGCCACCGCTTCCGCAGGCGGCCAGGGCCGCTCCGGCGCCGACGCCGAGGGCCAGGGTGAGCACGGAGCGCCTGCTCATGCCGTCGTTCATGAGAATGTCCTTCCGTGTGGGGTGCGGGGGTGGGTCCTACTTGATGCCGGTGGTGGCGATGCCCTTGACCAGGTACCGCTGGCCGACGAGGAACGCGAGGAAGATCGGCAGCAGCGAGACCACGCTCATGGCGAACATGGCGCCCCACGAGGTGGCGACCGTGGAGTCCACGAAGGAGCGCAGCGCGACCGGGACCGTGTACATCTCGGGGTCGGTCAGGTAGATGAGCTGGCTGAAGAAGTCGTTCCAGGTCCAGATGAACGTGAAGATCGTCGTGGTCGCGAGCGCCGGGACCATCAGCGGCAGGATCACCCGCAGGAAGATGCGGGGGTGGCCCGCGCCGTCGATGCGGGCGGCCTCGTCGAGCTCCCGGGGCAGCCCGCGGATGAACTGGACCATGAGGAACACGAAGAACGCGTCGGTGGCGAGCAGCTTCGGCACGATCAGCGGCAGGAACGTGTTGATCCAGTCGAGCTCGGAGAACAGGATGTACTGCGGCACGATGATCACGTGGATCGGCAGCATGATGGTGCCGAGCATGGTGGCGAAGAACAGCTTCCGGCCCGTGAAGTCCAGCCTCGCGAACGCGTACGCCGCCATCGAGCAGGAGACCAGGTTGCCGATGACGCAGCCCAGCACGACGATCGCCGAGTTGACGAGGTAGTGGCCGAACGGCGAGGCGAGCGCGGTCCACCCGTCGCCGTAGTTGCTCAATTGGACGCTGTCCGGGACGAGCCCCGGTGACCGGAAGATCTCGTTGTTCGGCCGCAGTGAGCTGACCACCATCCAGATCACCGGGTAGAGCATGACCAGCCCCAGCAGGATCAGGCCGGTGTGCTTGGCGGCCGAGCGGGACGCCCGGGGAAGGTCAGTCATCGTAGAAGACCCAACGCTTGGCCACCCAGAAGTTGAGCGCGGTGAAGGCGGCGATGATCAGCAGGAGCAGCCAGGCCAGCGCCGACGCGTACCCCATGTCGAAGTTGTTGAATCCGCGCTGGTAGAGGTAGAGCGTGTAGAACAACGTGGAGTCCGACGGCCCGCCGGTGCCGCCCGAGACCACGAAGGCCTGGGTGAACGCCTGGAAGGCGTGGATGATCTGCAGCACGAGGTTGAAGAAGATGATCGGCGAGAGCAGCGGCACGGTGATCCGGCGGAACTGCGTCCACCGGCTCGCCCCGTCGACGGCGGCCGCTTCGTAGTACATGACCGGGATCTGCCGCAGGCCGGCCAGGAAGATGACCATCGGCGCGCCGAAGGTCCACACGTTCAGCACGATCAGCGTGGACAGCGCGGTGCGCGGGTCCGATATCCAGCCACGGCCCTCGACGCCGAACAGGCCGAGCACCTGGTTGAGCAACCCTTCGGCGCCGAAGACCTGTCGCCACAGCACGGCGATGGCGACGCTGGAGCCGAGCAGCGAGGGCAGGTAGAACGCGGAGCGGTAGAACGCCAGGCCGCGCAGTCCGCGGTCCAGCAGCATGGCGAGCCCCAGCGCCGCGGCCAGTTGCAGCGGCACGGACACGCAGACGTAGCTGAAGGTGACGCGCAGCGCCTGGTGGAGGCGCTCGTCGGAGAGCATCCGGCGGACGTTCTCCAGGCCGTTGAACTCGGGCGCCTGGATGAGGTTGTAGTCGGTGAAGCCGAGCACCAAGGAGGCCACGACCGGGCCGGCGGTGACCAGCGTCAGGCCGGCGAACCAGGGCAGCAGGAACAGGAACGCGGCCTTGTTGTCCCGCTTCCGGCGGAGCTGAGCGGGAGCATTCACACGACCTTCCCTTCAGGTGTGGGGTCGAGGGCGTGTCGCACCGTCGCACCGGCGTGTCGCCGCTGACGAAGGTTGAGGTAAGCGCTTTCCTGCAGTCTGCATCGACGGCCGTCGTTGGTCAACCGTTTCGACGGGGTCAACTGGAACGTTTCACGACATCGCTCGGGCCGTGATCATCTTCACGGGGCGCAGGACGGGACGGAACGCGCGTCGGGCATAGCATGAGCTGTGGATCATCATGATCCACCCCCACCGATACCCCTCGGTGCGTCCCTTTCGAACGGAGACGTTCATGCGCAGACCTCACAGTCTGGCACTGCTCGGCGTCGCGATGTCCGGCACGCTGATCGCGGCCGCCGTCGCCACCCCGGCCGCAGCCCATCCGAACGCGACGCCGGTTCCGCACATCGTGGTCGCCGACGGGATGACCCAGCCGGTCTTCTCGCTCGCCGACGCGATCGAGGAGCGGGTCTACGTCCAGACCCCTGTGGACACCGATCACGACGGCCGGCTCGACCGGGTCGCGATCGACATCTCCCGCCCGGCCGAGACCGCCACCCAGGGCTTCAAGGTCCCGGTGATCTTCGAACACAGCCCGTACCGCAAGGGCACCTGGGGCGACGTGCCGTACCCGAGCGTCCTGGTCGACGACCTGCCGCAGAACGGCCTGTCGAGCCGGTCCCGCGCGCTCGCCGGCCCGACCGCCGGCGCCGACGCCAAGGCCAACCTTCCCGGCTCGCTCGACGACTACTACGTGCCCCGCGGCTACGCCGTCGTGCTCGGCCAGAGCGTCGGCACCGGCGACTCGGACGGCTGCCCGACCAGCGGCGACCAGGCCGAGACGCTCGGCACCAAGGCCGTCATCGACTGGCTGAACGGCCGCGCGAAGGCGTTCGACGCCGCGGGCGCGCCCGTCGCGGCCACCTGGACCACCGGCGCGGTCGGCATGACCGGTGTCTCCTACAACGGCACGCTGCCCAACCAGGTCGCCACGACCGGTGTCAAGGGGCTCAAGACGATCGTCCCGGTCTCCGCGATCAGCAGCTGGTACGACTACTACCGGGCCAACGGCCTCGTCGTCGCCCCCGGCACGTTCCAGGGCGAGGACCTCGACATCCTGGCCCAGTACACGGCCGGCCAGGCCCGGGCACAGGGCGACTGCGTCGACGAGCTCGCGCGGATCACCGAGAAGCAGGACCGGGTCACCGGTGACTACTCCACGTTCTGGGAGGACCGCGACTACCGCGACGCGCGCGACGTCACGGCGAGCGTCTTCGTGGTGCACGGCCTGAACGACTGGAACGTGAAGACCGAGAACTTCGCCGGCTGGTGGGACGAGCTCGCCAAGCGCGACGTGCCCCGCAAGATCTGGCTGCACCAGGGCGGCCACGGCGGTCCGGGCAGCAACGCGTCGGTGACCCTGCCGAGCGGCCAGACCTGGACCTACAAGCAGACCGAGAACCGCTGGTTCGACTTCTGGCTGTGGAACGTCCGCAACGGCATCATGGACGAGCCGACGGCCGTCGTGCAGCGGGAGGACCGCAACTACACGACGTACGCGAACTGGCCCGACAAGGCCGCCAAGGAGGTCGCGGTGCGGCTCGCGGCGACCAGCGCGACCGGGACCGGCACGCTGACCACCGGCAAGGCGCCGAAGTCCAAGGTGGAGCAGCGCTTCGTCGACGAGGGCCGCACGATCGCCCCGAGCACGCTCGTGGCGGTTCCCGAGACGGCCAGCCCCAACCGGCTCGCCTACCTCTCCCCGGCGCTCGGCCAGAACGTCCGCATCTCCGGGCGTCCGGAGATGCGGCTGCGGATGGCCATCGACAACAAGCCGGACGCGAACCTCACCACCTACCTGGTGGACTACGGTCCGGCCGGCTCGACCGCCGCCCCGGTCGTGGTGACCCGGGGCTGGATGGACCCGCAGAACCGTAAGAGCGCGTCGCGCACCGAAAAGCTCGAGCAGGGCAAGATGTACGACTTCCGGTGGACCCTGGAGCCGAAGGACTACATCTTCCAGGCGGGGCACCGGATCGGTGTCGTGGTCTTCTCGAGCGACCAGGACTACACGCTCCTGCCGCTCGGTGGCACCGCGCTGCGGGTGGCGCCGAACGACAGCGAGCTGCGCCTGCCGGTCGTCGGCGGACGGGCCGTTCTCGGCTTCTGACCTCTTCCGACATCGGGTGCCCGGGTCCTCACGACCCGGGCACCCGGCGTTTGTACGCCCGTTGCCGGCGGGACCGATGTGACCGCCGATCTCCGGCTATGTCGCCCCGAACCGGCCACCACGCGGGGTAGCTTGATGGTGACGCCCAAGCCGGGTGCCGGCCCATCGTCCAAGGGCCCAGGTCGCCGTCGTCGGCAGGCCGCACGTCTTTCCGCCACCCGGCTTCCCTGCACGCCGGAGGCTCGCGGCATGAAATGGCATGGTCCGCTGGCAGGCCATTATCCCGCAGTGGCGACGATGGTCGTAGCCGCGCTGATCCCGTACCTCGTGTTGTCGGCCGCCTTGCAGCCGCTCCTGGGGATCATCGGCGACCAGCTCCAGATGAGCACGGAAGAGATCAACCTGGCGCAGGGCCTCGCGAACGCGGGGTACGCGCTGGGCACCGTGCTGTCGGTGCAGCTCGCCCAGCACCTACCCCAACGCCGGCTGCTGGTCATCTACGGCGTCCTGCTGGTGGTCGGGTCGGTCCTCGCCGCGTCGGCGACCGGGGCCGTCACGTTCATGGCCGGACACGTGCTGCAGGGCCTGTGCACCAGCCTGCTGCTGATCGCCGCTGTGCCACCGCTGGTCACCGGTTTCCCACCGTCCAAACTGCGCTACACGGCCGTCGTCCTCAACCTGTGCATCTTCGGCGCGGTCGCGCTGGGCCCGCTGATCGGCGGTATCCAGGCCGACGCCAACGGCTGGCGGCCGCTGTTCTGGGTGATCGCCGGCATCTCCGTGCTGGCGCTGGTGCTGATTCTCGCGACCTACCGCGACGTCCCGGCGGCCGACCCGACCTCGACGCGCTCGCCGCTCGCGGTGGCGCTGGCGGCCACGGGCTGCATCGCCGCCTTCTACGGCGCGTCTCAGCTGCTGACGCACCGGGACCTCAACGCCGCCACACTGGCGCCGTTGACCGCGGGCGTACTGGTGATCGTCGTGCTCCTCGTCAACCAGTACGTGTCCCGACGACCATTGCTGATCGTCCGGCCGCTGACGAGCACCCTGCCCGTGTCCGGCATCGTGGCGGCCATGTCGGCCGCGGCGGCGTCGGTCTCCGCGATCACGCTGGCCGGCCTCATCCTGACCGAGCGCTACTCGCCGCTCAAGCTGGGTCTGATCTTCCTGCCCGAGTTCGGCGGAGCGGTGCTCACGACGATCCTGTTCGCCATCCTGTTCACGACGAAGGGCCTGCACTACTTCGCCTTGACAGGACTGATCTGCCTGAGCGCCGGCATCGCGCTGATCGCCGGCGTGCTCCCGCCGAGCACGATCCTCGCGCTCCTCGGCACGGGCCTGATCGGCGTCGGCGTGGGCGCGTCGGTCGCACCGGCGTTGTTCATCGCCGGTTTCTCGTTACGCAACGCCGCACTGCAACGCGTCTTCGCGATCGTCGAGCTCCTGCGTGCCGTGGCCGCGTTCATGATCGCGCCGATCCTCGTCTACATCGCCACGACGGTCATGAGCAATACGGTCGACGGCGTACGCACGGCCTTGTGGATCTGCCTCGGCCTCTCCGCGGCCGGTGCGCTCACCGGCATCGCCCTCTACTGGGCGGCCCGGGTGAAACCGCCGTCGCCGTCGATGGCGGACTGGTTCGGCGGTGGAACCGCCTGGCACAGCCCACCGCTGCTGGCCCGCTTCCGCCACAACGCCCGCACGCCGGACCAGCCGGAAGGCCCCGCGGAGTTCGAGATCTCCCAGCAGTAGGGGGTCAGCGTCCGAGATGGACGAAGCCGGCCCAGTCCGCCAGCGTCGTCCCGTCGCCGACGTCCCGCATGGCGCGCTGTGCCTCGCGCAGCGCCCGGCGGGGTGGCATGCCCCGACCGGCGAGGTTGTCGTGGAACGCGACCATGAGCCGCGCGGTGCCCCGATCGGGCACACTCCACAGTGAACCGATCGTGGTCGCGGCGCCGGCCACCAGGAAGGCCGTCGAGAGCGTCACCGCCTCGTCGTGGGCGCGGGCGGCCCGGTGCGTGGTGCACGCGGCGAGCGTCACGAGGCCTCCGGCGCCGCGGCCCGGCCGGCCGCGCAGGATCTCCTCGGCCGACAGGACGGCGCCGTCGGCGAGCAGCAGCGACGAGGAGGCGGGCCCGTCCGCGCTGACGTCCCCGTGGCAGGCGAGATGCAGCACCGGCCCGGCCGCGTCGTCGGTGAGCCAGCCGAGGACGTCCCGCGGCGTGCCGGTGCCGTCGGCCCGCACGGCGGGATCCGCCGGTCGGCCGCAGTAGCGACCCGCGGCGTAGTGCCGCCGGTAGATCGTGCTGGCTTCCTCGCCCGCGCCGGGCAGGTCGTCCCGGGGGTCGCCGGTGCCGGGGTTGCCGATCACCAGACCCGCGCCGCTCGGCGTCGGGACGTCGCGGCGGGCGACGTCGACCAGGAGCCGCCCGGACGCGATGTAGGAGAACTCGGCCTCGTCGATCGCCCAGCGCGGCGCCGTGCCCCGGCTGTGCGCGGCGTGCCAGGGGACCGTCGCGAGGGAGCCGTCGAGCACCAGCACCAGGTGCGGCTCGCCCGCGTGCCGGCGTCGCCAGTCGTCGAGGAGCGGCCCGATCGCCACGTCCCAGGCCCCGGCGCAGTCGTCCGCGAGCCTCCTGCTCGTCTCGGCCGGCGCTGTCGGGCCGATCTCGCGGGTGGCGGCCCGGACCGCGGCCGGCCCGGACCAGTCGCCGGTCAGGTCCGGCAGGTCAAGGCTGCCGACGTGCCCGTCCGCCTCGACGACGAGCGCCAGGCCCGGGCCTTCGTCGGTGCCGGGGAACAGGTAGACGAGGCCGTCGGCCTCGACAGCCGCCAGCGCGCCGCGCAGCGTGTCGATCGACGGCGGGTCGAACAATGTCGACTCGCGCCGCAGCACGTGCAGCGCCCGGTACCGCAGGTCGGTCGGCACGATCGGGGCCGCGGACCGCCAGTCGCTGCTCGCCCGGGCGCCCGCCGACGCCGCGACCCACTCGTCGGCCAGCAGCGGCTCGTCGGCTCGCCGCAACAGGTCCGGGACGGTGGCCGCGACGGTCGCCGCGTGCAGCACGAGCCCGCGGCCGGTCTCCAGCGCCAGGCAGGCGGCGCGCGGGTCGCCCCGCCGGAGGTGGACACGGGCCACCCGCAGCGCGTCGGTCGCGCTGCGCCGGGCGACGGTCATCGCCTCGTGGGTGCCGGACTGCAGCAGCACCTGCCAGGCGTGCGCCTGCAGGCCCGACCGGCCGGCCTCGGCCGCGAGGTCCAGGTCACCGGCCGCCGCGGCGGTCGTGGCGAGCGCCGCGGCCAGTTCCGCGGCACCGCGGACGCCCGGCTGCGCGGCCGCTGTGCGGTGTGCCTCCACCAGCGCCGGCAGGGCCCGGCGCGGCAGCTCCGGGTCCCGGGTGTGCCGGTGGAGGTCCGTCAACGCCATGCCGTACATGCCGAGATACCGCTCGCGTTGCCCGATCGCCGGGTCGGAGACGACGGTGGCGAGCACGTCGACCCCGCGGCGCACGAGCGCGGCGTCGTCGCGGATCCGGCCCGCCAGCACCAGCACGCCGCCGGCGCCGGCGCGCATCAGCGCGGCGAGCGGGCTGCCCGCGGGCACCTCCGCCAGGACCGCGTCCGCGTACCGCACGGCCGTACGCCAGTCCTCGGGGTCCCGGGTCGACTCGGCCCGCATCGCGAAACCGCCCGCGAGGGTACGCAGGACCTGCACGCGCGTCACGTTGCCCGGCGCGACGGTCGCCAGCGCCGCCGCGAGGGCCCGCAGCACGTCCGCCTCGGGAGGCTCGCCCGTGGCGAAGGAGTGGGCGATCCGCACCTGGGCGAAGCCGAGCTCCAGCTCGTGGCGGTTCGGGTCGTTCGGCGCCTCGTCGCGCACACCCGCCAACAGGTCGCCGCACCAGCGGAGATCGGCCACGTCACCGCGCAGCTCGAACCGCACCATCACGGCGTTCGCCAGACCCACCGCGACGGCGAACCGGTTGACCTCGTCGAGGGCCCCCGTGCGCAGCGCCGTGTCCAGGTGGGCGATCGCGACGTCGAGGTCCGCGATCTCGCCCCGGCCGAGGTAGTACAACCGCCCGATCAGGGCGGCGGCGAGTTGCGCGGCGGCGGCCTGCCGCACGCCCGGGTGGGCGACGTCCGACGCGACCACGCCGCGCAACAGGTCGACGGCCCGGTCCAGCGTCGCCGCGTCGGCCCGGCCCGCCTCCACCCGCCGCATCAGCAGGAAAGCGAGGTGGTAGCAGACCTCGACGCGCATCCCCGTGCCGGCCGGCAGCCGCCGCAACGCCGACTCCGCCGCCCCGAGCGCCCGGTCGACGTCGCGCGCGGCGGAGGTGCGGCGCGCCCGCTCCGAGAGCGCGGGTCAACTGGGTGTCGACGCCGTGCCGCAGCCCCGGGTTGACCCGGTCGCCGGCCGCCTCGAAGTCCTCGATCGCCTGGTCGACGTCGCCGGTCATGTCCCGCGTGATGGAGAGGTGGTCCATCCGCACCGTGCCGCGGATGGCCCGGGCCTGCGCCCGCAGGTCGTCGTCGGCGGCCGGGTGCGCGATGAACCGGGTCGCGGCCTCGCCCGCGGCCAGCAGGTCGGTCACCTCGCCGGGGACGTGGCGCTGGAAGTGCGCCTCCATCGCGTAGTAGTGGTGCATCGGCTGCCAGGCCTCCGGCAGCGCGTCGACGTCGACCTCCGCGAGCGTCGCGAGTGCGGTGCTCAGCGCCCTGCCCTTCGCCAGGCCGTCGGCGCAGCGTCGGCTCCACCCGATGAGCACGTCGACGTAGGCCATGCCGAGCGCGGGCCGGCCGGACCCTTCGCGCCACCCGGCGCCGAGGGCCTCGACGGACCGGTCCTGCTGAGCCGGGTCACCGGTCTGCCGGAACCAGGCGTCGTGGACACCCCCGAGCTCGAGCCAGAGCGACGCCCGCTCGTCCGGATCGTCGGTCGCCGCGAGCGCGGCCCGCAGCGCCCGCTCGGTGGCGGCGAAGTCGGCTGTCACCGCGGCCTGCGATCGCCGGCGCCGCCCGCCGGTGCTGTGTTGCCGTCCACCAGGTACACACCCGTTCCTGACGGACGGGCGCGAGCCGGTCGCGGCGCGCAGCCGCCGCAGGCGGCTCAGCCGCCAGGCCAGGTCGGCGGCGGTCGCGCCGCCGTCGGCCGCGGTGCGGAGCTCCTCGACCAGCAGGGCGCGCAGGGCGTCGTCGGACATGTCGTCGCCTCCCGTCAGCGGCCGCGGTAAGCCAGCGCCGCCCACAGGGTCGGGCTGGTCAGGTCGGTCGTCGCGATCGTGTGCAGGTGCCCGGCGGTGAGGAACGGCGGCAGGTCCCGGGCCGGGTCGAGCATCCACCGCTGCACCGCGTTGACCGCCGCGGCCGGCGGTTCACCTCGGTCGACCAGGTGCAGGTGGAGCATGAACAGGGCGAGCGCCGCGACCTGCGGGGGCACCTGCCACTGCCAGCCCACCACGCCCGCGAAACCGGCGTCGAGCAGCGCCGGCGCCCAGCCCTCCGTGAGGATCGCCAGACCGCCGGCGCCGCGGACGGCCGCCGCGTCCAGTGACCCGTCGCCGGCGAGTTGCAGCGACGTCCCCCGCAGACCGCAGGCCAGGTGTACGACGGACGCGCCGGGCAGGCGGCCGCGCACGTCGTCCGGGGTCCCCGCGCCGTCGACCGGCTCCAGGGCGCGGCCGAGGCACGCCGAGCGCGGGTAGAACAGCCGGCGCACGGCCATGACCTCGGCCATCGCCGGGTCCCGGTCTCCGCGCGGGTTGACCACGAACACCGGCGCGGCCGTCACCGGCGCGAAGGAGCGGCCGGCCAGGTCGATCACCTCGGCGCCGGAGGACACGTGCGCGAGCACGACGTCCTGGACCAGGCGGCGGTCGTCGCGGCCGCGCACCGCGGCGAGCGCCAGCCGGTCGAGGCCGCCCGACGCGGCGACCAGCAGGCTGCCGCTGGTCCACCGGCCGAGCACGGCGGGCAGGGCCGGGTCGTCCGCGCCCAGGGGATCGGTCAGCGGGACGTTGGCAAGTAGGTCGAGCCGGTCGGTCGCCGCGTCGAGGCAGAGCACACCGGCCGTCCGCCGGGCATCGTCGGTGGGATGCAGGTACAGCAGCGCGGTGGCGCCGATCTCCCGGACCGCGGCGGCGACCGCCGCCGGGCTCGGCACGTCCGGGGCCGCGGCGGCGCGCGGCGCGACTCCGACTCCGACGAGGACGGAGAGCAGGTCCCGCGCCAGGGGGTCGGGCGGCTCGTCGGGCGCGGCCGCGGCGTGTTCCAGCGCGGCGAACGCCTCGGAGGCCCGGCCCTCCGCCAGCATCCAGCCCGCGAACCGGGCCGCGCGGCGCCGGTCCGCGCCCGGGCACCGGAGGGCCGTCGACCCCGCCGCGCGGCTGCGGTCGGCATCGCCCGCGGCACCGCGCCGGCGGTACGCCTCGGCGAGCCGCCACCAGCCACGCCCGCGCAGGCCGTCGTCGTCGAGGTCCCGAACGGCGGGGGACAGCGCCGCGATCGCGGCGTCGAGGTCACCCAGCTTCAGCCGGACCGCACCGAGCGTGGCGGCGGTCCGCGGTGGGTACGGGCCGGGGACGGCGTCGAGTGCGGCGCGCAGGGCGGCGTCGTCGTCGCGCAGCACGGCGTCGAGGACGCCGGCGAGCGGGCCGAGGGCCGGGTCGACGTCGATCGGCTCCCCGGCGCGGACCGCCGCGGCGAGCCGCGCGTGCGCGACCGCGGTGGACAGCACGCGGTGCCAGGGATGGTCGCTCGGCACGGCGACCGCGAACGGGGGCGGGGCCGCGTCGTCCCGCAGCGCGGCAACCGTGTGACACAGGTCGGCCAGCGCGGCCACCACCGGCGGGCGGGACGGCATCCGCGCCGCGTACGCGCTGACGGTGTCGGCGATCTCGTCGATCACCCCCGACAGCGGCCGGGCGTCGTCGAGCAGGCCGCCGACCGCCTCGACGACCGCCACGGCCGCCGGATGCTCCGGCGGAACGAGTCCCGCGGCGGCCACGAGGTGCTCCGCCGGGGCGCGGAAGGCTGCGTCGTCCTCGCCGTCGCCCCACCCGCTGCCGTCGCGTCGTTGCCGCAGGCACAGCCCGACCGTCGACAGCAGACGGTCGAGCCCGCGCTCGACCGGCCCGCCGCCCGCGTCGGCGTCGACCGCGTGCACCGCCGCGCCGACGAACCCGTCCAGGTCGGCGGGCGCCACCGCGGTGTGCCCGGCGCGGAGCAGGGCGCGAGCCTGCTCCCAGACGGGCTGATCGGGACCACCGGCAAGCGCCGCGAGCCGGCGGCGCGCGCCCCCGCGCGCCGACACCGGGTCGCCCGGCGGCGCGGGGGCGGGTGTTTGGGTGGGGGCGACTCCACGCGCCGACTCCGCGTCGACCGGCGGCGGCGTGGCGGGTGCTTGGGTGGAGCCGACCCCGGGCGCCGACGCCGCGCGGGCCGGCGACGCCGGGGCTGGGGTCGCCTGTCGTGGCGGGGCCGGTGGCTCGCCGTGCATGACCGTGACCGGGTAGTCGAGCGGGTCGCCGGGCACCCACGGCATCGGCGGCATGCCGTCGTGCCGCATGCGCTGCATCGCCGCCATCGCTTCCATGATCCGGTTCAGGTCGAAGCGGGCCAGGTCGCCGTCGAGCAGCGGCTGGATCGACTCCGCGATCGTGAGCATGGTGCGGGTCATCGCGACCACGTCGGCGCTCAGGGGTGGGCCGTCGAGGACCTCCTGGAACAGGCGCCGCGCCTCCGCGGCGTCCGTGCGCGCGCTCGGCGGCAGCCCGGTGCGGAAGCCGGCGCGGGCACCGGCCGGGCTCAGCGCCTCGGTCGCCCGCCCCAGGAAGAGTTGACCGCGCGACAGCCGGGCCATCGCGGCCAGCGCCGGTGGCAGGTTGGTGAACGTGAGGGCCTCGCCGAGGACGAACAGGCCGGTGTCCCGGTCCTGCTGGTCGCCGCCGTGCGCGCCGTGCCGGGCCGCCAGGAGCCAGCCGAGCTGGGCGGCGACCTGACCACGGGCCGGGTCCCCGGCATCGAGCAGGCGGTAGGCGGCGTCCCACGCCTCGACGGCGGCCGAGAGGTCGGCGAGCGCGGCGGGCTGGCCTGGCCCCGCCCGCCAGTAGCGCCTCGTCAGCTCGTGCCCGAGCCGCACCAGCACCGGCACCCGCGCGGGTCCGTCCAGTCGGGACAGTGCGTCCCGGAGGTCGGCGATGGTCTCGTCCACGCCGCTCACCGTCCCCAGTGGATGAAGCCGGCCCAGGCCGCGACGCGCTCCGGCGCGGCGCCGTCGAGCACACGGCGCAGCGGGCCGGGCATCCGGTCGGGCGGCCGCCGGTCGTCGTCGAGCATCCACAGCTGCGCCCGGCGCAGCGCGTCCCACGGCTCGCGGCGCTCGGTCGCGAGGAAGTGGTGGAACATGTACATGAGCAGCGAGGTGTCCTCGTCCGGGATGCTCCACTGGGTGGACAGCACCGACCGGGCACCCGCGGCCAGGAAGACGGTCCCGAGGCTGTACGCCTCGTCGTATCCGTGGATCGACCTGCCGGTGTGGCAGGCCGCGAGCACCACCAGCGCCGGCGCGCGCCGGCCGTCCTCCGAGAGCAGACCGATCAGCTCGCCCGCGGTGAGGTCGCCGCCCGCCAGCAGGAGGCGCGACGACGCCGTCTCGATCGTCCCGTGCGAGGCGAGATGCAGCAGCGCGCCCCGCGAGTCGTCGGCCCGCAGCCAGGACCGCACGTCGTCGGGCGTGCCCGCGCCGGAGCGGCTGACGCTCCCGTCCGGGCGCCGGCCGACGTAGGTCGCGCCGGGATAGAAGACCTGCTGGATCGCGTACGCCTCGAGGCGCGCCGAACGCAGGGCGGCGGCCCGGCCGGCGGTGTCGGGGTCGGCCAGCACCAGTCCGCCCGAGCCGACCCGGACCGGTTCGGCCGCCGCGGTGGCGCAGAGCATCCGCGCCGAGGCGGCCTGCGAGACGGCGACGTGCTCCACGACGTGCGTCCCGTCCGGGCCGCGCGCCGCCTGCCACGGCACCCGGGCGAGCTCGCCCATCGGGACGAGCACGAGCCGCGGAACGCCTTCCTGGCCGAGGTACGGCCGGACCACCGGCCCCATCGCGGCCTTCCACGCCCATCCGCACAGCGCGTCGACGCTGCCGGCGAATGGGTCGGTCCCGGCCGGCCCGATCTCGCGCGGGAGACCGCGGTCGCCCGAGGTCATCGTGGCGAGATGCCGCTCGACGTCGGTGCCGGGCTCGATCGCGAGGTGGGGCAGCGCCAGGTAGCGCGGCGGGCCGTCGGCCGGCGCGATCACCGCCCAGCCCGGCGCCGGTGACCGGGCGGGCACCAGATAGACGAGCGCGTCCGCCCCGAGCCGGCGCAGCGCGTCCTGGATCGCGCCGAGGTCGGGCGGGTCGAGCACACCGGTGTCCCGGACCAGGACGTCGAGGACCTGCTCGCGCAGGCGGGGCGGGGGATCGTCCGCGTCCCGCCAGGCGTCGGCGAGGTCGGCGCGGCCGGCCTCGACCAGCCGCGTGTACGGGTCGCGCAACTCGGTCGCGGCGAACAGCATCAGCGCCCGCCCCGAGTCGAGGGCCCGCAGCGCGTCCGCGGGCTGATGGTCGACGAGGCACCGGCCGGCGGTCGCCATCGCCTCCTCGGCCGCCTCCCGGGCGTAGGCGCGCGCGGAGGCCGGATCCGGCTCCAGCAAGACCCGCCAGGTGTAGCCCTGGAGCCCGTCGAGGGCGGCGAGCCGGGCCGGCGGTGCCTCACCGCGCCGGCGCCGCAGGCCGGCGAGCATCTCGTTGACGAAGGACCACTGCGGGTGTTCCGGCCCGCGGGCCAGCTCACGGGCCCGCTCCAGCGTCGCGATCGCCTGGTCGACGTCGGCGCCGGCGCCGGTCACCTCGGCGCGGTGCCCCAGCCCGAGCGCGAGCGACGCCAGGTGGAAGACGTGGTCCGGATGGTTGTCGGGCGTCAGGGTCACCGCCTCGCGCAGGTCGTCGATTCCGGCGTCGATGGCGGACAGGTTCGTCTCGGCGCCCTGGCGCATCGCCATCCCACCCCGGGCGACGAGGTGCAGCGCCCGCGTCGCGGGGGACGCACCCGGCGGGGCGGCCGGCACCGGAGCGGGGTCCGTCCCGCGCATCGCATCGAGCATCGGTGCGATCTCCTCCAGCGCGGCGCGCAGCACGTTGCCGGGCGGCAGCGCGCCGGCCCGCGCGCGCACGTCGTCGAAGATGGCGAAGGCGGTCTCCGTGTCGCCGTCCTGGTGCGCGCGCACCGCGTCGAGGTAGTCCGGCATCAGCGCGAGCACCTCGGCGCCCTCGTGGCCCTCCTCGGCCAGCTCCCCGAGGTCCGCCAGTGCCGCCCGCATCGCGTGGGCGTCACCCAGCGGATATCCGCTCGCCAGCTCCAGCGCGGACCGGGCGCCGAGCGCCAGCGCCCGGACCTGCTGGTCGCCGGCGAACGCGGCGGCGAGGCCGGCCATCTCGGCGATCGCCGCGTGCGGATCGACCAGCGTCCGGTCCGCCGCCGCGCCCAGCACGTCCTGGATGCGGGCGATGGCCCGCGCCCGTCCGACGGTCTCCGACCGGTCCTGTCGCGTCATCGGCCCGCACCCCTCTGCTCCACGTCCTACGCTTCTGACGGACGATCCCGGCGGTTCAGCAGCTCCAGCACCGCCTCGACGACGCGGTTCAGCCGATCCGGGTCGCTGATCAGGGCGACCACCTGGTCCGGCCCGGCCGGGTCGGCACCCGGCGCCCGGTCCAGGTCGTGCCCGGCGGGCAGACCACCGAACACCGCGCGCACCACCTCGGTGACCACGATGTGCGGCTCCTCGCCGGCGTCGATCCGCGCTTCGATCAGGTCGACGGCGGCGGCGGCCAGCGCCAGCATCAGCGCGTCGTTCTGCTCGTGCGGGTCGACGAGGGTGAGCGGCTCCGGCTCGGCGTACCCGCCGGACTCGTCGCGGGCCGCGAAGTGGACCGGTGCCCGCTTGTGGCCCAACGGCCCGTCGACGTGCTTCGCGTACCAGGCGGGGCGTTGCCGCATCACGTCCAGCACGATCTCGATCTCGGCGCGGACCACCGGCTCCCCGGCGACGTGGTCGCCGGTGAACGCGGCCCGGCGTTGCGCCAGGGCCGTCACCGGCCACAGCGAGGTGCCGGCCGTCGCGTCGGTGCCGACCCACTCCAGGACCGACCTGGCCAGCTCGACCAGCCACGCCTCGCGACCCAGCGCGTCGGCCAGCCAGCCCGGCACCCGCGGCCGCTGCAGGGCGCCACGGGCGCCGCGGCGCCGCCGGTAACCATCCACAGTGGCCCGCCGCAGCGTCGCCGTGATCCAGCCCTCGAGGTTGTCGATCGGCTGGTTCGCGTGGGCGAGCAGGTGGTCGACGACGGCTTCGACGTCGTCGTGGAAGCGGTCGAGGCAGTCGGGTGCGAGCCGGTGCACGCCCAGGGTGCACCGGTGGTGGCCGCGGGTGCGCTCGACCCCCCGCGTCACCCGCAGGAAGACCAGCGGCCAGACGATCTCGGTGGCCCCGGCGCGCAGCCGCCGCCGCTCGTCGGCGGGCGCGTCCCGCAGGGCCTTGGCGAGCAGCCCTCGGCGGACCAGCTCGCGGAACACCTCCGCCGCGGTGGGCGGTCTTCTCTGCTGAGCCACGGCACGCTCCTCCTCGATCGACCGGTTGCGTCGATCGTCGTGTGGAGGCAACGGCCCGGACGAGGCCCGGCCGCGGAAATACCGGGAACTACGTACGTGGCCCGTCGCATACGTACGGGCCACGCACCGACCGTTCGATCAGGACATCTCGCTTGGGCGGGGGTCGCGGCCGAGGTCGACCACCACGGAGGCGGCCGTCGTGCCGTTGAGGAACACGGTGACCGCGCGCCCGGAGGCGTCGTCGAGCTCCAGCTCGACGGTCCTGCCCTCGGTCATCGCCTCGCGGACGAGGCGGGTCACCTCTTCGGCGTTGGCGTTGGGGATGTACCACTCGGCACCGTCGATGAACAGCCTCTTGCGCATGCGCGTACTCCTTCGCACTGATGGGGTTGGGGGTCAGGTCACTCCACCTCGTCCACGGTGAACGTGAACGAGAAGTCCTGCGGGTGCCGCACGTGGCGGCCGATTCCGAACTGTTCCTGCGCCAGCAGCGAGGTCCGGTACAGCCCGATGCTGGCACCCACCACACCGGTCAACAGCTCGTAGGCCGTGTTGACCAGCACCGCGCCGGCTCCGACGACGGCGACCGCGGCGGCGGCGTGCGGCGCGGCCAGCGCCAACTGCGCCACCTGGGCGCCCGCCGCCTGCACGGTGGAACTGCTGAGTTTCTCCTCGAGCAGCGCGCTGAGCGCGAGGCTGCCGGCGGTGTCCCGGGAGACCCAGACCGCGATGTCGAGGAAGTCGACCGCCGGCCCGTGGTAGATCAGCACGTTCTCGAGCGGCAGCCGTTCGCCGTCGCGGATGTTGGCGAACCGCATCGTCTGCGCGCGGTAGACCGGTTGATCGCCGGAACCGCCGGTCAGCACGACCGCGTCGA
This sequence comes from Asanoa siamensis, assembly GCF_016862555.1. Lineage (GTDB taxonomy): Bacteria > Actinomycetota > Actinomycetes > Mycobacteriales > Micromonosporaceae > Asanoa > Asanoa siamensis. Next base: position 42,746 of record NZ_BONE01000017.1, on the reverse strand, counting down.
CCCGGATGTCGGCGCTGGCCAGCGCCCGGTTGCGGTGCACCATCAGGTCCGCGATGCGGACCGCCACCTCGGTGGGCGCGGCGCTGCGCGGCGACAGCAGCCGCACCGACTGCTCCGGCCGGTCGTCGATCCGGAAGACGGCCCGCTCGGCGGTCGGCGCCGCCGTCGGGCTCACCATGAAGTCGATCGGCTGGACGGCGTACCTCACCTGCGCCGCTGGCGGATCACCGAACTCGCGGGTGGCGCCCGTCGCGACCTGGGCCAGCAGGGCCTCCAGAGTGGACCCGACGAGCGGGCCCTTTCCGCGTACGCCCCGCTGCGCCAGTGCCGAGACGTCGACCGCACCGTCGCTGATCAGCGCCAGCACCGTCTCCGGCCGGGCGACCGTGCTGTCCACGGTGTCCGGCCAGGTGACCCGCACGCCGTCCAGCCGCTGTTTGTCCTCGTTCCAGCCGAACGTGTACGAGGCGCCGGGCGCGAGCCGGATGCCGCTCAGGTCGGACCGGGTGAGGATCTCGATGCGCGACGAGACGCCGATGTCGAGCAGCGAGACGAACACCGGGCGGTCTCCCGCGTTCATCGCCCGGACGTACACGTGCTCGCCGGCGTCGGCGAACAGCAGCGCGCCGGAGAGCGGGAGCGGTTCCGGCACGCCGTCGTGCACCCGGCCCCACTCGACCCGCACGGCGTGCCGCAGGGGCCGGTCCGGGTCGCCGTCGAGCCGGCGCAGCGCCGCGGCCTGGGCGAGCCTCTGCAGGTTGCCGACGATCGAGCCGATGCCCGCGGTGGTCGGGGGATAGGGCGCGTGCAGCGGGCCGAGCGCGTCGCGCACCACCAGCCACCCGTTGCCGTCCACCGCGACCTCGACGGTCGCCTGGTCGTCGGGTGTCGCCGGGCGCAGCATCGACCGCGCGGCCAGGGTCGGCAGGATATCCGCGGCGACCGGATGGTCCGTCGGCAGGCGCACCGGCAGCGCGGGCGCGCCGGCGCGGGTGCGGTGGGCGCGGGCGTCGGCGGGCAGGGGCGGCCCGGCGGCGGCGAGCCGCAGCCGGGCGACGGCCGTGCTGGCCAGCAGCCGCGTCACGGTCGCGGTGCCGAGCACCGGGCCGTCGTCGGGGCCGGTCGCGTCGCTCGACATGATCGCGAACTCGTCGCCCACCTCGACACCGAGCAGGGGCGCGCCGAGCAGTTCGATCCGATCGGAGCCGTCGCTGTGCACCGGCAGCGAGTCCAGCGGCTCCCACTCGGTGGTCTCGAACGGCTGCCGCGCCGACGGCCCCTCCACCTCGGGCCGCTGGGTGGTGACGAACGTCTGCACCTCCTTGCGGACCGCGTCCAGCAGCGTGGACCAGGTGAGCCGCAGCCCCTGCGTCTCGCGCAGCGCGCGGGTCAGGGCGTCCGTGAAGATGCCCATCTCGACGCCGTCGCGGTTGGTGCCCTCCCAGGCCGACTCGGACGGGGAGCAGGCGACCACCCGCACCGCCCGCGTGTTGCTGACCAACGGGCGCCGGTCGATCGGCAGCCCGCCCGCGACGAGGCTCGACACGTGCCGCTGGACGCTCTCGTACGTCGGCAGCCAGCTTCCCGCGTCCGGCCGCACCGGCGTCCGGACCCGCAGCCCCGCGTACCGCGACATGTGCGCGGCGTGGCAGCAGTCGATCAGCACGGTGACGTTGGTGGCGCGCTCGGTCAGCCGGCTCTGCAGCACGGACAGCTCGACGTCGGTGATGCCGCGGAAGTCGCCGTCGCTGGACTCGACGTAGTCGTCCGGGAGGATGAACTGCAGGTCCCGCCCGTCCGGAGCCACGAGCCGGCCGCCGTGGCCGCTGTAATAGACGACCACCGCGTCGTCCGGCCCGGCGTCGGCGATGAGCTTCTCGTACGCGTCGAGGATCGCCGCGCGGGTGGCGTCGGGCGTCACCAGCGGCTGGACGACGAAACCGCGCGGCTCCAACGCCGCCGCCATCGCCTGGACGTCGTTGGCGACACCGGCCAGGCCGTTGGTCTGCGCACCGATCAGGAGGGCTGTTCGCGTCATGCCCGTCTCTGACGGACAGGACGCGCGCCGAAGTCAGCCGAACAGCTTCTCGTCGCGGGCGCGGGCGATCGCTTCGATGGCCTTGTGCACGTCCAACTTGGCGTACACCTTGCGGAACTGCGTCTCCACCGTGCGCCGGGAGACACCCCGCACGGTCGCGATCTCGGCGGCGTTCTTCCCCTCGTACAGCAGCCTGAGGGTTTCGAACTCCACGGCGGCCAGGCCGTAGGGCCGTAGCGCGGAGACCGGTCGGTCCGCCAGGTCCATCCCGAGCTTGCCGGCCAGCGCGTGCACCCGGTCCCGCAGCGGCCCGGCGTCGAGGGACGTCGCCGCCCGGTACGCGTTACGGGCCGGTTCCCGCGCACCGTCGCGATCGCCGGCCGCGTACGCCGCCCGCGCCTGACGCCACCGGGCGTACGCCGCCGGGTACGGCCGGTCGAGCGCGGCCCAGCCGTCGGCGACCACCTTCCAGCCCGGCGCGGTGTCGGCGCCGCGGATGCGCTGCCGTTCCACCGCGCACAGCTCGACGATCCGCCTGACCTCGTCGGTCGACGGCCGTTGCCCGGGCGCCCACGCCGCGTTGGCGAGGCGGTCGCCGAGGCCGGCCGCGCGCCCGGGCTCCGTGGCGGCCCAGTCGGCGGCGCACCGCATGCCCACCGCGCACAGCCGGAGCAGCTCGAGGGCGTTCTCGCCGCCGCTGACCGCGTCGACGCCCCGGAGCACCTCGTCGGCCGCCCGCGCCAGGTCGCCGGCGGCGAGCGCCAACTCGGCCCGCACGACGTGCAGCGGCCCGACGAACCGCGGGTCCGCGGGCAACGGCACCTCGTCGATCGACGCGAGCAGCTTGCCCGCCTGCGCGTAGTCGCCCCGGCCGACCTTGATCTCGGCGAGCGTCAGTCGCGGATAGAGGCTCTCGGCCACGGGGTGGTCGAGGGTCACCTCGGTGATGATCTTCTCGGCGTCCTCCCAGTCGCCCAGCAGCACCAGGGCCGCGCTCGAGTTGTTGGCCAGGATCGTGCCCTGGCGCGTGTCGGCCAGCCCGAGCCGGCGCGCCTCCGCCAGCCCCTCCGTCGTCACCTCGGCGGACTCGCGCAGGCGGCCGGCCTCTTCCAGGATCAGGCCCAGGTTCCCGTACGCCCGCAGCAGGTCCTCGATGTGGTTGACCGACCGGGCGATGTCGAGGGCCGCGCGCAGCCGTTCCTCGCCTCCGGGCTCGCGCCGCATGCCGAGGCCGAGACCGGAGACGTTCAGTGCCCGGCCCCGCTCGGCCTCCGCCGCGACCTCGGTCGCCATCGCCAGCGCGGCCTCGGCGATCCGGCCCCCCTCGACGTACTGGCCGTTCTGCATCCGCGCGAGCGCCAGGGCGGCCAGGACCCGCGCGTGGACCGCCGACGGTGGGCTGCCCGCGAGCAACGCGTCGGCCTCCTGGAAGGCCGCCACGGACTCCGCCCGCCGGCCGGCCTCCCACAGATAGGTCGCCCGGCGTTCCTGCAGCTCACCCAGGCGCCCGTCGTCCGCGGCCGCGATCGCCTCCTCGACCAGCGTGACCGCCCGCCCGACCTGCCTCGACCAGCGGGCGGCCTCGGCCGCGTCGGCGAGCAGCCGGGACCGGGAGACGCCGGCGCGGCCCTCGGCGTCGTCGACCGTCGGCCACAGCTCCAGCGCCCGGTCGAACTGCGCCTTCGCCGAGCCGAACGCCAGCGTCCGCGCGGCGGCCCGGCCCGCCTGGACCGCGAAGGTGAGCGCCTGCGGCCAACTGCCCGCCTGGTACCAGTGGTTCGCCTGCTCCGCGGCCGCCGAACCCTCGGTCACGCACAGCCGCGGGTCCGCGGCCAGCGCCTCGGCCATCGCGACGTGCAGGCGGACGCGGGTGTCCGGGACCGTGTCCTCGTAGACCGCCTCCCGCAGCAGTACGTGCGCGAACCGGTAGACGTCCTCGCCACGGCGGGCGACGAGCAGTTGCCGGTCGGCGCATTCCTGCAGGGCGTCGCCCAGCGTCTCGGCGGGCAGGCCGCTGACGGCGCCCAGCAGGCGCCGGCTCATCGCCCGACCCGCGACGGCGGCCACCCGGAGCACCTTGCGGGCGTCGGGGCCCAACTCGCGCAGCGGGGCGAGCATCACGGAGCGCAGATCGGGCGGCACCTCGATGTCGTCGTCGCCGCCGGTCAGGGCGCCGTTGGTGATGAGCTGCTCGGCGAAGAGCGGCACGCCGCCGGACCACAGCAGGCAGCGCTCGACCAGCCGCGGATCGACCCGGCCGGCGACCGTCGCGGCGATCAGGCCGCGGATCTCCGCGGACTCGAAGACGGGCAGCTCGAAGCGCTCGGTGCGGCGCAGGAACGTCGTGCCGGCGAAGAGCTGCCACAGTGGATCATCGCGCAGCGGCGGTCGGTAGCTGGCGACGAGCAGCAGCGGGCGGCCGTCCGGGTCGGCCTGGGCGAGGTGGCGTACCAGGTCGAGTGTGGACGGATCGGCCCAGTGCAGGTCCTCGATGATCAGCACGACCGGCGCCCGCGCACCGATGTGCTCCAGCATCCGGCGCACCGCGAGGAACACGTGGTGCGGGGTCCAGGTCGCGTCGCTCTCGAGATCGAAGAAGGCGCTGAGCTTGGTGTAGGCCGGGCCGCCGAGATCCGCGGCCCGGGCGCCGTGCGCCCGGCCGAACGTCTCCAGCACCTCGAGCAGCGGGCCGTAGGGCATCGGGTTGCCGAAGTGCGGCTCGCAGGCGCCCGACAGCACCTGGGCGCCGGACTGCCGCGCCTCGACCGCGAACCTGCTCAGCAACTGGCTCTTGCCGACGCCGAGCCGGCCGCCGACCAGCACCGTCCGGGCTGTGCCGAGGCGGACCTCGGACAGCCGACGCTGCAATGTGGCCAGTTCGTTCGCGCGGCCGACGAAGACGGATTCACCCGCGAGCATGCTCTCGACGTGACCACATGATCGCTCCCTGTGCAAGACCCCAGAACGGCTACAGCGGGACGTCCAGGGAGGATCGGCCGAATCGGCGCACGGCCGTCGTCGGATGACGAGGGATTCTCGCGGTCAGGTTGTGCGTCAGGTGCCCTTTCGCGGTAACACGGTTCCGCTGAAGGGACTGAAACTCGATGGTCCGCCGTTTTCGACGCCATTCCCTATCGCGCATCGGCGCGTCCCAGAGGAGGCTGCGTCAATCGCAAGCAATTCCCTGGCTTGACAGCGGCGTTTCGCCTCGGTCAATTCCGAAAGGGGTGCACGGTGGGTGCTGCTGAGACGAAGTCCCACGAATGGGACTTCATGCACGGTGCCGGCGGCGGATTGCCGCACCCACGCGAACAGGTCGCCCTCGACGCGGAGATCGACGCGGGGCTGACGCGGCTGGTGGCGGGAGCGGTGCGCGCCATCGGCGACCGCGTCGCACGTGGGCAGTCGCCGGCGGCGGTCGTCGCCGACGTCGTCGCCACGATGTTCGGTGGTCTCGCGGACAGGTCCACCGTGGACAGGATCGTCGCGCTCGCCCTGCGGATCGTCGAGGAGACCGCGGCCGGCCGTCAGGGTGCCCAGCCGACGCCGTAGCCCCGGCCCTCGCGGAGTTGCCGGAAGCTCTCGACCACCTCGCCCACGCCGTCGATCTCCAGCCGCGGGTGCCGGCGGGTCGGGTCGTCCAGCAGCCCCGGCGGCACCCCGTTCAGGCGCCACACGGACGCCGGCCGGCGGTTGTCGGCGAACCTGACCTTGACCAGCCCGTACTCGCACGGGTCGAGGGGAATGATCACGTAGCGGTGGCGGATCCGTTGGCCTGGTGGCACCCGGAAGTGCACGCAGAGCCGGTGCTCGCGGTCCCGGGGCAGCACGCCGGGCAGGGCGAGCGTGACCGCGACGTGGCGGTTGCCGTTGCCGCGCGCGACGGCGCTGATGCGGGCCCCGTACAGCACGTCCACGGCGACCTCGCCCGCGTCCGGCTCCCCGTCCGGCGGTCGGGGCAGGTCCAGCCGGACCACGATCTCGGGCAGGTCCCTGGTGGCGACGATGGTCCGCGTCTCGTACAGCTCGGGGGTGGGCGTGTCGAGCCGCAGGAGGGTCTCCAACGTCCGGACGCGCCAGCCCGAGTCGGACCCGGCCGCGTGCCGCGCCGCCCAGCCCGCCTCGGCCGCCGCGACGAGGATCTCGGTGGCCTCGTCGGTGCGCCGGCGGGCGGTCCGCGCGTCGTACTGCTGCTCCGCGCTCAGGGTGGCCTGCCGGTCGGTGAGATCGTCGTGCGCGTGGTCCGGGTCCAGCGCGAACGCGAGTTGGACGACGCGGACGACGTTCGCGGACTGGTCGCTGACGAACGACAGCAGCGTCGCGCTGACCCGCTCCCGGATCACCCTGTCGGAGTCGGCCGGCGTCGTCCCGCACAGCTCGTGCAGCCGCGGCCCGACGCGAGCGCCGAGATCGCGGCTCTGCAGGCCGCGCCGTTGCCGAAGCCGGACGAGCTCCGCACGTAGATCATCCTGAAGGGACACTGCCGACTATAGGCGTGGTCAGCCCATGGCCAGAGACTCGGCCAGAACGAGGCCAGTGCGCGGCGGTGGGGTCATCCAGGATTGATCAGCCACCGCGCGGTGGACCGCCGTCCGGTTCAGGTCGGACGGGAGCCGCGGGATCCGGCCCGATCGCCAATCTTCTGACTCCTTCGAGAGGACCATTGTGGGCTCCATAGAACTCTGTCCGGCGCGGAGCGATCCCGTCGACGTCCGACTACTAGCCGGGCGCGGTGACCTCGCGGCCACGGCCCGCACGGCCGATCCCGCCGAGCGCCGCCGGCTGACCGCGGGTGCCTGGACGCTGGCCTGGCCGGTCGTCTACCAGAAGGTGACACAGCCGATCGAACGCCGGCGCGGGCACTACGTGTGCGCGATCGCCCTGACCCGACTGTCCGACGAGTGCGTCGACGGCTTCCACGACGACGTCGAGGCGGTCGTCGGCGACCTGCTGACGCATGCCACGGAACCGATCCGGGACGTGGAGGCCTGGATGGCGAGCCGGGTCCGCGCGGTGACCGTGGACGCGCACCGCCGGCGGCGGGGGAGCAGGGGAGCGCTGCAGCGCCCCCGGGTGCCGGTCTGGCTCGCGGACGCGTTGGGGCACGACGCGTGGTTGACGGCGCTCGCCAAGGAGATCCTCACCTGGGTCGGCGGCACTGCCAGCGCCGGCACCGACCTGTGGCCGCTGGAGACGTGGGCGGCGCGCCGGGTCGCCGCGACGGGGGACTGGCAGGCGAGCGACAAGGCCACCGTCACGCGCGACGTCGAGCGGGTGCTCGCGGCGATGCGACGACGACCGCTCTGGTACGAGAAGTACGTGCGGCGTCCACTGCTCGCACGGCCCGCGCCGGTCGCGCCGACGCCGGTCGACGACCCGGAGCACCCGGCCGTCGTGGCGGCCGGCGGCGAGGTCGACGAGGCGGTGCTCACCGCGCTCGCCGCGGCCGGCGTCGAGGCGCTCGCCGACGCGTTCCGGCGCGGGGCCGACCCGGCGGAGGCCGTCACGCGCATCGTCACCGCCGTGTTCGGGGAGGGCACGGCGTACGAGGATCTCGCGCGGGTGCCCGGCACAGCGACGGCGTACGACGAGCAGGTCCCGGCGCTACTCGCGGACCCGGCCGTGGTCGGCCGGATCGTCCGGGCCGTCCACCGGATCGTGCGGGACCTCGACGGTCGCCTCTAAGGCGCGTCGGCGGGCGTCGAGGGCCTCGGCGACAGCTTCGGGGCGGGCGCCCGCGGCGACGGCCGCACGCGAAGCGTCGCGCAGCTCCGCTTCGAGCAGTTGGCGGAGCTCCGCGCGCTGCGCCGGCGACAGATTCACCGGCACCGCGGGCTGGTTCGCTGGACGGTCACGGGATCATTCTGCACGATCATGCCGACACCTCCGTCGCACAACGGCCGCACTGGACGTACCGTTGCTTCCTGACGGACAGCACCGGCCACATCGCCAAGGGTCGTCGGCGCGCGGGCGTCCGTCAATGCGACTCCATGGTGCCACCTCCCGCCGTTTCCCCGGTACCGCGACGGCAAAAGACCGGGTTGACGGCATTCGAACCTGATGTCGGCGGGCGGAATCCGGCAAAAGGCGGAATCGCCCTTTCCCAGGGCGAGGCGCGTGCGCTGAAATGTCTTTCGTGGGGCCGCGCGAGTGGCACACCTACGCACCCGGGTCGTTCGTCGGGCGGCTGCGCGCGCCCGAGCGGGAGGCCCTGTTCCGGCTGGGCACCACGAGGGAGCTCACGGCCGGCCGGCATCTGCTCGTCGAGGGCCGCACCGACGGCCACGTCGAGGTGATCCGGCGGGGCTACGTCAAGGTCACCACCCTGGTCGGGGGAGTGTCCCGCCTGCTCGCGATCAGGCTGGCCGGCGACATCGTCGGCGAGTTCGCCGCCATCACGGGGCAGGGCCGCTCGGCGACCGTGACCACCTGTGGTCCGGTGGTGTCGACCGTGGTCGGCCGGGTGGCGTTCCTGCGCTTCATCGACGCGCACCCGCGGGCCGCCTCCCAGGTGACCGCGACGGTGGGCGAGCGGCTGCGCTGGGCGAACGCGCGGCGGTCCGAGTTCTCGGCGTTCCCGGTGCACGTCCGGCTCGCGCGGGTGCTCAGCGACATCGCGACGAGCTGCGGCGAGCGGGCCGACGACGGCGTGCACATCGCCGTCGAGCTGAACCAGGCGGAGCTCGCGGCGCTGGTCGGCGCGGCGGAGGACACGGTCCAGCGGGCCCTGCGGATGTTGCGCGACCTCGGCGTGATCGGGACGGGCTACCGGCACATCACCGTGCGCAACCTGGCCGCGCTGCGCGGCCTGGCCGACCGCTGACCGGCTGTCCGTCAGAACCGGGCATGACCATCGGTCCGATCGACGACCTGGGCGACGCCGACCTGCTGGAGCGCCGGCAGCTCGTGGCGCTGCGGGCGCGGGGTGACGTCGGCACCACCCCGGTCGGCGGCGTGCGCTGCGGGCGGCCGCTCGTCTATCCGATCGCGGCGGACGACCTGCCCCCACCGCTGCGGCTGCGGGCCGAGGTGAGCGGCGAGCAGCACGTCGGCGTCCTCTTCGCGTTCGACCTGGAACGCCTACCCGACGGGGACCGGTACGTCTCGGCGCGGTTCGAGGTCGCGCTCACGGAACCGGAGGCCATGGCCGTACGGGTCGACGCGGACGCCGACACGCTCGGCGTGACCTACGAGGCGACGCCCGCGACCGCGGTGGCGACCCGGACGATCGCCGCGGCGGAGCGACGGCCCGGTTGGCTCCGCCGGCTCGCCGGGCGGGAGCGCGCGCCCCGCGCCTGGGTCGCCGGCGTGCAGACGTCCCGGTTCGCCTGGGTCCACGAGGACCCGCGGGGCGATCTGCTGCTCCCGCGCCACTACGGCATGCACGCGGTGCTGGCCCTGCCGGCCGGCGCGCGGCAGGTCGCCGGGACGATCGGCGTCCAGGTCGAGGTGGCCGCCCGGCGGGGACGGGTGACGAGCGCCCGGGAGCACGTCGCGTTCGCCGAGCCCTGCGGCCTGGGAGCGCCGGCGCCCGCACCGGCCGACGCGGCGGCGGTGCGGCTGTGCATGGCCGCCGACGTCGTGGGCTACAGCCGCCGCCGGAACGCGGCCACCGAACGGATCCAGGCCGACATCGTCGCGCTGCTCGGCCGCGCGCGGCGGGCCGCGGGGATCGCCGACGGTGCCGTGCGACCCCAGCCGCAGGGCGACGGCCAGTTCACCGTGCTGCCGGTCGGCATCGACGAGTCGGCGGTCATCCCGCGGCTGCTGGCCGAGCTGGATCGCGGGCTGCGTGCGCTCAACGCGCACGCCGACGACCGGATGCGCATCCGGGTCGCACTCCATCGTGGACTGGTCAAGGAGGGTGCCAACGGCTGGATCGGCAACGCACCGATCGCCGTGCACCGCATCCTGGACAGCCCGCCGCTGCGCGCCGCCCTCCACGCGCATCCGCGGGCCGACTTCGTGCTCGGCGTGCCGGACGTGCTCTACCGCGACGTCTTCGTCCACGCCGAGGAACGCCCGCGCTGCGACGAGTTCACCGCCATGACCGTCGAGCTGCCGGAGAAGGGCTTCGTGGAGCACGCCTGGCTCTACGTGGGCTAGGCGCTACACCAGCCGCAGCTCCCGACCCGGCCAGCGGGAGCGGAGCCAGCGGTCGTGGCTCGCGACGACGATCGCGCCGGGGCCCGGGCCCAGCGCGTCCTCCAGCTCGTCGCAGAGCCGCGGTGAGAGGTGGTTGGTCGGCTCGTCGAGCAGCAGCAGGTCCGGCGGGTCCGCCACCAGCAACGCCAGGGCGAGGCGGCGGCGCTGGCCGACCGAGAGGTGGCCGACCGGGCGGTCCAGGTCCGCGGCGCCGAGCAGCCCGAGCGCGAGCAGCGGGACGGACTCGGCGCGGTCGGCACCGAGCGCGGCCGCGTAGGTCTCCCGCGCCGTGCGGTCCGGCCGGTCCACGACGGTGTCCTGGGTGAGCAGGCCGACCCGCAGGCCAGGGCGCCGGCGCAGGGCCCCGGTGGCGTCGAGCCGGCCGGCCAGCACCGCGAGCAGCGTCGACTTTCCCGCCCCGTTCGGCCCGGTGACCAGCAGACGGTCGGTGGCCGGGACGTCGAGCCGGTCGAGCACGAGCCGGCCGGGCACGCGGACGTCCCGCAGCGACACGAGCAGCCCGTCCACCGTGTCGCGGGCCTGCGCCGGGATCCGCAGCCGGAGCGGTTCCGGTGGCCGCTCGACCCGGACGCGTTCCAGCTCGTCGAGCCGGCGGGCGGCGTCGCGTACCCGCCGGGCGACCTGGTTCTGCACCCGCCCGGCGGTGTGCCCGTAGCCCATCTTCTCGTTGTCACGCCGGACCCGCCCCGGCGCGACCTCGTGCGCGGTCACCTCGACGGACCGCCGCAGCTCGGCGATCTCGGCCTGCTCCTGCGCGAAGCGGCGCTGCCAGCGTTCCCGCTCGGCCCGCTTCGCGGCCTGGTAGGCGGTGTAGCCGCCCCCGTAGCGGGTCGTGCCCTCCACGGCGGGGTCGAGGTCGACCACGTCCGTGCAGACCGCGTCGAGGAACGCCCGGTCGTGGCTCGCCACCACCACGACACCGGGCAGCCCGCGAAGCTGCTGCTCCAGGAAGGCCGCGGCGTCGTCGTCGAGATGGTTGGTGGGCTCGTCGAGCAGCAGCGCCGTGGGCCGCCGCACCAACAGGGCGGCCAACGCGACCCGGCCACGTTGCCCGCCGGACAGCGATGCGAGCGTCCGGTCGCGGGCGAGCGCGCCGAGGCCGAGACCGGCCAGCGTCAGCTCGGCGCGCCGGTCGGCGTCCCACGCCTCGGTGGCCTGCGCGCGGTCGAGCCGGTCGCCGTAGGCGGCGAGCAGGCCGGCGTGCTCCTCCGCGTCCTGCGGGGTCTGCGCCAGCGCGCCGGCGAGCCGGTCCAGCTCGGCCAGGTCCGCACGCGCCTCGCGCAACGCGTCGGCGAGCACGTCGTCGACTGTGGACGATGGGTCGAACGGCATCTCCTGGTGCAGGAAACCCAGATCCGGCGGGCGTACGACGGTCCCGGAGTCGGGTTCGTCCGCCCCGGCGAGCAGCCGGAGCACAGTGGACTTGCCGGCGCCGTTCTCGCCGATCAGCCCGATCCGCCGGCCGGGCGCGGCGGTGAGCGAGAAGCCGTCCAGCACCCGGCGGGTGCCGAGCGTGCGGACCAGGTCGTGGGCGAGCAGGGCGGAGCCGGCCCCGCGGGACGGGGCGGTCGGTGGCAGCACGGTCAGTCGACGTCCGGTGCGCCGGTCTCCAGCAGGCGCCCGTCGGAGAGCCGGAGCCAGCGGTCGACCTTGATCTCCGTGAGGAACCGTTCGTCGTGGCTGACCACCAGCAGCGCGCCCTCGTACGCGTGCAGTGCGCTCTCCAACTGGCCCACGCTGACCAGGTCGAGGTTGTTGGTCGGCTCGTCGAGCAGCAGCAGGTGCGGCGCCGGCTCGGCACCGAGCACGCAGGCCAGGGTGGCGCGCAGCCGCTCGCCGCCGGAGAGCACGCCGACCGGCAGGTGGGCGCGGGGACCGCGGAACAGGAAGCGGGCGAGCAGGTTCATCCGCTGCGCGTCCGGGGTCCGCGGCGCGAACGCGGCCAGGTTCTCGGCCACGGTGCGGTCGAGATCCAGCAGGTCCAACCGCTGCGACAGGTACGCGACGCGGCCGTCGGCGCGCTTGACCTGGCCGCCCTCGGGCGCCAGATCGCCGCTGACCAGACGGAGCAGGGTGGACTTGCCGGCGCCGTTGGGGCCGAGCAGGGCGATCCGTTCCGGCCCGCGGATCGTCAGGTCGACGCCGTCGCCGGCGAACAGCGACCGCACCCGCAGGCCCGCACCGGTGACCAGCGTGCGGCCGGCCGGCACGTTCGTGTCGGGCAGCTCCAACGACAACTTCTGCTCGTTGCGCAGCGCCCGCCCCGCCTCGTCGAGCCGCGCCCTGGCCTCGTTGACGCGCGCGGAGTGCGTCTCGTTCGCCTTGCCCGCGGACTCCTGCGCGTCCCGCTTCATGGTGCCGGCGAAGATCTTCGGCAGGCCGGCGTTCTTGAGGTTGCGGGAGGCGTTGCTGGCCCGCCGCGCCGCCCGCTCGCGGGCCTCCTGCATCTCCCGCTTCTCGCGCTTGAGCTCCTGCTCGGCGTTGCGGACGTTCTTCTCCGCCACCTCCTGCGCGGCCCGCACCGACGCCTCGTACGCGGTGAAGTTCCCGCCGAAGAGCCGGACCTCGCCGCGGTCGAGCTCGGCGATGCGGTCCATCCGGTCGAGCAGCGCCCGGTCGTGGCTGACCAGCAGCAGGCAGCCGTTCCACTGCTCCAGCACGTCGTAGAGCTGGTGCCGGGCCGCGAGGTCGAGGTTGTTGGTCGGCTCGTCCAGCAGCAGGACGTCGGGCCGCTTCAACAGCTGCGCCGCCAGGCCGAGCGAGACGACCTGGCCGCCGCTGAGCGTGTGCAGCCGCCGGTCGAAGGCGAGGTCGCGCAGGCCCAGCCGGTCGAGCTGGGCGCGGGTCCGCTCCTCGATGTCCCAGTCGTTGCCGATCGTGGTGAAGTGCTCCTCGGCGGCGTCGCCGGACTCGATGGCGTGCAGCGCCCGGATCAGCGGAGCGATCTCGAGGACCTCGGCCACGGTCAGGTCACCGACCAGGGGCAGGCTCTGCGGAAGGTAGCCGAGCACGCCCTGGACCGAGACGGACCCGGCGCTGGGCCGGTACTCGCCGGCGATCAGCTTGAGCAATGTGCTCTTTCCGGCACCGTTCGGCGCGACCAGCCCGGTGCGGCCGCCACCGATGGTGCAGGACAGGTTCTGGAAGACCGGTGTGTCGTCCGGCCAGGAGAAGGTCAGGTTCGAGCAGACGATGAACGCATCGGACATCGGAGAAGCAACCTCGGATGTGAGGGCAGGCGGACGCTGGCCGCCCGACAGGGGGACATGGCCTCGAGAAACGACGAAAGGGCCACGGCGATCGCGCTCACAGGCGCGGCCGGTGGCCGGTCACATGTCCGGTCTCACCCGGAGATGTCGTCGTCACCCACCATGTCTCGTCTCCCTGCTTGTCCGTCAACCGCAACCACCGTAGCACCGGGCCCGGCGCGTCAGCCGTCGGCGTGATCGAGGCTGACTCCCTCAGGACGGATTCGCCGGCGGCAGGGTCGGTTCGTACAGCCACGCGGTGAACAGTGCGTCGAGCGGCACGGCCGTGTGGCGGCGCGCCATCGTCGTGAACGCCTCCGTGGTCACCGTGCCGTGCTGGTGGGTGCGCGACCAGTCCCGTACCAGCGCGAAGAACGTCGCGTCGCCCATCGCCAGGCGCAGGGCGTGCAGGGTCAGGGCGCCGCGCTGGTAGACCCGGTCGTCGAACATGCGCCGTTCCCCCGGGTCGGCCACCCGCAGGTCCTGCGGGAGGCCGACCAGCAGGCGCCGCGACCGGGCCGCGTGCACCCGGGCCGGCTCACCGCCGGACAGCTCCGACCAGAGCCACTCCGCGTACTTCGCGAAGCCCTCGTTCAGCCAGATGTGGCGCCAGTCGGCCACGGTCAGGCTGTTGCCGAACCACTGGTGCGCGAGTTCGTGGGCGACGAGGCGCTCGGACCCGCGGCGCCCGTCGACGTGGTTGGCGCCGAAGATCGACAGTCCGTGCGCCTCGACCGGCACCTCGAGCTCCTCGTCGACCACGACGACGGCGTACTCGCCGAACGGGTACGGCCCGAAGACGCGCGCGAAGGTCGTCATCATCTCCGGCTGTCGGGCGAAGTCGTGCGCCATCGGGCTGACCAGCCGCGGCGGCACGGCCGCGCGCTGCGGCACCGGGCCGGCGGCGAGGTCGACCAGGGCGTACCGTCCGATCTGGACGGTGGCGAGGTAGGTGGGCATCGGCGCCGGCTGCTCGTACACCCAGGTGGTTCTGTTGGCCCGGGTCTCGCGTGACGCGAGGCGCCCGTTGGCGACGACGGTGTGCCGCGCCTGTGCCGTCACCGCGATCCGATAACTGGCTTTGTCGGCCGGGTGGTCGTTGCACGGGAACCAGGACGGCGCGCCCGTCGGCTGGCTCGCGACCAGCGCGCCGTCGTCGAGCCGCTCCCACCCGAGGTCGCCCCAGCGACTGGGGATCGGCTTGGGCGTGCCCGCGTAGCGCACCGTGACCGTGAACGGCGCACCGGCCGGCAGGGGCCGGGCCGGACGGATCCGCAGCTTGCCGGCACGGTGGCTGTGCCGGGCCGCCACGCCGTCGACCAGCACCTGGTCGACGCGGAAGATGCCGAGATCAAGGCTGATCTCCGGGAGCGTACGGTCGGCGACGGCGGAGATCGTCGCGCGGCCGGCGAGCCGGGCGGGACCGACCCGGTAGTCCAGGTCGAGGTCGTAGTGCGTCGTCCGGTAGCCGGTGTTGCCGTGCCTCGCGAGGTACGGCTCCGCCTTGGCGTTCACCCGCGGCGGGTCCGGTCCGCCGGCCACGCCGCGATCGGGTTGCCCAGCCACCGGCCGCCGCCCGGCACGGTCTCGCCGCGCATGACCAGCGACGCCGGTCCGACCGTGGCGTGTGCCCCCACCGCCGCGCCGGGCAGCACGATCCCGTGCGGGCCGAGCGTGGCGCCCTCCTCGAGAGTCACCTGGTCCATGCGCATGATCCGATCATGGAACAGGTGGGTCTGCACGACACACCCGCGGTTGACGGTCGCGCCGTCGCCGATGCGGATCAGGTCGGTCTCCGGCAGCCAGTAGCTCTCGCACCAGACGCCCCGCCCGATCCGCGCGCCGAGGGCCCGCAGCCACAGGCTCATCAGCGGGGTGCCGCCGACCGAGCCGGCGAGCCACGGCACCGCCAGCACCTCGACGAACGTGTCGGCGAGCTCGTTGCGCCAGACGAAGCTGCTCCACAGCGGGCGCTCGCCGGCCCGGAACGCCCCGACCAGCAGCCACTTCGCGCCGGCGGTGACCAGGCAGGCGACGAGGCCGGCGGCGAGCAGCAGCGGACCGCCCGCGACCAGCGCGGCGGCGTACCCGTACCCGTTGGCGAGGGCCTCGAACGCCGCGAGGGTGAGGACGGCCAGCGCCACCGCGCACATGACCGGGACGACCCGGCACAGCTCGACGGCGGCGCGCGCGAGCATCAGGCGGTTCGGCGGGTCGAACGTCCGGCTCTGGTCGCCCTCGTCCACGGCGCGCGGCACCCGCATCGGCGGCATGCCGAGGTAGGAGCTGCCCGCCTTGGCCTTCTTCGGGGTCGCCGACAGCACGCCGACGAGTCCGCGGTTCGGCACGGCCCGGCCAGGTGCGGTCATGCCCGAGTTGCCGAGGAACGCCCGCTTGCCGACGCGGGCGGCGCCGAGCCGCAGCCAGCCACCGCCCAGCTCGTAGGAGGCGACCATGGTGTCGTCGGCGAGGAACGCGCCGTCGCCGACGGTGGTCATCGCCGGCACCGCGAGGACCGTCGACGCCTCGACCCGGCGGCCGACCCGCATGCCGAGCGCGCGCAGCCAGACGGGCGTGAACAGGCTCGCGTAGAGCGGGAACAGGCCCACCCGGGCCAGGCTCATGAGCCGCTCGGTCGCCCACGCCTGCCACGCGACCCGCCCGTGCACGGGGTGGTGACCGGCCCGCAGGCCGACGCTGAGCGCCCGCACGAACACCAGGATCAGCAGCGCGTACGCGGTCATCGCCGCGACGGTCGCGAGCGGCACACCGAGCAGCGCCTGGCCGAGGGCGGCCGGCAGCGTGGCGGCGTCGCGCACGAACCAGCCGAGCACCAGCAGCGCCGGAACGGCCGCGATCGCGGGGAGGAAGCCGAGCACGAGCGAGGTCAGCCCGTACGCGAGGGTCCACCGCGCCGCCCGCCCGGGGCGCTCCTGCGGCCAGCGGCGGGCCGCCCGGCCGGAGCGGCTCGCGGGGACACCGGCCCACCGTTCCGCCGCGGGCACCGAGCCGACCACGCCCGACCCGGGTGCGATCTCGGCCCGCTTGCCGATCCGCGCGCCGGGCAGCAGCGTGCTGCGCGCACCGACCGTCGCGCCGGCCCCGATCCGGATCCGCCCGACGTGCACCACGTCACCGTCGACCCAGTGCCCGGAGAGGTCCACCTCGGGCTCGACCGCCGCGCCCTGACCGATGCGGAGCATGCCGGTCACGGGTGGCAGGGAGTGCAGGTCGACGCCCGCCGCGATCTTCGCGCCGAGGGCGCGGGCGTACCAGGTGATCCAGACGCCGGCGAGGTTGGTCGCGCCGCTCGACGCCGCCAGCCGTTCGGCGGCCCACAGTCGCATGTGGACAGCGCCGCCGCGCGGGTAGCTGCCGGGCCGCAGGCCGCGCAGCAGCAGGCGGGCGCCGCCGGCCGCGAGCGCGATCCGGCCCGGGGGACTGATCAGCAGCAGCCAGCCGGCCAGCACCCACCACCAGGACACGGTGGGCGCCCAGGGGAAGGCGCCGACGTTGTTGACGGCGGCCAGCACCACGACCCAGCGCAGCCCGACGACGCCGAGCAGCGGGAGCATCAGGACGGTCTGGGCGATGCCCGTGCGCCGCGGCGTCGGGAGCACGACGCGCGTGGCGGCCTCGGCGGCCTCGAACTCGTCGAGCCGGCGCGCCAGCGCCCGCAGCGTCGGGTGCTGGTACACGTCGTTGACCGACGCGCTCGGGTAACGGCCGCGCAGCAGCGTGACGAGCTGCGCGGCGCTCAGGCTCGAGCCGCCCGAGGCGAAGAAGTCGTCGTCGGGGCCGGTGGGCGGGACGCCGAGGATGTCGCCCCAGCACTCGGCCAGCCAGCCCTGCGTGCCCTCCAGCTCCTCGCCGGCCTGCGGGGCATCCAGCTCCGGCAGCGGCCACGGCAGCGCGGCGCGGTCCACCTTGCCCGAGGTGCGGGTGGGCAGGCCGTCGACCACGGCGATCAGCGGCACCAGCGCGGCGGGCAGTGCGGCGCGCAGCCGGTCGACCGCCGCCGTCCGGTCGAACCCGGCGTCCGGCGCCGGCACGACGTACCCGACCAGGAGCTGGTTGCCGTGCCCGGTCGTGCGGACCGCGGCCGCCGCGGCGGCGACCCCCGGCAGCGCCTGCAGCGCGGCGTCGACCTCGCCGAGCTCGATCCGGCGCCCGCCCAGCTTGACCTGCTCGTCGCCGCGGCCGAGGAAGACGAGCCCTTCGGGCTCGGCCCGGACGAGGTCACCGCTGCGGTACGCGCGCGACCAGCCCAGCGACGGCAGCGGGGCGAACTTCTCCGCGTCCTTCTCGGCGTCCAGGTAGCGGGCCAGGCCCACGCCGCCGATGACGAGCTCGCCGACCTCGCCCATCGCGGCCGGGTGCCCCCACGGGCCCATGACCGCCAGCTCCCAGCCGTCGAGCGGGAGGCCGATGCGGACCGGACCCGTGCCGGTCAGCTGCGCGGCGCAGGCGACGACCGTGGCCTCGGTCGGCCCGTACGTGTTCCACACCTCGCGCCCCTCGACGGCCAGCCGCTCGGCGAGCTCGGGCGGGCAGGCCTCGCCGCCGAAGATGAGCAGCCGCACGTCGTCGAGGGCCTCGGCCGGCCACAGGGAGGCGAGGGTGGGCACAGTGGACACCACGGTGATCCGCTGCTCGACGAGCCACGAGCCGAGATCCATCCCGGCGCGCACGAGCGAGCGCGGCGCGGCGACGAGGCAGGCGCCGTGCCGCCAGGCGAGCCACATCTCCTCGCAGGAGGCGTCGAACGCGACCGACAGGCCGGCGAGCACCCGGTCGCCCGGGCCCATCGGCTCGTCGGTCAGGAAGAGCCGCGCCTCGGCGTCGACGAACGCGGCCGCGGAGCGGTGGGTCACCGCGACGCCCTTCGGCCGGCCGGTCGAGCCGGAGGTGAAGATGATCCAGGCGTCGTCGTCGGGCCCGGGCCGACGCGCCTCGCCGCGCGGATCGCGGCGCGGTGTCAGCGTGCGGTCGGGTCCGAGGACGGCGGACACGTCGGCTTCGGCGAACACGAGTTCGGCGCGCTCGTCCGGGTCGTCGGCGTCGACCGGCACGTACGCGGCGCCCGCGGCCAGCACCGCGAGGATAGAGACGTAGAGATCGACGGTGCCGGACGGCACGCGGACCCCGACGCGGTCGCCGACACCGATCCCGGCCGCGGCGAGCCGCTCGCACAACTCGCCGATCTCGGCTTCGAGGGCGCGGTAGGTGAGCAGCGTGACACCGTCGTCGAGGGCCGGAGCGGACGGATGCCGCTGGGCGGTTTCGGCGAGGATGTCCAGGAGGGTACGTGCGGGCGGGGTGCCTGCGCCGGCGTACAGCGCCGCCGGCGGCCCGGTGCGCGCGATCGGCGGCTCGACGGGTGGGGCTAGTGGTGCGCCGGGCGCCTCGACCAGATCGACGACAGCCAGGTTCCCGCGCATACTCCACCCTTCGACGGCCCGACCGAGGAGCTTAACGCAGCGTTAACGCTTGTCGTCCGGTTTGAGCCGACCCGGTGGCTGGCATCACAGGGGGTCGAACGGTCCGGGTGAAGGCGATCTCCGGGGGTGGCGGGCGGCCCGTGGGCGTGCCTGCACGACGTGGCGCCGGCTCTCGACCGGTTGCTGGACGCCGACGATCTCGCACGCCGGGCGCCGCTGCGTCGCCCGCGTACGACCAGGACCCGCTCGCCGCTGCGTGGGTCCACGCTGCTCGCCCTGGCCGGCTGCACCAGGGCGTGCTCGACAACGGCTTGCCCTACTACCGCCCGGTCGTGCTCGCCGAGCACCTGGGCCTGGCCGCCGGTGACCTCCGGTCCGCGGACCTGCCGGCTGTGCGGCGGGCCTTAGGGGAAGCCGCGCCTGCGTCCGGCCGAAGAGGACCGCCTGCGGCTCTCGCTCTCGGGCGTAGCTCAGCTCTTGACCGGGGCCACCTCCTCCACCTCGGCCGCGACGTCGGGGCGGGCGCGGCCGTCCTGCTCCGCCGTGATCACCCTGCGCAGCGATGCCGCCAGCAGTGCGGCCGTGAGGCAGCCGGCCACCGTGAGGGCGAGCCAGACCGAGCTGTGCCCGCCGCCGATCAGTGGGGCCGCGGTGACCGGGCCGACGATGCCGCTGATGCCCCAGACCATCGAACCCAGTGCGTTGAAGCGGCCGCGTAGCTCGTCGGTGGCCAGTGCGTTGAGCAGCGTCGGGTTGATCGGTGACAGCAGGGTCTCGCCGACCGCGAACACCGCGGCGCAGGCGATCACCCCCACCGCCGCCAGGGCGGCGTTGGTGCCGTCGACCGCGCCGGCCACGCCGAGGATCAGCCACGAGCCGGCCATGATCACGCCGACCACGGCCAGCAGGACGCTGCGGCTGCGGCCCTGGATGACCCGGACGACGAACAGTTGCGCCAGCACGATGACGAGGGTGTTCGCGGTGAACGCGTAGGCCACGACCTGCGGCCCGACCTGCGCCACGTCGATCGCGAAGGCGGTGAAGCCGACCTCGATCTGCGCGTAGCCACTGATCGTGAGCACCACGCTGAACGCCAGCAGTCGCCGGAAGCCGCGGTGCGCGAAGACCTCCCGGTAGCCCGGCTCGCGCCGCCGCGCCGTGGCCTCCCGGTCGCCGGTCACGACCGGGGACAGCCGTCGCCCGACGGCGGGCATCGTCAGCAGGTTGACGAACGGCACGAGGTAGAGCGCGGCGTCGATCAGGTAGATGACCTGGAAGGTGCCGGGGCGGTCCAGGTCGACGATCGCGCCGGCGATCACCGTGCCGGTGCCGATGCCGAGGTTGAGCAGCGCGAAGTTGAGGCCGAACGTCTTCTCCCGTTCGGCGCCGTCGGTCACCGACGCCAGGATCGTGGTCTGCCCCGCCCAGATCACGCCGCCGCCGACGCCGATCAGCGTGACGGAGAGGAACGCGTGCCAGTGGGTCTGTGCGAAGCCGACGCTGCCCACCCCGACCGCCTCGACGAGCAGCAACGGCAGCACGATCCGGCGGGCACCGAACCGGTCGACCGCCCAGCCACCCAGCGGCCCGATCGCCAGCGCGCAGACCGCCATCCACGCGATGATCAGGCCTGCCGTGCTCGCGGACACGTCCCTGACCTTGGTCAGGTAGATGAACATGAACGGCAGCGTCAGGCCCCGCCCGGTCGCCGAGAACAACGTCGCGGCCAGGAGTCGCCGCGCTTCGTATCGACGGGGGAGGACGTCAGCGAGCATGGCTCATCTTCACGCCCGGGTACGACAACTTTCCTCTCATTTACCGCGGGCGAGCCGACGCCCGGGTGCGACCGTGCGCCGCGCCCGGGCGTACGCGCGATGGTTCTAGCAGTAGAGGTTGTTCCCGGCGGGGACGCCGAGGATGCCGACGAACTGCTGGTAGCGGGTGACCCGGCTCTGGACCTGGCCGGGGTTGCCGCCGTTGCACTCGATCGAGCCGTTGATGCTGCGGATGGTCTGGCCGAAGCCGGCGCCGTTGACCATGGCGTTGTGTGCCGTCATCGTGCCGGGGCCGTTCTGGGTCATCCAGTACCAGATGCCGGTCTTCCAGGCGACCGCCGCGTCGTTCTGCACCAGCCACGGGTTCGTCAGCAGGGGCAGGCCGAGCGCGTTGCCGGCCGCGTTGTAGTTGAAGTTCCAGCTCAGCTGGATCGGCCCGCGACCGTAGTAGGCGGCCTGGCCGGCCGGGCACCCGTACGGCTGGTTCGGGTCGCAGTAGTGCGGGTAGTTCGCGGTGTTCTGCTCGACGATGTGGACGAGCCCGCCGGTCTCGTGGTGCACGTTGGCGAGGAAGGCCGCGGCTTCCTGGCGCTGGACGGTCGTGCTGCCGGTCTTCGCGAACGCCGGGTACGCGCTGAGCGCGGCGACCAGCCCCGAGTACGTGTAGAAGGAGTTCCGGCCCGGGAACATCTGGTTGAACTGTGCCTCGCTGACGACGAAGCCGCCCGTCGGCGGCGGGTGGGTGGGGCCGCCACCGCCGCAGGTGTAGGGCTCCCAGTACCAGGTGCTGATGATCGGGTCGTAGCCCGGGTTGTCGTGCTCGGCGATGTAGTACTGGCCGTTGGTGTAACGCACGACCGTGCCGGCCGCGTAGAAGGTGCCGGCGGCCCAGTTCGGGGCGTTGCAGCCGCCGCCGGGGTTGCCCGGGTTGCCGCCACCGCCGTCGCACGGGCCGAGGTCCTGCCACACGCCGGTGGTGCCGGGCGGGGCCTCGCCCTGCGTCCACCACTTGGCCTGGTAGTTGCGACCGTTGCGGGACGCCTGGTTGCCGCCCCAGTAGACGGTCGACGCCTGCCAGGCTGCCGTACACGCGGCGGCCGACGCCGCCGTCGCGGGGATGATCGCGACCAGTCCACCGGCGACGACCATGGCCAGGGCCACGAGAACGGCACGCAGTCTCGACATGCGATCACTCCTTTCTGGAGGGTGCTCCGGACCGGAAAAGTGCCGGAAGCCTTCGATCGATGGTCGTGACTGTAACACCTTCTGTTCGTAAACTTTACTAATAGTTCAGCATAGATAGAGGGTTGAACGGAACGATCTGTTCCGCTAGAGTGGGACCAGATGCGGAACGGGCCCCTCCGTTCCGATTCGAGACGGGAGTTGGTCATGGGCGGGAACGGTCAGCAGGTCAGCGGCTGGGAGCTGATGGACGAGGCGCACCGCGTGCTCCGCGCGACGGTGGCGGGCGTCGCTCCGGGCGACTGGGGGCGGCCGACCCCGTGCGCCCAGTGGAACGCGACCCAGGTGCTGCAGCACGCCGCCGGCGACCAGCTCGGCTACGCCGCGGCGATCACGGGGGAGGGCGGCCCCACCGAGAACCCGTTCGCGCCGTCCGGTCAGCTTGCCCAGGACCCGATGGACTTCCTGGACCCACACCTCGACGCGGCGGCCCGCGCCTGGGCGACCGTGGGCAAGGAGGTCGAGACCGCGATGACCCCGCTTCCGCTGGGCCCGCTGCCGACCTGGGTCGGATCCGGCGCCGCCGCCCTCGACGCCGCCGTGCACGCCTGGGACATCGCCGTGGCGACCGGACAGCCGTCCCCGCTGACCGACGAGCTCGCCCGTTCCCTGATGAAGGTCGCCACCCAGATCGTGGAACCGTTGCGGGCCTTCGCCTTCGCGCCGGCGATCGAGCCGACCCCGGCCGACGACGACGTCGCCGTCCTGCTGAAGTACCTCGGCCGCCGCCCCGACTGGGCCGCCTGACAAGAACCCATCAAAAGTCTTACATTCCTCGATTTACTGGCCGTACGGACCATGGTCATGCCATCGACGGACTCCTTAGGTTGGGCGGTGCGTCTGCCCGTCGAAGGAGATGAGCTGAGATGGCCGTGACCCGGTTTGTCCACAGTCCACCTGGCGGTCACGGAGGGCGGCGCGGACGGCTCGCCGCCCTCGTGGTCGCCGCGCTCGTGGCGGCGCTGCTGCCGATGCTGGCGCCCACCCCCGCGTCCGCCGCCCCGGTCGAGCCGAGCGGCCCCTGGACCCGGGTCACCGGCAAGCCCGCGGCGACCAAGGGCGGGCAGCGGCCCGACGTCCGGGCCGACCGCGTCGCCACCCACACCCTCGACCGGGCCGCCCTGGGCGCGGCGTTGGCCAAGGCGCCCGACGAGCGGGCCGGGCGGCAGCGCGCCGCGGCGCCTCAGGTGGTGTCGCTGCCCACGCCCGCCGGTGGCTTCCAGCGCTTCGCACTGGCCGACTCGCCGGTGATGGAGGCCGGCCTCGCGGCGAGACACCCGGAGATCAAGACGTACGCCGGAAAGGGGATCGACGACCCGGCCGCGACGATCCGGGCCGACCTGACGCCGCTCGGGTTCCACGCGTCGGTCCGCTCGCCGCACGGCGCGTGGTACGTCGACCCCTACTACCACCGCGACCAGAGCCTCTACGCGAGCTACTACGGCCGGGATCTGACCGACAGCCACGGCGAGTTCGTCGAGCGGGACGACGTCGCGTCGGCGGTGGAGGGCCTGGCGGACGAGGTCGCCGCGGTGGCCGGCGCGCCCGTGTCGCTGCGCACCTACCGCGTCGCGCTGGTCACCGACCCGTCGTACGCGACCTTCTTCGGCGCGGAGAACGTGACCGCCGCGAAGGTCACGCTGATGAACCGCGTGACGCAGGTGTACGAGGACGAGACCGCGATCCGGCTGGTCCTGATCAACGACACCGAGAAGACCAACCTGAACACGCCGGCCCTGGCGACCGAGCCCAACGGTCCCTGCGGTGCCGCGGCCTGCTTCACGCCGTCGCAACTCAGCGCGTGCACCAGCGGCGCGCTCAACCGCAACCGGATCGTGCTCGGCCAACTCGTCGGCGCCGGCAACTACGACGTCGGCCACCTCGGTCTCGGCGTCGCGGGCGGCGGTGTGGCGGGGCTCGGCGTCATCGGCGGCGACGGCAAGGCACGTGGCTGCACCGGCCTGCCCACACCGGTCGGTGACTTCTACGCGGTCGACTACGTCGCGCACGAGATGGGGCACCAGTTCGGCGGCAACCACACGTTCAACGGCACCCAGGTCAACTGCTCGGGCGGCAACCGCAGCGCCGCCAACTCGGTGGAGCCGGGCAGTGGATCGTCCATCATGGCGTACGCGGGCATCTGCCGTCAGGACGACCTCCAACCGCACAGCGACCCGTACTGGTCGCAGCGCAGCTACACCGAGATCACGACGTACGTCACGTCGAGCCGGCCGGCCATCAACGAGGTGCAGACGGTCTCGTTGCGGGAGTTCGACACCGCCGGCGACGCGTTCACCATCGCGCTCGCGGGCGTCGAGTCGGCGCCCATCGTACGGGGCACCACCTACACGACGGCCGACATCAAGGCCGCGATCGAGGCGATCGCCCCGGCCGGCACGACCGTCACCGTGGCGGCGTTCGGCGGCACGGGCGTGCTGACCGACGACGGGTTCCAGGTCACGTTCAACGGCGGGCCGCTGGCGGCCACCAACGTCGGCGCCCTGTCTCTGTCCAACCTGGTCGGCGCGTCGGGCTTCGTCGGAGAGACGGCCAAGGGCGGCCCGATCGACAACGGCGGCAACGTGGTCGAGGAGACCGGCAACCACGCGCCGGTGGTCTCGGTCCCGGCCGCCGTCACGATCCCCGTCCGCACGCCGTTCGCGCTCACCGGCAGCGCCACCGACGCCGAGGGCGACACGGTGACCTACCTGTGGGAGCAGAACGACCGTGGCGGGCTCGCCGGTGGCAGCACGGCCGGCACCGCGCTCGTCAGCAACGTGAAGACCAACGGCCCGCTGTTCCGCCAGTTCGGCACCGCGGCGATCGTCAGCCCGACCGACACGCTCGAATACTATTCGCCGGGCGAGAACGCGGTCTCGACCGATCCGACCCGGGTCTTCCCGGACCTGGCGCAGATCGCGGCGGGCCACACGAACGCGGCGACCGGCACCTGCCCGCCGGCCCCGCCGCCCCCGACCAGCGGCGGCTCCAACCTCTCGCCCGAGGTCCGCGACTGCTACTCCGAGTTCCTGCCCACGGCGGACTGGGTCGGCTTCGACAACAACCGGACGATGCACTTCCGGCTCACCGCCCGCGACGGGCACCCGGGCGGCGGCGGTGTCGCCAACGCGGAGACCGCGATCACCCTCGCGCCCGGTGCGGGGCCCTTCCTGGTCACCTCCCAGCCGACCGCGACCACAGTGGAGGGTGGCAGCGCGCAGGCGATCAGCTGGGACGTCGCCGGCACCGACGTGGCTCCCGTCGGGGTCACCGACGTCCGCATCACGCTCTCCGTCGACGGCGGCGCCACCTTCCCGCACGTGCTGGCCGAGAGCACCGCGAACGACGGCAGCGAGTCCGTCACGCTGCCGAACGTCGGCACCACGCGGGGCCGGATCAGGATCGAGGCGGTCGGCAACGTCTTCTTCGACCTCAACGACGCCGACATCGCGATACAGGCGGCTCCGGTGGTGTCGAACGACGCGCCGGCGGGCGGTGCGACCGTTCAGCACAGTGACGCCCTGTCGCCGACCATGACGGTCAGCGCGAGCGACCCGGACACCGCGGGCACGGGCCTGACGGCGACCGCCGCCGGCCTGCCGGCCGGCCTGTCACTCGTGGTCGCCGCGACGTCCGCCGGCAGCCGGACCTGGCGGGTCGCCGGGACCACGACGGCCGCACCCGGCGCCTATCCCGTCACGGTCACGGTCACCGACGACGCCGGCGTCGCCCGGACGACCTCCTTCACCGTCACGGTGACCGCGGAGGACGCCGAGGCGACCTACACCGGCGACGTGCTCGGCTCCGGCACCACCGTGCGGTTGCGGGCGACCGTCCGGGACAGCTCCGTGCTCGGTTCGACCGACCGGACGGCGGGCGACGTCCGCAACGCCACGGTGACGTTCAAGGAGGGTGACACGACGCTGTGCAGCGCGCCGGTCGGCCTGACGGGCGGCGCGCCGACAACGGGTTCCGCGTGGTGCGACGCGCCGCTGCCGCGCGGCGCCCACACCGTCACGGCCGTGGTCGGCGGCTACTACACGGGCGCCGGCACCGCCCGGGTCGACGTCGCCCGGCCGGACGGCAGCGCCGTCACCGGCAGCGGGTACGTCCGCGGGCTCCGGTCCGCCGGCAGCTATCCCGCGACCGGCGGTGCGCGGACCGACGTCACGCTCGACGTCCGGTACGCCAGGAACGGGACCGACCTGACGGGTTCGGCGACCGTGCGGTTCCAGAGTGGAGCACGCGCGTACGAGATCCGCGGCACGGCCTTCGACTCGTTCGGGTCCGACGGGGGGAGCCAGGTCGAACGGGCCGACATCCGCGCGACGGCCACGCTGACGGACGTCACCGACGCGCGTAACCCGACGCTCGTGGCCGGCGGCCTGACGCTGGGGTTGGCGGTGACCGACCGGGGCAGCCCCGGCACGGCCGACTCGGTCGCGATCACCCTCTGGAACGGCAGCACGCTGCTCCACTCGTCCGAGTGGAACGGAGCCAGGAGCCAGGAGATCAGGCTCGCGGGCGGCAACCTCGTCGTCCACTGAGTCACGCAGCCGGTAGCGGTCGGGCCGCGCGGCCCGACCGCACCTCGTCACCGGCAGAAGACCCGGTCCAGGAAGGCGTCGACGGCGGGGTCGAGATCGCTGTCGAAGGTCGGCGTCAGCGCCAGCGTGACCTGTCGCCGACCGTCCATGGTGGAGAAGGACCAGGACTGGTACGCCAGCGCGTCGCCGTCGTTGCCGTACACGCGCGTGCCGCACGAGGTGTCCCGCCAGGCCAGCCCGAGACCGTACCGGCCGGCGTCGGTGCCCGGTGTCCGCATCTCGTCGAGCAGACGCCGTGGCACCAGCCGGCCGTCGAGCAGGGCGGCGAAGAACCGGTTGAGGTCGCGCGTCGTGGAGATCAGTTCCCCGCTCGCGCCCATCACCGACGGGTTCATCTCGGTGTAGTCCACGAGGTCCCGACCGATCGGCACGTAGCCGTGGGGGTGCGGCCCGCGGATCCGCGTCGCCGTCCCCGGCATCGAGGTGCCGGTCAACCGCAGCGGGCGGATGATCCGCCGCCGGACCTCGTCGCCGTACGTGCCGCCGGTCACCGCCTCGACGATCTCGCCGAGCAGGAGGTAGTTGGTGTTCGAGTAGGAGAACCCCGCGGCGGGCGGCTCCTGAGTGACGGCCCGAGCGATCAACTCGGCCGCCGTCCAGGTGCGCCACCGGTGGTCGAGGAACTCCGGAGCCGGCGGCAGCACGAGGGTGGGCCGGTAGTCGGGCACTCCGCTGGTGTGGTCGAGCAGGTCGCGCACCGTGACGCCATGGCCGCCGGGCAGCCACCGCTCGACCGTGTCGTCCAGCCGCAGCGACCCGTCGTCGACGAGTTGCAGCACGACGGTCGCGACGAACGTCTTCGTGATGCTGCCGGCCCGGAACCGGCCGTCGAGCGGCACCGGTCGCGTGGTCTCCCGCTCGGCGACACCACTGGCGGCCCGCCGCACCGCGTGGCCGTCGCGGACCTCGGCCAGCGCACCCACCGCACCGGCGGCCACCAGGTCGTCCAGTTCCCGCCGCAGGTCGTTCCCGCCCGCGGCGGCGGCGGTCGCCGGTGCGACGACGAGCGCCGCCGCGGTGATCGCCGCCACCAGCAGCCGATGTGTGCGCCGCACCCTGGTCCCCCTTCTCGTCGGCTGTACCAGGGTGACCAGGTCGCGGGCCGCGGGCATATCCGGGAGAGCCCCGGTCTTCCCCGGAAAGCCCGCTCGGGGTCAGGCCTTCTGGTGGTGCGGCGTGAACTCAGGCTCCGGTGGCACGTCGGTGACGCCCAGGGCGACGGCCTGCTCGTGACGCTTGCGGGCCGACGGCAGCGCCAGCACCGCGACGACGGCGACCACGGCCACGCCGGCGCAGGCCCAGAAGCCGGTGGTGAAGGCGGCATCGGTGGGGAGGCCCTGCGGGGTGGAGTTCGACGTGATGATCATCGAGACGACGGCCGTGCCGATGCTGCTGCCGATCGTACGGGCGATGGTGTTGACGCTCGTGGCCTCGCCGGTCTGCGTGGGCGGGACGGCCTCGATCAGCGCGTTGGACATGGCCGCGAAGGACAAGCCGATGCCGGCGCCCGTGAGGATGCCCGAGGCCAGGATCTGCCAGGTCGCGCCGTGGCTCAGGGCCGGCAGGAGGAACGCGGCGACGACGGCGACGGAGCCGAGGAACATGGGCAGCTTCGGGCCGTACCGCCGATTGAGCATGCCGGCCAGCGGGCCGAAGACCACCATCGTGACGACGGTCGGCAGCAGGAACAGACCCGACTGCGAGACGGACTTGCCGAAGCCGTAACCGGTGGCCGCGGGCAGTTGCAGCAGCGTCGGCACGAGCACGAACGTGCCGAACATCGCGAAGCCGAGGATCAGGGCGACGAGGTCGGTGGGCCAGACCCCGCGCAGGCGCATCAGGCGCATGTCGATGAGCGGCGCCTTGACCCGGGTCTCGACGACGACGAACGCGACCAGCGTGACGACGCCCAGCGCGAGCAGCGTGACGGTCTTCGCGTCGCCCCAGCCCCAGCCCTGGCCCTTGCTGATGGCCAGCAGGAGGGAGACGAGCGAGACCGAGAGGATGCCGGCGCCGAGCACGTCGAGCCGGCCGGGTGTGCGTACCGGTGATTCCTTCATGCCGAAGACGGCGCCGAGCAGGGCGACGACGACCAGGACGAGCGGCAGCCAGAACAGCCAGTGCCAGGAGAGGTGCTCCACGATCGGCCCGGCGGCGACGATGCCGACGCCGGCGCCGATGCCGAAGATCGCGGACAGCAGGCCGACCGTGACGCTGACCTTCTCGCGGGGCAACTCGTCGCGGACCATGCCGATCGACAGGGGCAGGATCGCGCCGGCCGCGCCCTGCAGCGCCCGGCCGACGATCAGCACGGACAGGTTCGGCGCCAGCGCCGAGATCAGGGTGCCCGCGCCGAGGGCGACCAGGACGCCGATCAGGACCTTGCGCTTGCCGACCATGTCGCCGAGGCGGCCGAGGATGGGCGTCAGGACCGAGGCCGAGAGCAGGTACGCCGTGATCACCCAACTGGCGTCGGCGGTGGAGACGCCGAGGTCCCGGCCGATCGTCGACAGCGCGGGCGCGACGAGCGACTGCAGCACGGCGAAGGCCAGGCCACCCAGGGACAGGTAGAGCACCAGCAGGCCGCCGTGGCGGGCCGCGCCGTCGGCGGTGGTGGAAGCGGTCGCGCGCGGCTCCGCGATGGTCTGGGTCATGACGTCCCCCGGCTAGATGTAAACGTGCGCTTACTTATTATGGATCTTCGCCGGACTAAGTCAACAGTTGTTTACTTCACATTCCGAAGGCGTTACGCTCTGTACCGGACGCGAGGAGGTCACGGTGCGCGCGACGAGCCAGGACACCGCCGGCGGTGTGCGCCGCACGCGCAACGCGGCGCAGACCCGCGAGGCGCTGCTGCAGGTGGCGAGCCGGCGGTTCGCCCGCGACGGCTACGCGTCGACGACGGTGCGGGAGATCGCGGACGAGGCGGGTGTGAACGTCGCGCTGATCAGCCGGTACTTCGCGTCGAAGGAGGGCCTGTTCGAGGCGTGCCTGGCGGCCGCGGTGACCGACCTGCGCCGCGACGCGGGCGACACAAGCCTCGAGGCGATCGCGCCGAGCATCGCCCGCCGGATGGTCGGCGCCACCAGCGACGGCGGCCGCCTGCCCGACACGCTCCTGCTGCTCCTGCGCTCCTCCGGCGACGAGCACGTCGACAACGTGCGCCGCGAGTTCCTGCAGTCGCTCAGCGAACGGATGGCCGCGGCGTCGCCGGCGGGGCCCGAGACCCTGCTGCGCGCGCAGATCCTGCTGGCCACCACGCTGGGCATGGCCCTGTTGCGCACCTCGATGAGCATCCAACCGCTCGCCGCCGCGACCGAACAGGACCTCCTCGGCCCCGTCTCGGACCTCGTCGACGCCCTGCTCGCCGAAAAGCGATGAGGGGGCCGGCGGATGCCGGCCCCCTCGTCACAGGTGGTTTGTCAGCGGAGCTTCCGGGCGATCCCGGTGGTGGCGTCGCCGGCCTGGTACGACACCAGCAGGTCTGTGCCGGCCGGTAGCGCCCCGGTCAGCGGCAGCGACGCCGACTTCTCGCCGCCGCGGCCGAACTCGACGGTCGCGCTCGACAGGATCCGGGTGCCGTCCCAGACGAACAGCCGGGCGACGCCCTTCTCCCGCGCCTTGAGCTCGACCTGCACCGCGTTGTGCCGCGTACGCACGTCCCTGATCCGGATCGTGTCGTCCCGCAGCGCCGTCCAGCCGCCCGGGGCCACCTTGTCCCGGCTCGACTGCAGGATCGTCTGCGGCGAGTTGACGCTCATCGCCGCGGTGTCCGGGATGATCGGCTCCTTCGGCGCCGACGGCTGGGTGGTGAACCCGGCCAGGCGCGCCACGCCCCAGCGCCACGGGTCGGCCCGCACGCCGCTCCACGTCGACCAGCCCACCCGGGTCTGGCCGGCCAGGTCCTGCGTGTCCGAGTCGTTCACGAGGATGTTGAGGCCCATCCGGGCCGCGTCGATGCCGTCCGGCAGCACGCTGAACGGGACCTTCACCTCGATCCGGTAACCCGTGTACGGGCTGGTGGACACGACCGAGGCGACCTGCATCCCCGGCGCCGTCTCCGGACCGGCACCCTGGTGGTTGTCCCGCTCACGGGCGTAGCACGGCGGGTTGCCGTTGGCCGGGTCCTTGGTCGTCGGGAACAGCGCCACGTTGAACACCGTGGAGGTGTTCGGCGAGCCGCCGCGCGGGTCGATGCCGAACTCGATGTTGTCGTTGCGCCGCGGCCGCTTGCAGTCCTCCGGCGGCAGCACCGAGCCGAGCACGTCGTCGGTGACGTCGAACAGCGCGTAGATCGCGTCGTCGGTGTAGGTCAGCCGGGCGGTGCCGGAGATGTCGGCGGCCGGCGCGGCCGTGCCCTCCCAGCGGGTCGAGATGTCGATGACCTCGCCGGTGTACTCACCCGCGTCGGCCGTGCCGTCGACGACCGGCGCCGCGGCCGCCTTGGGGACGGTCGTGACGGGCACCAGGTTGAGGATGCCGGGCTCGACGGCGCTGCCGCCGTTGTAGCTGGTGGTGATCCGCACCGGGTAGGCGCCGTCGTTGGGTGCCCGGTTGGCCGTCGGCAGCGAGGCGTCGGTGTTGGTCACGGTGAAGGTGACCGATCCGCGCGTCCCCGGCCGCAGGCCGCTGTAGGACTGCTCCGCCTCGGCCACGGCGAAGCCGGCGGGGACGCTGAGCGCGACCGTGCCGGACTGCACCTGGTCGCTGTGGTTGTCGAGGTCGACCCGGACCGGCCGGGTGCCGCCGCTGGGGATGCTGAGCATCGCGTTGATGAGCGCGTCGAGCGACTGCACCTTGTTGCGCTCGGTCCACTCGCGGAAGTCGCCCACCTCGGGCAGCGGCTCGAGCGTGCCGCGGACGGGAGCGGTGGCCTGCACCAGCGCGGAGTTGCTGCCGGCACCGTCCTTCTTGGTCGTCATGGTCGCGTCGAGCCGGAACCGCTCGCCGGCCACCAGCGTCGCCGGCGGGGTGACGGTGAAGGTGGCGACCTTCTCGCGGTTCGGCGTGACCGTGCCGATGTCGCCGCGACCCTGGACGGTCCAGCCGGCCGGCGCCCGCAGCGTCACCTTCGCACCGGGGAGTGCGTTGTCGGCGCGGACGTTGGTCTTCACCTCGAACGGCTGACCGGCCAGCACCTCCCAGTTCTGCGGGCGGACGTGCAACTCGGTGCCGAGCGGCAGGCCGCCCTGGGCCCGGATGCTGGTGCCCTGCAGGGCCGCGGTGCCGCCGACGGTCGGGTTCGGGTACGGCGTCCGGCTGTCGATCATCGTGATCCGGTTGCAGCCGATGCTCGCCGGGTTGGTCGTGGCGTCACCCGTGTTGCCCCAGCCCTGCGACGCGTACTCGCGGCGGGCGAAGACGTTGATCTGGTTCCATCGCGTGCCGTCGTAGCGCGCGGACTCGTAGCCCTGCCACGTGCCGAAGACGACGTCGGTCGGCGTGTTCGGGGTGAACGACGTCTCGCAGGCCTGCCCGCTCGCGCCGCTCGCGCTGCCGCCGGCCTGGAACAGGCGCGCGACGCGGAACGGCTTCAGCCCCTCGTCGCGGATCTGCTCGGGGAAGGCGTTGGGGTCCGCCGCGGCGTAGAAGGCCTCGACGGCGAGCATCGCGGCTTCCTGGTGGTTGCCGTGGTTGCCCTGCGTCGCCGACGGGTTCATCGTGACGATGACCTCGGGCCGGGTGGTCCGGATGGTCCGCACGATGCGCGACAGCGAGTTCTGGTAGCCCCAGATCTGCTCCGACAGCGGCGCGCTCGCCGTGTAGTAGAAGTCCAGCGCGTCGAGGTTGTAGACGTTCTCGACCCCGGCCCACCCGACGGCGCGACGCTCCTCGGCCTCCCGCAGGATGCCCAGCGCAGGTCCCTCCTCGAGGCCGACCGCGTTGCCGCCGCCCTCGCCGCGCGTCATCGTGATGACGCCCGCCTTCATGTCGTGGGTCTCGTTCCAGTACCCGAACATGCCGAGCTGGCCGGCCTCGTCGTCCGGGTGTGCGCCGATGAACATGATGTCCAGGTCGATCGGCCCGCTCGGCTTGGCCTGCACCGGGCTTGCCAGGCCCAGCAGCAACAGGCCGCACGCGGCGATCACGGTTTTGGCGCGCCATTTCATAGGCATCCCTCTTCGTGTCGTGGATACGGGGGTACGCCGCGGCGCGGCGCAACGTCTGTCGCGTTGCGACCCGCCGGTTCAGGGGGAGTGACAAGTGGCGTGGGCACGCGGTTTCAGACCGCGTACAATCCGCGTCCGCAGTGGACGGTCACGGGGTGCGGTGCAGCGCCGCCCGGGCCGTCAGCGCTGGAAGGACCTTCGGTGCGCAACGCTAAGGATCTATCGGGAGACCCGTCAATACTTGCGCGGCGATTTTTTTCGTTCTCCAAAGAATCCAGCCGACGCCGGCCATCGGCCGGCCGCCGATCTGAAGCAACCTGTCCAGATTTGGTTCGCCAGTCCGTCCACATTAGGTCGTTTTCGCAGGCCAGCGCGGGTCGGTTCGGGCCACGCGGGGGACGTTGAGCGAGATCTTTTCGTTACTTGACCCGCTACTTTTTTCACACTAGTAAGAAAGGGTGATCGACGTGGGGAAGACACCGACCAGCCCGGTCAGCCGGGAGCGGTCGCGTGAGATCAAGCGCCAGTCGGTGATCTCGGCTGCGCGGGAAGCGCAGCTCCTGTCCCGCGCCGACCTGGCCGAGCTCACCGGGCTGCCCCCGGCGACGCTCACCAACCTGGTGCGCGACCTGATCGCCGAGGGCTACCTGATCGAACGCGGCCCCGGTGCCACCACGACGGGGCGGCCGCGGGCGATGCTCGAGTTCAACCCGCGCGCCGAGCTGGTGGCCGCCGTTTCCCTGGAGCCACCGCGGATCACGTGCGAGATCGCCGACAGCAACGGTTCGGTGATCGCGCACCGCACGGCCCGGCTGGGCGGCGACGTGGTGGAGACCGTCTGCCAGTTCGTCGCGGAGCTCGTCGGCGACGACCGGCCGGCCCTCTACGGGGTGGCGATCGCGGTGCCCGGCGTCTCGTCGGACGGCGCGGTCCGGCTCGCCCCCTCGGTCGGCCTCGTCGAGGCGCGGCCGATCGGGCAGTCGGTGCAGCAGCAGCTCGGTGTTCCGGTCGTCGTCGACAACGACGTCAACCTGATGGCCGCCGGCGAGCGCGTGGCCGGTGCCGGCAAGGACGTCGACGACCTGCTGCTCCTGCACGTCGCCGACGGCATCGGCGCCGGCCTCATCCTCGACGGCAAGGTCCGCCGCGGTGCCAGCGGCGCCGCCGGGGAGGTCGGCTTCCTGCCGCTCGACCCGGAACCGGACCGTGCCTACGGCGGGGTCGGGCCGTTCGAGGCGCGATGGTCGGCCAACGCCATCGCCGAGCGGGTCGTGGCACTGCATCCGGGCCGGCGCCCCGAGGCGCCGGTCGGCGAGCTGATCGCGCTCGCCGGCACCAACGCCGCCGCGCGGGCGTACCTCGACGAGGTGCTCGACGCCTGGGCGCGGCTCGTCATCTCCTGCGCCTGCGTCGTCGACCCGGGCCGGGTACTGCTCAGCGGCGCGGCGGCACAGCTCGACGACGCGTCGCTGGACCACATCCAGAACCTCGTCTCCGCCAAGGCACCGGCCGCGACCGACGTGCGCCGGGCCGTCCTCGGAGACCAGGCGGTGCTGCACGGCGCGATCAGCTACGCGCTGTCGGCAGCGGTCCGCCTTCCCACCCTTTCCTGACCTGTCATTCCCCCGATAACCCCCTCGTTCCGCAAGCGGAGGACTCATGAGACGTCGCC
This sequence comes from Asanoa siamensis, assembly GCF_016862555.1. Classification (GTDB taxonomy): domain Bacteria; phylum Actinomycetota; class Actinomycetes; order Mycobacteriales; family Micromonosporaceae; genus Asanoa; species Asanoa siamensis. Next base: position 8,447 of record NZ_BONE01000017.1, on the reverse strand, counting down.
TGGCACTTGCCGTCGCGTTCGCCACCCTGGTCGGCGGCCTTACGGCGTGTGGAAGTGGAGATGAGGGCGCCGAGACGCCCGGCGGCACCACCGCCGAGAGTTTCGTCGTCTACAGCGCGCGCGACAAGAAGGTCACCGACTTCGTCGTCGAGCAGTTCGTCGCGAAGAACCCTGAGTACAAGGGCAAGGTCGAGGTGCTCAACATGGGCGCCCAGGAGGTCCTGGAGCGCACCCGCGCCGAGAAGGCCAACCCGCAGGGCTCCGTCTGGTGGGGCGGCACCCAGCAGGGCCTGTCGACCGGCGCCAACGAGGACCTCCTGGAGGCCTGGCAGCCCTCGTTCGCCGGCACGATGGACGCCCGCTACAAGGACGCCCAGGGCCGCTGGTTCGGCGAGATCCTGCTGCCCGAGGTCATCATGTACAACAACAAGGCGATCCCGGCCGACCAGGCGCCGAAGGACTGGGACGACCTGATCGCACCACAGTGGAAGGACAAGGTGATCATCCGTGACGTGCCGGCCTCCGGCACGATGCGGTCGATCTACTCGGCGATGATCCAGCGGCTCTCGCCCGACGGCAGCAACCCGCAGCCCGGCTACGACTGGCTGAAGAAGCTCGACGCCAACACCGTCGAGTACGCCGCCAACCCGACCGACCTCTACGTCAAGATGTCCCGCGAGCAGGGGGTGCTGAGCGCCTGGAACCTGCAGGACATCCTGCTGCAGTCCGAGCGGTCCAAGATGCCGTTCGGTTACGTCATGCCGGCCTCCGGCGCGCCGGTCCTGGTCGACGGCGTCGCCATCATCAAGGGCGGCAACTCCGAGGGCGCCAAGAAGTTCCTGGAGTTCCTCTTCGACGGCACGCTGCGGGCCAACCTGGCCAAGGACTTCTTCCAGATCCCGGCGGTGCCGATCGCCGAGCAGCCCGAGTGGCTGGCCAACCTCGGGCTCAAGCCGATGGACGTCGACTGGGACGTCATCGCCAAGAACGAGACCGACTGGATCAACCACTGGAACGCCGAGATCAAGAACAAGGGCTGACAGCCCTCGACGGGCCGGGCCGCCGCGGCGGTCCGGCCCACCCTGGGGAGGGAAACCATGATTGACGTCAAGCTGGAATCGGTGAGCAAACGCTTCACCCGCTCAGGTGAGGCGGCTGCCGTCGACGACGTCACCCTCACCATCGCCGCGGGCGAGTTCTTCACCCTGCTGGGGCCCAGCGGGTGCGGCAAGACCACGACGTTGCGGATGGTCGCGGGGTTCTACTTCCCCACGGCGGGCCACATCCACTTCGGCGAGCAGGACGTCACCCGGCTCGCGCCCAACAAGCGCGACACCGGCATGGTGTTCCAGAACTACGCCCTGTTCCCGCATATGTCCGTGGCGCAGAACGTGGCCTACGGCCTCAAGGTGCGCAAGGTGTCGCGCGCCGACACGGCCCGGCGGGTCGCGCAGGCCCTGACCGAGGTGCACCTCGACGGGTACGGGACACGGCGCATCGACGAGCTCTCCGGCGGGCAGCAGCAGCGGGTCGCGCTGGCCCGGGCGCTGGTGATCCGGCCGCGCACCCTGCTGCTCGACGAGCCGCTGTCCAACCTGGACGCCAAGCTGCGCGAGGAGACCCGCACCGAGATCCGCCGCATCCAGCGCGAGTCCGGCACCACGTCCCTCTACGTCACCCACGACCAGGCCGAGGCGATGGCCATGTCCGACCGCATCGCGGTGATGCGGTCGGGCCAGGTGCAGCAGATCGGCACGCCGCGCGAGGTCTACCACGAGCCGGCGAACGCGTTCGTCGCCCGGTTCATCGGGCGCAGCAACGTGTTGTCCCTGCCGGTCACCAGCGCGGAGGCGACCCGCGTCGGCGTCGCCCTGCCAGGCGGTGGCCGCGTGACGGCGACGGCACCGGACGGGCACGGCCTGGGGGAGGGCGACACGGCGCTGGTCGCGGCGCGGCCCGAGCACGTGGTCCTCGTGAGCCCCGAGGAGCCCGACGCCATCCGCGGCACGGTGACCGGCGTCGAGTTCACCGGCATGGCCACGCACGTGACCGTCGACATCGGAGCCGGCGCCGACGGCGACGTGACCGTGGCGGCCGTCGACGTCCCCGACCGCGTCGACGTGGGCGACCGGGTCGGCCTGCGGCTCCCGGCCGAACGTCTCTGGGTGGTCCGTCCGTGACCGCGGTGTCCTCGACCGTCCCGTCCCGCCGCGGCGAGTGGGCGCGGCGCCTGCGCGGTGGCGCGAGCGCGGCCTGGTTCCCGTATCTGCTCGTCGCGCCGCTGGTGCTGATCCTCTGGGGCTACGTCGTGCAGCCGATGCTCGCGACGTTCGCGGAGAGCGTCAGCGACGACGGCACCGCCAACTACACGCAGTTCCTCACCTCGTCGGGTGTCGCCCGCACCTCGCTGATCACCTCGCTCGTCATCTCGGCGGCCAGCGTGCTGCTCTGCGGCGTCGTCGGCGTGGCGATGGCGTTCCTGCTCAAGCGGTTCTCGTTCGCCGGCCGCCGGCTCATCGAGGCGTTCATCCTGGTGCCGGCGGCCCTGCCGCCGCTGATCGGGGCGATCTCCTTCCAGCTCCTCTACAGCGAGATCGGCATCCTCCCGCGCGGCCTGCAGCAGTTGCTCGGCACCGCCCAACCGGTGCTGGCCTTCGACGGCATCGCCGGCGTGCTGGTCGTGCACACGTTCACCATGTACCCGTTCTTCTACCTGGCCGCCTCCGCGGCGCTGGCGGGCTTCGACCCGTCCATCGAGGAGGCCGCCTACAACCTGGGCGCGGGCCGGATCCGGGTCTGGCGCACGGTGCTGCTGCCGATGCTGACCCCCGCGCTCGTCTCGGCGTCGCTGCTCGTGTTCATGACCTCGCTGGCCTCGTACACCGCGCCGTTGCTGTTCGGTGTCGACCAGACCATGACCATGCAGATCTACATCAACCGCACCAACGGCGACCTGCCGATGGCGTCGACCTACGCGGCCGTGCTCGGTCTGGTGTCGATCGCGTTCCTGCTGCTGATGCGCTGGTACGAGGGTCGCCGCAGCTACCTGTCGCAGTCCAAGGGTGTCTCCGCGCAGCGGCGTGAGATCGCCAACCCGATCGGCCGCTGGCTCGCGCCGGTCGCCTCGGTGCTGGCGGCGCTCGTGCTGCTGGCCCCGGTAGCGACGATCGCGCTCGTCGCGTTCTCGGCGGACGGTTCCTGGACGACGGAGGTCATCCCGTCCGCGTACACGATGGACAACTTCGTCACCATCTTCTCCGAGCCGCGGGCGTTCGAGCCGATCCTCAACTCCCTGAAGATGAGCGTGCTGGCCACCGCCGGCTGCGTCGTCGTCGGCGTCCTCATCGCGTACGCGGTGCGGCGGTTGAAGTTCGTCGGCCGGAGCCTGCTGGACGTCGGCGTCATGATCGCCTGGGCGCTGCCGGGCACCGTCGTGGCGATCAACCTGATCTCGGCGTTCAGCACCGGCAACGGGTTCAGCTTCGGGCAGGCGCTGATCGGCACGTTCTGGATCCTGCCGCTGGCGTACTTCGTGCGCTTCCTGCCCCTGGTCTTCCGGGCGAGCTCGGCGTCGCTGGCGCTGATCGACCCGTCGCTCGAGGAGGCCGCCCGCAACCTCGGCGCGTCCTGGTGGCGGGCGTTCCTGAGCATCACGGTGCGGCTCATGCTCCCCGGCGTCATCGTCGGCGCGCTGCTGGCCTTCGTGCACGGGGTGGGCGAGTTCGTGGCTTCGGTGCTCATCTACACCTCCTCGACGACGCCGATCTCGGTCGCGATCAACAACCGCATGTACTCCTTCGAGATCGGTACGGCGGCCGCGTACGGCATGCTCCAGGTGGTCCTCATCTTCGTGGTGATGTGGTTCTCGGGACGGCTCGAAGGCGGCGGACGGGCCGCGTCACGAGGGGCGGAGCAATGGACGAACTGATCGACGCCTGGGTCGACGGCGGGGGACTGCTGCCGGCCGGGCGGATCCCCGGGCACCTGCTCGACCGGGTGGCGGCCGCCGCCGACCTGGCGGTGCTGCCGGTCGGCGCCGTCGAGTGGCACGGGCCGCACCTGCCGCTGGGCACGGACCTCATCCTCGCCGAGGGTTTCGCGGCGGAGGTCGCGGGGGCCGGCGTGCGTGCGGTGGCGTTCCCGGCCGTGGCGTACGCCGCCTGCCCGGGACAGACGCGGCCATGGCCCGGCACCGTGGCGGTGCGGCCCGAGGTCGCCGTCGGTTACCTCTGCGACGTGCTCGAGGGCATCGTGGCGGCCGGGTTCTCGCGGGTCCTCGTCGTCAACGGGCACGACGCCAACATGTCGACCGCGCGGGCGGCCATGGAGTGGGTGTCCGGCCGCCGGCAGGCGAGCCTGATGCTGGTCAACTGGTTCCAGCTCGTCGACGCCGGCGAGACCGGTGAGCTGTTCGGCCCGCTGCCGGCCCGGGGCCACGGTGGCGCCTACGAGACCTCGGCCGTGCTCGGCTTCGACCCGGCCGCCGTGCACCTGGCCGCCGCGACCGACCTTCCGCCCCGACCCAAGCTGCCGACCCCGTACCCGTACGTCCTGGTGGAGTCGCGACCGTCACCGTGGAACGGTTGGTCCGGGCACGTGTCACTGGCCACCGAGCCGGCCGGGCGACGCGTACGCGAGCTGGCCGCCGCCCGACTGGGCGAGATCCTGCGGGCGTGGGTCGCGGCACCGCCGCCCGGGCCGCCCGGCGCCGATCTCGCACCACAACCGCATCACGAGGGAGCGTCATGACCTTGACCACCTACCAGCAGCACCACCTGCGGGTCGTGTTCGACCACCACGTCACCCGCCTCTACCCGGCCATGGTCAAGGCCAGCGAGGCACACGTGGTGATGCTGGCCGAGCAGGGTCTGGTCCCGGCCGAGGCGGCGGCCCGGATGCTGCGCGGGCTGGTCGTGCTGCGGGACGACGAGCCGGGTTCGCTGACGTACGACGGTTCCGTCGAGGACGTCTACTTCACCCTGGAGAAGCGGCTGGCCGAGGCGAGCGGGATGGCGACCGGCGAGCTCAGCGTCCAGCTCGCCCGCAGCCGCAACGACCTCGACGCCGGCGTCTTCCGGATGGTGCTGCGCGACCAGTTGCTCGAGGTGGTCGCGGCGCTCGGGACGGCCGGCGCCACCCTGCTCGAACGGGCAGACCGGTACGCCGACGTGGTGGTCATCGGATACACCCACCGCCGCCCCGCCCAGCCGACCACCATCGGCCACGTGCTGGCCGGCTACGCCGAGGCGCTGGCGGGCGAGGCGGCGGCCTACGCGGCCCTGCTCGCCGAGATGAACCGGTCGCCGCTGGGCTCCTGCGCCTTCGCCGGCACCGACCTCGACATCAGCTCGGGCCGGGTCGCCGAGCTGCTGGGCTTCGACGAGATCGTCGTCAACTCCTACGAGGCCGTCGCCGGCGCCGACCACCTGATGCGGACCTCCGCCCTCAACGCGCAGGCGTTGGCCACCGGCGCGCGGCTCGCCCGTACGCTGATGGACTGGCTGAGCTGGGAATGGGTGCGCACGCCCGAGGAGTTCACCCAGGGCAGCAGCATCATGCCGCAGAAGCGCAACCCGGTCGTGCTCGAGCACCTCGTCTCGATGGCCGGCGCCGCGGCCGCCGACGCCGCCTCGGTGTTCAACAACGTCGGCGCGGCGTGGTGGGAGGACTCCAACAACGCGACCACCGACGTGCAGGCGCGGCTGTGGGACAGCAACGACCGCGCGCACCGGTTCTTCTCGCTCCTCGGTGGACTGTTCCAGCTCCTGGAGCCGTTGCGGCCACCCACGAGCGAAGCCGTCGTCGCGACGGGTGCGACCACGACCGCCGCGGCCGACGCGCTGACCCGCCACGGGCTGCCGTTCCGCGCCGCCCACTCGGTGGTCGGCCGGCTCATCCGCGCCGGGGAGCCCGCGACCTGGACTCCCGAGGCGGTCCGCGCGGAGGCCCGGGCCGCCGCCGGTGCCGAGTCGCTGAGCGACGCGGCCGTGGCCGACCTCGTCGCCGCCGCGCTGCGCCCGGAGCTGGTGCTCCAGCGGGCCCAGGCGGACGGTCCGGGGGAGGCCGCCGTGCGGAACCAGGTGAAACAGATAGGATCCACATTGGACGAGGTGCTGTCCCGCGTCGCCGCCCTCCGCCAACGCCTCCAGGACGCCGACGCCACGCTCGCCGGCGCGGTGGCGCAGAGGGTCGCTCGGTGAACCCTTCGACCGACCGGCGGTTGTTGGGCATCGACTTCGGTGGCACGAAGATGGCGATCGGCATCGGCGACGCCGCCGGCACGCCGCTGGTCTCGGAGCGGCTGCCCACCCTCGCGGCCCGCGGCGCGCGGCAGGCGCTCGACCGCGCCCTCGACCTGGCCCAGAAGCTGATCACCGACACCGGCGGCACCCTGCACGCGGCCGGGATCGCCTCACCGGGCCTGGTCCGCGAGGACGGCATCGACCTCGCGCCGAACGTGCCGGGCTGGGAGGAGCTGCGGCTCGCCGAGGCGGTCTGCGACCACCTGGGCATCGCCCGGGTGTCGGTGGCCAACGACCTCAACGCCGCCGCGCTGGCCGAGCTGCGCCACGGCGCGCTGCGCGACGCCGACCCCGGCCTCGTGATCGGGTTGGGCACGGGCGTCGCGGCCGCCATCACCGTGGGCGGCGCGGTCGTGTCCGGTCACCACGGCGCGGCGGGGGAGATCGCCTACGCGGTCGCGGGGCCGGACTGGCCGGCGTCGCCCGAGCCGTTGCTGGAGCAGGCGTTCTCGGGGCGGGCCCTCGACGAGTTGGCCGACGAGCTGCCCGTGGCCGGCGGCGCGGCCGGTCTCTGCGCGGCCGCGGCGTCGCCGGGCGCGGCCCGCGATGCCCTGGTCGCGGGCGTCGACGAACTGGCCCGACACGTCGTCACCTGCTGCCTGCTGCTGGACCCCCAACGCATCGTCCTGGTCGGCGGCGTGGCCGGCAACGACCTGGTCCGCGACCTGCTGATCGAACGCCTCTCGGCGGCGCTGCCCTACGTGCCCGAGGTGGTGTTGTCGAGCTTCGCCCAGGACGCGGCGCTGCTCGGCGCGCTGACCCTCGCGGCACAGGCCGACGGATGACACCCACGCACTGACCAACGGCAAGACGACCTGGCGGCAACGAAGCCGCCGGCGGCGGCCGACCGCGCCCCGCAGCGCCGTCGCCGGTTGCTAGCGGCCCGACCCGACGTCGCGGCGCTGCGCCGGCAACACTGCCGTTCGAACCGCCTCGGCGAATCGGCGGTTGCGCACCATCTCGCCGGGTGGAACTCCTGCGGAAGCCTCCTCTGCCATGATTCGGTTGAAGGTCGGCAGGAGCTTGAGGACTGCGCGCTCGGCCGCGCCGGCATCCCACATGAGCTCGATCATCTGTCGACATTGCTCGGCGGCGCGGCGGGGATTCGCGGCCAGCCGGTCCGGCCCCAGGACCTGATAGCGCAGCGCCGCCATCAGGTGGTAGCGCGTCGGTCGGAACGTCGTCCCGACGCGGCGTGTCCGCAGGAGCCATTCGACGCGGTAGTACGTAGCCGCCGCTACGTAGTACGCATCGGGTAGATGCTCGGGTTGGAACAACTCGTCGCGACGTTGCGTCGTCAGCTCCCGGTAGTGGCCAACCTCCGATGGCGCGCCGAGAAACATCGCAGCGTATGCGCGGGTGAGTTGCGCGCGGTTGATCACCCTGGTCTTTTCGACGTCCTGCCGGGTGGCGTACTGCTTCGACCGGCGCTCGTACCAGAGCCGTTGGGACGGTTCCTGCGCGGCGAACCAATCCTCCAGCCGCTTGTGGAAGTCCTCCCGGGAGGAGAGGTCGTCCTCGCTCACCGCAGTCTGCCGGTTCGTCGCCGCGATGATGCCGGCAATGACCCTCTCATCTTCACTGTGCACGACCCGTACGCTGAGCTGTATATCGTCCGAGAGGCGGTCACGCTCGTCGAAGAGCACGTGACAGGTCTGGCAGCCGTTGACGACCTGGAAGTCGCGGATGTGCACCTCGTCGCCGACGACCCGGAGGTTGCGGGTGACGATGGTGACGCCGTTGTTCAACACCGCGAACCGACGGTGCCCCTGTTCGTCCCGGACCGTATCGCGGATCTGGGCGTTCACGCCGTTGTAGCCCTGGAAGTCCCGCACGTTCTCGTGGAAAAGTGCCTTCCGGATGTGTCCCGTCGGGTCGGTCAATACCTTGGTGACCAGCTCTCGCGCGGAGAGCAAGCCGAGCAGGGACTCCTCGACTCCTGGCATCCGGGGCAGCGAAAGCTTCTTGGCCATCTCGAACGTCGCCGGCACGGCCTGGGTCGCCCGCTTGTACAGCTCGCAGAGTTCGTCTCGTGTCACGCAGCGAATGTCGACGGCGTCGAACCGTCCTGGGCGCATCAGGTTGCGTTCGGCCGAAACCGACTTGCGGTTCAACATCTCGGCTACCTGGTTGCCGGTGGTTACG
>NZ_BONE01000016.1 GCF_016862555.1 Asanoa siamensis | reverse complement strand
ATCGGACGAAGGGTCGCTTCGCCTGTTCGGCAAAAGCTAGCCGTCATGAAGCGACTTCGGAATAGTCGAATGCATCGTTCAGATAACAGTGACGGCAGTGAACGGGCAGTCAGGTGTAACAGCGAATCGACTGTGCACATCAGACGGAAGGCAGCGCAAATCGGACCATATCGGCCACCGTCGCTGGGACCGATTAGGACCGATTTGCCATGTTCTCCGGCTGAGCCCAACAGCCACCCGCCATCATTCCGGCACGCTCCGTGCAGATGACGAGACGCGTCGGCGGAGATTTTAGGTTGCACGAATGGGGGAACATTGGGGTGGTGCCTTGCGGCCGGAGGCCGGCAGAGGTGCGGTCCGGCGGCGGTCGCGCGACCTAGATCAACACACCGGGCCGGCGCGCACAAGAACGCGAAACAAGACGTTCACAAATGGGCCGTGCCCCACCGCGGAGGCCGCAGCGAAGCGCAGCGAGCGGTGTCTGGCGGGAGCGACGGTCCGGACCACCGCGAACCCGAGCAAATATGGGTATATCTGAAATTTACACCAGGCGGCGGTCGGCGGCCCAGCGCGAGAGCTCGTAGCGGTTCGACATCTGGAGCTTGCGCAGCACGTTGGACACGTGCGTCTCCACCGTCTTGATGGAGATGAACAGCTCCTTGGCGATCTCCTTGTAGGCGTAGCCCCGGGCCAGCAGGCGCAGCACCTCGCGCTCGCGGTTGGTGAGCTGGTCGAGCTCCGGGTCGGCGACCGCCGTGTCGGAGCGGCTCGCGAACGCGTCCAGCACGAAACCGGCCAGCCGCGGGCTGAACACCGCGTCGCCGTCGGCGACCCGGCGGATCGCGGCCGCCAGCTCCTCGGAGGAGATGGTCTTGGTGACGTAGCCCCGGGCGCCGGCGCGGATCAGGCCGATCACGTCCTCGGCGGCGTCGGAGACGCTCAGCGCCAGGAAGCGGACCTGCGGATGCGTCCGGCGGACGACCTCCAGCACCGCGCGGCCGCCGCCGTCGGGCATGTGCACGTCGAGCAGGACCACGTCGGGCTCCAGCGCGCTGATCCGGCTGACCGCCTCGGCGACCGTGCTGGCCTCGCCGATCACGTCGACCCGGCCGGCCAGCTCGGCCCGGACACCGGCGCGGAACATGGCGTGGTCGTCGACGACGAAGACCCGCAACGCCTCGGGGGCGTCGGTCGGCGTGGGGTTCTCGCTCATCTGGGGCTCACCTGTCCTTGCTGGCGTTGGTCATCGAGCTCTGGGGCGCCCGGGCGATCGGCAGGAACAGCCGCACCTCGGTGCCGGTGCCGGGCTCGCTGCGGATCTCCGACCGGCCGCCGTGGCGGGCCATCCGGCCGATGATCGAGCCGCGCACCCCGTGCCGGGTGTCTTCCACTGTAGAGGGGTCGAATCCGGTGCCCCGGTCGCGGACGAAGACACTGAGCTGGTCCGGCTCGACCTCGGCGTAGAGGGAGACGGTCTGCACCTTGGCGTGCCGGGCGGCGTTGACCATGGCCTCCCGGGCGGCCGCGACCAGGGCGCCGACCCGCTCGTCGGTCTCCCGATCGCCGACGATCACGGTCTCCACGGTGATCGCGAAGGTGTCCTCGACCTCGGCCGCCGCCTGCTCGAGGGCGGCCGCGAAGCGCTCGGTCGGCGAGGCGGTCGGCTTGTAGAGCCAGTTGCGCAGCGAGCGCTCCTGACCGCGGGCCAGCCGCTGGACCACCTTGACGTCGCCGGCGTTGCGCTGGATCAGGGCGAGCGTGTGCAGCACCTGGTCGTGCACCATGGCGGCGACCTCGGCGCGCTCCGTCTCGCGGATCCGGCCCTCCCGCTCGGCGCGGAGCTGGTTGAACGTGCGCCACAGCGCGGGGCCGGCGACCACGGCGACGCCGAACAGGCCGACCAGCGCGAAGATCACGCCGTTGACGACGGCGCCGATGTTCCCGGCGGGCGCGTAGACCGCGACCACGCCGATGATGCCGGTGGCCACCAGCACGCCGCCGCCGATGAAGCGGAGCAGGAAGGCCCGCCGGTCGCTCTCGTCGACCACCGCCCCGAGCCAGGGCATCTGCGGCAGGGTCTCGCTCCACTGCCGGCGCCGCTCGGGGTCGGACTGGTGCCAGATCACCCCGGCACCGACCGCGACCAGGGCGATCAGCCAGCCTCCGGTCGCTGCGGCCCCGACCGAGTTGAGCAGGAGGCCCTGGCTGAACAGGACACCGACGCCGATCAGCAGGAAGGGCAGCACCTGCGGCCAGCCCCGGCGGACCTGGTCGCCGGGGCCGCGCGGGCGCTGCGGGAGCACGGCCCAGAAGGCGGCGTAGAGGAGCAGCCCGAGCCCGCTGAACCCCAGGAGCAACACGAACGCCACGCGTACCCGCGAGGCCGGGATGCCGAGGTGCTCGGCGATGCCGGCGGCCACGCCGGCGACCATGCGACGGTCGCGAGCGCGGTAGAGACGCGAGGCGGCGATCGGAGCGGTGATGGCGAAACTCCTTCCTGGGTGATCCGATGGTCACACGTTCTCCGGCCCGGCGACCACGGGGAGGCCCCCTAACCTGGGGCGTCGGATTTCTCAGGGTGCGCTCAGGGTCGGGTCCGGAGGTCGCTCGGGCGGCCGGGCGGCGAATATCGACGCTATGACCGAGACCCCCGAGACACCGGCCGGTGCGCGCCCGGCGGACGAGGCCGCCGCGCCGCCGCCCGGTCCACCGCCGCCGCCACCCCCCGGCGCCGGCACCGCGCCCGGTCCGGCGGGCTTCGCCACGCGGTACGGGCTGACCCGGCCGCACAGCGGGCGTTACCTCGCCGGGGTCTGCGCGGCGATCGGCCGGGCGACCAACACCGACCCGATCCTGTGGCGCGTGCTGTTCGCCGTGCTGACCCTGTTCTTCGCGGTCGGCGCGCTGCTCTACGTGACCGCGTGGCTGCTGATCCCGGGCGAGGGCGACACCGCGTCGCCGATCGAGTCGGTGCTCGGCAAGGGCCGCTCCAGCATGTCCCCGGTGACCGCGATCATCCTCGGCGTCGCCTGCACGGTGCTGTTCGGCTTCCTGGTCACCGACCCCTTCCGCGCCGTGGTGCTCGGCGTGGCCATCCTGATCGGAGGCGCGTTGCTGCTCAACCGCAACCAGCGCGGGTCGCAGCCCGTGCCGTCCGGGCCGGTCGACGACCGCTTCAGCTGGTCGACCGTCTCGCCCTGGGCAGGCCCCTCGCCGTGGCGGGCGGCCCCGGCACAGCCGACCGCGCCGATGGCGTCGGCGGTGCCCGCGCCCGGTCCCGTCCCGGCCGCGCCGGCCGGGCCGCCGCCGGTCGCCGTCGACGAGCCGACCCGGGCGTACGACCAGCCGCCGCCGACCGCGCAGTTCCCGCCGGTGGCCGGCCCGTACCCGCCCCAGCAGGGCTACCAGCCCCCGTTCGCGCCCTACGGCCCGTACGGTGGCCCGCCGCCCCCGCCGCCGCCCGCACCGCCGCGGCCGGCCAAGCCCCCGAAGCCGCCCAAGGAGCGCTCCGCGCTGGGCGCCGCGACGTTCTCGATGATCTTCGTGGCGATGGGCATCGTGGCGATGTTCGACCTGCTCAACGTGTTCCGGGTGCGGCCGACCACCTACTTCGCGGCCGCGCTGCTCACCGTCGCGCTCGGCCTGCTGGTCGGCGCCTGGCTGGGCCGGGCCCGCTGGCTGATCGCGCTCGGCCTGGTCGCCGCGGCGGCCCTGGGCATCTCCTCGATCGCGGAGTATCAGGTCGACCACGACCGGATCGGGCCGCGCGACGCGGTCTGGGAGCCGCGCACGATGAACGAGTTGCGCACCAACTACCGCCTGCCGTTCGGCGACGCCCGGCTGGACCTGACCAACCTCGACTTCACCGGTCAGACCCGGGACGTCAACGTCAACCTCAACGCCGGCGAGCTCGAGGTGCGGCTGCCGGACAACGTCGACGTGGTGACCGACGTCAACGTCGACGCCGGCGACGCGCAGATCTTCGACCGCTCGTTCAGCGGGCTGGCCCAGTCGCTGACCGTCGAGGACAACGGGCCGGACGGCGTCGGCGGCGGCACGCTGCGCCTGACCATCCAGGTCAACACCGGCCGCGTGGAGGTGTCCCGATGAAGCCGCATCGCACAGACCTGCTGTCGCTGACCTTCGCCGTCATCTTCCTGGCGATCTTCGGCTGGTGGGTGTTCGCCCAGGTCGTGCACGTCAACGTGCCGGCCGCCGGCTGGTGGGTCGCGTTCGGCCTGATCCTGCTGGGGCTGCTGGGCCTGATCGGCGCGATCCGGTCGGCCGCCAACGCCAACGCCGCGCAGCGCGCGGCCGCGGCGGCCCCCGCACCGGTCGACGATCCCGACCTCGAGCCGGCGACCGTGGGCGACCGCACCGTCGAGCTCGGCGAGCCCACCTCCCCTCCCCCGCGCGGCCAAAGCCACGACTAGGCTCCCGCGCACCTATGCTGGCCGGTGGAGGTTTTGTCGCCTCCGCCGGCCAGCGCCGCTTGTGTCCACCCCGCGCGCCGCCCGGCCATCGATCCCGACCGCTGAGGAGCCAGCCCGCTATGACCGCCTCCCCCGCGCACCACGTCGGCGAGCGTGCCGCGCGCACGCTCACCGCCGAGCTCGCCCGCCACGCCGGCCCCAAGACCGCCCTGGTGGTCGGTGCCGCGCCCGGGTCGGCGGTGCTCCGGGCCGCGTTCGACGCCCTGCTGCCGGGTGACGCCCTGGTCGTCACCCCCGGCGCGGGCACGACCAGTGCCGAGCTGCGCGCCGAGGTGCACCAGCAGGGGCAGTGGGTCGGTGACCGGGTCCGGGTTGCCGAGTCGGTCGGCGAGGCCGACCCCGCCCAGTTCGTGATCGTGGCGGAGCCGCTGGCCGGCACCGCCGAGGAGGCCCGGGCCACCATCGACGGGCTGGCCAAATATCTCGCGGACGGCGGCGTGCTGGCCGTCGCCGCGCCCGCGCTGCCCGGCCTGACCGGCGGGGCCGCGGCCGAGCTCGAGCGGCAGTCCGCGTTGTTCGGTGTCGGCTCCGACCTGGTGCTGGCCAACCGGCCGCCCGTGCGGGTGCACCGGCTGCGGTTCTCCGCCGCCGAGGCCGCGTCGGCCGAGCGGCTCGCCCCGGCCTACCGGCCGTCGAGCATCCCGCTGACGCGCACGATGCACATCGACTCCAACGGCGTGGCCGCCGCCGGCATCGCGCTCGGCCTGGCCGCGTTCGCCCGCCGGTCGCGGCCGTCGTCGCGGCTGTGGCTGGTGCCGGCGCTGGCCGCCCTGCCCGTCGCCGCGTTCTTCCGCGACCCGGAGCGGGACGTCCCCGAAGACCCGTCGGCCGTGGTCGCCGCGTCCGACGGCAAGGTCCTCTCGGTCGAGACGGTGACCGACGAGCGGTTCGGCGACGGTGAGTTCCTCCGGATCGCGGTCTTCCTCTCCGTCCTCGACGTGCACGTCAACCGCAGCCCGGTGGCCGGCAAGGTGGTCGACTACTTCGTCACCGACGGCGGTTACGCGGCGGCGATGAACCCGGCGGCCGAGCACAACGTGGCCGCGTACACCGTGCTGGACACCACCCGCGGCACCGTCGTCGTCGCGCAGCGGACCGGCCTGATCGCCCGCCGGATCGTGCAGCGTGCGCCCGTCGGCGCCCTGCTGGCCCGCGGCGAGCGGTTCGGCCTGATCCGGTTCGGCTCGCGCACCGACGTCTACCTGCCCGCCGGCACGGCCGACGCGCTGGTGGCGCCGGGCGACCGGGTCGTGGGCGGCGCGTCGATCATCGCGCGCTGGCGCTGACTCTCAGTCGATGCCGCGGGCCGTCAGGGCGTCGGCCAGGTCGTCCGCGTGCTTCATGGTCATGATCAGCAGAGGTACGGCGAAGGCCAGCGGTGCCACGGGTACGCCCCGGGCCCGCTGCGCCTCGCGGATCTGAGCGGCGAACCCCGCGATCACCGGGATCGTGGTGATCGTCATCGACAGCATCAGGGCCACCCGGCTCGGGTTGACGCCGAGCGGGCGCAGCGGGGTGAGGGCGCGTTCGATCGCGTCGACCAGCAGCCCGGTGGGCGTCGTCAGGGTGATCAGGTTGGCCAGCAGGATCACCACGACCACCCGGACGACGTTGGCGACGACGGTCAGCGCCGGCAGGAAGAAGACCTGGCTGACGGCCACCACCAGCACCAGCCAGCGCAGCCGCCAGGCCTGCCGGGCGGGTTCGGCGGCCCCGAGACCGGCGAGCAGGTAGGCGCCGGTCACCGCCACGGCCGCCCCGGCCAGCAGCGCGGGGCTCGGCGGGGTCAGCGAGATGCCGAGCGCCGCGGCCATCACGACCAGCAGCTTCGGGCCGGCGGGCAGCCGGTGCAGCGGGCTGTTGCCGGGCCGGTAGAGGGAGATCACTGGTCCTGGTCCCGCTCATAGCGGGCGATGACCGGCCCCGGGTCGCCGTGGTCGACCAGCCGGCCGTCCTCGAACCGCAGCGCCACCTCGCACCGGGCGGCCAGGCGCAGGTCGTGGGTGGCCAGCACGAGCTGTTGCGGCATCTCGTCGAGCAGGAACCGGGCGATGCGCCGGCTGTTCGCGGCGTCCAGGTAGGCGGTCGGCTCGTCGGCCACCACCAGGCTCGGTTCGCCGATCAGCACCGCGCAGAGGGCGAGCAACTGCTTCTGCCCGCCGGAGAGGGTGTGCGCGGGCGCTTCCGCGTACTCGGTGAGCCCGACCCGGGCCAGCGCGTCGGCGACCCGCTCGCGGATCTCCGCACGGGACAGGCCGCGGCCGCGCAGCGAGAACGCCACGTCCTCGGCGACCGTCGGCATGATGATCTGCGTGTCCGGGTTGCTGAACACGAAGCCGACCCGGCGGCGCAACTGGCGGGCGTGCCGGACCGCGTCGACGCCGTGCACCCGCACCTCGCCGGAGGTCGGGGTGACCAGGCCGTTGAGCGTACGGGCGAAGGTCGACTTGCCCGAGCCGTTGGCGCCGATGACGGCGATCCGCTGCTGGTCGAGGCGCACCGACAGGTCGCGCAGCGCGACCCGGCCGGGGAACTCGACCGTGACCGCGGTCAGCTCGATCTCCCTCACCGGACCACCTCGAACAGCGCGGCCACACCGAGGCCGCCGCCGACGGCCGCGGTGGCCAGGCCCAGCGTGCCGGCCGGGGCGCCGGCCCGCACCAGCCGGCTGAACAGCCGCACGACGCTGACCGCGCCGCTGGCGCCCCACGGATGGCCGAGGGCGAGCGCGCCGCCGTCGGCGCAGACCCGGGGGTCGTCGTCGGCCACTCCCAGCCGGGTGAGGGCGGCCAGGGCCTGGGCCGCGAACGCCTCGACGATCTCGATGGCGGCGACGTCGCCGAGGTCGCGGCCCGCGCGCTTCATCAGCTGCTCGACGGCGGGCACGGGGCCGAGGCCGGGCAGCGCGGGGTCGCAGCCGACGGTGGCGGTCGCGATCAGGGCGAGACCGGGGCGGTCGCCGCGGCCGGCGGCCGGGACGAGCGCGACCGCGGCGGCGCCGTCGCTGTCGCGACAGGAGTTGCCGGCGGTCAGCGTGCCGCCGTCCGCCGCGTCCGGGAACAGCGCCGGGAAGCGGCCGAGCATGGCGGGGATGCGCGCGCGGGGCCCGGTGTCGTCGGTCTCGAGGGGGACGAGTTCCGCGGCGAAACCGCCGGACGCTCGCGTGTGGACGGCTCGCTCGTGGCTGCGGGCCGCGTACGCGTCCTGGCGCTCGCGGGTGATGCCGTCGTGAACCGCGAGATCCTGCGCGGCCCGGACCATGTCGGGGTCGGGATGCCCGGACGGCGCGAACGGCGCCCGCGCGTACGCTACGCCGTCGGCGATCCGGGTCGGCGCGGTGGAGCAGCTCTCGACGCCGCCGGCGAGGCGCGGCCGGTCGTCCCCGGCGCGGATCGGCTCGGCGGCGGTGATGATCGCGGCGAGCCCGCTGCCGCACTGCCGGTCGATGGTCATGCCGGGCACCGTCACGTCGAGTCCCGCGGCGAGGGCGGCGACCCGCGCGAGGTTGCCGCCGGGGCCCATGCAGTTGCCGAGGACGACGTCGCCCGGCTGCGCGAGGTCCTCGAGGCAGGCCCGGAGCGCCGGGGTGGCGAGGTCGACGGCGGTCAGGTGGGCGAGGGCGCCGCCTTTGACCGCGATCGGCGTACGCCGCGCGGCCACGACGACCGGTGTGGTCGGCTCAACCAATCCGGGCCACCCGACCCTCGATCGCGTCGTGCCGGATCTGCTCACGGGCCGGCTTGCCGGTGGCGGTGCGCGGCAGCCGGTCGGTCCAGAACCAGCGGCGCGGCCGGTGGGTGCCGGTCAACAGCGTGCCGGCCCGGGCGCGCAGCTCGCGCGCGCTGGGCGGGCGCTGCCCGGGCTCGGTCTCGATCACCGCTGCGACCAGGGCGCCGGCCCTCTCGTGCGGCAGCGCGAAGACGACGGCGTCCGCGATGCCCTCGATGCCGAGGAGGGCGGCCTCGACGTCCTCGGGTACGACGGTCGCGGCGGCGGTCAGGATGGCGCCGTCTCCCCGGCCCCGCAGCCGCAGCGTTTCGTCGGTGCCGCTCTCGACGAGGTCGCCGACCGTGGCCCAGCCGGCGTCGTCGCGGCGCAGCGGGCCGGCGGCCGCGCCCAGGTAGCCGGCGGCGAAGTAGGCCGACCGGACCCAGAGCACGCCGTCGTCGACCCGGATCTCGACGCCGTCGAAGGGGCGCAGCCCCAGCCCGTCCTCGTCGACGGCGACGAAGGACAGCTCGGCCGCGCCGTAGTAGCTGACGACCCGGATCCCCTGCGCGGCGGCCCGCGCGCGCAGCTCGGGGTCGAGGCGGGCGCCGCCGACGAGCGCCACCCGCAGGCGGTGGGCGGCGCCGGACTCGAGGACATCACGCAGGGCGTACGGGGTGCCGTGCAGCACGGTGGCCCGAGCCAGGTCGGTGCCGGAGACGGTGTGCGTGCGGGGCAGCAGGACGGTGGCGCCGAGCGCGCGGGCGTGCGCGACCGAGAACATGGTCACCGAGGAGACCAGCGGCGACGGCAGATAGAGCACGTCGCCGGCGGACAGGCCGGTCAGCCGCTCGATCGCCGGGAAGGAGGCCGCCCAGGAGGCGGCGGTCCGCGCGATCATCCGCGGGGCCCCGGTGCTGCCCGAGGTGAACGTCCCCCAGCCCAGGCCCGGTCGCGGCGACGCGGCCTCGACCGGGCCGCGCAGGCCGGCCCAGTAGGTGTCGTCCCACCGGTCGTCGCCGACCAGCGGCACACCACCGGCGTCGTGCGCCGCGAGGGCGGTGACCAGCGCGGTCACCCGGTCGGGGTGGCGGACCGCGACGGCCCGGCCCGGCACGTCGACAGCCGACCGCGCGGCGGCGATCCGGTCCGTCAGCTCGGCGGCGGTCAGGGTGGTGTCGCCGCAGACGAGGTTCACGCCCGTACCCGGGTGGGGTTGCCGAATGCGCGGGGGTACGCGCGCCAGAGCGCCATCGTCACGACCGTAGCCGCAACCGTCTTGAGCAGGTCGCCGGGGAGGAACGCCGCGCTGGTGACGGCGGTCTCGCGCAGGCCGAGGCCGGTGACCATCGACTGCACCGGGATGCCGATCGCGTAGACGACGAGCGCGCCGCCGAGGAAGCAGCCGACCGCGGTGCGCCACCAGACGGGGCGCCGGCCGCCGAGCCGCACGACGAGGCCGACCACGAACGCGCCGAGGATCCAGCCGAACAGGTAGCCGGCCGAGGGGCCGACGAACACGCCCGCGCCGCCTCGGCCGCCGGAGAGCAGCGGGAGGCCGGCGAGCACGAGGGCGAGGAAGAGGACGACGGCGGCGGCGCCGCGCCACGCGCCGAGGACGGCGCCAGCGAGCATGACGCCGAGGGTCTGTGCCGTGATCGGCACGGACCCGCCGATGGGAATGGCGCCCGGCAGACCCAGGACGGCCAGGATGGCCGCGAATGCCACGATCCGGGTGACGTCCCGCGTGTCGAGCCCGCGTCGGTCCACTGAAGCCTCCCCCTCCTGAACGCCGTTCACCTGAACAGCGTTCTCTAGAACGGCGTTCACTATAGTGGTGGGATGCCGAGATCGGATAGCAGCGGTCACGTCCGCAACAGCCGCGACGACGTCGTCGCCGCCGCGCTGGAGATCCTCGACCGGCAGGGCCTGCCGGACCTGACCATGCGCCACCTGGCGGCGACGCTGGAGGTGGCACCGAGCGCGCTGTACTGGCACTTCCCCAACAAGCAGTCACTCCTGGCGGCGGTCTCGGACCGGATCATCGCGGGCGCCCGCCCGGCGGGGCCTCGGGCTCGGGCCGACGACTGGCGCGCCGCGGTCCGGGCGGAGGCGGGGGCGCTGCACGACGCGCTGCTCGCTTACAAGGACGGCGCCGAGGTGGTGTCGAGCACGCTCGCGCTGGGGTTGGGAGCGGAGGCGCTGCAGGATCGGCTGGTTGCGGCTCTGGGCAGTGGCGGTTTCGACGAACGAACCACGTCACTGGCGGCGGAGACCATGGTCCACTTCATCGTGGGGCACGCGTTCCACCGCCAGCAGCGCATCCAGGCGGACACCTTGGGCGCGGTGGCGGGGGCACATTCGGTGGACAACGAGAACCCGGTGGCGCGGGAGCCGCAGGCCTTCGACCTGGGCATCACACTGCTGGTCGCAGGCCTGGACGCCCAGGTGCGGCGACCTTAGGCCCGTTGCGGCTTGGACATGGCGCGGCCCCCGCCGGTTTGGCAGGGGCCGCGGTTGGTTGGGCTGGTGTCAGGCGGTGTTGCGCTGGCGGAGCCAGAGCAGCGGGCCACTGACCAGGTAGGCGATGACGATCGCGAAGAACGTCGCGCGGATGTCGAGCAGCGCGCCCACCACCGGGACCAGGAGCAGCCACGGCGGGAGCTTCACCAGGCGTGCCAGCTTCGCGTAGGGGAAGCTGGACACCATCGCGAAGGCCAGCAGGGCTACGCCTGCCACGACGAACGTGCCCGAGACCGGGAGGCCGATCAGCACCGCCAGGGCCAGCACCGCGGCGGCCATCGTGGTCGGCACCCCGCAGAAGAAGCGGCCGTCCTTGGGCGAGACGTTGAATCTGGCCAGCCGGATCGCCGCGCAACCCGCGACCAGTGCGCAGGCTATCGCCGCCGCGGCCGTCGAGACCGTGCCGTGCAGGGACGCGTAGACCACCACCGGCGCCGCCAGGCCGAACGAGCACATGTCGGCCAGCGAGTCCATCTGGGCGCCGAACGGGCTCGCGACGCCGAGGCGGCGGGCCAGCATGCCGTCGAGGCCGTCGAAGACCACGCAGGCGACCAGGCAGATCGCGGCGATCTGGATGTCGCCCTGCATCGCCAGGAAGATGGCCAGGAGGCCCAGCCCGAGGCTGGCCAGCGTGCAGCCGTTGACCAGCGCGAACTTCGCGCGGCGGGCCAGCGTGCGCTCGCCGGGCAGCAGCGGGATCGCCATGCCGACGGCCGGGGCCGGCTCGCTCGGGCCGACCGCGGGGCTGACCGGTGCGATCGCCTGGATCTCGCGGATGGCCAACGGGTCGATGGAGTGGCTGTCGGGATGCACCACGGCGACCCGGGAGCGCCGGCCCACCCGCACGCGCAGGACCTGCCGGGCGAGGGTGCTGCCGCCACGACGCAGGCCGTACCACCGGCGACCACCGGGGCGCGGGCTGTCGAAAGCGAGACGCGGACTATCGGTGGTGCTACGCCGACGCCAAGGGGCTCTCGGCACGTGGTCCTCCAGGTCCGGATCGGATCTCTGCGCCGCCAAGTCGAGCGACCGCCCGATCTTGCGGTCTACACCATCGCACAGATGGTTCTGATTGGCGAGACTCGTACACGGTTCTATCGGATGAACCAGCACGAACGCGACAATATTGACTTGAACGGCATAAGCGACGGTACGAGCTCTTGGCCCAACCACCGATTATAGGGTCTAGGCGGCAACATTGGTGATTTGTGCCGTCTGCGCAGCTCAGCCCGCCCAGATCGGGACAGCCGCCGCGGCCACGTCCGTCAGGGTCAGCGCGTCGACCTCCGCGCGGGCGAACCAGCGCGCGTCCGCCGTCGATCCGTTCACCTCGGCCACGCGGGGCTCCGTCGGCGCCGGGACATCGACACGGTAGACCACCCGTACCGCGTGCCAGTCCATCGGATAGCCCTCGGGACCGAGCGCCCGCGGGTTGCGGTGGTCGGACACCGCGAGGAGCTCGACGATCTCGCCGGCCTGACCCGACTCCTCGGCCAGCTCACGGAGCAACCCAGCCGCCGGCTGCTCACCGAAGTCCGTGCCGCCGCCGGGCAGGTGCCACTTCCCGGCACCGGGAAAACCTTGGGAAATCCTGGTCAGGAGTACGCCGCGCGGCGACGTCACGAGCCCGTACGCGGCGAAGCGCTGGCCCTGCGCGGCCGGCAGCGGCGCCGGCGCCACCCGGCGACCGAGGGGATGCGGCGCGGCGAAGTCGAGCGGCACGACCGGCTGCCCGAGGATCTCGGCGGTGAACGGCATCAGCCGCAGGTCGGCCAGGTCGCGCTCGGGCACCCAGGCGACCTCGTCGCTCGTGCCGGCCACCTCACCGCGCAGCGCACCGCGACGCACGCGGACCTCGTACACGATCAGGTCGTAATGCCAGGCGAGGTCGATGTCCCACAGCTCGCGCACGGAGGCGAGGGCGGCGACGGGGCGGCCGACCTCGATCTCCAGGCCGGTCTCCTCCTGATATTCGCGGACGAGCGCGTGCGCGGGCGGCTCGCCGTGCTCGAGGCCGCCGCCGGGCAGCTGCCACACACCGGGAAAGTCGGACCGGTCGGAGGTCCGGGTGAGCAGGACCCGACCACCGTCCCGGCACAGACCGTAGGCCCCGATCCGCCGCCGTCGCTGCATGACCCAAACGATCTCACCCGGCGCCCGGTCGCGGATTCACGACCCCGGGGCGCGGAAGGTGACTCGAGCCCGTCGGGTCAGGCGGGGAACGCGGCGCGGACCGCGTCGGCGGTGACCTCGGTGATCGCGGCCTCCGGCAGGTCGCGGAGCTCCTCCGGCGGGAACCAGCGGGCCGCGTCGGTCGAGCCGCCCACGTCGCCGACCTTGGGGGTCACCGGGGTCTCGACGGCGACGCGGTAGAAGGCGCGGACGCCGTGCCAGTCGATCGGGTAGCCCTCCGGGCCCAGCGACGCCGCGTCGCGGTGGCTGGCCACGCCGAGCAGGGAGACCAGGCGGCCGGTCTGACCCGTCTCCTCGACGAGCTCGCGGAGCAGGGCCTGGCCCGGCTGCTCGCCGAAGTCGGTGCCGCCGCCCGGGAGGTGCCAGCAGCCGGCGCCGGGATAGCCCGCGGCGACCCGGGTCAGCAGGACGCGACCGGCCGGATCCGTGGCGACCGCGTAGGCGGCGAACCGCTGGGCGCGGTGCAGGCCGTCGGGGCCGGGCGCGGCGTAGAAGCTCGGGAAGTCGGGCGTCTCGTCGGGGCGCAGGTCGATGGTGGCCGGCGGCAGGCCCAGCGCGTTGGCCGTGAACGGGCGCAGCGCGAGGCCCTTGGCCTCGTCGAGGGTGTGCCAGCGGGCCAGGTCGGTGGGCTGGCCGACGCGGTCGACCAGGGTGCCGCCGCGGACCGACGCGGCGTAGATGAGGCGGTCGGTGTGGATGGTGACACCGCGGTGCGGGAGGGCCCGCATGTCGGCGAGGACGTCGTGCAGGCCGGTGACGGCGATCGACAGGCCGGTCTCGGCGGCGGACTCGCGTACGACGGTGTGGTTGGGGTCCTCACCATGATCGACGGCGCCGCCCGGGAGGGACCAGGCGCCGGGGGTGCCGGACCGGGTGGAGGCTCGGACCAGGAGCACGCGGCCGCCGGCGTCGGTGCAGACGGCGTAGGCCGCGATGCGGCGTACCGGTTCGAGCGCAGGGGTCACAGAGGGAGATTCTTCCCGAATCACTCGACACCTCCGGGCCGGAGTCGGATTGCTGACACTTGATCACCCGCAGGGGTCCAGATTCAGGGTAAGCCTCCGGGCGGTACCCGAGGTAGATCCGTCCTGTCGGGTGGACCGTAGAAGCATGACGACGAGCGCGAACCCACCGTACAAACAACTACGCAGGACGACCGACGACAAGATCATCGCAGGTGTCTGCGGCGGCCTCGGTCGTTACTTCGGCGTCGACCCGGTGCTGATGCGGGTGATCTTCGCGGTCACCGTGGTCCTCACGGGCGGCCTGGCGCTGTTCGCCTACCCGGTGCTGTGGTTCCTGATGCCGGAGGACGCCGGCCCGGGCTCGGGGCTGTGGCAGGGCGGAGCGTCCGCGAACTGGCAGACCCAGACGCGCGGGACCAGCACCTACCAGCCGCCGACATACCAGCCGCCGGCCAACCCGGAGCCGCAGGCCTACCAGGCGCCCGGCGGCCAGCAGGGTTACCAGGCGCCGGCGTCCGGGATGGACACCGGGACCGGCACGCACGAGGGCGACGACCCGAATACCCGGGCCTGACGGTCCACATCGGGGACCCGGTCGTCGAAGGCCGGCCGGCCCGCGCCAGCGGGCCGCCGGCCACCCCGGCGTCGCTCGGCCGTCTCGGCGACGCCGTGGTCGACGCGCTGCCTGCCTGCCGCCGGCATCCCGGCGGCCGACCGCCGCGGGGGTCCGGGCCAAACGGGGACGGTATTGACTAGGCGAGACGGCCTACCGGCCGGATCACTCCCACTCGATCGTGCCCGGCGGCTTGCTCGTCACGTCGAGGACCACGCGGTTCACCTCGCGGACCTCGTTCGTGATCCGGGTGGAGATGCGGGTGATCACGTCGTACGGCAGGCGTGACCAGTCGGCCGTCATGGCGTCCTCGCTGGAGACGGGCCGCAGCACCACCGGGTGGCCGTAGGTCCTGCCGTCACCCTGGACACCCACGCTGCGGACGTCGGCCAGCAGCACCACCGGGAACTGCCAGACGTCCCGGTCGAGGCCCGCCGCCGTCAACTCCTCGCGGGCGATCAGGTCGGCCGCCCGCAGGATGTCGAGGCGGTCGCGGTCGACCGCGCCGATGATCCGGATGGCCAGGCCCGGGCCCGGGAACGGGTGCCGCCATACCATCGCCTCGGGCAGGCCCAGGGCGTGGCCGATCGTGCGTACCTCGTCCTTGAACAACGTGCGCAGCGGCTCCACCAGCGCGAACTTCAGGTCCTCGGGCAGCCCGCCCACGTTGTGGTGGGACTTGATGTTGGCCGTGCCCGTGCCGCCGCCCGACTCGACGACGTCCGGGTAGAGCGTGCCCTGCACCAGGAACTCGACGTCGCCCGAGGCGGCGACCTCGCGGGCCGCCTGCTCGAAGACCCGGATGAACTCGCGGCCGATGATCTTCCGCTTCTGCTCCGGGTCGGTCACGCCGTCCAGCGCCGCCAGGAAGCGGTCGGCCGCGTCGACGACCTTGAGCTTGACGCCCGTGGCCGCGACGTAGTCCTTCTCGACCTGCTCGGCCTCACCCGCGCGGAGCAGCCCGTGGTCGACGAAGACGCAGGTGAGCTGGTCGCCGACGGCCTTGTGGACGAGCGCCGCCGCCACCGCGGAGTCGACGCCACCCGACAGGCCGCAGATGACCTCCTTGTCACCCACGCGGGCTCGGATCGCTTCGACCTGGTCGTCGATGATGTTGTCCGGCGTCCAACTCGGCGCGATGCCGGCGATGTCGTACAGGAAGCGGGTGAGCACGTCCTGCCCGTGCGCCGTGTGCATGACCTCGGGGTGGAACTGGGTGCCGGCCCGCCGGCCGGCCAGGTCCTCGAACGCGGCCACCTCGGCGCCCGGCGTCGCGGCGGTGACGGTGAACCCGGCCGGCGCCGCGGTCACGCTGTCGCCGTGGCTCATCCACACCGGCAGCGACGCCGGCAGGTCGCGCAGCAGCACACCGGCCTCGGGCGCCACGGTCAGCTGGGTGCCGCCGAACTCGCGCCCGCCCGTGTGCGCCACCGTGCCGCCCAGCGCCTGGGCCATCGCCTGGAAGCCGTAGCAGATGCCGAACACCGGGACACCCGTCTCGAACAGGTCGCTGTCGACCTGCGGGGCGCCAACCTCGTAGACGCTGGAGGGGCCGCCGGACAGGATGATCGCCACCGGGTCCTTGGCCAGCATGTCCTTGACCGGCATGGTGTGCGGCACGATCTCGGAGTAGACCTTGGCCTCCCGCACCCGGCGGGCGATGAGCTGTGCGTACTGCGCGCCGTAGTCGACGACGAGAACCGGGCGAGGCGTGGTCATGTGTCCGGAGTTTACCGACCGGGCCGGGCCGCCCGACGCGCGCTCACCCGCACGGAGCGGCCCGCGACCACCGCCGTAACCAAGGTCACGACATCACGAAGCCCAGGACCATCAGGGGGCACGCTCAGCGCAGCTCCCCCGGCGCCGCGGGCGGCACGGCGGGCCGTCCCGGCCAGACCCGAGGGACCGGGGCGTACGCGGATCCGAGCGCGGGCCGAGGGTCGACCGCACCCTTCTCGGGCCAGAACGACAGCGCCCGCTCGGCCAGCGCGGTGATCGTCAGCGCGGGGTTGACGCCCAGGTTCGCCGGCACCGCCGCCCCGTCGACGACGTGCAGGCCCGGGTGTCCGTAGACGCGCTGCCACCCGTCGACCACCCCGGCCGCGGGCGTGGCCCCGATCGCCGCGCCACCCAGGATGTGCGCCGTCAGCGGGATGTCGAAGGCCTCGGTCAGCGAGCCGCCCGGCACCCCGCCGATCTCCTCGGCCAGCAACCGGGCGGCGGTGTTGCCGGCCGGGATCCAGGTCGGGTTCGGGGCGCCGTGCCCGGGCGTGCTGACCAGCCGGCCCCGCCGCCAGTCGAGCGTCAGCGAGTTGTCCAGTGACTGCATGACGAGCGCGATCACGGTGCGCCGGGACCAGTCACGCACCGACAGCGCGCGCAGGTAGGTCAGGGGTCGCCCGGCCAGGGTCGCCAGCAGCCGCCGGACCCGGTGCGGCCCGCCGTCGACCAGCGCCGACTGCAGCAGCCCCATCGCGTTGGAGCCGGGGCCGTAGCGGACCGGTTCGATGTGCGTACGCGCGTCGGGGTGGAACGAGCTCGTGATCGCCGCACCCTGCGTGTAGTCGACGGCCGACCGGCCCGGGATCGTCGCACCGAGGATCGACTCGGAGTTGGTGCGGACCAGCGTGCCCAGCCGGGCGGACAGCCCCGGCAACGCATTCGATGCCCGCATCCGGTGCAGCAGCTCCACGGTGCCCAGGGCGCCGGCCGCGAACACGACCTGGTCGGCCGCGACCACCGTGCGCCGCCGGCCGCCGGTCCGGACCGTGGAGACCTCGTAGCCGGAGCCCGCGGGCCGCACCGCGACCGCCGTCGTCAGCGGCCGCACCTCGGCACCCGCCCGCTCGGCGAGATGGAGATAGTTCTTCACCAGGCTGTTCTTCGCGCCGTGCCGGCACCCGGTCATGCACGCACCACAGTGCAGGCAACCCGTACGCGCCGGGCCGGCCCCACCGAAGTAAGGGTCGGGAACGGTCTCGCCCGGTCGCCCGAAGTGGATCCCCACCGGCGTCGGGTGGAACGTCGACTCGACCCCCATCCGGGCGGCGACGGCCCGCATGGCCCGGTCGGCCGGCGTGCGCGACGGGTACGTCGCGACACCCAGCATTCGCTTCGCCTGGTCGAAGTGCGGCGCGAGCTCCGCCCGCCAGTCGGCCATCGCGGCCCACTGCGGATCGGCGTAGAAGTCGGGCATCGGCTCGTAGAGGGTGTTGGCGTAGACCAGCGAACCGCCGCCGACCCCGGCGCCGGAGAGCACCAGCACCTTGTCGCCGCGCCCGCGCCGCCCGGCCGGCCGCAGCACGCGCAGCCGCTGGATCCCGAAGAAACGCAGCCGCGGCGCCCAGAGGAAACGGCGGAGCCGCCAGGACGTCGCCGGCAGCTCGTCGTCGGCGAACCGCCGCCCCGCCTCCAGGACCAGCGCCGAGTAGCCCTTCTCCACCAGGCGCAACGCGGCGACACTGCCCCCGAAACCGGAGCCGATGACGACCACGTCGTACCTCATCCCGACATCATTACCCGTCGGTAGGTATTGCGCCATCGTGAAGTTCCGTCATCATTTCGGCGTGACTGGGACGGGGATCGGTGCGCTCGGGCGACACAGGCTCACGCTGCTTGTCGGGGCCGCCGTCGTGGCGGTGCTGCTGATCGGCGGCGCGGTCTTCGCGGTGACCCGCACCGGCGGCGAGGAGCGGGCGCCGGCCGCCGCCGCACCGACCACGTCGGACCGGCCGACCGAGAGCGCGCCGACACCGAGCCCGACCGTGCAGCCCGGCCTCGACATCAAGGGCCCGCTCGACATCCTGCTGGTGGGCGTCGACACCCGGGTCTCCGTGCCCGGATGGGAGCCCCACGCCGACGCGGTGCTGATCCTGCACGTCACCGAGAACCTCGACCGCGGCTATCTTTACTCGCTGCCCCGCGACCTCGTCGTCGACATCCCGGCGTTCCCGAAGTCGGGCTACCGCGGCGGCAACACCAAGCTGACGCACGCGATGAGCTACGGCAGCCGGCGCGGCAAGGCCGAACCCTCCGCGGCGCAGGGCTTCGAGCTGCTGCGACAGACGGTCAGCCGGTACACCGGGATCAAGACCTTCCACGTCGGCGCGATCCTCAACTTCGGCGGCTTCGAGAAGCTGGTCAACGAACTCGGCGGCGTCGACATGTACGTCGACCAGAAGGTCGTCTCGATGCACCGCCGGCCCGACGGCGAATCGCGCACCCTGCGCGGGGGCGACTACCAGGGCCCGCAGATGACCTACAACCCGGGCAACCGGCACTTCGTCGGCTGGCAGGCGATCGACTACGCGCGGCAGCGCTACACGGCCGGCGGTGACTACACGAGGCAGCGTCACCAGCAGCAGCTGATCAAGGCGATCCTGGCGAAGGCGCTCTCCACCGGCCTGCCGACGGACGCGGCGGGCATCGAGCGGCTGTTCCGGGCGCTGGGCAACTCCGTCGACTTCATCGCCGGCGACCGCACCCCGATCGAGTACGGCTTCGCGCTGTCCAAGCTGCGCCCGGAGAACCTGACGCTGGTCTCGCTGCCGGGCGCCGGCGTGGGCCGCGGCAGCGGCTACCGCGGCGAGCAGCTCACCGCGGTCGGCCGGGGCTTCATCACCGAGCTGCGGGCCGGCAAGGCCGACGCCTACCTCAAGGCCAACCCCAAGCTGGTCGTCAAGCGCTAGTCGCCGGGTTTCGGGGGCGGCGTCTTCGAGGTGAGCCAGGCCATCAGGAACTCGCGCAGCGGCTTGCCGGAGATCCGCTCGGCCAGCGCGATGAACTCCTCGGTCGTCGCGTTGGCGTTGCGCTTCTGCGCCGTCCATTCCTTCAGGATGCGGAAGAACGAGTCGTCGCCGACCTCCTCCCGCAGCGCGTGCACCGTCAGCCCGCCGCGGATGTAGACGGAGTTGCCGAACAGCCCGGAGGTGCCGGGGTCGAAGGTCGGGTCCTCCCAGCGGATCGTCTCGTACGCGCGATCGAACGAGGTCCGCACCGGCACGCCCTCGTCGTGCTCGGCCCAGAGCCACTCGGCGTAGGTGGCGAAGCCCTCGTTGAGCCAGATGTCGCGCCAGGCCCCGATCGACACGCTGTCGCCGAACCACTGGTGGGCCAGCTCGTGCGCGACCACCCACTCGCTGGTGGAGCTGCTGAAGAACGAGTCGCTGTAGACCGGGCGGGACTGCGTCTCCAGCGCGTACCGGATGCGGTTGTCGACGACCACGACACCGCCGTACGCGTCGAAGGGGTAAGGCCCGAACTGGGTGGCCAGGAAGTCGGCGACCTCGCCGGTGCGGGCCATCGCCTTGTCGGCGTTGGAGTCCTTGGCCAGCGTGTTGTCGACCGCGGTCACGATCGGCTTGCCCTGGTGGCTGCCCGTCGTGACCCGGAAGTCGCCGATGACCACCGTGGACAGATAGCTGGCCATCGGCGCCGACTCCCGCCAGCGCCAGGTGGTCCAGCCGTCCTTCTCGGTCTTCTCCCCCGGCGCGCCGTTGCTCAGCGCCGAAGTGCCGTTCGGCACGGTCATCTCGAGCGCGAAGGTGGCCTTGTCGCGCGGGTGGTCGTTGACCGGGTACCAGCTGCTCGCGGACTCCGGCTGGCCGAGCGCGATCGCGCCGGTCGGGGTGGCCAGCCAGCCGCCGGTGCCCAGCTCGGGGCTCGTGATCGGCTGCGGCACACCGCCGTAGGTCACGACCGTGGTGAACGTGCTGTCCTTGCGCAGGCCGGCGGCGGGCGTCACGACGAGCTCGTCGGCCTCCCGCTTCTGCTCGGCGGCGGCCGCGCCGTCGACGGTCACCGCCGACACCTCGGGGCCCCGGAAGTCCAGGTTGAACCGTGACAGGTTCTGGGTGGCGGTCGCGGTGATCGTCGCGGTGCCCTCGAGCCGGTCGCTGCCGGGGTCGTAACGCAGGACCAGCGCGTAGTCCTTGACGTCGTAGCCGCCGTTGCCGTAGGTCGGGAAATAGGGGTCACCGATGCCGGCCGCGCCGGGGCCGAACCCCTCGTCGGCCTGACCGGAGTCGGTGCAGGCGGCCGCGCCGCCGATGGTCAGGGCCACCAGGGCGGCGAGCGCCGAACGCCTGATCATCATCACGAGAGCCTATTCTTCCGGGGTCACGGGCGCGTCTCGGGACGCGGCTTGCGGACGGGTTCGTCCTTCTGCGCGGCGAACCGTTGCACCAGTATCAGCAGGAGCAGCGAAAGCAGGCCGAAGCTGCGGTCGACCAGCGTCAACAGGATGGCGAGCGCGAACACGGCGGTGGTGACGACGGTCGGGAGCACCTGGGCGCGCACCGACCTCTGGTCGTCGACGTGCCGCAGCCACGGGTGCCGGGCGACGTACCAGGCCTGCAGCAGCATCAGCCCGCCGATGCCGAGCAGGACCAGCAGATAGAAGATCGCCGAGCCCGAGTTGGTGTCGCTCTCGGTGAACAACAAGGCGGTCGGGTACGGCAGGAAGACGATCAGGAGCAGCCAGAACGTGTTGATCGTGAGCAGCTTCTCGTCGTAGTCCGCGAGATAGGACCACACGCGACGGTGGGCGCCCCAGAACTGCGAGATCACCAGGAACGAGACGACGAACCCGAGGATCTGTGGTTCGAACCGGTCGAGCTGGTCCAGGATCGGCTCGTCCGCGTTGTCGGTCGCGATGTCGACCAGGGGCAGCACGAGCAGGGTGAGCGCGATCGACATGACGGCGTCGCTGAAGCTGACGGCGCGGTCGAGATTTCGACCGCGCCGTTCGCGTATGGCGTCCGGCTGATCGGACATAAGCCCCAGTATGGGGCCTAACGATCGATGACCAGACCGACCTTCTGGAACTCCTTGAGATCGCGGTAGCCGCACTTGGCCATGGCTCGCTTGAGCCCGCCGAACAGGTTGAGCTGGCCGTCGGGGTCGTCGGCCGGGCCGAACAGCAACTGCTCGAGGTTGCCCAGCGACGGCCCGCCCACGCCGAACGCGCCGCGCGGCAGCTTCGGGTGGCTGGACACCGAGTGCCACCAGGCGCCCTTGGCCGGCGCCTCCGCGGCCTGCGTGAGCGGCTCGCCGAGCATCACCGCGTCGGCACCGCAGCCCAGGGCCTTGGCGATGTCGCCGGAGGTCTGCACGTCGCCGTCGGCGATCAGGTGCACGTAGCGGCCGCCGGTCTCGTCGAGGTAGTCGCGGCGGGCCGCGGCGGCGTCGGCGATCGCGGTGGCCATCGGCACCCGGATGCCGAGCACGCTGTCGGTGGTCGACCACTCGTCGGCACCCACGCCGACGATGACGCCGGCGGCGCCCGTACGCATGAGGTGCAGTGCGGTCTTGTAGTCGGTGCAACCGCCGACGATGACCGGCAGGTCGAGGTCGGCGATGAACTCCTTGAGGTTGAGCGGCTCGTCGGTGGTCGAGACGTGCTCGGCCGAGACCAGCGTGCCCTGGATGACCAGCAGGTCGACGCCCGCGTCGAGGATCACCGGGGCCAGCGCGAGGGTGTGCTGCGGCGACACCCGGACGGCGACCGTGACGCCGCCCTCGCGGATCTCGCGGACCCGCTCACCGATCAGCTCGGGGCGGATCGGCTCCGCGTAGACCTCCTGCAGCCGGCGGGTGGCCGGCGCGTCCTCGTCGAGCCCGGCCAGCTCGTCGAGGATCTTGCGGGGGTCCTCGTAGCGAGCCCACAGGCCCTCGACGTTGAGCACGCCGAGGCCGCCGAGCTGGCCCAACGCCACGGCCGAGGCCGGGCTCATGGTGGCGTCGCTCGGGTGGCCGACGCAGGGGATCTTGAACGGGTACGCGTCGAGCTGCCACGCCGTCGACACGTCGTCGACGTCGCGGGTGCGACGGCTCGGCACGATCGCGATGTCGTCGAGGTGATAGCCGCGCTGCGCGGTCTTCCCCAAGCCGATCTCGACCACGTCACGCAACGGGGGCTCCTAAATTTAACGAGTGTGGTAGTTGGGGGCTTCGACGGTCATCTGGATGTCGTGCGGGTGGCTCTCCTTGAGGCCCGCCGCGGTGATCCGGATGAGCTGGCCACGCCGGTGCATCTGCTCGATGTCGGCCGCGCCGACGTAGCCCATCGCCGCCCGCAGGCCGCCGATGAGCTGGTGGGCCACCCGGGACAGCGGGCCGCGGTAGGGCACCTGGCCCTCGACGCCCTCGGGCACCAGCTTGTCCTCGCTGAGCACGTCGTCCTGGAAGTAGCGGTCCTTGGAGTAGGACCGGCCCTGGCCGCGGGACTGCATCGCGCCCAGCGAACCCATCCCCCGGTAGGTCTTGAACTGCTTGCCGTTGACGAAGATCAGCTCGCCGGGGCTCTCCTCGCAGCCGGCCAGCAGGCTGCCCAGCATCACGGAGTGGGCGCCGGCCACGATCGCCTTGGCGATGTCGCCCGAGAACTGGATGCCGCCGTCGGCGATCACCGGCACGCCGGCCGGGCGGGCGGCCCGGGTGGCCTCCATGATCGCGGTGATCTGCGGCACGCCGACACCGGCGACGACCCGGGTGGTGCAGATCGCGCCGGGGCCGATGCCGACCTTGATCGCGTCGGCGCCGGCCTCGATGTGCGCCTTGGCGCCCGCGTACGTGGCGACGTTGCCGCCGACGACCTGGACCGACGTCTCGCGCTTGAGCCGGGCCACCATCTCCAGCACGTTGCGGCTGTGCCCGTGCGAGCTGTCGACCATCAGCACGTCGACGCCGGCGTCGATCAGCAGCCGCGACCGCTTGTAGGCCTCGTCACCCACACCCACCGCGGCGGCGACCCGGAGCCGACCGGCGTCGTCCTTGGTGGCGTTGGGGTACTGCTCGCTCTTGGTGAAGTCCTTCACGGTGATCAGGCCGCGCAGCCGGCCGCTGTCGTCGACGAGCGGCAGCTTCTCGATCTTGTGGGTGCGCAGCAGCGCGAGCGCCTCGTCCTTGCTCACGCCGACCGGGGCCGTGACCAGCGGCATCCGGGTCATGACCTCGCGCACCAGGGTGCTGCCGTTGGTGACGAAGCGCATGTCACGGTTGGTGACGATGCCCACCAGCGCGCCGGCGTTGTCGACCACCGGGACGCCCGAGATGCGGTAGCGGCCGCAGAGGGCGTCGACGTCGCGGATGGTGTCGTCGGGGCTGCAGGTCACCGGGTTGGTGATCATGCCGGCCTCGGAGCGCTTGACCAGGTCGACCTGGAGCGCCTGGTCTTCCATCGACAGGTTGCGGTGCAGCACGCCGATGCCGCCGTTGCGGGCCATCGCGATCGCCATGCGGGCCTCGGTGACGGTGTCCATCGCGCTGGACATGAGCGGAATGCCGAGACGCACGTTGCGGGTGAGGAGTGTGCCGGTCGCCACCTGTCCCGGCACGACGTCACTTTCGCCCGGCTGGAGGAGGACGTCGTCGAAGGTCAAGCCCAGCGGCACGGTCGCCGCGGGCCCGGCTCCCGGGTCCTCGAAGGTGCCGAACGGCAGGTCGTTGACGGGCGAGTTGTCCATGGTTTGTCCCCTCAGCGGCGCGATACGTCAGCTTACCCGCGCCTGGTCGGCGCGCCCCGCTCCGGGCAGGCGCGCTGGGCCGGAAAACGACTACGGTGGGAAGGGTGAACGACGAGCCCATCGATCCGTTCAAGGACGACCCCACCGCGGGGCTCTCCGACGACGCGGGCGACGACGACCCGGCACTCGACCCGTTGACCGAGGTCGAGCGGCAGGACGTGCTCGAAGACCTCGCCGACCTCGAGGTTTACCAGGCCCTGCTCGGGCCTGTCGGGATCCGCGGGCTGGTCATCGAGTGTGAGGACTGCCACGAACCCCACTATTTCGACTGGGACCTGCTCCGCGGCAACCTGCGGCACCTGCTGACCTCGGGCCGGCCCCGCGTGCACGAGCCTGCCTACGACCCCGATCCCGATCACTACGTCACCTGGGAATACGCCAAGGGGTACGCGGACGGCGTCCACGACACCCTGGCGGACGAAGCCGACGATCCCGAGCCACCCGGCAGAACGGGCAGCCCGGGATCGTGATCACCGCGCGGTAGGCCGGCCAAGGAGAGGGGTGCGGCCGGCCTGTCCGCGGGTCAGGCCACCAAGCCCGACCGGAACCCGGCGGCTACGGCGTGCGCGCGGTCCCGCGCGCCCAATTTCCGGAACAGCCGGCGGGCGTGGGTCTTCACGGTGTCTTCGGACACGAACAGCTCGCGCCCGATCTCGGCATTGCTCTTCCCGTCAGCCATGCCCCGCAGCACCTGGAGCTCCCGCTCGGTGAGCGCGGCGCGGCGGGTGACCGGCTCGTCGCGCCCGTAGCGGTTGACCGGGTCGGCCTGGGGGCCGAAATACCGACCTTCCTCGGCGTTGTCGCGGACGTCGATGCCAGGCCCGACGTCACCACGCTGCACCGGCACGACGGCGGACGCCGCCTCGGCGAGGCCGAGCTGGGGGTGGCCGGCGCCCACACCGGCCTGCATCCGCATCGGCCCGGCGTTACGCCCGGCCGCGGCGCCGGCGAGCCCGCCGACCGCGGCCGGCACGCGGCCGGCGACGAAGAGCAGCAGCACGGTCTTGGCGACGACGCTGACCAGGTCCTGGTCGGTGCCCTGGATCAGGGCCCGGGCTCCGGCGTTGACGGCGGCGGCCGCGATCCGCGGGTCCTCTGACCCGAAGAGCACGATCGTCGCGCCGGGTGCCCGGCCCAGCACGCGCTGGGTGAATCCGACGGTGTCCGGTCTGGTGACGGCGGTGTCCGCGAGCACCACATCAGCGGGGCGCTCGGCGAGACGGAGCAATACCTCGGGCTCGGATACCGCAGTTCTGACGGCGCCGGCTACTCCGAGCCGGGCCGCTGCCGCATTGACGTTCTGCGCGGCCTGCGATGTCCGAACGCAAACGAGGACAGTACGCACGGTGGTCCTCCTCTCCTCATAGAAGAGGACCACGGAGCGCTGAGATCATTACGGCGTTTCAGTGGAAAGAACAGGAAAGTTCCGGACAGTTCGCCACGCCGATGCGGTAGGTGCGCGCATCGAATCGATCAGGCACGTGTGAGGCGACACCGCTCGGGGTAGTGAGGCCCTAGTCCAGGTATCGCGCGGAAGGAGGGGTTGCCGATGTCCAACGTACGCAGGCTGCCCGGGCCCATCGACGAGCGTTGGGATTGGCAGCGGCTGGGTGCCTGCCGGGGTCGCGACAGTGCCCAGTTCTTCCATCCCGACGGTGAGCGCGGCTCGTCCCGCAACCGGCGTGAGATGAAGGCCAAGATGGTATGCGGCACCTGCCCGGTGCGCGCCGAGTGCGCCGCGCACGCCCTCGCGGTGCGCGAGCCCTACGGCGTGTGGGGCGGGTTCAGTGAGTCAGAGCGGCTCCGGCTGCTGGCCACCGGCTGGGAGGACCTGGCCGACCGGCGGCAGACGCGGGTCGATGTCGAGCGGCTCGAGGCGCGCCTCGGCCGCCCCCACAAGTCAACGGTGCCGGCCGCGATCCGGCCCACCCCCGCGCCGGCCCAGCGGCGCGCGAGCTGACACTCCCCATTCTCGCGGTCCGGGACCCCCGTCAGGGTCCCGGACCGTTGTTTACGCGACGGTGACCGACACGGTGTGGTAGCCGGTGGCGCCGTCCGGGATCACCTCGGCCGGCTGGCTGGTCTGGGTCTCGCCGTTCTTGTCGGTGGCCCGCACCCGCAGCACGTGGTCACCGCTCTCGGCCTCCCAGTGCCAGGACCACTGCACCCAGGTGTCGTCGGAGACCGCGCGGGCCACCCGGGCCTCCTGCCACGGCGCGTCGTCGACCTGTACCTCCACCTTGGCGATACCGCGGTGCTGCGCCCAGGCCACGCCTGCGACGGTGACCGGGCCGGGCTTCAGGTCGCCGCGGCCGCGCGGGGTGTCGATCCGGGACTGCGTCTTGATCGGACCCTTGGCCGACCAGCCGCGCGGCACCCAGTAGGCGTCGTAGTCGGCGAAGCTGGTCACCTCCAGCTCGACGACCCACTTCGTCGCCGACACGTAGCCGTACAGACCCGGGACGACCACGCGTACGGGGAAGCCGTGCTCGATCGGCAGCGGCGCGCCGTTCATGCCGACGGCGAGCATCGCGTCGCGGCCGTCGCGCAGCACCTCGGTCGGCGTGCCGCAGGTCCAGCCGTCGGCCGAACGCCCGACGACCTGGTCCGCGCCGTCCAGCGGCTGCGCCTCGTCCAACAGCCGCTTCAGGGGCACGCCGAGCCAGCGCGCGTTGCCGATCAGGTCACCGCCGACCTCGTTGGAGACGCAGGCCAGCGTCACGTACCGCTCGATCATCGGGAGGGCCAGCAGGTCGGCGTAGCTGAGCCGGATCTCCTTGCGCACCCGGCCGTGGATGCGCAGGCTCCAGTCGAGCGGGTCGACCTGCGGCACGACGAGCGCGGTGTCGATCCGGTAGAAGGCGTCGTTCGGCGTGACGTAGGAGGACAGGTCGGCCAGCCGCAGGTCGGCGCCGGCCGGGACCTCGGGTGCGGGGCTGGCCGGCGCGGGCAGCCGCACCTCGGCACGGGCCGACGAGACGCTGCGGCGCGTCGAGAGCAACCGGCCCGCGAAACCGAGCACGGCCGCACCGGCGATGAAGAGCAGCCCGCTGCGCAGGAACCGGCGCCGGCCGGCGACGGCCTCTTCCTCCTCCTGCACGGACGGTGCGGGGAGCGCGGTGACCTCGGCCGGCGCCAGCGGGCCCAGCACCAGCAGCCAGAGGGTGGCGCCCGCGGCGGCCGCGCCGAGCAGTGCGGGGAACGCGGCCCCGATGCCCGCGTCCGGGCGGGTCAGCGCGGCGGCGACGCCGATCGCGGCGAACAGCCCGATGCCGGCGAAGCCCGCCGCCGGCCAGCGCACCGACAGCGCGCCGATCAGCGCGGCGAACGCGAGGAGCAGCACGGCGGTGCCGATCAGCAGGGCCGTCTTGTCGTGCACGCCGAACAGGGTGATCGCGAACTGCTTGAGACTCTCCGGGACGTGGTCGACGACCACCCCGCCGACGGCGACCAGGGGCGCGCTGCGCGACCCGGTCAACACGGCGACCACCTCGGCCAGGCCGAGCGCTACAGCGGCGGCGGCCACGCCGGCCAGCGCGCCGAACTTCCACGACGTGCGTGTCACAGCGGCAAGTGTGCTCCAAAAAGAACCGCGCGGTCGGGGTCGCCCCCGGCCGCGCGGATCTCGTAATCGTTTTGTCAGAAGCCCGGGCCGTGCTGGTGGCCGTGGCCGTGGCCGTGACCGCCCTCGGCGGGCTCCGCCTTCTCCGGCTTCTCGACCACGAGGCTCTCGGTGGTGAGCAGCAGACTGGCGATCGACGCGGCGTTGAGCACCGCGTTGCGGGTCACCTTGACCGGGTCGATGATGCCGGTCTTGGCCAGGTCGACGAACTCGCCGGTCGCGGCGTTGAGGCCGGTGCCCCAGCCCTTCTCCTTGACCTTCTCCACGATGACGTAGCCGTCGTGGCCGGCGTTCTCGGCGATC
Organism: Asanoa siamensis; assembly: GCF_016862555.1. Classification (GTDB taxonomy): domain Bacteria; phylum Actinomycetota; class Actinomycetes; order Mycobacteriales; family Micromonosporaceae; genus Asanoa; species Asanoa siamensis. Next base: position 39,334 of record NZ_BONE01000016.1, on the reverse strand, counting down.
CAGCGCAGCGGCTCGTTGAGCGCCTTGCGGACGATCGACACGCCGGTCTTCTGGTCGCCGGTCAGGCCCAGGTCGCCGTCGAGGACCGAGGCGATCTGCACCAGGGCGGCGCCGCCGCCGGGGACGGTGCCCTCCTCGACCGCGGCCTTGGTCGCCGCGATGGCGTCCTCGATGCGGTGCTTGCGCTCCTTGAGCTCCACCTCGGTGGCGCCGCCGGCCTTGATCACCGCGATGCCGCCGGACAGCTTGGCGAGCCGCTCGGCCAGCTTCTCCTTGTCCCAGTCGGAGTCGGAGGCCTCGATCTCCTTGCGGATCTGCGAGATCCGCTCGGCGACCTCGGTGTCGTTGCCCTTGCCGTCGACGACGGTGGTGTTGTCCTTGTCGATGACGATGCGGCGGGCCGAACCGAGCTGGTCGAGACCGACCTGGTCGAGCTTGTAGCCGAGCTCGGGGGCGATCACCTCGCCGCCGGTCAGGATCGCCATGTCCTGCAGCATCGCCTTGCGGCGGTCACCGAAGCCTGGCGCCTTGACGGCGGCGATCTTCAGCGTCTTGCGCACCGCGTTGACCGCGAGCGTCGCGAGCGCCTGGCCCTCGACGTCCTCGGCCACCAGCAGCAGCGGCTTGCCGGACTGGACGACCTTCTCCAGCAGCGGGAGCAGCTCCTCGACCGCGGAGATCTTCTGGGTGGTGATCAGGATGTACGGCTCGTCGAGGACCGCTTCCTGCGACTCCGGGTCGGTCACGAAGTGCGGGGAGATGTAGCCCTTGTCGAACTGCAGACCCTCGGTGATCTCGAGCTCGGTGGCCAGCGTCGAGCCCTCCTCGACGGTGATGACACCGTCGCGGCCGACCTTCTCCATCGCCTCGGAGATCAGCTCGCCGATGGTGGCGTCCTGGGCCGAGATGGTGGCGACGTTGGCGATGGAGCCCTTGGTGTCGACGTCGGCGGCCTTGCCGAGCAGCGCCTCGGACACGGCGTTCGCGGCCGCGTCGATGCCGCGCTTGAGGTCGCTCGGGTTGGCGCCGGCGGCCACGTTGCGCAGGCCCTCGCGGACCATCGCCTGGGCCAGGACCGTCGCGGTGGTGGTGCCGTCACCAGCCACGTCGTTGGTCTTGGTCGCCACCTCCTTGACGAGCTGGGCGCCCAGGTTCTCGTAGGGGTTGGTGAGCTCGATCTCCTTGGCGATGGTCACGCCATCGTTGGTGATCGTCGGAGCGCCGAACTTCTTGTCGAGGACGACGTTGCGCCCGCGGGGGCCGAGGGTGACCTTGACCGTGTCCGCGAGGGTGTTGACGCCGTGCTCGAGCAGGTGCCGGGCGTCGTCCGAGAAGCTCAGGATCTTCGCCATTTAAAGTCCCTTCGAACGCACGTCGCCCCGGCCCGGGCAGAACCGGTCCGGGGCGACGCGCATTTCAGCTTCTGGTTGGTTACTTCTCGATGACCGCGAGGACGTCGCGGGCGGAGAGCACCAGGTACTCCTCGCCGGCGTACTTGACCTCGGTGCCGCCGTACTTCGAGTAGATCACCGTGTCGCCGACCTTCACGTCAACCGGGACGCGGTTGCCGTTGTCGTCGACCCGGCCCGGGCCGACGGCGATGACGGTGCCCTCTTGCGGCTTCTCCTTGGCGGTGTCGGGGATCACGATGCCCGACGCCGTGGTCGTCTCAGCCTCGTTGGCCTGGACGAGAATCCGGTCCTCGAGAGGCTTGATCGCAACCTTGGTCGCGGTAGTCACGGGCATACCCTCCTGGGGTATCAGGTTCGTAGCCGGCCGAGGATCCGGCCGGCGCCAATTTGCCTCATGCCACCAGGGCGGGTCCGTCGTCGCGGGTGCCGGGCCTGCCTGGCGTTGTTGGCACCCTCAGACCGAGAGTGCTAATCGCAGGTTATTCCGCGACTAGCACTCCGTCAAGGAGAGTGCCAGCTCGCCACACCGCGGGAGAATCGGTGGCGTGAGCCTGGCTGCCCTGCGTACCCCCGATGGCGAGGCCGCGCTCGCCGCGGCCGCTTCCCTGGCCGGCGGTGACCCCTTGGCCGCGGCGGCGGCGCTGCGCTCGCGGGGCGTCCCGCCCGACCTGGCGGCCGCGGCGCTGACCCAAACCACCCTCCGCCGGCAGGCGGTGACGAAGTTCGGTCCGGACGCCGCGGGCATGTTCTTCACCCGGGCGGGGCTCGAGCAGGCGACCCGCGCGGTGGTCGCGCGGCGGCGGGCGGAGCGGTTGGTCGCGGCGGGGGTGCGCTCCCTGGCCGACCTCGGATGCGGCATCGGGGCTGATGCGCTGGCCGCCGCCCGGGCCGGGATCCGGGTCGTCGGTGTCGAACGCGACGAGGCCACGGCGGAGGTCGCGGCGGCCAACGGCGCAGGGCTGTTCTCGGTCGTGCACGGCGACGCCACCACGTTCGATGTGAGCGGGTTCGACGCGGTGTTCTGCGATCCGGCCCGCCGGGCGACTGGTGGGCGGCGGGTGTTCGACCCGGCCGCGTACTCGCCGCCGTGGGACTTCGTCGAGGGCCTGGCGGCCCGGGTGCCGCGCCTGGCGGTCAAGGTGGCACCGGGTTTCGACCACGACCGGGTGCCGGCGGGCGCGGAGACGGAGCTGGTCAGCGTGGACCGCGAGGTGGTGGAGGCGACGCTGTGGTGCGGGGCACTGGCATCGGTGCCCCGCCGGGCGACGGTGCTCCGGGGCGGGGTGGCGGGCACGCTGACGGGCTCGGGCGCGGCGGCGGCCCCGGTGGGCCCGGTGGACGACTACCTCTACGACCCGGACGGCGCGGTGGTCCGGGCGGGCCTGGTGGCCGAGTTCGCGTCGCTGGTCTCGGGCCGGTTGGGCGACCCGACGATCGCGTACGTCTGGGCTCCCTCGGCGGTGGCGACCGGTTTCGCGCGCTGCTTCCGGGTGACCGACGTGCTGCCGTTCTCGCTCAAGCGGCTGCGGGCGGAGTTGCGTTCCCGCGAGGTGGGCACGGTCGAGATCTTGAAGCGGGGCTCGGCGATCGACCCGGCCGCGTTCCGCCGCGACCTGCGCCTCTCGGGCCGGGAGTCAACGTCGCTGCTCCTGACCCGCGTGGCGGGCGCGCAGGTCGCCGTGCTGGCACAGCCGGTGGCCTTATAGCCTTCGAGGGTGGCCAAGCGAGCCCAGGGAACCCCTGCGACGGTGGTACCGACCCGCGAGAAGGTCCCGTTCACGACGCATCCATATTCGGTGGACCCGAAAACCCCGTCCTACGGGGAGGCGGTGGCGGCGGCGCTGGGCATCGACCCACCGCGAGTCTTCAAAACCTTGGTGGCCTCGATCGACGGCCAGCTCGGCGTCGGGGTGGTTCCGGTAGCCCGCTCGCTTGACCTGAAGGCCCTGGCGGCGGCGCTGGGAGGCAAGAAAGCGGCGATGGCGGAGCCGGCGGCCGCGGAGCGGGCGACGGGCTACGTCACCGGGGGCATCTCCCCTCTGGGCCAACGCTCGCGGTTACCGATCGTCCTGGACGAGTCGGCGATGGCGCACGCGACGATCTTCGTGTCGGCAGGGAAGCGTGGGCTGCAGTTGGAGCTGGCGCCGTCGGACCTGGTGCATCTCACCGGGGCGGCGGTCGCTCTCATCGCTACTTCGTAGTCTTCGTTGGTTGCGCGCCGTTTGGGTGGATCTCTTCGTCGGGCTTCGCCTTAGGGCATCAGGATCTCCGGATGGGGCCAAGGTCGTTCGTCCGGTGGGGCGCTCCACCTTGGCCCCATCCGGAGATCCTGATTGGTCTGGCTACGCCCGACGAGGAGATCCACCCCGCCCCCGGGGGCAGGGGTGGGGGCGGCTGGTGTTCTCGCGGCTAGGTTGTCCAGCCGTTGCGCGGCGACGCGCACGATCGGGGATCCATCACCCGCCGCACAAACCATCGGCCCGCACGTCACCAGCAGACCCCAAGCCAACAGCGGTCAGGAGACCAGGCCGTCAGCCGCCCCAACACGCAATCGGCTCGCAGGTCACGAACAAACCGCGAGCTGATGACAGCGTGTTCCAAGTCTTGTTGCCGGTAACGCAACTTCCCTGCCCACACGCCGCGACCGACCGGCGGTTGGCTCGTGGCAGGCGGGCCCGCGACTTCCCCGACCGGACCGCCACACCCGACCTGCCTACCCCCACCCCCGGGGCCCGAAGGGGGCGAATCTCGTCGTCGGGCGTAGCCCGACAACCAGATCCGCCCAAGCAACCCGCGACCAAAGAAAAGGCCCGGCGGCCAAAGCCGCCGGGCCTTCCCAACAAACAGCTAAACCCGACCGGTAGACCGAGCCCGCCGGCGCGAGATCGCGTCGACGCTGGCCGCCACCAGCAGCACCAGACCGGTCACCATGTAGACGACGCTGGAGGGCTGGTTGAGCAGGCCCATGCCGTTGATGATGATCGCGATCACGAAGCCACCCAGGATGGCGTCGACGATCCGGCCCTTGCCGCCGAAGAGGCTGGTGCCGCCGATGACCGCGGCGCCCACCGCGTAGAGCAGGGTGGACGCGCCACCCGTCGACGGCGAGATCGAGTTGTCGCGGCTGGCGAGCATGATGCCGCCGACCGCTGCCAACGTCGATCCGATCATGAAGCAGGCCAGCTTGACCATCGCCACGTTGATGCCTGCCCGGCGGGCCGCCTCGGCGTTGCCGCCGACCGCGTACACGTGCCGGCCGAAGGATGTCTTCGTCAGCAGGAAGGTCAGACCGACCAGCAGGACGAGCAGGACCGCCACCACGATGGGGACGCCCTTGATCGAGGTCACGGCCGCGTTGCGGCTGCGTTCGATGCTCAGCCAGTACGTCACCAGGCCCAGCAGCACCGCCAGCGAGACGATCTTGGCCAGGGTCACCTGGACCGCCTCGTAGGAGAGGCCGCCGGCTCGGCGCTTGGCACCGCGCCGCAGGACGATCGCCGCGTAGCCGCCGACCACCAGGGCGTACATCACCCAGCCCAGCCAGACGGGCATGTCGTTGTTGTTGATCGCCCGCAGCGTCTCGTCGCGGATCGGGATCGTGCCGCCCTCGCCGATGAACTTCAGCAGCACGCCCTGCAGGGCGAGGAACGCCGCCAGCGTCACGACGAACGACGGGATGCCCAGCTTCGCGACCAGCAGGCCGATCAGCAGACCCACCACGGCACCGGTGACCAGACAGGTCAGGATGCCCAGCGGCCAGGACCAGCCCCATCGGGTGACGACGATGCCCATCGTCGCGGCCGCCGTGCCCGCCGCGTAACCGGCGGAGAGGTCGATCTCGCCCAGCAGCAGGACGAAGACCAGACCCATCGCGATCACGATGACGGCCGCCGCCTGGTGGATCAGGTTGGCGAAGTTGAACGCGTTGGTGAACGTGTTGGGCCGCAACGACGCGAACACGATGACCAGCACGATGATGCCCAGCGTCGCGGGCAGCGAGCCCGCGTCACCGCCGCGGACCTTGGCCCACCAGTCGCCGATGGCGCCGACGATCGGGTTGCCCGCCGGCGGCGTCGGCTGGGTGGCCGGCTCGGTCGCTTCGACCTTGGTCGGGGTGCTCATTTCAACTCCCCGTTCCCGTTGGTGATGCCGCCGATGGCGTCCGACCTACCGGTCGTGATGACCTCGACGACCTGGTTGCTCTTCACGTCCTTGGTCTTCATCTGCGCCGCCATGCGACCCAGGTAGAGGACCGAGATCCGGTCGGCCACCTGGAACACGTCGTTGAGGTTGTGGCTGATCAGCACGACCGCGAGGCCGTTGTCGGCCAGTTGGCGGACGAGCCGCAGCACCTGCTCGGTCTGTGCGACACCGAGCGCCGCGGTCGGCTCATCGAGCACGACCAGCTTGGAGTTCCAGATCACCGCGCGGGCGATCGCCACCGTCTGGCGCTGGCCACCGGAAAGGCTGGCGACCACCTGGCGGATGGACTTCACCGTGCGGACCGACAGGCCCGCCAGCGTCTCCTGAGCCCGGCGCTCCATGGTCGCCTCGTCGAGGATGCCGTTCTTGGTGACCTCGCGGCCCAGGAACAGGTTGTCGACGATGTCCAGGTTGTCGCAGAGCGCCAGGTCCTGGTAGACGACCTCGATGCCGAGTTCGTTGGCGTGCTTGGGGTTCGTCACCGTGACCGCGTGGCCGTCGAAGACGTACTCCCCGGAATCGAACGGCTGACTGCCGGCGATCCCCTTGATCAGGGTGCTCTTGCCCGCGCCGTTGTCGCCGACGAGGGCGGTCACCTGTCCCGCATATGCGTCGAAGTCCACGTCCTGCAGGACGTGGACCGCGCCGAAGCTCTTGTTGATACCCCGCAACGAAAGCAGCGGTGCGGCGTCCTCCGTTGTCGCCGCCGCCCCCGCGGCGGCCTCCGGCACCGTCATGGTCACCTCACTAGTTGTTTCCCGGCCCGGCAGTAACCGTGGCCTTAAGCGCCCAGAGGGCCCGGCAGGTCATCCCCGCCGGGCCCCTTGGCGTTGGTTACTGAACGCCGGCCGACGTGCAGAGGGCGGCGTACTGGCCGGTGCAGATGTCACTGGCCTTCCAGAAGCCGTCCGCGATGACGTCCTTGACGGAGTCCTTGTAGATGGCCTGCGGGGTCGCCAGGGCCGAGGGGACGTCCTTGTTCAGGACGGTGTCCTTGACCGAACCGTTGACCAGGTCGCTGCCCGGGGTCTCGCCGTTGATCAGCGCGATCGCGAGCTTGGAGGCGGTGTCGGCCTCCTTCTTGATGGCCTTGTAGACCGTCATGCACTGGTTGCCGGAGAGGATGGCCTGGAGGCCTTCCTTGCTGGCGTCCTGACCGGTGACGGGCACCTTGCCGTTGAGGCCGTTGGCGGTCAGACGGGCGATGATGCCCTGGGCCATGGTGTCGTTGGCGGAGATGACGCCGTCGACCTTGCCACCGGCCTGGGTGTAGATCTGCTCGAACGCGGTGCCCGCGACGGTGGCGTCCCACTTACCGGTCTGGTCACCGACGATGGTGTAGTCGCCCGCGTCCACCTTCGGCTTGAGGCCCTCGACGTAGCCCTGCTTGAACAGCGCGGCGTTGTTGTCGGTCGGGTCGCCGTTGATCTGGACGATGTTGGCCTTGGTCTTGCCGGCGTCGGTCAGGCACTTGGTGAGGCCTTCGCCCATCAGCTTGCCGACCTGGACGTTGTCGAAGGAGACGTAGTACGAGGCTTCGCCGCCGAGGGTCAGGCGGTCGTAGTCGATCGTCTTGATGCCGGCGCCCTGGGCCTTCTTCAGGCAGGCGCTGCCGGAGTCAGAGTCGAGGTTGACGATGAGGAGGACGGACACGCCCTCGCTGATCATGCTGTCGCAGAGGGTGCCGAACTTGGCCTTGTCACCGTCGGCGTTCTGGATGTTGGCGGTGATGCCGGCGCTGTCGAACGCCGCCTTGAGCAGCGGACGGTCGTTGGCCTCCCAGCGGGGCGAGGTCGCGGCGTCGGGCAGGATCACGCCGACCTTCTTGGCCGCGGTGCCGCCGCCGGCGTCACCACTGCCGCCGTCATCGGATCCACAACCCGCAAGTGCCAGTGCGCCGACCGCAGCAGCGGCGACGACGACCGACAGAAATCGGTTACGCATAACCTTGGACTCCTTCATGGCCGTTGAGCGGACCGCGCGGGGGCGAACGGCACTGTTGACCTCCCGGACCCTCGCGATCCGAAACACAAAATACTCGCGCATTTGTTGAGCAACCTCGCGCGGCTGACACGCTGCCGTAACGATCCGGTCACGGCACTGGAACCGGCTACAGCGCGTTCGTACGAGGCGAGAAAGCGCTCTCAGAGCGTACGCTTTCGCCCGCGGAGAGGGGATAGGTTGACTTTGGATACTCGTGCGTCGGACGACGATCGACAGCGCGTGGTCGAACTGTTACAGGAGCACACCGCCGTCGGTCGCCTCACGCTGGAAGAGTTCACCGACCGTGTCGACAACGCCTACAGCGCCCGTACGCTCCGTGATCTCGCCGTCGTAACCAGCGATCTTCCGCCGCTTCCTGAGAAGCCGGGCCGGGTGCACCGGGACCTACTTGTTATCTTCGCGATCGCCGCCGTGACCTTGTTGTTACTGGGGCTATACATGGCCGTGACCCGCTGAGGACGAGCCGTTACGCCACTGTCGAATAAGGACTTTCGCGCCGATTCTGGGCGGAAGGCTCCTCGGCGCCGTGCCAGGACCGCCAGAGCGCCGCGTACGAGCCCCCGGCCGCGACCAACTCGGCGTGCGAGCCGAGCTCCGTGATCCGCCCGTCCTCCACCACCGCCACCCGGTCGGCGTCGTGCGCCGAGAACAGCCGGTGCGCGATGGCGATCACGGTGCGCCCCGCCAGGACTGCGGCGAGTGACCGTTCCAGGTGCCGGGCGGCCCGCGGGTCGATCAGCGAGGTCGCCTCGTCGAGCACCAGCGTGTGCGGGTCGGCCAGCACGAGGCGCGCCAGCGCGAGTTGCTGGGCCTGGGCCGGCGGCACCGCCTGCCCGCCTGTGCCTACCACGGTGTCCAAATCGGACGGCAGCGCGGTGACCCAGTCGAGCGCGTCGACCGCGGCCAGCGCGGCCCGCACCTCGTCGTCGGTCGCGCCCGGCCGGGCCATCACCAGGTTGTCGCGGATCGTGCCGATGAAGACGTGGTGTTCCTGGGTCACCAGCGCGACCCGCGAGCGCAGGTCGCCCAGCGGCAGGTCCACGAGCGGGACGCCGCCGACGGTGACCGAGCCGGCGGTGGGCGCGTGGATGCCCGCCAGCAGCCGGCCCAGCGTCGACTTGCCCGCGCCGGACGGGCCGACCATGGCCAGCCGCTCCCCCGGTTCGACGGTCAGGTCGATGCCGTGCAGGACGTCACGACCCTCCACATAGGCGTATCGCACGTCCGTGGCCACCAGGCGCTCGCCCCGCGGCTGCGCCGCCCCGGACTCCACCGGGGCGGGTTTGCCGGCGACGCCGAGCAGGCGGGCCAGCGACGCCCCGCCGACCTGCAACTCGTCGAGCCAGGAGAGCAGGCGGTCGAGCGGGTCGACCAGGGCCTGCACGTAGAGCGTCGCCGCGGTCACCTGACCGAGCGTCACCCAACCCTCGAGGTAGAACCAGCCACCGAAGAGCAGCGTGGCCACCACCGGCACCACGTAGCCGACCTCGACGATCGGGAACCAGACGGTACGCAGCATCAGCGTGTAGCGCTCGGCGGCGTAGGACCGGGCGATGTCGGCGTCGGTGCGGGCGCGGCGACGGTCCTGCAGCCGCAGCGCCTCGGTGGTGCGGGAGCCTTCGACGGTCTCGCTGATGCCGTCGGTGATGTCCGAGTAGGCGGCGTTCTCCCGCAGGTAGCCGGCCGGCGCCCGGCGCAGGTACCAGCGGGTGCCGAACCAGAGCATCGGCACCGCGATCAGGCAGGGCAGGGCCAGCAACGGGCTGGTCAGCACGATCGCGCCGACCACGAACGCCGCGGTGACGAGCGCGATCAGCGTCTCGGGCATGGCGAAACGGACGCTGTGCGACAGCGCCGAGACGTCGCGCGACGTGCGGGTCAGCAGGTCGCCGGTGCCGGCGCGCTCCACCGTGGACAGTGGAATGGCGAGGATCCGGTCGACGAACTCCTCGCGCAGCTCGGCCAGCACCCGCTCGCCGAGCCGGGCCGACCAGAAGCTGGCGAACCGCGTCAGCACCGCCTGGGCCACCACGAAGGTGGCGATGGCCACCGCGATCTCGTCGACGGTGCGCGTGGTGGTGCCGGTGGAGAGCCCTTCGACGAGGTTGCCGAGGAGCCGCGGCGCGACCAGACCCGCGACCGCCGCGAGCCCGTGCAGGCCGAGGGCGAGGCCGAGCTCGCGGGGGTGCCGGCGGACCAGGCGGCGCGCGTACCGGCGGACCTCCGCCGCGTCCGCGACCGGGAGCTGGTTGCTCATTCGTCTTCCTCCCGGGTGACGGCGGCGGCGTAGTCGGGGCGGTCGCGCAGCAGCTCGCGGTGGGTGCCCGTGACGACCACGCGACCGTGGACGACGAAGGCCACCTCGTCGGCGCGATCGAGGACGAGCGGGCTGGTGGTGCAGACGACCGTGGTGCGGCCGGCCCGCGCGGCACCGAGGCGGGCGGCGATCCGGGCCTCGGTGTGGGCGTCGACGGCGCTGGTCGGCTCGACCAGCACCAGGGTCTCGGGGTCGGCGACCAGCGCCCGGGCCAGCTTGAGCCGCTGCTGCTGGCCGCCCGAGAACTCCCGGCCCCGCTCGGCGACGAGGGCGTCGAGGCCCGCGGGCAGCGCGTCGACCACGTCGACCGCGCTGGCGGTGTCGAGGGCCGCGGCGACGGCGCCGTCGCCCGCCGCGCGCGGGTCGAGCTCGCCGCGCAGCGGGCCCGCGAACAGCCGCGCGTCGTTGTCGGCGACGAGGATGCGCCCGCGCACGTCGGCGAGGTCGAGGTCGGCCAGGGGTACGCCGGACAGGGTGACCGCGCCGTCGGCGAACCGGCCGAGCCGGTCGGCGATCGCGGCCGCGTCACCCGGATCCTTGGCGGCCACCGCCAGGAACCGTCCAGGTTGGATGGTCAGGCCGGACTCGGGGTCGGCCAGCGGCCCGGGCGGCGCGGTCCGCGGCGTGGCCGGCGAGCTGAACTCGGGCTGGAGCGTGAACATCCGCACCACCCGGCGGGCCGCGACGTGCCCTTTGGTGACCTTGTCGATCGCCTCGGTGAGCTGGCGCAGCGGGCTGACCAGGAACGCCGTGTAGCCGTACAGGGCGACGAGCTCGCCCGCGGTGATCTCACCGCGCAGGGCGAACCGGGCGCCGAGCCAGGTGACCAGCACGAGAAACATGCCGGGCAGCAGGATCTCCGAGGCGGCCAGCAGCGACTCGATCCGCGCGACGCGTACGCCGGCGGATCGAAGGTCCTGCGACTCGGCCCGGTAGCGGCCGGCGAAGGTCGCCTCGCCGCCGACGCCGCGCAGCACCCGCAGGCCGGTGACGATGTCGCCGGCGCGGGTGGTCAGCTTGCCCTCCTGGTCGCGGTAGACCTGCTGGCGGCGCTGCAGCGGCTTGATCAGGCTGCCGGCCACGAGCATCATCACCGGCACGCCGAGCACGACGACCAGGCCGAGCGGCACCGACGTGTTCAGCAGGATGGCGCCGACGGTGACCACGGCGACCAGCGAGCCGGTGCCGCGGGCGGTGATGTCGAGCGCGTTGCCGATGTGGTTGATGTCGGACGTGCCGATGCTGACGACCTCGCCGGTCGCGAGCCGCTTGGGCAGCGTGGCGCCGACCCGGTTGGCCTGCCGGACGGTGAGCTGTACGGTGCGGTAGGCGGCCGAGAGCCAGTTGAACGCCGCCATCCGGTGGCGCAGGATGCCGGTCGCGCCGGTGACGATGCCGAGGCCGAGCAGCACGGCGCCCCAGCGCAGCAGCCCGCCGGGGTCGCGGGCGGTCAGGCCGGCGTCGATCGCCCGACCCACGGTGGCCGGGACGAGCGCCTGGCTGACCATCCAGAGCGTCGCGAAGACGATCGCCGCGGAGAGCGGACGCCAGTTGCGGGCCGCCAGCCACAGGAGGTATCTGGTGGCCGACCGGACGTCGGGATCGCCGGGATCGGCGACGGGTAAGGGCCGCATAACAGCCCGAAGCTAAATGATCAACTTCGGGCCACGCCACTGATTTATCGGTCTACCTGGGTGAAGTCCCACTCGTGCGGAGCCCTGGCTACCAGCCGTGTCGGCGGGGCGGGCAGGCCCTCGGGCTCACCGCGCCATTTGGAAATCACGACGCAGCGGTCGTCGGACGACGAGAACACCTCGCTCGCGATGTGCAGGGGGCTCACCTCGACCCGCGGGAGGGCGGTGTCACAGACCCACTCGACCAGCTCGGGCAGGCGGTTGCGCTCGGCGCGGGCCTCCCACATGCGGACGATCACGTTGCCGGACACTACACACTCACGAGCGTCAACGGCATCGCGGAGTCGGCCGGCAGATCCAGCCGACTGGGCCGGACACCCGCGGCGACCAGGTGCGAGCCGAGCGCGGCGACCATCGCGCCGTTGTCGGTGCACAGCTTGGGGCGCGGCACCCGCACCGTGATGCCGACCTTCGCGGCCCGCTCCTCGGCCAGCGCGCGCAGCCGGGAGTTGGCGGCCACGCCACCGCCGATCACCAGCGTGTCGACGCCGTGCTGGCGGCAGGCGTCGATCGCCTTCGCGGTCAGCACGTCGCAGACCGCGTCCTGGAACGAGGCCGCCACGTCGTTGACCGGCACCGGCTCCCCCGCCCGCTCGCGGGCCTCGACCCAGCGGGCCACCGCGGTCTTGAGGCCGCTGAAGGAGAAGTCGAAGCGGTGCGCGGCCTGGTCCTTGGCCGCGGTGAGGCCACGCGGGAAGGCGATGGTGGCCTGCCCGTCGCGGGCCGCCCTGTCGATCGGCGGGCCGCCGGGGAACGGCATGCCGAGCAGCCGGGCCACCTTGTCGAACGCCTCGCCCGCCGCGTCGTCGATGGTCGAGCCGAGCGGCGTCACCCCGCCGGCCAGGTCGTCGACCAGCAGCAGCGACGAGTGCCCGCCGGAGACCAGCAGCGCGATCGCCGGCTCGGGCAGCGGGCCGTGCTCCAGGGTGTCGACCGCGACGTGCGCGGCCAGGTGGTTGACGCCGTAGACCGGCTTCTCGGCCGCGACCGCGTAGCCCTTGGCCGCGGCGACACCGACCAGCAGTGCGCCCGCGAGACCCGGGCCGGAGGTCACGGCGATCGCGTCGACGTCGGCGAGCGTCACGCCGGCCTCGTCGAGCGCCCGCTGCATGGTCGGCACCATGGCTTCGAGGTGCGCCCGGCTGGCCACCTCGGGGACCACGCCACCGAACCGCGCGTGCAGGTCCACACTGGACGCGAGCGCGTCGGCGAGCAGGGTCGTCCCACGGACGATGCCCACGCCTGTCTCGTCGCAGGAGGTCTCGATGCCGAGGACCAGAGGTTCGTCAGTCACGTCTCATCACCAGCGCGTCGGTGTTGCTTGGTTGGTAGTAGCCACGGCGTACGCCGATCGGCTCGAAACCGTAGGTGGCGTAGAGCTTCTGGGCCGGCGCGTTGTCGACGGCGACCTCGAGCAGCACGGCCCGCGCCCGCTGGCGCTCGGCCTCGGCCAGCAGCGCCTCGAGCATCCGGCGGCCGATGCCCTGGCGCTGCGCGTCCCGTCGTACCGCGATGTTCTGGATCCAGGCCTCGTCGGCGTTGACGGCCAGACCGCCGTAACCCAGGACGCGCCCGTCCTCGTCCTCGGCCACCAGGTAGAAGTGGCCGCTGGACAGCTCGTTCCAGAACATGCCGGCCGACCACTTCTCGTCGCCGAACAGGTCCTGCTCGATCGGCAGCAACTCCGCGATGTGCCACCAGCGCAGCCGGCTGAGCGTGACGGTCACCGCAGCACCGGCTTGTGCCCTCCCGCCGCGACGGCGTCCGGGCGGCGGAGATAGAGCGGAGTGAGCGGCTCGCTGGGGGCACCGGCTCGGACGCGCTCGGCGGCCAGTCGCACGAACGCGTCGACCCGGGGGTAGCGCGGCTCGTCGCGCACCTCGAGCCCGAGCCGGTCGGCGTATTTCATCGCGCCGTCGCCGACCGCGACGGTGGCCCCGGCGGCCCGCTCGACGGCCGCCTCGGGCAGGTCGACGTGCGGACCCTCGACCCGGGCGCCGGCCTGGTCGTAGAGCGCCCAGTAGACCTCGCGCCGGCGGGCGTCCGTCGCCACCAGCGTCACCTGGCCGGGCACGCCGCCGATGGCGTCGAGCGAGCAGACACCGTGAGCCGGAATGCCCAATGCCTGGCCCATGCTGGCCGCGGTCACCAGGCCCACCCGCAGGCCGGTGAACGGGCCGGGGCCGGTGCCCGCGACGATCGCGCGCAGGTCGCGGACGGACGCGCCCGCCTTGCGCAGCACCTCGTCGATCTCGGGTGCCATCAGCTCGCCGTGCGCCCGCCCGTCGACCGCGCGCAACTCGGCGACCACGGCATGACCGGTCGGGGTGACGTCGGCCACGGCCGCGGTCACCGCGGGGGTCGACGTGTCGAGGACGAGAACGAGCACGATATGCACCTTATCCGGCGCGGTGGTCCACCTGCTCGTCAGGCGGACCTGCTCCAGTCGATGGGGGTCAGGCCCGCGTCGGCGAGGGCCTTGTTGGCGGCGCTGAACGGGCGGCTGCCCAGGAAACCACGCGGGTTGAGCGGGCTCGGGTGACCTGCCTCCAGCACCACGTGGGCCGGGTTGGTGACCAGCGCGGCCTTCTTGCGGGCGTAGCTGCCCCAGAGCAGGAAGACCACCCGGTCGGGCTGGTCCTGCAGCGCCCTGATCGTGGCGTCGGTGAACGCCTCCCAGCCCTTGTTGGCGTGCGATCCCGCGGCCCCCTCGCGCACCGTCAGCACCGCGTTGAGCAGCAGCACCCCTTGCCTGGCCCAGCCACGCAGGTCACCGCCGTCGGGCGCGGCCGCGCCGAGGTCGGCGGCGAGCTCCTTGTAGACGTTGCGCAGCGACGGCGGCACCCGCACACCGGCCTGGACGCTGAAGCTGAGCCCGTGTGCCTGGCCGGCCTTGTGGTAGGGGTCCTGGCCCAGGATCACGACGCGAGTGTCAGCGGGCGGGCAGAGCTGGTAAGCCGTGAAAAGGTCGGGCAGCGGGGGGAACACCGTCGTCGCCGCGTACTCGGCGGCCACGAACGCGCCGAGGTCGGCGGTGGCGGCCGGGTCGAGGTGCGGCGCCAGCGCGGCACGCCACTCCGGCGGCAGCAGGTCGTGCAGGTTCACCGGGGCGTCCTGGGTGAGAGTCGTGATCCGGGCGGCCCAGTCTCCTCCGGTCGGCTCGAGCGCGATCACGCGGGTGTCGTCGTCGCGCCGGTCGATGCGTACCCGCAGGTGGTCGTCGCGCAGTTGCTCGACGACGCCCTCGCCCCACTCGACGACGGTGACCGAGTCGTCCATCGACGCGTCCAGGTCGAGGCCGTCGATCTCGGCGATCGAGTCGGCGGCGGCGCCGATCCGGTACGCGTCGGCGTGCACCAGCGGGATGACGCCGCCCCGCGCGCGGTCGGGCCGGTGCACCCGGGCGATCACGAACGTCGGCGAGGTGATGTCGCCCGTCACGTGCAGTCCGGCGCCGATGCCCTGGACCAGCGCCGTCTTGCCGGCGCCGAGCGGGCCGGTGAGCACGACGAGGTCGCCGGGGCGCAGCAGCGCGGCCAGGCGCGCACCGAACGCCCGGGTGTCGTCCACTGTGGTCAGCTCGATCATTTGGAAATCTTCTCCAGGAAGGCGATGAGCGTCGCGTTCACCTCGTCGGCGTGTTCCAGCATGACGACGTGGCCGCTGTCGTTCAGTTTCACGAACTCGGCGTCCGGCAGGTGCCGCAGGATCTCCTCGGAGTGCGCGACCGGAGTGATCATGTCCTTGTCGCCGACGATGATGATGGTCGGCGTGCGCTCGAGGGCGACCAGCGCCGGGTAGCGGGCGTGCGTGTAGAGGGTGCGCAGGTAGCGGGCGACGGTGTCGACCGAGGTCCGCGCGTTCATCTTCTCCACATAGGACACAAGCGACGGGCTCGGTCGTGACTCGCCGAAGCCGTACCGGCGGGTGAGCAGCCAGGCCAGGTCGGTCGCCGCGACCCGGGCGCGGTCGATGGCCGGGCCGGTGAGCCGGGTCGCGCTGTTGACCAGCGGCAGCAGCGGGCCGCCGACGCGGCCGATCAGCGCGGGCAGGCCGATCCGGGTCTCGTCGATGAGGCCACCGGAGGTCGCGATCAGCACGCAGCCCTTGACCCGGTCCTCGAAGAACTCCGGGTAGAGCTCGGCGAACGCCATGATGGTCATGCCGCCCATCGAGTGGCCGACCAGGATCAGCGGGCCGTCCGGGACCGTCTCCGTGAGCACCGCGTGCAGCGTCTCGCCGAGCGCGGGCAGCTCGTACTCGCCGGTCTCGAGCTTGCCGGAGCGGCCGTGGCCGGGCTGGTCGTAGAAGACCATCCGGTGCTCGCCGCGGGCGGTCAGGGCGGTGCGCTGGAAGTGGAACGTGCCCATGTCGAGGCAGAAGCCGTGGACGAAGACGATGGTGGCTTCCTTCGGCTCGGCCACCGTCGGCTCGACCACCTCGACGTGGATGTCCGTGCCGTCCGCGGTGCTGACGGCCAGGGACTCGTCGTACGGCAGGCGGTCGAAGGGCTCGTCCACATAGGGGTCAGTCACGCCGCGCTTCGATCGCCGGACGACCGCACGCTCGACCGCTATGCCGGTGGCGATGCCGGCCGCGGCCAGACCGACCACCGCGCCGACGATTCCCGCGCGGCGTCGGGTACTCATTCACCGTCCTCGCCCTCGTAGACCCGGGGAACCCTGCTGCTCCCGAACCGGGTCACGATCTCGTAGTTGATGGTGTCGATGGCGGCCGCCCAGTCGTCGGCGGTGGGTGCGCCGCCGTCGCCGCTGCCGAACAGGGTGGCCACGTCGCCGGGCGCGACCGGCTGGTCGCCGACGTCGACGACGATCTGGTCCATGCAGACCCGGCCCGCGATGGTGTGCCGGCCGGCGCCGATGGCGACCGGACCGACGTTGGACGCGTGCCGCGGCACGCCGTCGGCGTAGCCGAGCGGGACGACGGCGAGCGTGGTCTCGCGGGTCGTGGTGTAGGTGTGGCCGTAGGAGACGCCGGTGCCGGCGGGCACCCGCTTGACCAGCATGATCCGGGCGCGGGCGGTCATCGCGCGGCGCAGGCCGTACTGCTCGCCGGGCACCGGCGACAGACCGTAGACCGCGATGCCCGGGCGTACGAGGTCGAAGTGGGCGTCGGGCCGGGTCAGGGTGGCGGCGGAGTTGGCGATGTGCCGCAACCGCGGGCGCACGCCCAGGCGCTCGGCCACGGCCAGCGCGTCGCGGTAGGCGTCGAGCTGGTGGTCGATGGTCTCGTGGCCGGGCGCGTCGGCGTAGACGAAGTGGCTCCAGATCCCGACGATCTCGATCGCGCCGTCGGCCTGGGCCTTGGCGGCCGCCTCGACCAGCGCGGGCCAGTCGTCGGCGGTGGCGCCGCCCCGGGACAGGCCCGTGTCGATCTTGAGGTGCACCCGGGTGGGCTTGCGCGCCTGCTGGCCAGCTTTGATCATCTCGTCGAGCTGGCCGAGGCTGGCGGCGCTCAGGTCGATGTCGTGGGCGACGCCCTCGTGCAGCGGCAGGCCAGGGGCGAGCAGCCAGGCCAACACGGGCGTGGTGATGCCGGCCCGGCGCAGGCCAAGCGCCTCGTCGAGGGTGCAGACGCCGAGCCAGGTCGCGCCGCCCTTGATCGCCGCCCGCGCGGCCGGGACCATGCCGTGGCCGTAACCGTCGCCCTTGACGACCGCCATCACCGCGGCATCCGTGCCAGCGCGCAGCCGGGCCACGTTGGCACGGATCGCGTCGAGGTCGACGCGGACTTCGGCTTGCCACATGAGGCCCAGCCTACTTGTGGGTAGCTGCCGCTGCGTCAGGTGACGCGAGGTCGGCGAGGACGGGGCGGAGGGCGGCGGCGACGTCGGGCGCGGCGACCGGCCCGTGCCGGGCGGCTTCGCGGCCGGCGAGTCCGTGCAGGTAGGCGGCTGTGACGGCGGCCACCTCGGGGCGCAGGCCGCCGGCCAGCAGGGAGCCGAGGAGGCCGGCCAGGACGTCGCCGGTGCCGCCGGTGGCCAGTGCGGGTGAGCCGGTCGGGTTGGCGTACGCGGTGCCGCTCGGGGTGGCCACGATCGTGCGGTCACCCTTCAGGAGGACCACCGCGTTGGTGTGCGCGGCCAGCTTCAGCGCGGCGGCGACCCGGTCGGGGCCGGGCGCCTCGCCCGCCAGCCGGGCGAACTCGCGGTCGTGCGGGGTGAGCACCATCGGCGCGTTGCGCCCGCGCATCAGGTCGGCCATCGCGCCGTCGACGAGCAGGTTGAGCGCGTCGGCGTCGAGCACGACGGGGAGGCTGGTGGCGAGCACGGTGCGCAGGGCGGTCGCGGCGGCGGCGTCGGTGCCGAGACCACTGCCGATCACCCAGGCCTGTACGCGGCCGGCGTCGGTGATGCGGTCGGTGGCGATGACGCTCGGGTGGGCCTGCAGGACGTACTGGCGGGCGGTGCCGGCGTAGCGGACCATGCCGGTCGGGCCGGCGAGGGCACCGGCCGTCGAGAGGATCGCGGCGCCGGGGTAGGTCTTCGAGCCCGTGGCGACGCCGACGACGCCGCGGGTGTACTTCTCGTCGGTCGGGCGGTGCTTCGGCAGGGCCTCGGCGATGTCGGCGCGGTCCGGGACGAGGACGGCCGGGTCGGCGCGCAGCCAGGGGCGCAGGCCGATGTCGACCAGCTCGACCTCGCCGGCGAGCGGGGCGGCCGGGCCGACGACGTGGGCCGGCTTGAGGCAGCCGAAGGTGACGGTGACGTCGGCTTGAACGGCTTTTCCGGGTACGTCGCCCGTGTCGACGTCGACGCCGCTGGGGACGTCGACGGCGACGATGGTGGGGCGTCGGCCGCGGTCCGTTGCTTTGTGGAGGGCGGCCGCGGCGGCGTCGCGGAGGCCGCCCTTGGCGCCGATGCCGACGATGCCGTCGACGAGGAGGTCGATGGTGGCCGGCGGGTTGTCCGCGGTGCGGCCGCCTTGCTGCCTGAGGGCTTGGAGGCCCTCTTCGTGGGCTTTCGCCGGATCGAGGAGGACGGCGGTGACGGCGGCTCCTCTTCTCGCCAGGATGGCGCCGGCGTACAGCGCGTCGCCGCCGTTGTTGCCCGCGCCGACGAGGAGCGTGACGTGGGCGCCGTACACCTGCTCGAGAAGGAGTGCGCAGCGGCGGGCGAGGCCCGCGGCGGCGCGTTGCATCAGGGTGCCCTCCGGGAGGCGGGCCATCAGCGCTTCTTCGGCCGCGCGCACGTCGGCGACCCGCCAGGCCGGCCTCACTGCTCCGCCACCACCATCGCGGAGGCGATGCCGCCGTCGTGCGAGAGGCTCAGGTGCCACCGGTTGACACCGCGCTCGGCGGCCGCCGCGGCGACCGTGCCGCTGACGGTGAGCCAGGGTCGGCCGTCGGGGTCGGTGACGATCTCGCAGTCGTGCCAGCGGAGGCCGGCGGGTGCGCCGAGGGCCTTGGCCACGGCCTCCTTGGCGGCGAACCGGGCCGCCAGGGACTCCGGCGAGCGCTGGTTGCCGGCACTCGTGAAGCGCTCCGACTCCGTGAACAGCCGGTCACCGAGCAGCGGTGTGCGGCTCAGCGCTCCGGTGAACCGTTCGACGAGGACCACGTCGATCCCGACAGCGACGATCATCGGTCCAGCCTATTAGCACGAGGTGTACGCGGTGGGGAAGCCTTGTGGACAGCGCCGCCGCCCTCGGGTCGGGCGTTGTCCACAGGCTCGCCTTCCGGGCTTGCCGCCCTTCTAGCGTGTGGTTCTCGCTGCTGGGAGGTGGGACGTGGACGGTGATCTCCGGGTCGATCCCGGGCTGTTGCGCGACCGGGCGGGCGACCTCGACTCGGTCGCCCGGGCGCTGGCGTCGGTGGTCGGCGGCTCCGACCTGATCGTGCCGGCGCCGTCGTGGGCCGCCGGGGCCGCCCTGGTCGGGCTGGCCGGCGCGGTGTCGGCGGAGTTGGGCGCGGCCGCCGGTCGGGTCGCGCACTCCGGTGGGCTGCTGCGGGAGGCGGCCCAGTCCTACGAAGACGCCGACCTGCGGGCCGCGCGGCGGCTCCACCGGGTGGGGTGAGCGGGCGGTGGTGACCTACGCGCAGTTGTGGCAGGCCGATCCGGGGGCCTGGCGGGCGGCGGGCGCCGCGTGGAGCCGGTTGGCCGACGCGGTCGGGCAGCGGGCGGCGGCGCTCGGCGCGGTGGCCGGTCGGGTCACCGACGGGTGGCAGGGCGCGGCCGGTTCGGCGGCGGGTGATCATGTGCGGCGGTTACGCGCGCCGCTCGACGCGGCCCGGTCGGCGTTCGTCGAGACCGACCAGGTGCTGTCGGGCCTCGCGGCGGCGCTGGTGCGGGCCCGGGGCATGCTCGCGGCCGCGGTGTCGTCGGCCGGGCCCGCCCACGTCGAGATCGACCGGTCGGGGCGCACGGCGCCGGATGTCACGGTCACGGGGATCGACCGGGCGGCCGCGCTGCGCGCGGCTGACCGGGTCGGGGCCGGGATAGCCGACGCCCTGCACGCGGCTTCGGCGGCCGACCGCGCGGCCGCCACCCACCTCGACCGGCTCGCGGCAGCGGCCGCCGCGGGCTGGCCGACGACGCCGCCGCGGTTCCGCCCGCCGCTCGGCGCCCGGCCCGACGCGGTGCGGCGCTGGTGGGCGGGTCTGTCCGAGACCGAGCGGCGGTGGCTGGTCGTGCACCAGCCGGCCTACGTGGGCCGGCTCCACGGGGTGCCGGTGGCGGCCCGCGACCAGGCCAACCGGTCCCTGCTCGCGGGGCAACGGGCGGCCCTGGTGCGGGAACGGGCCGAGGCGGTCCGCACGGCGATGCCCCGCCACGGGGCGGTCTCGGCGAGCCACCGGCTGGTCGGCCTGATGTCGGGCATCGACGCGGTCGACGCGCGACTCCGGGCGGAGACAGGCGAGCGGGCTTATCTCCTGAGCCTGGTCGCCGAGGACGACGGCCGGGTGGTGCTCGCGGTCGGCGACCCCGACAGGGCCGACAACGTCCTGACCTACGTGCCGGGCATGACGGCCAGCCTGGGCGCGGTCCGCGACGACCTGAGCCGCGTGGAGGCGGTGGCCGCCCGCGCGGCGGCGCTGGACCCGAGCCAACGCACGGCGGCGGTGCTCTGGCTCGACTACGACGCACCGTCGTTCCTCGACGAGGCGATGTTCACGGCGAAGGCACAGGCGGCGGGGCCGGCACTGCACGACTTCGCGGAGGGCCTACGCGCGACCCACGAGGGCCCACCGGCGCAGCAGACGGTGCTGGGCCACAGCTACGGCTCGCTGACGGTGGGCACGACGGTCCGCACGACCGGCCTGGCAGCCGACGACCTGGTCTTCGTGGGCTCACCGGGCGTGGGCGTCGACCACGCGACAGACCTGGGCCGGCCGGCGACCGACATCTGGTCGAGCACGGCGCCCAACGACCCGATCGCCTACCTGGCGCCGGGCTGGCGGGAGCCCTTGACCCGCTTCCGCGACCCGTTCGACACGGGCCCTTACGAACACCTGTGGTTCGGCCGCAACCCGACGGACCCATCCTTCGGCGCCCAGGTCTTCGACGGCGACGCCCACGGCCACAGCGGCTACTGGCGCACGGACAACGACGCCCTGACCGACATCGCCCGCATCGCCCTGGGCCCGGAACACCAGTCGGAGGTCTCGTGAGCGCTTGATCGGGTGAGGCACCATGCAGCTATGTGGACGCGCGGGCCCGCGACCGCCGGCGAGGATCGGTTGCCCTGGCTGGTGACCGACCGTGGCATCGCGACCGCCGTGGTCGCGACGATGGCCCTCGGACTCACGGCGTTGCTGTGGATGCTGCAGGTGGCCGGCGACGCACCCACGGCGGCGCAACGGTCGACGCTGCGGATCGACGCCATCAAGTACGGCGTCGGATATGTGGCGGCTGCCGGCGGGCTGGCGGCGCTCCTGCTCGCGGTGCGCCGGCAGCGGCTGGCGGAGCGGGCGTACGAGTTGGCGCAGCAGACCCAGGCCCACACCGAGCAGGACGCGCGGGAGCGGCGGGTGACGGAGCTCTACACGAAGGCGGTCGAGCTGCTCGGCTCGCCGGACGCGGCGGTGCGGCTCGGCGCCCTCTACGCCCTGGACCGGTTGGCCCAGGACAACGTCGGGCAGCGGCAGCCCATCGTCAACGTGGTCTGTGCGCTGCTGCGCATGCCGTTCGCGCCGCCGGTCGCGCCGGGTCAGCGGGGTGCCCGCAACGGTGGCCGGGATCCGAACGAGCAGCTCCAGGTCCGGGTCACGGCGCAGGGCATCCTGACGCGACACCTCTGCTGTCCACCCGGCAGCGCCGACGCGGATGTCGCCGGGAGCCCTGAGCAGACGTTCTGGCCGGGCATCGACATCGACCTCACGGGCGCGCGGCTGGTCGACTGGAGCATCGAACGGGGCCGGCTGCACCGCGCTGTCTTCACCAGGGCGACCTTCGACGGCCGAACCCGCTTCGACAGTGCTTCGTTCGCCGACGCGGCGAGCTTCGCGGGCGCCGTCTTCGCCGCACAGGTCGATTTCGGCAAGGTGCGGTTCGACGGTCCGGCGCGGTTCGACGACGTGCGGTTCCAGGGCGTGGTCACGTTCGAGGAGGCCTCGTTCGGGGCGGTCGCCGACTTCGACCGCGCGGTCTTCGCACACGACGCTGAGTTCAGCGACGTGGTGTTCGGCCGGGCCGCCGGCTTCGCCGCCGCGACGTTCCTGGGCCGGGCGCTGTTCCGCACGGCCCGGTTCACGGGGGTGGGCGGCTTCCGCGAGACCACGTTCCACCGCCGAGCCAACTTCAGCGCGGTCTCGTTCGCGGAGGCGGCGGCCTTCAGCGACGCGAAGTTCCACCGCGACGCGGAGTTCGACCACGCCGAGTTCGGCGGCGAGGCCTGGTTCACCGACGCGGAGTTCGCGACAGAACCAGACTTCACCGACGCCCGCCGCGCCGACCGCACCCGCCACGCCGACTGGCCGGCCGGCTGGCGCGAAACAACAGACCCGACGGACCTCAAGGGCGGCCGACTGCTGCCGGTCGAGGCCGCCCAACCATCCGACTGACCGCCAAGCCGGCCAGCCCAACGGGTGAGGGTCCGCGGCCCGCCGGCCTGCCTCGCCGCGACCCGATCGCCACGCAACAGCGGGGCAGATCGAGCAGCGCGGTGTCCGGACCCGGACGGACCAGCACCGCCTGGCCCCATGTCTTCGTCGAAGTCCTCGCTCAAGGCATGTACCAGCCCCACCTACCCGACGTCCTCGTCTAACGCAGGGCCGCGGGCGGGGCTCAGCGGGCCGCTGTGTGGGCCGCTTGCCGGATGTCCTCGTCCGGGTCGTCTGTTGCGAGGCGGTGGAGCAGGGCCGCGACCGCGGCGTCGCTGTGCCAGAAGCGGGCCAGTGCCTGCACCGCGGTCAGTCTCACCGCGGGTGCCGGGTCGCCGGCCGCCAGGGTCAGGGCCGTGTGCAGCGACTCCGCGGTGACCGGCCAGCCGGAGACGATGATCTGGAGGACCAGGGAGCGGACGGCCGGGTGCTGCTCGGCGGTCGCGCGGCGGACCAGCAGCGGCAAGGTCGCCGCGTCGTCGTGCCAGCCGCTGGCTATCGAGCGTAGGACGCCCGCGCGGACGTGTTCGTGTGGGTCGTCCGTGGCGCGGCCGAGCAGGAGGCCCAGCGTTTCCGGGTCGTCGTGCCAGCCCACGGCGACCGCCTGCACCGCCGCTCGCCGGACGATCTCGTGGGTGTCGTTCATCGCGCAGCCCCGCAGCAGCGTCAGTGCACCCGGCTCGTCCGGCCATCCGTCGGCGATCATCCAGACCGCCGCGCGGCGGATGAACTCGTGGCGGTCCTGCTGTGCGCCGGCGCAGAGCAGGGCGTAGGTCTCCGGTTCGTTGTGCCAGCGGGCCACCAGTGCGCGCATGACCAGGTTGCGGACGTCCTCGGCCGGCTCGTTCGCGAAGCGCGCGTGCAGCCAGGTCCGGACGCCCGGTGACTCCGCCCAGCCGTCAGCGATGTGGTGGACCGCCGTCATCCGGACGTCGACGTCGGGGTCGTCGACCGCGCACCGCAGCAGCCACGGCAGCGTGTCGTCGTCGTCGCGACCGGCGGTGGCCAGCGACGTCACCGCGGCGCGGCGTACGGACGCCGACCGGTCCCGCGACGCCGTCTCGCGCAACCAGATCTCGACCAGCGGATCCTCGTGCCAGGTCTCGCTCAACAGGCGCACGCCGGTGCTGCGTACCCGATCGTTCTGGTCGTTCTGCGCCCGCTGCCGCAACCACCCTTGGAGCGCGTCGTCATGGCGGACGTGCGGGCCCAGCGCCTCCAACGCGACGAGGCGCACGTCGGCGCTCGGATCCCGCTCCGCCAGCCCGCGCAGCACCTCGACGAACCCCGGAACCCCGAACCCGATGCCCGCCAGTGCCTGCAGGACCGCCTCCCGGACCTCACCGCTCTCGTCACCGAGCCGGCCGAGCAGGTCCGCCGCGGTGCCCGGGTCGTTCTCCGCGATCGCGGTGACCGCCGCCTGCCGTACGCCGGGGTGATGGTCCGACACGGCACGGACCCGCAGCCACGCGGTGTCCCCCGGCCAGCCCTTCGCGATCGCCGTGAGCCCCGCCCGGCGCACGTCCGCGCTCGGATCCGCCTCGGCCCGGTCCTGCAGCCAGGAGCGGCTGCCCACCTCGCCCGCCCAGAGCGCGGCCACCAGGCGCAGCGCGGCCTGCCGCACGTGTTCGTGCGGGTCGGTGCCGCCCTGCCGGAAGACCAGCGCCCGGATGGCACTGTCGCCGGGCCACCGCTCGGCGATCACCTCCAGCGCGGCGGAGCGGACGTAGTGATGCCCGTCCCGGG
The DNA here is from genome assembly GCF_016862555.1 of Asanoa siamensis. Classification (GTDB taxonomy): domain Bacteria; phylum Actinomycetota; class Actinomycetes; order Mycobacteriales; family Micromonosporaceae; genus Asanoa; species Asanoa siamensis. Next base: position 14,897 of record NZ_BONE01000016.1, on the reverse strand, counting down.
TGGCCCGTCCGGTGAGCAACGACCGGGTGTCCGGGGCGTCGATCCAGTGCGTCGCCAAGGCCCGGACCGCGGTACGCCGGATCTCCTCGTTCTCGTCGTCCACCGCGCGCGCCCGCAGCAGGCCCAGGGTCGATTTCTGCTGCCCGGCCAGCGCCACCATCGCCTGCAGCGCGCCGAGCCGGACGACCCAGCTCGGGTCGGCGGCGCACTGCCTGCGGACGATCTCCAGGCTGCGCTGGTCGGTCGGCCAGCCCTGGACCAGGCCGACCGCCGCGGCGACCCGATGGTTGACGCTCCAGCCGTGACTCGCGCGGAGCTCCAGGAACGCCCGCAACTCGGGATCGTCCCCGCCCAGGGTGACCGCCACCCGCGTCGCCGTCAGCCCCGTCACCGGGTCGTCCGCCTCGACGAAGCCGCTGCGCTGGAACCAGGAGAGGTACGTCTCGCGCCCCGGCCAGTACGCCGCGAAGGTCATGAGGACCGGCAGGACGGACTGTTCGATGGCCCGGTTGACCGAGTCGCTGTAGGAGCGCGTCACCCGGCGGTGGGCCACCGTCAGCAGCCGGATCAGCTGGTCGATCGCGGCGCGGCAGGAATCGGCCAGCAGACCCAGCTTGCGCACCTCGCCGATGCACCGGATCGCGACCAGGATGTGGTGCGGCTCGACGTCGTCGCCGGCGGCCCAGTGCGGATCGGCCGACAGCATGCGCAGCACGGCCGCGTTGACGAAGCGCTCGTCGAGCATCCCCGCGGTCAGTTGCAGCACCTCGTGCCACGACACCTCCCGGCACCGCCGCCCGAAATAGCCGTCGACGAGATCCGCCTCGCTGAGGCTGCGCTCGTTGTTGAAGCGATGGACGATGTCGGCGGCAGTGAGATATTCCAGGAACGATCGGTGTACGAAGCCGTACACCTCACCGCCGAAGCGACTCAGGATGAAGTTCCTGTCACGGAACTGGCGCAGCATCTGCTCGGCCGCCACCCCGGCCTGCCCCAGGCTGATGTTGGCCGGGTCGCGTTGCTGCAGGAACGCGACGAACTCGGCCATCAGGTCCGGCCCGGTGATGTAGTTGCCCGACAGCCCGGCCGCGCTGTCCTGCAGCTTGCGGGCGATCAGCCGGAGCATCTCCAGGCGGTCGGCCGGGTCCAGGAACGGCAGGTCGCCCACGCGGTCGCTGACCAGGAACTTGCTCGGGTCCCAGTGCTCGACGAGGACCGTCACCGCGTGCTTGTAGACCGACGAGCGGTCACGCGGGAGGGCCTGCCGGCGGCCGATGATCGCGAGGATCGTCAGCAGCATCGGGTTGCCGGCGAGCTCACGGATCGCGGTGGAGGAGCCGATCACGTCCATCAGCCGACGTTCCAGCGGCGCCGCCGCGCCTTCGTCGCCGCCGCAGGCGATCACGTACCACTGGCGTACGAACAGGGCCATCCGGCCGAGATCGAGGTCCTGCAGCTTGTACCGCTTGAAGCCCGCCGCCTCCAGGACCGAGCGCTGATAGCCGACCGGCCGTGAGGTGACCACGATCCGCACCTTCAGGTGGCGCTCGGCGAAGCCGGCGATCTGGCCCGCCACCCGGTTGCGGCGGGCCGGGTCGAAGATCTCGTCGAGGCCGTCGAAGACGACGATCGCGCGGCCGTCCCGTTCCAGATGACCCTCGAGGAACGCGCGCGGCAGGCCCGTCGAGTGCTGCGCGTGCTGCCGGTCGAGGAAGTCCATGAAGTCACCGGCGGCGTGCTCGTCCTGCCGGCCGTACTCGCGTAGTTCCACCAGGATCGGCAGCCAACCCTCCAGCGGGGCCAGGGCGCCGTCGACCGTCGGCTCGGCCAGGCGCCGGGCGATGAACCTGGCCAAGGTCGACTTTCCTGAGCCCGGGTCACCGAGCAGCACCAGGCGTCGGCCCTCGCCGGCGATCAGGGGCAGGACGTCGACCGGGTCGCGCTGCTCGTACTGCCGGACGCGGTTCAGTTGGGCCTGGGTGATCGACCCCGGGAGCAGGCGCGGATCGGCGAGATCAGAGTCGCGCAGGCGCAGGGTCACCTCACGCGGGAGTTCGACGGGAGGGGGATCGGCTTTGACCTGTTGCGGTACGAACACCTGGATCAGCGGGATGATCGGATAATCATCCTGGTCATTCAGCGGAGTCAGGACCTCCAGGTCGACCCTGCTATAACGACTTCTGATGGCCCGCAGATAATCCGCGAGGGTGATTTCGCCCTGCTCATCAGGGTCGGCCGGACGGGTCAGCAGACCCGTCGATCGTTGGCCGGTCGACGGCTGCGCGGCCCACGCGATGACCGGCGCGGTGACAATCGCCATCGCGGCACCACCGATCGCGCTGGAATCATCGGGATCGAGGCCGATCACCAGTTGACAAAGGACCCAGGTGCCGGCGAATGCGCAGGCCGCAGCCAAGCCAACCAATGTCCAGCGCAGCAATGGCGTCACCGGCGGCCTCCCGCAGCAATGGAAGCACACGGTCACGGCTTGGGAGCACAGCGGAACGGCCGGATCTCTGCCCCCCGGAAAATTCACGATGAAATAAAGCTTCATCGGTGACAGCGGCGATTCCGACGGGCAGGATGTCCGACGGACTCGTGGTGTGTCGGCAGACGAGCATGCCCTCTGTACTCTGCCGATGGCTGCCGAATCCGCGCGCGGCGAGCGGCACATGCCAGCTCGGCGCCGCCGCGCGCGAACCTGCCCCAACCTAAGACCCACCACATGAGACTGTGGTTCAATTCACACGCCGGCTACGACCACGGAGGGTTACCGCCGTGGCCTCGGCGCCGCAGGCTCGTTACTCCAAGCTGGCAATACTCGTCCGGAAGCTCACTCATCAGGAGCACAAAGTGAACGCCGCAGCCGTGAGGACCAACAGCCTCGTCACCTCGTTAGGCACCATCCGGGAGGCCAGGTTGGACAGTCTCTCCGCGAGCCAGGTCGCCAAGGTGGTGCGCCGCATTGTCGATCATGAGGCGGTCACGCCCAAGCTGGACGTCGCGAAATTCAGCTCCGCCGTCTGATGCCCGACACCGCGGGTCGGATCACCGGCGGGCCGCACCCGCTGCGACAGTTCGTGCTGAAGGTGCACGGCCGATGTGATCTTGCCTGCGACCATTGTTACGTCTTCGAGCACGCCGATCAAAGCTGGCGTCAGAAGAGCAAAATGATCACGCCCGCCACCGTACGCGCGGTGGCGGGACGGATCGCCGAACACGCGAGCGCCTGGCACCTGCCGAGCGTCAGCGTGATCGTGCACGGCGGCGAACCATTGCTGCTCGGAGCGCACGGCCTCCGCAGCGTCCTGACCGAACTCCGGGCGACGATAGCGCCGGTGACCGACCTCCGCCTGGTCATGCAGACCAATGGCGTGCTGCTCACCGAGTCGATCTGCGACGTCCTGCTGGAGTTCGGCGTCAAGATAGGCGTCTCCCTCGACGGCGACCGATCCGCCAACGACCTGCACCGCCGTTTCCGCAACGGCGCCAGCAGCCACGAGCAGGTGCGCCGGGCACTGGCCATGCTGCGGCGACCCGAATACCGGTCGCTGTTCGGCGGCATATTGTGCACGATCGACGTTCGCAACGACCCCGTCGCCGTCTACGAGGCCTTGCGGGACGAACGACCGCCGAGCGTCGACTTCCTTCTTCCGCACGCCACGTGGGACACCCCGCCGCTGCGTCCGGGTGACGACACCACCCCGTACGCGACCTGGCTCGGTGTCATCCACGCCAACTGGGTGGCCGACGGGCGCCCGATGCGGATCCGGATGTTCGAGTCGCTCCTGTCGACCGCCGACGGCGGCCCCGGCGGCAGCGAACAACTCGGCACCGACGCGGCCGACCTGCTGGTGATCGACACCGACGGATCATGGGAGCAGGTCGACTCGCTCAAGACGGCGTACGCCGGTGCGCCCGACACCGGCATGTCGGTGTTCAGCCACTCGGTCGACGAGGTCTCCCGGCACCCGGCCGTCCACGAGCGACAGATCGGCGTCGCCGGCCTGAGCGCGACGTGCCAGGCCTGCCCGCTCGTGCGGCGTTGCGGCGGGGGCCTCTACGCCCATCGGTTCCGCACCGGCAGCGGCTTCGACAACCCGAGCGTCTACTGCGCCGATCTCCAGGAGCTGATCATGAACATCGACGGATCGGAACGGGCGCAGCAGGCGCGGGTCCGGCCGACCGAGGCGGAGCACACCACCCTCCTGGACGAGATCGCCACCGGCCACGGCGGCACGACCGCGATCCGGTGGCTGGCCGACAGCCAACTCTCCATCACCCGGGCGCTCGTGGTCGGCGTCGCCGACCTGCCGCGCGCCGACACGACGGCGACGGCCGGCTGGGAGACGCTGGTCGCCATCGAGCGCGCCGCGCCCGCCGCCGTCGACCAGGTCCTCGCCCACCCCTACCTGCGTCCCTGGGCCGTCGCCATGCTCAACAAACCCGACGAGCGGGTCAGCCGGTTGGCCAACCTGGCGGCCGCCGCGGGCCTGCGGGCCGGTGTCGAGACCGAGGTGGTGGTGCCGGTCGCCGGCGGGCTGGTCCACCTGCCCGGGCTCGGCACGGTGCGGCTGGGCGAAGCGCACGACGGCACGGCCGTGCTGTCGACCGGGCACCAGAGCTTCACGGTGCACCTGGACGACGAGAAGCTCTACGTCGACCTGGCCGGCCCGGCAGCGCCCTGGTGGCAGCCCGCGCCCCGGATCACCGACGACGGGCTCGACCTGATCATCGAGCACGGCGACCCGCACCGGGACTGCCACGGCTGGGGGCTGGCCAGCGCGCCGGAGGAGGCCCCCTGGCGCCAGGCGGTCGGCGACGCGTGGTCGATCATCAAGGAGGAGTCACCGCACCAGGTCGACGGGCTGCGTGCGGGACTCATGGCGATCGTCCCGCTGGCCGCCGACGAGGGCGACAAGAAGCGTGCCTCCACGGCCCGGGACGCGTTCGGCTCGGTGGCCGCCGCGCCGACCGACCCGGCGTCGCTCGCGGTGATCCTCGTGCACGAGTTCCAGCACAGCAAGCTCGGCGCCGTGCTCGACATGTACGACCTGTTCGACCCGAACTCGCCGGTGACCATGCGGGTGGGCTGGCGGCCCGACGAGCGCCCGATCGAAGGCGTCTTCCAGGGCACGTACGCCCATCTCGCGGTGGCCGAGATCTGGGGGCGGCGCGCCGCCCGGCCGGGTCCCGACCAGGCGGAGGCGGAGAAGATCGTCGACCGGTACCGGGCCTGGACCCTGGCCGCGGTCGACGGCCTGCGCGGCAGCGGCGCCCTCACGGCCCTCGGCGAGCGCTTCGTCGAGCGCATGGCCGGCGCGACGGAGACCTGGCGCTGATGACACCCGTCGCGCAGCGGGCGCACGACCTGCAACGGCTGGTCGACGATCTCCGGCGACTCGGCCTGCCCCAGGGCGGCCAGGTCCTCGTGCACTGCTCGATGCGCGCGCTGGGCTTCGTCCGCGGCGGCCCCGACACGCTGCTGTCCGCCATCCAGCAGGTCATCGGGCCGACCGGCACCGTGGTGGTGCCGACCCAGACGGCCAACAACTCGACGACCAGCCGCGACCACCACGCGGCGATCGCCGGAATGCGCCGCCGGCAGCGCAAGCGCTACGTCGAGGGGCTGCCCGGCTTCGACCGTGACCGGAGCCCGTCGTTCCGGATGGGCCTGCTGGCCGAACACGTGCGGACGCGGCCGGACGCCGTCCGCAGTGGTCATCCGCAGACGTCGTTCGCCGCGATCGGCCCGTCGGCCGGCACCCTCATGGCCCGGCACCGGCTCGATTCGCATCTGGGTGACGAGTCGCCGCTCGCGGCCCTGCACGACGCCAACGGATACAGCCTCATGGTGGGCGTCGGCTACGACAAATGCACGGCGCTTCATCTCGCGGAATACCGGCTGCCGAAGGGTGTGCCGACGCGGACCAAGCAATATCGCTGCTTCGTCGCCCGTGGCCGGCACCGGACCACTCTGCTGTTCCGAGCAATTGACCTTGATGATAGTTGCTTCCCCCAGTTGGGCGAGAGTCTCGACAGCCGGCCGTTCGTGCGCACCGGGTCCGTCGGAGACGCGTACGCCCGCCTGATACCGATCAAAGACGCGGTGGATCACGCCATCGGGTGGATAGCTCGATGGAGAACGGCCCATTAGGGCGCTGACACATTGACACAGTCGGATTACCCTCTGTAGAACGTCGCGGTTCCGCCGACGGGACGCTCACCAGGGGGCTCGATGCAGGTTGACGACGTCGCTTCGCGTGCGGCCCGACCCGTGGCCATCGCGCGGTGACCCCCGCCGGGCCGAGCCGCGAGGCATATTTCTACCTCAGTCATGCCCGCCAGAAGTCCGGTGGAGTCGACTACTGGGTCCGCACCTTCTTCGAGGACCTGCATGACGAGGTGCGCGACCGCCCCCGCCGCAACCCGGAGCTCGACATCGGCACCGGCGACCTGCAACCGACCAGCGTGGACCGTGACAGCGAGATCGACCGCGCGGTGGCCGGCGCGCGGGTGTTCGTGCCGCTCTTCTCCCCCGAATACGTCGCGGCGCCACCCCGCGACAGCCAACTCTTCCTCGACAGCAACGTGCCCGCGGGGCAGCGGATCAGCAAGGTCCAGCCGGTCCTCTGGGTGCCGCTGCCACCCGATCGCCGCTTCCCCCACCTCACCGCGGCTCTCGAGCTCGGCGGCGACCTGCCCGACTACGCCCGCCACGGCCTGTCGGCCCTGTCCCGGCTGCGTTCGCACGCCAACGACTACGGAACGGTCGTCCGTCGACTCGCCGGCCGCATCGTCGAAGCCGCGGAGCTGCCCGCCGCGGGCGCGCAGGCCGAACCGGTCCGGCTGTCGCTGCCAGTGCGGGCCGGCATCTCGTTCATCATCGCGGTGATCGCCCCGAGCGAGAACCGCATCGCCTCGCACCGGCAACGCAACTGCTACGACTCGCGGCCGACCAACTGGCGCCCGTTCCGGAACGACAACTACCTGCCGATCGCCGACCACACCGCGCGGGTGGCCGGAGCCATGCGCATGCCGACGTTGATCGTCGACTTCGCCGGCAACGACAACTTCCTGGACACGTCCCCGGGAGTGATCCTCGTCGACCCCTGGGTGCTCGAGCACCACGGCGGTCGGGAGATGGTCCGCGCGGCGTTCGACGCCTTGCGCCAGTGGGTGACGATGGTCGTCGTGGTCGATCGCAACGACCCCCAGTACGACCAGGGTTCGTTGCTGATCGACGAGGTCGTCCAGATCGGTCGCGGCAACGCCAACCACAAGGTCGTCCGCGACCAGGACGAGTTCAAGCAGCAGATCGGGAAGCTGATCTCGCGCGCCCGTAGGCACTACCTCAACCGCCCGCCGGACGAAGACCCGTCCGGATAGCGAAGCGTCCGCACGACCCGTCGAGCTCCCGCCCACCGGAAGAGGACTTCGATGACAGAGAACCGCAACGGCCAGGTCGTCACCTTCTACTCGTACAAGGGTGGCACCGGACGCACGATGGCTCTGGCCAACGTGGCGTGGATCCTGGCCGCGAACGGGAAGCGGGTGCTCGCGGTCGACTGGGACCTGGAGTCGCCGGGGCTGTTCCGGTTCTTCGCACCGTTCATGAAGCCGGACGCACTGCCCAGCGCTCGGGGGGTCATCGAGCTGATCCAGGAATACGAGTGGGCGACCGCCGGCGGGCGCCGGCCCGACGACTGGGCCGAGCTGTACGCCACGGTCCAGAAGTACTCGTTCTCGCTGCGCTGGGACGACTTCCCCGGTGACGGCACGCTCGACTTCCTCTCGGCGGGCCAGCAGAACCACGACTACGCCACGACCTTGGCCGCGACGAGCTGGGACGACTTCTACGAGAACCGGTCCGGCGGCGAGTTCTTCGACGCGCTGCGGCTCGACATGAAGGCAAACTATGACTACGCGCTGATCGACAGCCGCACGGGGCTCAGCGACGTCGCCGACATCTGCACCAAGCAACTGCCCGACGTCCTCGTCGACTGCTTCACGCTGAGCGGCCAGGGCATCGACGGCGCCGCGCAGGTGGCCCGGACCGTCCGGGACGACTACGGCCGTCGCAAGATCCGGATCCTGCCGGTGCCGATGCGCGTCGACCCCGCCGAGAAGCAGAAGGCCGACGCCGGTCGCGTGGTGGCGCTCCAGCGCTTCGCCGGGCTGCCGGCCGAGCTCTCCGACCAGGACCGTCAGCTCTACTGGGCCAAGGTGCAGGTGCCCTACCAGGCCTTCTACGCGTACGAGGAGGCGCTGGCCACGTTCGGCGACAACCCCGGCAGTCCCGGCACCCTGCTGAGCGCGTACGAGGCGATCGCCGGCTACATCACCAACGGTGCGGTCACCTCGCTGCCCGTGGTCGATCCGGCCCTGCGGGCCCTGGTCAACGCCCGGTTCGAGCGCCGGCCGACCCCGGTCGAGGACGCCGTCGTGCTGCGCTACTCGGCGGTCGACCAGGTCTGGGCGGAGTGGGTCGACCACGTGCTCACGGCCGCCGGCGTCCGGGTGCTGCCCGCGCTGCCGCCGGAGGTCAACCCCGACGTGGTGCTCGAGGACCCGGAACCGGACACGCAGTCGGCCCGCGCCGCCCGGGAACTGACGATCATCTCGCTGGCGAACGCGGCCGAGCAGAGCGTGTACGTGCCGTCGGACGCCGCGACGGAGGAGCCGCTGGCCATCTACGTCGCCGACATGACGCCCCTCGACAACGTGCTGATCCCGAACTCGGCGTTCATCGCGGGCCTGCCGGAGCGCACCGCGGCGGAACGGGTGCTGGCCCTGCTCAACCGCTCGCCGGTGGACGTGCCGGGCAAGCTGGCGGGCGCGCCCCGGTTCCCCGGCACCGAGACCGAGATCTTCAACGTGCCGGCGCGCAACAGCCGGTTCACGGGCCGGGAGAGCCACCTCTGGCGGCTGCGGTCGCTGCTGCAGGCCGGTGCCACCGCCACGGTGGCCCTGCTCAGCCGGCAGACGACCGGGCAGCAGGGCATGCCGGTCACGCTGCAGGGCATGGGCGGTGTGGGCAAGACCCAACTGGCGATCGAGTACGCGCACCGCTTCCGTTCCGCGTACGACGTCGTCTGGTGGATGAGCACCGACCCGATCGGCGACATCGAGAACTCGCTGACCGACCTGGGCAACCGCCTCGGCATCCACACCGAGTGGTCGGGCCCCGAGACGGCGCGGGCGGTCGTGCAGGCGCTGAACCGTACCGCCGAGCGCTGGTTGTTGATCTATGACAACGCCGACGATCCCGAGGATCTCCGGGCCTACCTCCCCGAGGGTCGGGGGCACGTGCTGATCACCTCGCGCAACCCGTCGTGGAGTGATCGCGCCAAGGAACTCCCGGTCGACGTCTTCCAGCGCCGGGAGAGCGTGGCGCACCTCATCCAGCGGGTTCCGGAGATGCGGCCCGAGGACGCCCGGGCGGTCGCGGAGCAACTCGCCGACCTGCCCATCGCCATCGCGGCCGCGGGTGCCTGGCTCGCCGACACCGGCACGTCGGTCGACGACTACCTCAGCCTCATCCGCGACCGTGGCCCGAGCGCCATGAAGGAGCCGACCTCCGACGAGTCGATCGACAAGACCTGGGACCTGTCGCTCAACCGCCTGCGGGAACGCTCACCGGCCGCCTACCGGCTGTTCCAACTGTGCAGCGTGATGGCCCCGGAGATCGCGCTGGACCTCGTCTACGGCGACGAGTTGGCCGCCTTCCTCAAGCCGTACGACGCGAGCGTCTCGGAACGGGTCGTTCGCGGGTCGCTGGTCCAGCAGATCAACCGGCTGGCGCTGCTGCGCGTCGACCAGCGGGGCGAGGGCCACAGCCGGGACAGCGGCCGCAGCGGGCAGATCCTGGTGCACCGGGTGCTGCAGGCGGTGGTCCGGTCCCGGATGTCCGCCGACGAGTTGGAGGACGCCCGGCGCCAGGTGCAGAGCGTGCTCGCCGCCGGCCGGCCCGAAGGCGACGTCGACGAGGACGAGAACTGGCCGCGATTCCGGATGCTCTGGCCCCACCTGGACATCGCCGACGTGGTGCACAGCGACTCCGAGGCGGTGCGCCGCCTGATCATCGACCGCGTCCGGTACCAGTGGATCCAGGGTGACGCGATCTCCGGACGGGTCCGGGCCGCCAACGCGGTGCGGATCTGGACCGAGAAGCTCGCGGCGATCCCGGCCGACCGCAGCGAGGAGCGCGACACGCTGGAGCGGCAGTTGCTGCACCTCAAGTTCAACATGGGCAACCTGCTGCGCGACCTCGGCGAGTTCGAGGCGTCCCGGGCCATGAACGCCGAGGTGCTGCAGCGGCAGACCGAACTGTTGGGCCCCGAACACCCGCACACGCTGATGACGGCGGGCGGACTCGCCGGCGACCTGCGCGGCATCGGCCGGTACGCGGACGCGCTGGAACTCGACCAGCGAACCTACCGGTCCTGGTTGGAGAGCCACGGCGAGGAGCACCCGCGTACGCTCGCCGCCCTCAACAACCTCGCCGCCTGCAACCGCCTGCTCGGCGACTTCCGCACGGCGCGCGAACGGGACGAGCAGACGCTGCGCGGCCGCCGGGTCGCGCTCGGCGACACCAACCCGTTCACGCTCGCCTCGGCCGCCCACGTCGCACGCGACATCCGGGACGCGGGCGACTACGAGCGGTCCGTGGTCGCCCTGACCACGGTGTACGAGTCCTGCGTGGCGACCCGCGGCGCCGAGTCGCGGGCCGCCCTGACCTCACGCTCCAACCTCGCCGTGTCGCTGCGCAGCGCGGGTCGCCACAGCGAGGCGGTGCAGATCCACGAGGAGGTCTACGAGAAGCTCAACGAGCGGTTCGGCAAGGACAACCCCGAGACCCTCAGCTGTCGGGTCAGCCTCGCGCTGAGCCGGCTGGCGGTCGGCGACCCCGTCCAGGCCTCGCGGGACTTCACGGATCTGGGCGCCTACTTCCGCGACAAGTTCGGCGAGAACCACCCGCACACGCTGGTCTGCGCCAACAACCGGGGCATCGCCGAACGCGCCGCCGGGAAGCCGGACGAGGCGCGCATCTGGGTGGACCTGGCGGCCGAGGGACTGCAGACCGTGTTGGGGGCGGTGCATCCGTACACGCTCTCGTCGCACATGAACCGAGCCATCTGCGAGGTCGACGCCGGTCGGCTCGAACAGGCCCTGACGATCTTCGAGGCGACCGCCGACGCGATGGAGGCGGTGGTCGGGCCCGACCATCCCAACACGTTGCGCTGCCGGGCCAACGTCACGCTGGTCCTCGCGGCGCTCGACCGGCCGGAGGCGGAGGAGCAGATCGAGACGGCTCTGCACCGCCTGGTCGAACGGGTCGGCGGCGAGCACCCCGTGGTGCGGGCCTTCCGCCGGCGGCACTATCTCTATCGGATCATCGATCCGCACCCGTTCTGATCAGCCAGGCCAGGATCCGGGGCAGCACCTCGACGGCGCCGAAGTGCGCGGAGTCGGTCTGCACGCGCACCTCCGCCCCGGGGATCCGGTTGGCCAGCCACCAGAGGTGGTTGATCGGCGAGAACGTGTCGTCCTTGCCGTGCCAGAGCAGCACGCGGCCCGCGATGGCGTCGAAGGGAAAGTCCCAGTCGTCGCGCAGGGCGAGCACGTCGTCGATCCAGCCGTACGGGCCGCAGCGGAGGCCTTCGGCGTAGGTCTGGGTGAGCAACCGCCGGAAGACGGCGCTGTCGACCACCCGTCGATCGGATTCGGCCATCTGCGTGCGGAGGAATTCGAGCAGGCTCTCCGGGTCGCGAATTATTCGGTCGGCGCGGAGGCGGAGATGCTCCGCCAGAATGCTCCGGTCACGGTCGGCCGTCGAATAGCCGCGCACATTGTCGGCCGCCATTCCGTCGAACCAGTCCAACCCGGCGGCGTTGGACGGCGCGAGGCCGACCAGGGCGGCGGTGCGGGTGACCCGGTCGGGCAGCAGGGCGGCGCAGGCCAGCGCGTGGGGGCCGCCGCCGGAGCGGCCCACCACCGCGAACCGTTCGAGGCCGAGATGGTCGGCGATCGCGTCGACGTCCCGCGCGGCGTCGGCCACGCGTCGCCCGGGGCTGCGCGACGAAAGCCCGTAACCGGGGCGGTCGTAGCTGATGAGCCGGATGCCCAGGCGGTAGAGGACGCCGCTGCGCGGCTTGGGCCCACTGCGGGAGCCCGGAGTGCCGTGCAGCAGAAAGACCGGATGACCATCAGGGGCGCCCGAGACCGCCACCGCCAACCGCCGTCCCCCGTGAACCACAACGTCGTGCTCGGCCAGCTTTTGGTGGGGCATTCGGCCCGCCTCCGGTATTGGCGTGGATGGCGAGCCAACATGATAACTGGCGGGCATGGATGAATGGCCGGTTCACGTCGAAAGGGGCTGTCCCGTTTCCGATCCTTTCAGCAAGCGCCGAATGACCCAAATATTCTTACTCGACGGTGACCGACTTCGCGAGGTTGCGGGGCTGGTCCACGTCGTGGCCGCGGGCTGCGGCGATCTCGCAGGCCAGCACCTGCAACGGGACCGTCGTGACCAGCGGGGCCAGCAGGGTCGGGGTGCGGGGCACGGAGATCACGTGGTCCGCGTAGGGCAGGACCGCCTCGTCGCCGTCCTCGGCGATGACGATCGTGCGGGCGCCGCGGGCGCGTACCTCCTGGATGTTCGAGACGATTTTGTCGTGGAGCATGCCGCGGCCCGCCGGTGACGGGACCACGCAGACCACCGGCGTGCCGTGGTCGATCAGGGAGATCGGGCCGTGCTTGAGCTCGCCCGCCGCGAAGCCCTCGGCGTGCATGTAGGCGAGCTCCTTGAGCTTGAGCGCGCCTTCCAACGCCACCGGGTAGCCGACGTGGCGGCCGATGAACAGCACCGTGCCGGCGCTGGCCAGGTCGCGGGCCAGCGCGCGGACCGGGTCCATCCGGTCCAGCAGCGCGCGCAGCTTGTCGGGCATCTCCTGGAGCTGGGCGACGACGGCGCCGACCTCGTCGGCGTACTTGATGCCGCGGACCTGGGCCAGGTGCAGGCCGATCAGGTAGCAGGCGACCACCTGGGTGAGGAACGCCTTCGTCGACGCGACCGCGATCTCCGGGCCGCCGTGGGTGTAGAGCACCGCGTCGGACTCGCGCGGGATCGTGGATCCGTTGGTGTTGCAGATGGCGAGCACTCGGGCCTTCTGGTCCTTGGCGTGCCGGAGCGCCATCAGGGTGTCCATGGTCTCGCCCGACTGGGAGATCGCGACGACCAGCGTCGAGCGGTCGAGCACCGGGTCGCGGTAGCGGAACTCGCTGGCCAGCTCGACCTCGCACGGGATGCGGGTCCAGTGCTCGATGGCATATTTGGCGACAAGCCCGGCATGGTACGAGGTGCCGCAGGCGACGATGAAGATCTTGTCGACGTCGCGGAGGTCCTGGTCGGTCAGGCGCACCTCGTCGAGGCGGATCTCGCCGTGCTCCGTCAGGCGGCCCAGCAGGGTGTCGGCGATCGCCTGGGGCTGCTCGGCGATCTCCTTGAGCATGAAGTAGTCGAAGCCGCCCTTTTCGGCCGCCGACGCGTCCCAGTCGATGTGGAAGTCGCGGCCGGCCGCCGGGGCGCCGGCGAAGTCGGTGATCTCGATGGCCTCGGGGGTGATCAGGACGACCTGGTCCTGGCCGAGCTCGATCGCCTCGCGGGTGTGCTCGATGAACGCGGAGACGTCGCTGGCCAGGAAGTTCTCGTCGACGCCGCGACCGACCACGAGCGGCGAGTTGCGGCGGGCCGCGACCACCGCGCCGGGCGTGCCGGCGTCGGTCGCGAGCAGTGTGAACGCGCCTTCCAGGCGCCGGCAGACGCGGCGCATCGCCTCGGCCATCGCCTGCGGGCCGTCGAGGTGGGGCTGCTCCAGGTGCACGGCGGCCAGGGCGATCTCCATCAGGTGCGCCGCGCACTCGGTGTCGGTGTCGCTGGCGAACTCGATGCCCGTGGCTTCCAACTCGGCCCGCAGGACCGCGAAATTCTCGATGATGCCGTTATGGATGACCGCGACCCGGCCGTTGCGCGACAGGTGTGGGTGGGCGTTACGGTCGGTCGGGCCGCCGTGGGTGGCCCAGCGGGTGTGGCCGATGGCGGTCGTGCCGGTGCCGATGTGGGTCTCGGCGGTGTCGATCGGCAGCTCGGCGAGGGCCTTCTCGAGGTTGGCCAGCTTGCCGGCGCGCTTCTCGGTCAGCAGGCAGTCAGCCCCGACGACGGCGACGCCGGCCGAGTCGTAGCCGCGGTATTCGAGCCGCCGCAGCCCGTCGAGCACGATGCCGAGCGCCGGTCGGGCGCCCACGTAACCCACGATTCCACACATGAGGAGGACTCTAGCCGAAAATCGCTCATGGCGCGTGCTCGAAAGTGTGCCTATCAATCATCTGACATGAGCGATGCATCGAGTACGGTCCGTGTCCGCCGACCCGGCCGGGCAGCGCGGGTGAGACCGGCCGTTGTGGACAGCAACCGGTACTGTCGGGCCGTATCGCCGCGGCCGGGCCCTTCCGTCTCCTGACGCATTTCCGCTTGTCCACGGCATCGGATTCGGGGACGCTCGACGGCGTCCCAGCGCCGCGGGTGGCCAGCCCTCGGCCGCCCCTCGCTTGGAGCGCAGATGAGCCGTCATAACCCTCCCGAGCCGGCCGCCGCGGGCCCCGAACCGGGAGGCGACGAGCAGCAGGCCGACAGGACCCAGGCCCATCCGCCTCCGCCGCCGTTCCCGGCGTCGACCCCGGCCCCACCGGCCCCGGACGCCGACGCGACGGCGCCGGTCTCCGCGGCCCCGACGCCGCCGGTCAGCCCGGCGCCGCCGGCCCCGTCCTCGGCCGGCGACGCCACCCAACCGGTCGATGCGACTCCGCCCCCAGCGCCGACGCCGCCGGTCAGCTCC
>NZ_BONE01000015.1 GCF_016862555.1 Asanoa siamensis | reverse complement strand
GCGCCGCCGGCCCCGCCGGTCAGCTCGGCGCCGCCGGCCCCGCCGGTCAGTTCGGCGCCGCCGGCGCCGGTCGTGGCGGACGGGTCGACGGCGCCCGTCTTCAGCGTGCCCCCGGCCACCGCCGATAGCGCTCCTCCGCCGCCTGCTGGTGAGCCCGGGCCGACCACGCCCTTCCGGGCGCCCGCCGGTGGGCCGTCCGCGCCGCTCGGGCCTCGGCCTCCGACCATGGCCGGCCAGGCCGGCCAGCCGACGGTTCCGCTGCCGCCGGCCTCCCCCGCGCCGACGGCCCCGTTGCCGCCGGCGCCAGGTGACCGACGTGGCGGGACCCCGACCTTCACCCCCGGCTCGGCACCCGTCTACCCGAGTGCGCCCCCGCCCACCGGCAGCCCGGTCGGCTATCCGTCTAGCGCCCCGCCCGGCTACTCCACCGACACCCCTCCCGCCGGCGGAGCGCACCACCAGAGCTACCCCAAGACGTCGCCGCTCCCGCCCGGAGTGGCCGATCCCTACCAGCCGGCCGGCGCCCCCAGCCCGTACGCCCGCCCGGCGGGCATGCCGCCCGACGCACCGTTCGCTCCCCCGGACCCGACGGCCGCCGCGCCCAGCAGCCCCTACCGGCCAGCGACGGCCGCCGCGAGCGGCCCGTACAACCCCTACACCCCGCCACCCACCTCCGGCGGAGCTCCCTACAACCAGTACGGAGCGGCGGCGCCGTACAACCCGTACAACGCCGCCCCCAACTACGACCAGGCTCCCAAGCGCAAGCGGAGCAACGGCCCGATCATCGCCCTGGTCGTCGTGCTCGCCCTGCTCTTCTGCGGCGGCGTCGCCACCGCGGGCGTTCTGCTCGTCTCCCGCGGCGGCGACGACGACCCGGTGGTCACCCAGCCGACCAACCCGGCCCTGCCGGACCCGCAGGACGACCCGGGCCAGTCAGACCCGCGCCCGGACCCGACCTTCGAGCTGCCCGAAGGCCCGGAGTTCCCGACCGAGCTGCCGGGCCTCCCCGGGATCGCCGGCAAAACGATCGTCTACGAGATCACCGGCAGCGGCCGGGCGGACATCACCTACGTCGACGATCTGGCCGGGCAGTCCCGGCAGCTCAAGAACCAGCGCCTGCCGTGGAAGCACCAGTTCACCAGCACCTCCGGCTCGCTGCTGCTGACCGTCAGCGCCACCCGGTCCAATGGGGACAACGACGGCCTGGGCTGCCGGATCACCGTCGACGGCAAGGAGTCCGCGGCGGACGACGGCAGCCTCATCGGCGCCTTCTGCATCGGCACGATCTTCGACTGAGCGCGACCGTCACGCGGTGCGGCGGCGGAACAGCGCCGCCGCCCAGGCGAACGCGACCAGGGTGATCCCGCCGAACCAGAGCAGCGCGATCCACCAGCTCGACCCGATCGGCGTGCCCATCAGCAGGCCCCGGGTCGTCTCCACGATCGGTGTGATCGGCTGGTGCTCGGCGACGCCGCGCAGCCAGCTGGGCAGCGTGTCGACGGGCACGAACGCGCTGCTCACGTACGGCAGGAAGGTGATGGCGAAGGTCGCGCCACCGGCCGCGTCGACGCTGCGCACCAGCAGGCCGAGGCAGGCCGCGAGCCACGAGATCGACAGCATGAACAGCGCCAGGAACCCGGTCGCCGCGAACCAGTCACCGACCCCGGCCGCGGGACGCCAGCCGATCGCCAGACCCACGCCGACGACGATGACCATCGCGACGAGGTTGCGGGCGACGCTGGCGACCACGTGTCCGGTGAGGACGGCCGAGCCCACCACGGGCATCGACCGGACCCGGTCGACCATGCCGCTCACCATGTCGTGGGTGACGCTGACCGCGGTGGTCGAGGCCCCGAACCCGGCACACAGGATGATGATCCCGGGTACGACGTAGTTGACGTACTCGGTGCCGGAGTTGATCGCCCCGCCGAAGATGTAGACGAAGATCAGCATGAGCATGATCGGGAGGATGACCGCCATGAGCAGCGCCTCGACGTTGCGGGCGGAGATGCGCAGGCTGCGGCCGATCATCGCGAGCGAGTTGTCGACGGCCCAGTAGGCGCTGGTCATCGCGGGTTACCTCCGGTCAGGGCGAAGAAGACGTCGTCGAGGGTGGGCCGGTGGATGGCGACCTTGGCGACGGTCGCGCCGATCTTGTCCATCCGGTCGAGCAGCTCGCGCACCTCGGCCGCGGTGCCGTCGGTGGACACCGTCAGCGAGAGCTCGCCGAAGGCCGTGACCGCGGCGCCGAGGTCGAGCACGGCGGCGGCCCGGTCGGCCAACGACGCGAACTCGAGCTCCACGCGCTCCCCGCCGACCCGCACCTTGAGCTCGGCCGCGGTGCCGTCGGCCACGGCCACGCCGTGGTCGATCAGCATGATCCGGTCGGCGAGCTGGTCGGCCTCCTCCAGATACTGCGTGGTCAGGAAGATCGTCGAGCCGGCGTCGGCCAGCTCCCGGACGAACGTCCACATCTGCTGCCGGCTCCGCGGGTCGAGCCCGGTCGTCGGCTCGTCCAGGAAGATCACCGGCGGCTCGGTGACCAGGCTCATCGCGACGTCGAGCCGGCGCCGCATGCCACCCGAGTAGGTCTTGACCAGCTTGCGCCCGGCGTCGACGAGGTCGATCCGCTCCAGCAACTCGGTCGCCCGCCGCTTCGCCGCCGCCCGCCCGAGCCGGCGCAGCCGGCCGACCATGACCAGGTTCTCGTAGCCGGTCTGCAACTCGTCGACCGCCGCGTACTGCCCCGTCAGGCTGATCTTCTCGCGCACCGAGAAGGCGGCCGAGACCACGTCGTGCCCCGCCACCTCGGCCCGCCCCGCATCGGGCTGGACCAGCGTCGCGAGAATCCGGACGAGCGTGGTCTTGCCCGCCCCGTTGGGTCCGAGCAGGCCGAAGACCGTGCCGGCCGGCACGGTGAGATCGATGCCGGTCAGGACCCGCTGCTTGCCGTACGACTTCTCGATGCCATGGACCCGGATCGCGTCCACACGCCCCCCAAACTGTTTATGCCCTACACGATTTAGTTTAGGCTATACGCAGTTTTAGGATGAAGCAATGCCTGACCTGCCACCCGGAGTCGACGTGCTGTGGGGACGCCGCGAACCCGCCAAGCGCGGGCCGCGTCCCAACCTCAGCATCGAGCAGATCGTCGACGCCGCCATGGAGATCGCCACCGCCGAGGGGCTCGGGCCGCTCTCGATGAACCGGGTGGCCGAGAGACTCGGCAAGTCGGCGATGTCGCTCTACCGCTACGTCCGCAACAAGGACGAGTTGCTCCAGTTGATGATCGACATGAGCGCGCTCAAGCTGGCGCCGCCCGAGCCCGACGAGTCGCTCGGCTGGCGACCCAACCTGGAGCGCTGGGCGTACGACCTCGTCGGGCTCTACAAGACGCACGCGTGGGTGCTGCACGCTCCGATCGGTCCGACCCCACCGATCGGTCCCGGCCAGCTCACCTGGCTCGACCGGGCGCTGGCCTGCCTGCGGCCGACCCACCTGCCGAGCGAGGTCCGGATCGGCGTGGTGATGCTGCTGCTCACCTTCATCCGCGGCCAGGTCAAGATGACCCAGGACATCAACCAGGATCTCGTCGAACCCGCCGAGGGCCGGCCCACCTACGGTGAACTGATCCGCTCGGTGGTCGACAAGGACCGCCTGCCCGACCTGGCGGTGCTGGTCGACGAGGGGGTCTTCGACGGCCCCGACGCGGGAATCACCGACCAGGAGTTCGACCTTGAGGTCCGGTTCGGCTTCATGATGATTTTCGACGGCATCGAACGCCTGGTCGCCGCCTACGAGGAGGAGAAGTGACCGACCCGCTGGTCGCCCGGATGCGCCCGTTCGGCACCACCATCTTCGCCGAGATGTCGGCGCTCGCCGTGCGCACCGGGGCCGTCAACCTGGGTCAGGGCTTCCCGGACACCGACGGTCCACAGGAGATGCTCGACGCTGCCGCGGCCGCGATCCACGATGGACGCAACCAGTACCCGCCCGGGCCCGGCATTCCCGAGCTGCGGGCCGCGATCAGCGCCCACCAGAAGCGGTTCTGGGGTCTCGACTACGACCCGGACGGCGAGGTGCTGGTCACCGCGGGCGCGACCGAGGCGGTCGCCGCGGCGATCCTCGCGCTCTGCGAGCCCGGCGACGAGGTGGTCTGCTTCGAGCCCTATTACGACTCGTACGCGGCTTCGATCGCGCTCGCCGGTGCCGTGCGCCGGCCCGTGACGCTGCGCCCGGGCGCCGACGGCCGCTATGCCGTCGACCCCGACGAGCTGCGCGCCGCGTTCGGTCCGCGTACCCGAATGGTGTTGCTCAACTCCCCACACAACCCGACCGGCACGGTCTTCACGCGTGCAGAACTGGCCCTGGTCGCCGAGCTGTGCCAGGCGCACGACGTCTACGCGGTGACCGACGAGGTGTACGAGCACCTGGTGTTCACGGACGCCGCGACGCCACACGTGCCGCTGGCCACGCTGCCCGGCATGCGCGAGCGCACGCTGCGGATCTCCTCGGCGGGCAAGACCTTCTCGTGTACAGGCTGGAAGATCGGCTGGGCCAGCGGGCCACGGCCCCTGGTCTCGGCCGTCCTGCGAGTGAAGCAATTCCTGACGTTCGTCAACGGCTCGCCGTTCCAGCCGGCGGTCGCGCTGGCGCTGGGCCTGCCCGACGACTACTTCGACGGGTTCCGCGCCGGGCTGCAGGCGCAGCGCGACCTGCTCGTGGCGGGGCTGCGCGACGCCGGCTTCGGCGTGCTGGTGCCCGAGGGCACCTACTTCGTCACCGCCGACATCACCCCGCTCGGCGGCACCGACGGTGTCGAGTTCTGCCGGTCGCTGCCCGAACGCGCGGGCGTCGTGGCCGTGCCGACGCAGGTGTTCTACGACCACGAGGACGCCGGCCGCCGCCTGGTGCGGTTCGCGTTCTGCAAGCGGCCGGCGGTGCTCGAGGAGGCGGTCGCCCGCCTGCGGAAGAACTAGGTCTACGCGGCGGGCGAGGCGGCGCGGACGACGGCGGCGAGCCGCTCGGCCACGTCCTGGGCGGTCTCGGCCGTGGCGGCCTCGACCATCACCCGCACGAGCTGCTCGGTGCCGGACGGGCGGAGCAGCACCCGGCCGGTGTCGCCCAGCTCGGCCTCGGCGGCGGCCGCGGCCTCGAGCACGGTCGGCGCCTGCGCACCCGCGGTGCGGTCGCCGACCGGGACGTTGATCAGCACCTGCGGCAGCTTGGTGACCACCGACGCCAGCTCGGCCAGCGTCTTCCCGGTCGCCGCCAGTCGGGCCATCAGGTGCAGGCCGGCGAGCACGCCGTCACCCGTGGTCGCGTACGCCGGCATGATGATGTGACCGCTCTGCTCGCCACCCAGGGCCAGCCCCGAGGCGCGCAGCTCGTCGAGCACGTACCGGTCGCCGACCTTGGTCTCGACCAGGCGTACGCCCTCGTCGCGCATGGCCAGCTTGAGGCCGAGGTTGCTCATCACCGTGGTGACCATCGTGTCGCTGGTCAGCGTGCCGGCCTCGCGCATCGCCAGCGCGAGGATCGCCATGATCTGGTCGCCGTCGACGTCCTCGCCGGTTCCGGTGACCGCGAGGCACCGGTCGGCGTCGCCGTCGACCGCCAGGCCCAGGTCGGCGCCGTTGGCCAGCACCGCCTCGCGCACGGTGTCGAGGTGGGTGGAGCCGCAGCCGTCGTTGATGTTGAGGCCGTCCGGCTCGGCGTGGATGGCGATGACCTCGGCGCCCGCCTCGCGGTAGACCACGGGGGCGATGTCGGCGGCCGCGCCGTTCGCGCAGTCGACGACCACCTTGAGGCCGGCCAGCGGCTGGCTGATCGAGCCGACCAGGTGCTGCACGTAGTGGTCGGCGCCGTCGAGCAGGTCGTGCACCCGGCCGACGCCGGCGCCGGTCGGGCGGGTCCAGCCTGCGGTGCCGGCCTCGATCGCCCCCTCGATCCGGTGCTCGATGTCGTCGGGCAGCTTGTGGCCGCCGGCCGCGAAGATCTTGATGCCGTTGTCGGGCATCGGGTTGTGCGAGGCCGAGATCATGACGCCGAAGTCGGCCTTGGTCTCGGCGACCAGGTAGGCGACCGCGGGCGTCGGCAGCACACCAACCCGCACGACGTTGGCGCCCGCGCTGGTCAGGCCCGCGACGATGGCTGCCTCGAGCATCTCGCCGGACGCCCGGGGGTCACGGCCCACGACGGCCAGCGGCGGGTGGGACCGGTCCACTTCGGCGAGGGTACGGGCGGCCGCGACCGCCACGGCGAGCGCGAGCTCGGGGGTGAGGTCGGCGTTCGCCTTCCCGCGTACCCCGTCGGTGCCGAAGAGACGGCCCATGAAAGCCTCCGCTGTGGTTGGGGAGTGTCCAGTCCGGAAACGCCAACGGCCGGGCGGCCATCGCCCATAGGCGACGACACGTCCCGGCCGTGTGGTTAGTGGATCAACGCTTGGAGTACTGCGGAGCCTTACGGGCCTTCTTGAGGCCGTACTTCTTGCTTTCCTTGACCCGAGCGTCACGGGTGAGGAAGCCGGCCTTCTTGAGCGCCGGGCGGTCGTCGCCGTCGTTGACGATCAGCGCGCGGGCGATCGCCAGGCGCAGCGCGCCGGCCTGGCCGGTGATGCCACCGCCACGGAGGTTGGCGATGACGTCGAAGGCCTCGGCCTTCTCGGCGGTCACCAGCGGCTCGCGGATGAGCTGCTGGTGGACCTTGCTGGGGAAGTATTCCTCGAGCTCGCGCCCGTTGCAGGTGATCTTGCCGCTGCCCGGCACGATGCGCACCCGGACGATGGCTTCCTTGCGCCGGCCGACGGTCTGGATCGGGCGGTCACCGCGCGGGCCGCGGGCGGCGGGCGCCGGCGCCGGAGCGGTGGCCTCGGCAACGGCCTCGGCGACGGCGACCGGGGTGGGGGCGCTGATGTCGGTCATCTCAGTGGCTTCCTCGTCCGCGCTCACTGCGCGATCTGCTTGATCTCGAACGGCACCGGCTGCTGCGCGGAGTGCGGGTGCTCGGCACCGGCGTACACCTTCAGCTTCTTGATCAGCTGACGGCCGAGCTTGTTGTGCGGGAGCATGCCCTTGACGGCGAGCTCGATCGCGTGCTCGGGGCGCTTGGTCAGCAGCTCGTCGTAGCCGACCTGCTTGAGACCACCCGGGTAACCCGAGTGCCGGTAGGCGACCTTCGTCTGGCGCTTGTTGCCGGTCAGCGCGACCTTGCCAGCGTTGACGATCACCACGAAGTCACCGGTGTCGACGTGGGGGGCGAAGGTCGGCTTGTGCTTGCCGCGCAGCAAGGTGGCCGCGTGGGTGGCCAACCGGCCCAGCACGACGTCGGACGCGTCGATGATGTGCCACTGCCGCTGGATCTCACCCGGCTTCGGGCTGTACGTACGCACAGGTTTACCTTGTCTCGTCGTCGGTCTGGGGTCGTACGCCTAGAAAGACACGTCGCGCACAACAGCAGACAACAATACCTGCTGCGAGCAGGCAGGGTCAAAACGGGGTTGTGGCCGTGGCCGCTGAGGTTTCGCCCTGTCGTCCAGTGCGAGCCGAGACGGAGTCCAGACGTTGTCTGGTGGTGGCCCGAGATTGCACGGATACCGGTGTCGTATCCGGGTGATCTCGGGACTCCGCCAGACGGCGTCTGGGCCCGTCGCAGGCCGCGCTGGGCGGCAGGGCGAAACCTAGTCTACAGCTAGCCGATAGCCCCTCTTCACCACCGTCTGCACCACTCTAGGGATTCCCAGACCGGCTCTCAAGCGGGCTACCGCCATCTCCACCGCGTGCTCGTCGGCGCCGCGCGGCAGGGCGCGCAGCAGGGCCGTCCGGGAGAAGACCCGCCCCGGCTCCGCGGCCAGCGCCCGGAGCACCGCCATCGGTCCCGGCGCGAGCGGTCGCAGGGCGCCGTCGACCACCGCGGCGTGGCCCCGCAGGGTGAGGTCATGGCCCTTGATTCGCACGTCGACGGCCCGGGGCGGCAACTCCTTGATGATCGTCTGGGCCAGGGCGCCCAGCCGGGCCCGGCGCGGGGCGACCACCGGCACCCCGTGCCGGCGCAGCGGGGCCGCGGTGACCGGGCCCACGCAGGCGGCGAGCACGTCGGTGCGGAGGGCGGCGAGCAGGTCATCGGTACGCGGGCCGGCCGCCCGGAGCAGGGCGTTGACCGCGGGGGCGCTCGTGAAGGCGACGGCGTCCACCAGCCTGCCGGCGACCAGGTCGACCATGCGGTGCAGCGGGGCGGAGTCGAGCGGGGGCGCCCAGCGGTAGACCGGGATCTCGATCACCGTGGCGCCGGCCTCCTCCAGCGCGGCGGTCCACTCGGGTTGGCGTTCGCCGGGTAGCTGCATGGCCACCACCTGGCCCCGTACGCCCCGCTCGCGGAGATGGTCGATGACCTCGGCGTAGCTCTCCTCGACAAGGGGTCCGCCGCCACGGACCCGGGGATCCCTGGTTACCAGGTAAGCCTGGGCCAGCACGCCGCGCAGCGGCTCGGCCAGGCCCCAGGCGTCGGCGGCCTCCAGCCAGCCGCGGGTGCCGATCGAGGTGTTCGCCACGACGACGTCCGGCGGGCGGTCCAGGCAGGCGCGGGTGGCGGCGCGCAACGCGGTGTCGTCGGCCAGCGGGACGATGCGCAGGGCGGGCGCCAGCACGACCCGGGCGCCGCGGCGTTCCAGCAGCGTGCTCAGGGCGTCGCGGCCGCGGCCTTCCGAGGGTGTCACGCCGACCGTGAAACCGGTCAGCTCCGCCGACATCGGTCCGGTTGTCCGAGCCGACCGCTGGTACATGTGCCGAAGCGTGCCGGTGCCCCGTTTCGGCGTCGCGTCCCGTTTGTTTCGAAAGTGCTAAGAGCCGTGGGACGTCTCGTACGCCGTACCCTTGGTATGGTCTTTGGTATGACCGCCAAGGTGACTCTCTCGTTCTCCGACGAGACCATCGAAGAGGCCCGTCGGTTCGCGGCCCGCGACGGCTTGTCGCTCTCCGCGTGGATGGACCAGGCCGCGCGCGAGAAGGCGGTCCGCGAGGTGTTCACGGCGCACGCCGCGGTGGTCGGCCGGGCCGGTGCCGATCTCGAGGCGGCCGCGCTCGCCGACGAGCGCGAGGCCGCGATGGTCGACGAAGCCCTCTTCGGAGGCGACGGGCGTGCCGCGTAGGGGCGAGATCTGGCGCGTCGACGGCGCCCGTGAACGCCTCGGCCTGGTGATCAGCTCGGACCTCTACAACAGCACCGACGTGCCCATCGTGATCGTCGCCGAAGTGGTCGAGAACGACCTGTTGCGGGACTCACCCCTGGCCGTGCCGATGGGGTCCTATGTGGTCATGCCCGACCGGCTGTCGTCACCGATGAAGAAGTGGTTCACCGAGGTGGTCGACGTCGCCGACAGTGACACGATGTTCCGGGTCTCGCGCGCCCTGCGTATCCTGCAGAACCTCTGACACTGGGTAGTTATCCACAGTCTCCAATCGGCGGGTGGCGGTCCGCCAGCCAGCGCCGTACCGTGCCCGCATGGCCTATCGGACCTGGGGCAGGGTGCTGCTCGCGGCGCTCGGCGTCGGCCTGCTCGCTGGTGCTGGCCAGCTCGGTTTCGCCTACGGGCTCGGCGTGGTGCGGTTCGCCCGTGACTTTGCGGAGTTGCCCGGGCAGTGGACGGCGCACCTCGCCTGGGTGGCGTGGTTCGCGATGCTGGCGGCGGTGGCCGGCGGCCTGGCCGGCAACTGGCTGGCCCGCCGCGACGGCCTGCGGATGACCCTCGGCGCCCAGGTCGCGGTGTCGGTCGCCGGCGGGGTCGGCGCGCTGGCCGTCGCGCCGCTGGCGATGCTGCCCGCCCGCGTCGCGGGCATCGCGTCGGGCAACGCGGTGACCATCGCGGGCCTGTCGGCGGCCCTGGGTGCGCTGGTGGGCGTGTTCGCCGCGGTCGCCGTGCTGGCGCAGCGGGTGGCGGGCCTCAACCTGGGGGCCGTCACGCTGGTGGTCTGGCTGGTGGCCCTGCTCTCGGTGGCGCCGTCGCTGGGCCCGGAGGACCCACTACCCGAGGTACGCCTCGGCGTGCTCGACGCGGCCTGGCTCGGCGACGGCCTGGCGCAGCGCCTGGCCGTGATCGCGATGCCGGCCATCGCCCTGCTGGCGGGCGCGGGCATCGGCGCGCTGGCCCGCTGGCGCGGCCTACCCCTGATCCCGGTGGCGGTCTCGGGCGTGGTCGGTCCGGCGCTGCTGGCGCTGGCCTACCTGATCGCGGGGCCGGGCGACGACCCCGACCGCTACCAGGCGGCGCCCTACTGGGGTGCGCTGATCGCGGTGGCGGCGGGCGGTCTGGGCTCGGTGCTGGCAGCGGTGGCGCGGCAGCTCACGGCGGGTGACCGGGGCGGCTCGACCCCGCCGGCACCGCGCCACGGTGACCACACGGCGGAGATCTTCCCGAGCACCCGACCTGGCGCCGACGACGCCTCCCCGACGCGGGCCGGCGACTTCGACGCGTGGGGCAACGACAAGCCGCCGTCCGATCGGGGCGACGACGACTCGACGAGCGCCCTGGGCGGGGCGTCGCCGGGCTTCGGGGTGGACGTGCCCGGGCCCAGGCGGGCGCGGGACCTGGGCGATGTGGAGCGGGCGGCGCCGCAGCCCGAGGAGGGCTCGCTGTTCACGTCACCGACGCCGGTGGCGCCGTTGCGCCAACCAGAGATCGTGTCGCCGCCGCCGGGCCCTGAGCCGACCCCGATCCGCCCGTTCGATCGGCAGCCGGCATCGGGCCCGGGCGACTGGCTGACCGACAAGACCTCGACCTTCCCGTCGGCATCGGTGCCGGTCGTGCCGGCTGCCGGCCCGGGTGTCGGCGGCGACGCCGGCCAGCGGCCGACCTCGATCCGACCTCAGCCGCCGGCTTCCGGCCAGGTGCCTCGCCAGTCGGACGGGCCGGACGGCCGCACCGACACGCCGGAGCGGTCCTGGTCGTCGCGCGGGGGCGCCGCCGCGTCCGACTGGTCGTCGCGGTCGACGCCCGCGAGCGACCGGACCGCCGGGTCCGACTGGTCGTTCCGGCTGGACCCGACGCCAGTCGACGACCAGGCCGGCGGATCCGACTGGTCCGGAGGTCCGGGCTCCGCGCCCGCGACCGGCCGGTCGCCGAAGGCGGCCTCGGACGCGCCGGCCGCGAGCGGCCCGGAGATGCCCGACTGGCGGCTCGCACCGCCGGCGTGGACACCGCCACCACCGATCACACCGGGCGCCCCCGCGGCGGAGACATCGAGCATCCCGCAGGAGCCGACGCCGGTGCCGCAGCCAGAAAAACCCCAGAAGCGGCGCGGCCTGTTCCGCCGCAAGGACAAGTCGGCCCCCGAACCGACCCCGCCGGCGCCGGATGCAGGCGGCGACGACTGGGTCGAGGTGCCGCCGGCCCCCGGACCCGACACCGACCCGCCAGCGGCCGACACGACTCCAAGGGGCCCGCGCGGCTTCGGCTTCGGCGGCCTGGTCAGCAACCGCTTCGGCGACGACTCCCCAGCCACCGACCGCGATGGCGACCGTCGTGGTGACGGTGACCGCTCGCCGACCGACGACCGGACGGCCCCGGCCTCCTGGTCCGACCGCACACGGCCCACCACCGCCGCGGGCGATAGCGCCGCCACCGCAACGTCCTGGTCAGACCGCGCACGGCCTAACCCCGGCGAGGACGACAGCGCTGCGCCAACGTCTTGGTCCGACCGCGCGCGGCCCACCAGCGCCGCGGGCGACAGCGCCGCAACCGCGACGTCCTGGTCGGACCGTGGGCGGCCTTCCGCCGCGACCGGCGCCGACCAAGCACCCGCAGCATCGTGGTCCAACCGCAACCGGCCGGGGGGCAGCGCGGACCCGGCCACCGACGATTCGGCCGCGGCCGCTGGCCCGTCGGACCGACCGGCCAAGGAGCGCAGGCCGGGACGAGCCGAACGCCACCTACGCAGCGTCGACTCGGCCGGCGACCAGCCCAAGCGCCCCCGCGCGGCGGTTGACAGCGACGCCGGCAGCTGGGACATCGACGACCCGGTGCCACCGACGCGGGGCATCCGCCCCGCGGCCTCGGCGGGGGCCGACACCAAGGCGAGCGAAGCGCCGGACGCCGACACGCCGAGTTCGGAAGACACCGAGGCGACGACGGAGCGGGCACCCTCCCGCGGCCTGTTCCGGCGCAGCCGGAACAACTCGGATACCACCGAGACCCGAGACGAGCCAGGCGACAAGCCGGAGCCGACCAAGGGCCGGCGCGGCAAGAGCGAAAAGCCGATCGAGGAACGCGACGAAGAGTACGTGGACTGGGTCGCCGGCCTAGGCGCCCCCGAGCCGGTCAACGAACGCCGCCGCGACGACGCACCGCGCCGCAGCCTGCGCCCGACGGGCCGCGGCAAGGACGAGTAGCCGCGACCACGCGACACCGCGCGGCCCGGATGGCGTAGCACCCTGCCACCCGCAGACCGCGCCACGGCCGGCGGTGGCGAATGGCTCTCGCGAACACTCGGGCGCCGGGATCGGGAGGGTGATGCCCGGCGCTGGCCACGTGCCGAGCACGGACCACAGCGCCCGGCACGACGCGGAGCCGGCACGGGCCGCGGAGGCACGCACGTCCGCGCGCACGCACTGCAGCACCCCGCGCGGACCGCCGTGCGGCACGGACCACAACGCCCGACACGACGCGGAGCCGGCACGGGCCGCGGAGGCACGCACGTCCGCGCGCACGCACTGCAGCACCCGGCGCGGACCGCCGCGCGGCACGGACCGCAGCACCCGGCGCCGGCCGCCTACCAGGACCGGCGGGATCTAAGCCGAGAACGCCGCGAACGTAGGCCAGTCGAAATGGTTGAGTGGCCCACTCCCGTTCCCCAGATCCCAGTCCCGAGCACCAACCAAACTCCGCGTCACATACTCCTTGGCCGCCACCAACGCCTCCAAGACGTCGTCGCCCTGGGCCA
This sequence comes from Asanoa siamensis, assembly GCF_016862555.1. Taxonomy (GTDB): domain Bacteria; phylum Actinomycetota; class Actinomycetes; order Mycobacteriales; family Micromonosporaceae; genus Asanoa; species Asanoa siamensis. The sequence goes on along the minus strand of NZ_BONE01000015.1, from coordinate 48,696 downwards.
GGCGGGATGTGATCGCCGCGGAGAACGTGCAGCCCGTGCCGCGGTTGTTGCGCGTCTGGACCCGGGGGTACCGCAGGAACCGCGCCCCCGCGTCTGTCCAGACCGCGTCCACCGCCTCGTCGCCCGCGACCATGTCGCCGCCCGTTACCACCACGTACTTCGGGCCGTTCGAGGCGATCTGCGCCGCCGCCCCCGCCATGTCGGCCGGTGTCGAGACCTGCCAGCCCACCAGCGCCGACGCCTCGTCGCGGTTCGGGGTTGCCACCGCCGCGAACGGCAACAGGCGCTCCAGCGCGCTGACTACTCCTCGGCGGCGGCCGGCGGCCGCCTCCAGGACCGGGTCCACGACCAGGTTGGGCAGCACGCCCGCCCGGGCCTTGGCGGTCACCGCCGCGGCCGCCTCGGCCGTTGCCAGCATGCCGACCTTGACGGCCTTGATCGGCAGATCCTCGAGCACCGCCGACAGCTGGGCCGACACGACGTTGCCGGGGAGTTCGAACACGTCCTGGACGCCGCGGGTGTTCTGCGCCGTCACCGAGGTCGCGACCGTCGCGCCGTACAGGCGCATGGCCGCGAACACTTTCACATCCGCCTGCAGCCCGGATCCGCCGCTGGAGTCCGAACCGCCGATCGCGAGCACCGCGAGTGGTGTCATGGGGTCCTCCCGCCTCTCGTCCTACACGGGTAGCAGGAGAGACGGGACAGGCAACGGACTAAATCGCACTATCGATCGACAGGCGCGCGGCAAATCACCTCAGGGCACGCAACGCACGAAGATCCGCGGGAGAGGGCTGCCACCCCACCGCCGCCGCGTTCGAGCGGACCTGCTCCGGCGTCGTCGCACCGGAGATCACCGACGCGACCGCCGGCATCGCCGCCAGACCGCCCAGCGCGACGTCGAGCAACGTAACGCCCCGCTCCTCCGCGAACGCCCGCAGCGCGTCGAGCCGATCCCACGGCGCCGACGCCAGATGGTGCGCGAACCGGTCCTTCGTCAGCCGCGTCCCCGACGGGGCGGAGACGCCACGCCGGTACTTCCCGGTCAGCAGCCCACTCTCCAGCGGGAAGAACGGCAGCACCCCGAGCCCGAACCGCGCGCACGCCGGCACCAACTCGGCCTCGATCGACCGGTTCAGCAGGCTGTAATGGTTCTGCACGCTGACGAACGGTGCCCACCCCCGGGTACGCGACACCCACGCGGCGTCCGCGACCTGCCAGGCGGCGAAGTTCGAGCACCCGATGTAGCGGACCTTCCCCGCCGTCACCAGATCGTCGAGCGCCGACAGCGTCTCCTCCACAGGCGTCAGCGGATCCGGCTCGTGCATCTGGTAGAGGTCGATGTGATCGGTGCCGAGCCGCCGCAGCGAGGCCTCGACGGCCCGCAGCACGTAGCGGCGGGCACCCCGGGCGCCATGGTCCGGCCCGTTCAGGCCGGACATCGGCTTCCCGAACTTCGTCGCCACCACGACGTCGTCCCTGCGCCCCTTGAGCGCCGTACCCAGAAAAAGCTCAGAAAGCTCGTGGCCCGGCCCGCCATAGGTGTCGGACGTGTCGAAGAAATTGATCCCCAGGTCGAGCGCGGCATCGACGACCGCCCGTGCCGACGGCTCGTCGATATCGCGGCCGAAGGTGTTGCAGCCGAGGCCGGCGACGGAGACGACCAGTCCCGATTCGCCGAGCCGCCGATAGCTCATGGTGCTCACGCGGCACTCCGTAAAAGTGGTTCTGTCACGCCGCGCGCCCATTTACACACCATGGGCGACGGTGTCGGCCGTTAACCCGCGCCGCAACGCGTGGCACTATCCTTTGCGCGGGCATTGCTAGAGTCTGACACCTTGCGGCGGCCACCCATTTTCGGTCGCCCCCGATGGGAGCGTGGGCCGGAATGACGGCAACCAACAGGTTCCAGCAGCGGTCCGCCGCGCTGGAATCATCAGACGTCACGGCGCCGGAGCGGCTGGACGTGACGGTCGTGCTGCCGTGTTACAACGAGCAGGACCACGTACTGAAGGAGATCGAACGGATCTCCGCCGCGATGGACCGCAGCGGTTACAGCTACGAACTGCTCGCGATCGACGACTGCTCCACCGACAACACCCTCGCCGTCCTGCGCGAGGCCGAACTGCGCTTCCCGAGCCTGCGGGTGATGCCCTTCCACCGCAACGGCGGCTCCGGCACGGCCCGGCGCATCGGCACGCAGCAGGCGCGCGGCGAGATCGTCGTGTGGACCGACGCCGACATGACCTACCCCAACGAGCGCATCCCGGAGCTCGTCCAGCTGCTCGAGAAGGACCAGAACATCGACCAGGTGGTCGGTGCGCGGACGAGCGAGCAGGGCACGCACAAGTTCCTCCGGGTGCCGGCCAAGTGGATCATCCGCAAGATCGCCGAGCGGCTGACCGGCGTGAAGATCCCCGACCTCAACTCGGGCCTGCGGGCGTTCCGGCGCGACGTCTCGCTGCCGTACCTGCGCCTGCTGCCTCCCGGCTTCTCCTGCGTGACGACGATCACGATGGCGTTCCTGCACAACCAGCACGACGTGCGGTACGTCTCGATCGACTACGCGAAGCGCGCCGGCTCGTCCAAGTTCCACTTCGTCCGCGACGCCTACCGCTACATCCTCCAGGTCGTCCGGATGGTCATGTACTTCAACCCGCTCAAGGTGCTGATGCCGCCGGCGCTGTGGCTGGTCGGCATCGGCCTGGTGAAGATCATCTACGACGTGATCGCCCACCCGGTGCGGGTCGCCAACAACACGGTGATGCTCCTGATGGCCGGACTGATCATCACGGCCGTAGCCCTGCTGGCCGACCTCATCGTGCGGTCCCGTTCCGAATAGGCTGACCACCCGTGACCGTCACCGACGTCGCCCCACCCGACGAGACAACCGAAGAGCCGCCACGGTCCAAGCTCTCCCGCGAGGACCGCTGGGGCTGGATCGGCGTCGCCGCGATCAGCCTGACGGTCGCGGCGACCTGGATCCCCCGCATCAACCTGCCGTTCGGCGACAACCACCCGGGCCGGATCATCAGCCGGTACGCGCTGCACGTCGCCAACCTGCACGACCAGGGCATCGTCGGCTCGGACTTCGGCGCCGACTGGATGCCGTACAGCAACACCCCGTACGCGCATCACCCGCCGGGCCTCAACATCCTGACCGCGCTGTTCAGCCTGTTCCCGGGCGAGCAGCCGATCGAGATCTGGCTCGCGCCGTTCCTGCTCGCCCTGCTGGTCGTCCCGGCCGGTGCGGCACTGCTGCGCGGCCTCGGCATCCGCTGGTCGGCCACGCTGCTCGCGGTCGGCCTGATGGCGTCCACGGCGTTCTTCTGGGTCTACAGCCCGATCATGTTCGACCTGGGCCCGATCCTGCTGATCTCCGCGATCGTGGTGGTGCTCCGGCGCAAGGACTACCAGCCGCCGCGCTGGCTGCTGGTGATCGCCTGCGCCGCGGGCCTGCTCGCGACCCTGATCTCCTGGCCGGGCATCGGCTTCGCCGGCGCGATGGGCCTGTGGCTGTGGATCAGCCGCCGCAAGCTCGACAAGGTCGTCCTCTGGGTCGGCGCCTCGATGGTCCTGGGCGTGCTGATCAGCCTGACCTTCATCGTCGGCGTGAGCGGCATCCACGACCTCACCAGCCAGGCCGAATACCGCACGCAGGGCGGCACCTTCACGGCCGAGCAGTTCCTCGGCCGCCAGCGGCAGAGCCTCGGCGCGCTGCTCCCGAACTGGTACCTGCTGCTGCTCGTCCTCGGCGCGGTGGCCGGCCTGTGGGACAAGCGCACGCGGCTCTACATGGGCTTCGCGCTCCTGTTCAACGCGTTCTGGACGTTCGGCCTCAACAACGGCGCCTACATCCACGACTACTGGAACTACCCGCTGCTGATCCTGGGCCTGGTCGGCATGGGCGTGCTCCTCGACCGCGTCCTGACCTGGCTCGACGGCAAGGTCAAGGCCCGCTTCACCATGATCGGCACAGCGGCGGCCGGCCTGGCCCTGCTGGCCGCCCTGCTGGTGGTCGTCACGGGCCGCATCGACCGCGTCTACGTCTCGGACCCGGCCAACGTCGGCAAACTGGTCGTGGCGCACGACCCGGCCCCGGGCCAGAAGTTCGCCTGGGTGGCCGGCGGCGGCCTCTCGGTCCCGCGCTGGTACGCGTACTACTGGAGCCTCAAGCCCCAGGACGTCACGCCGGAGAAACTGGCCGCCAACGACGGCAACCCGACCGACCTGGTGCTGATGGACCTCCGCAAGGTCCCGAAGTGGCTCCCGAAGAACATCGGCGACCGCGCGGTCGACAAGCGCGGCACCTACGCCTTCTTCCACATGTCAGACCTGAAGGCCGCCGTCGTCACGCCATAGCGACCACGACGAACGCCGCCGCTTCCGCTCCTTCGGAGGCGGCGGTTTTCGTTTCGCACGATCAAATGCCGATTCATTGCTCGGGTCCGCGGTGCGCACGACCGTTGCTCCCGCCAGACACCGCTCCGCTGCCAGGCCCGCGGCACACACCCCAACCGCGGGGGCTGACAAACCGGCTCAGCGCGTCAGCGGGGTCGTGTCGGGTCCGGCTCAGTAGGTCTGCTGCATCGCAGGCGGTGTGGCGGGTGACTGGGCCGCGCGGGCGCGGATCGGTTCGACGACGGTGGCGGCCGCGAACCGGTCGGCCGCGCGGGCCGCCGCCTTGTGCTGAGACGACGCCAGCAGCGCGCGGTCCGAAGCCAGCGAGCGCAACATCGCCACCAAAGCCTCGGCGTCGCCCGCCGGCACGAACAGCGCGTCGTCGCCCAGCGTGCGCCGCTGCGGTGCCGTGTCCGAGGTGACGACCGCGCAGCCCGCCGCGGCCCCCTGGAAGACCTTGGTCGGGACCACGTTCTGCGCCTTCGCCGTCGTGCCGAAGATGCCGAGCGCCACGTCGTGCTCCGCGACCAGCGCCGGCAGGTCCGCCGCGTCGACCCAGTCGAGCCAGGTCACCCGCGGGTTGTCGGCCGCGGCCGCGCGGCACGCCGCGTAGTCCTGGCCCTTGCCCACCATCGTCACGGCGATGTCCGCGTCGCCGGCCAGCCGGGCCAGCGCGTCGCCGAGATATTCGGTGCCGTGCAGCGGCGTGAACAGCCCCACGAAGACCACCTTGAGCGGCCGCGAAGGATCCGCGACAGGCCGCGCGGCACCGGCCGCGAACCACTGCGCACCCGCGCCGACCAGCGCCACCACGCCCCGCGCGGCGGCGTCGGCGGGCAGCGCCGCCAGGTGCTCGTCGGTGTCGACGACGACGACGTCGGCGCAGCGCAGGGCGCCCCGGTCGATCCAGCGCATCAGCTTGGCCTTGAGCCCGCCCCCGCCGCCGGTCAATGCCCGGTCGTGGGCCGTGCCGGCCGCCGAGACCAGGTGGTCCAGGACGATCGGGGTGCGGCGGAACAGCCGCCGGGCCAGCCGCACGTCGAAGTGCCCGAGATAGCCGACCAGCACCGCGTCGGCCGCGGGCGCGCGCCGGGCGCGCACGGCCAGCAGGGTCCAGCAGCGGCCCAGCATCCAGGCCAGCTTGGGGAGCCGCCACGGCTGGCGCAGCATCGCGACGCGCCCGGCTGTGTCGAGTGCGAGCGGGACGTTGACCTCGACGACCTCGTCACCGGCCGCCCGGAGGCCCTCGATCAGGACGCCGACCCGGGGGTGCCGTTGCACGTCGTAGGTGCCGAAAGCGAGCCAACGCATCGCGAAAGCCTAACGGACCAGCGCAGAAACCGGACGATCAGGGCGCGGCCGGTGCGGCTGGAGCGGCCGGCTGCGCCGGGTCCGGGACCGTGTCGATGTCGGGCGCCGTCACGATCGGCCGGCGCTGCCGGCGGTTGCCCAGCAGCGCGACCGCCGGCCAGAACAGGTCCGCGACCGTGATCAGCAGTCGGGAGACCAGCGCGGCCACCAGCGCGACCGGCTCGGTCACCGACCCCGCCAGCAGCACCACCAGCGCCGTCTCGCGCGGGCCGAGACCGGCCGGCGCGATCGCCAGCAGGAACCCGATCGACCAGGCACCCGCGTACGCCGCGACGGATTTGACGATCAGGTCGGAGCCACCGGCGCCGAGGTCGAGCAGCAGCGCCCACAGGTGCGCGCCGAAGCAGACCCAACTCGCCACCGACCAGAACACCGCCAGCCCGATCGCCCGGGCCGACAGGGGTTTGGGCATCGGGTCGCGCCGGGCCAGCCGCATGGCCAGCGCCAGGAGCCGGTTGAGCACCGGCGGCAGCAGCACCACGACGGCGACCGGCACGGTCAGCAGCGTCCACCAGTAGTCGTCCCAGGCCTGCCCCCCGAGCACCGGCAGCACCACGGCGGTGAGCAGCAGTCCGGTGCCCAGCGAGATGAACATGGTGATCAGCACGGCGGCGGCCGACGAGCGCCCCGGCACCTGGTAGGCCTTGCCGAGCCGCATCTGGGTCAGCACCGGCCAGACCTTGCCGGGAAGGTATTTGCCGAGCTGACCGACGAAGAAGATCCGCATCGCGCCGGCCAGGGGGACCTGGCTGCCGAAGTCGGCGAGCAGCACCCGCCAGCTCAGGAACGAGAACCAGACCGCGACCAGCGCCCCGAGCAGGGACAGCACGATCGCGGCGGCCGACAGGTCGCCGATCACGGTGCGCACCTCGGCCCACCGCTTGCTCACCGCGTAGCCGACGTACGCCACGAACGCCACCGTGATGACGATCTCGGCGACCCGGCGTAGCACGGACTTCCGCTTCTTCACCGGGGTGGTCACACGAGCACGATACTCAGTCTCACTCGTCACCCCAGACGGGCTCCGGGGTCTCGGTCACCTCCCCGTCGCCGGCGAAGCGGATGAACCGGTCGAACGAGCGCGTGAACCAGCGGTCGTGGGTCACCGCGATCACGGTGCCCTCGAACGCCGCCAGGCCCTGTTCGAGCGCCTCGGCCGAGGCCAGGTCGAGGTTGTCGGTGGGCTCGTCGAGCAGCAGCAACGTGCAACCGGACAGCTCCAGCAGGACGACCAGGAACCGCGCCTGCTGGCCGCCCGACAGCGTGCCGAACCGCTGGTCGCCCTGCCCGGCCAGCTCGTAGCGCCCGAGCACCTTCATCGCCTGGTGCCGGTCCAGGCCGCCGCGGTGCTCGTCACCCCGCCACAGGATCTCGACGAGGGTACGGTCGACCAGCTCGGGCCGGTCGTGCGTCTGCGAGAAGTGCCCCGGCCGGACCCGCGCACCGAGCCGGGCCACGCCGCCGTGTGCCACCGGGGCGAGCTTCTCGCCGCCGTCGACGGGCAGGTTGGCCGGGTCGGGGTCGGTGCCACCCCGGGCCAGCAGCCGCAGGAAGTGCGACTTGCCCGTGCCGTTGGCACCGAGCACCGCCAGCCGGTCGCCGTACCAGAGCTCCAGGTCGAACGGGTAGGTCAGCCCGTCCATCTCCAGCTCGGAGCAGATCACCGCCCGCTTGCCGGTGCGCCCACCGGTCAGCCGCATCCGGATGTCCTGGTCGCGCGGCGGTGTCGGGGGCGGCCCGGCCTCCTCGAACTTGCGCAGGCGGGTCTGCGCGGCCCGGTAGCGCGACGCCATGTCGGAGTTGTAGGCCGCCTTCTGCTTGTACATCAGCATCTGCTCGCGCAGCTTCTGGTGCTCCTCCTCCCAGCGCCGCCCGTCCTCCTCGAGCTTCTCGTGGCGGGCCACCCGGGCCTCGTGCCACGACGCGAAGCCGCCCGGGTGCACCCAGGCGCTGCCGCCCTCGACCGCGACGACCCGGTCGGCGGTCTGGGCGAGCAGCTCGCGGTCGTGCGAGACGTAGAGGACCGACTTGGCCGACTCCCGCAGCCGGGCCTCGAGCCAGCGCTTGCCGGGCACGTCGAGGAAGTTGTCGGGCTCGTCGAGCAGCAGCACCTCGTCTGCGCCGCGGAGCAGCAGCTCGAGTGCGACCCGCTTCTGCTGGCCGCCGGAGAGGGTCCGCACCGGGCGGGTCCGGACCGACTCCCACGGCTTGCCGAGCACGATCGTCGAGACGGTGTCGAAGAGCACCTCGGCGTCGTAGCCACCGGACTCGCCCCAGGCGGCCAGCGCGTCCGCGTACGCCACCTGTGCCTTGCCCGCCGCGGTGCTGAACTTGCCGCGCAGCTCGGCCGCGTGCATGGCGGCCTCGGCCGTGGCCAGCCGCTCGCCGGCCGCGCGCAGGGGCGGCGCCGCGAGCGAGAGCACGAGCTCCTGCAGCGTGGTCTCGTCGCCGACCATGCCGATGAACTGCCGCATGACGCCGAGCCCGCCCGACCGGGCCACGACACCGGTGCGCACGGGCAGGTCGCCGGCGACCATCCGCAGCAGCGTGGTCTTGCCGGCGCCGTTCGGCCCGACCAGCGCGACCTTGGCACCCTCGCCCACCCGGAACGAGACGTCGGCGAACAGCTCACGGCCGTCGGGCAGCACATGCCCGACCCCGGCGACATCGATGTAACCCACGCCGAAATGGTGCCGGACGAGCCCGGTCCCCGTCGCCCTAATTCCGGGCGACGCGCAGCACCCGGAAGCCCTTCTGGCTCGCCTGCCGGGTCACCTGCCAACCCTCGTCGACCAGCCACTTGTGCAGCGAGTCGCCGCCGAGGTGCCGGCCCGCCACCAACCACGCCACGCCGTCCGGCGTGAGCCGCTCCAGCCACCTCCCGAGCAGCGCGTGCAACTCGGTCTTGCCGACCCGGAACGGCGGGTTGGACCAGATCTGCGCGAACCGGACCGACTCGGCGACCTCCTCCGGCGCGGAAACCCGCACGCCCAGGGGCTCGCCGTTGACCGCCGCCAGCGCCCGCGCCCGCGCGTTGACGTCGACGGCGTGCACGGTCGCCCGCGGCGCGACCGTGGCCAGCACGCAGGCGATCGGTCCGTACCCGCAGCCGAGGTCGAGCAGATCCCCGGTCGTGTCGGGCCCGGGCAGCGTGGCCTTGCGCAGCAGCACCGCCGTCCCCGGGTCGAGCCGGCCCGCGGAGAACACGCCGCCCGCCGCCCGCAGCCGGAACTCGTGGCCACCGGCGGCGAACTCGACGGTGCGCTCGGCGCCCGCGGTCGCTTCGGAGGGTTCAGCGGTGAAGTAGTGGTCGCCGGTCACGCCCCGCATTCTCGCCCACCGCGCGCTCGGTCACTCGAACGGGCGCCACCCGTTCGGCTTGCGCCGCCGCGATCGCGGCCATGGGAGCGCCGGCACCGCCTAGCGTGGCCCGCGTGCTTCTCCGCCGCCTTCTCGCGGCCTGGCGCTCACCGGACTGGCAGCCGCCCCGACAGCTGCGCCCGGCGTGTGTGCTCACGGCGCTCACCCTGCTCGCCCTGTGCGGGTACGGCACCTACCTGGTGGCCGGCGACGACCCGCCGGTCGCCGGCGTCGAGGTGACCGGGCAACCCGCGGCCGCCACCGTGCTGCGCGAACTGTCCTCGCGGGCGGACGACCCCCGCCCGTTGACCACCGCCGAGGTCTTCCCCGGCACGGAGGTCGTCGCGGGGTCCGCGTACCGGGTGTTGCGGGTGCAGGCCCTGCAGCGCTGTTCCGTCGTGGCGGAGGGCGAGGTCGTGCCGCTGCTCGAGGCGGCCGGCTGCAACCAGGTGGTCCGGGCGACGCTGCGCTCCCCCGACGGCCGCTACGTCATCACCGCCGGGCTGCTCAACCTCGCCGACTCGGCCGGCGCCGACACCGTGCACAGCGGGATCAAGCCCCTGCTCGACGCCGAGGCCGGTCGGCTACGCGGCCTGCCGGCGGGCCAGGGCACCGGCGGGTTGGCCCGGGACAACACCCAGCACGGCTGGCACGTCAGGGGCCATTTCCTGGCGTACGCGGTGATCGCGCGCACGGACGGCGGCAAGATTTATCCGGACGATCCGATCGCCCGGCAGATCCTGTCGGACCTCATCGAGCGCTACCTGCGCACCAGCGTCCTCGACCGCCGCGCGGCCGGCTGCGGCGACGCCGCGGGGTGCTGAGCTACTCCGCCGGCACCCGCAGGCGGCGGGTGGCGGCCGCGCGGGCCGCCAGCGCGCCCGGGTCCGCCGGATAGCCCACCTCGACCAGCGTCAGGCCGTGCGGCGGCGCCACGGTCACCGCGCTGCTGCGCTCGCGCCGGGTCAGTTGGGCCGCCGGCCACTCCGGCGGGCGGCGGCCGTCACCTGCGACCAGCATCGCCCCGACCAGGCTGCGCACCATCGCCTGGCAGAACGCGTCGGCCTGCACGGTCGCCACCAGCACGCCGTCGGCGGCGACCCGGTGCCAGTCGAGCCGGGTCACCTCGCGCACCGTGGTGGCGTTCTCCTTGCGCTTACAGAACGCGGCGAAGTCGTGCTCGCCCACCAGACCCGCGGCGGCGGCGTTGAGCAGGCCCACGTCGAGCGTGCGGGGCCAGGCCAGGGTGTCCCGGCGGCGCAGCGGTTCGGCGCCCCAGGGCGCGTCGGTGACGCGGTACTGGTAGCGGCGGAAGGTCGCCGAGAACCGGGCGTCGAACTCGGCCGGTGCCTCGGCCAGCGCCGTCACCCGGACGTCGCCGGGCAGCAGGCCGCCCAGCCGGCGCAGCAGGGTCGGGCCGGTCGCGGCCCAGACCGCGTCGGGCAGGTCGACGTGTGCGACCTGGCCGGTGGCGTGCACGCCCGCGTCGGTGCGGCCGGCCACGGTCAGGCCGGTGGCCACGCCGGCGCCGAGGATCTGCTCCAGGACCGCGAGCAGGGAGCCCGCGACGGTACGCCGCTCCGGCTGCACCGCCCAGCCGGAGAAGTCGGTGCCGTCGTAGGCGATGTCCAGTCGCGCGCGCACGCGTACCCCCAGATGAGACGAAGAAGGCGCCCCGCGAAGGGCGCCCTCAACGTCGTTGCCGTGCTGCTTACTTGTCGTCGTCCTTGGCCTCGGTCGCCACCGGCGCCTCGGTCGACGTCGCGCTGGTCGGGGGCTCTTCCTCGCGGGCGAGCGCCTCGACCTTGTCCTGCTGCGCGGCGGCCTTGCGGGCCGCCTTCTTCGCCGGCGCGGTCGGGGCCTCGACCAGCTCCTCGACGAGCTCGATGATCGCCATCTGCGCGTTGTCACCCTTGCGGGGAACGGTCTTGATGATCCGCGTGTAGCCGCCGTTCCGGCTGGCGTACCGCGGGGCGATGTCATCGAACAGGGCGAAGACCACGTCCTTGTCCCGGACGACGGTCAGCACCCGGCGCCGGGCGTGCAGGTCACCGCGCTTGGCCTTGGTGATCAGCTGCTCGGCGAGCGGGCGCAGGCGCTTCGCCTTGGCCTCGGTCGTGGTGATCTTCCCGTGCCGGAACAGCGCCGTGGCCAGGTTGGCCAGCAGCAGCCGCTCGTGCGCCGGGCTACCGCCGAGGCGGGGACCCTTCGTGGGCGTGGGCATCGTTGGTGCTCCTCAGGTGTCGCAGCGGGGTGTCAGAGCTGCTCGGTCTCGCGGTAGTCGTCCGTGTCGTAGTCAACCTCGCCGAAGGAGTCCACGACGTGCGCGGGGTCGAAGTTGGGCGCCGAGTCCTTCAGGCCCAGACCCATGCCGGCGAGCTTCATCTTGACCTCGTCGATCGACTTCTGACCGAAATTCCTTATATCCAGAAGATCGGCCTCTGTGCGCCCGATGAGCTCACCGACGGTGTTGATGCCCTCGCGCTTGAGGCAGTTGTACGAGCGGACGGTGAGGTCCAGCTCCTCGATCGGCAGCGCCAGGTCGGCAGCGAGCTGCGCGTCCTGCGGCGACGGGCCGATGTCGATGCCCTCGGCGGTCTCGTCCAGCTCGCGGGCCAGGCCGAACAGCTCGACCAGGGTGGAACCGGCGGATGCCAGGGCGGTGCGCGGGCCGATCGACGGCTTGGTCTCGACGTCGATGATCAGCCGGTCGAAGTCGGTGCGCTGCTCGACACGGGTCGCCTCGACCTTGTAGGTGACCTTGAGCACCGGCGAGTAGATCGAGTCGACCGGGATCCGGCCGATCTCGGCACCCGCGCTCTTGTTCTGGTTCGCGGTCACGTAGCCACGACCCCGCTCGACGGTCAGCTCCATGTCGAGCCGGCCCTTGCTGTTGAGCGTGGCGAGCTTCAGGTCCGCGTTGTGCACCGAGACGCCGGCCGGGGGCTGGATGTCGCCCGCCGTCACGTCGCCCGGGCCCTGCTTGCGCAGGTACATGCTGACCGGCTCGTCGTGCTCCGAGCTGACGCACAGCTCCTTGACGTTCATGACCAGCTCGACGACGTCCTCCTTGACGCCCGGGATGGTCGTGAACTCGTGCAGCACACCGTCGACCTTGATGCTGGTGACGGCCGCGCCCGGGATGGAGCTGAGCAGGGTGCGCCGGAGCGAGTTGCCGAGCGTGTAGCCGAAGCCGGGCTCGAGCGGCTCGATGGTGAACCGGGAACGAGTTTCGCTGATCGACTCCTCGGAGAGGGTCGGCCGCTGGGTGATGAGCACTTCGTTTCTTCCTTCGTTCGGGACCGCCCACTATTTGACGGTCGCCTGTGGTTGCCCCGCGCCGCCGTCTCGCGACGGCGGCGCGGGGCCACCGAGCGCTACTTGGAGTAGAGCTCGACGATCAGCTGCTCCTGGACCTGGGTGTCGATCACCTGGCGGGCCGGGAGCGTGTGCACCAGCACCTTGTGCTGGCTGGGGATGGCCTCGAGCCACGCCGGAACGGTCTTCGCACCGGCCTCGGCCTGAGCCACGATGAACGGGGTCAGCTCCTGCGACTTCTCCCGCACCTGCACGATGTCGTGCTCCTTGACGCGGTACGAGGGGATGTCGACCTTCTTGCCGTTGACCACGAAGTGGCCGTGCTTGACGAGCTGACGCGCGTGGTCGCGGGACTTGGCCAGGCCGGCCCGGTAGACCACGTTGTCGAGACGGGACTCGAGGATCTGGAGCAGGACCTCACCGGTCTTGCCCTTCTTCGAGACCGCTTCCTCGTAGTAACCGCGGAACTGCTTCTCCAGCACGCCGTACACGCGGCGGGCCTTCTGCTTCTCACGAAGCTGGAGCAGGTACTCCGTCTCCTTGGTGCGGCCGCGGCCGTGCTGTCCGGGCGGGAAGGGCCGGGACTCGAACGGGCACTTCGGACCGTCGCACTTGCTGCCCTTGAGGAACAGCTTCATCTTCTCCCGCCGGCAGCGGCGGCAGTCAGCACCTGTGTAACGAGCCATCTCTCTCTAACCTCTCAGACCCGACGACGCTTCGGCGGACGGCAACCGTTGTGCGGCTGCGGGGTGACGTCGGCGATCTGACCGACCTCGAGGCCCACGGCCTGCAGCGAACGGATGGCGGTCTCCCGGCCGGAGCCGGGGCCCTTGACGAACACGTCGACCTTGCGCATGCCGTGCTCCATGGCCCGACGCGCGGCGGCCTCGGCAGCCAGCTGCGCGGCGAACGGAGTCGACTTGCGGGAGCCCTTGAAGCCAACCTGGCCGGCGGAGGCCCAGGAGATGACCGCACCGGTCGGGTCGGTGATCGACACGATGGTGTTGTTGAAGGTGCTCTTGATGTGCGCCTGCCCGTGGGCGACGTTCTTGCGTTCCTTGCGCCGGACCTTCTTGACAGCGGCCCCGGCACGAGCCTTCGGTGGCATAAGTCTTCTGCGCTCCTATTACTTCTTGCCGGGCTTCTTCTTGCCGGCGACGGTCCGCTTCGGACCCTTGCGGGTGCGCGCGTTGGTACGAGTGCGCTGCCCACGGACAGGGAGACCCCGGCGGTGCCGGATGCCCTGGTAGGTGCCGATCTCGACCTTGCGGCGGATGTCCGCGGCGACCTCGCGGCGCAGGTCGCCCTCAACCTTGAAGTTGGCCTCGATGTAGTCGCGGAGCTGGACCAGCTCCTCGTCCGTGAGGTCCTTCGCACGCTTGTCCAGGGAAACGCCGGTCGCGCCAAGGGCCTCCTTGGCGCGGGTCCGACCGACCCCGTAAATGTAAGTGAGCGCGATCTCCATGCGCTTTTCGCGCGGGAGATCGACGCCGGCTAGACGTGCCATGCGCGGGCGTACTCCTCGTGTGTTCGCGGAGGTCTGTGCCCATCCCACCCCGCGTGCCCGCGCGGGCCCTGGCCTCCGACCAGGGGTCTGCCACGAGTGCGCCATGTGCTCCCGCGGCTGGGACGAGCTTGTTCAGTTGGTGCCGCCGGGGACTAGCCCTGGCGCTGCTTGTGGCGCGGGTCGTCACAGATGACCATGACCCGGCCGTGCCGGCGGATGACGCGGCACTTGTTGCAGATTCGCTTGACGCTCGGCTTGACCTTCACGGTTTGCCTTTACTTCCCATCAACGCCCGGCGGCGCCGCACTTGGCATTGCCGGACCGTCGTAACGGACGGGGACTTGGGACCCCGTCGCCAGGTGTTACTTGTAGCGGTAGACGATGCGCCCACGGGTCAGGTCGTAGGGCGAAAGTTCCACCACGACCCGATCTTCGGGCAGGATACGGATGTAGTGCTGCCGCATCTTGCCGCTGATGTGAGCCAAAACCTTGTGGCCGTTGGCGAGCTCAACCCTGAACATGGCGTTCGGCAATGGCTCGATGACCCGACCCTCGATCTCGATGGCCCCGTCTTTTTTCGGCATATCCTCCGCTGTCCTGACGTCGGTGTTCCGGATCGATGCACAGAGTCTCCCGAGCGAGGGATCGCTCAGGCCAGCCGCGGGCCCTGTCGACCGCCGAAGCGCGTGGCGGGCATGACAGAGCGGACGCTGTGCGCCGACAGTAGATACTACGCGGGCGAACGCATCGACGCCAAACCGGCGCCGGTCGCGGTCAGTCCTCGTCGTCTTCCTTGGCCATTTTGCGCTTCTGTTCGCGCGCCCGCTCGGCGGCCCACTTCTGCGGTTCGCCGCTGGCGAGCCCACCGAGGGTGGAAACCAGCAGCACAGCGCCCCAGGGACCGGCGACCCAGGCGGGCCAGAAATAGAGCCATTCGGCGGTCATCAGGCACAGCACGGCCCAGATCGCCACGACGATCGCGACGGTGGCGAAGTAGCCGTCCCAGGTGTGCGCGAGCCAACGGGCGGTGGCGTTCGGAAAGCGGCCGTCGGGGCCGGCGACGAGGCTGTCGTGACGCCTGGGGACCATGAGCTGCGAGCCGGCGGTAGGGGCGACGGTGTCCGGGAGGTCGTCGAGAATCCCGTCGAGATCACCGAAGGTCTTGGCCGCGTACGTCCTGCTCAGGCGCTCGTCGTACTCGGTGAGGTCCAGCCGCCCCAGTTCGAGGGCCGCCCGGAGCTGGTCCGCGACGTTCTGCCGCTCCGCGTCGCCCGCCCGCATCTGACGCCGGTCCATAGTTCGAGGATGCCACCGGGCGGCCGTGAACGTGCGGTCTCATGAATGTCTCCGCGAATTGCGCAAGGCCGTTTCGCCTGTGGTCCCAGCTACCCCTCCTGACCGAGGGTGTCCCGCAGGAAGGCGTGCTCCGCTCGCAGCAGATGCGCCGCGTCCATACCGTTGAGCAAGTGGCTGCTCGTGGGCAGCGCCAGCACCTGGTGCGGACGGTCGGCCGCCGCTCGGCCGCGGCGTGCAGGCCGGTGACCTGGTCCTCCAGCGCGGCCGCGCCGAAGTCGCCGTGCACCGTCTTCTCACAGCGGGGACCTCGGCCGGGCGTGCCCCGGCCGTCGATCACCACGACCGCGAAGCCCTGGTCGGCGAACCACTGCGCGGTGAGATAGGAGAACTGGGCGTCGACCACCCGCTGCATCGCGGGGCCGCCGTACGGGTCGAGCAGGACCGGCAGCCGTCTGTCGCCGGCGCGGTGGCCGCTCGGCAACAACACGGCGGTACGCAGGCGCGGGTCGCCGGCCTCGAACAGGTCGAACCGCGGTGTCACCGGCGCGGTCAGGGCGCGAGAGGTGATCACGCCTGTGCCGTCGACAGTGACCCGGGTCGCCTGCTCATTCGCGGACCGGCTGACCAGCACGGTGGTGCCACCGGCGCGCAGGCCGTCGTGTACGCCGCCCGGCCGGGTCAGGCAGCGCGCGCCGGTGTCCGCGGTCCAGAGCCAGACGTGCCGTTGCGTCGGCCGCCGTCGAGGTCGACGACATGCAGCGAGACGTCGGCGTTGGTGGTGCCGGCCCCCGGATAGCGCAGCGCCACGGGTGCGGCCAGCGGGTCGGCGAGGTTGGCGATGTGCCAGACCTGGACCTGGCTCTCGTCGACCCGGGCGACCGCGCCGCGGCGGCCGCCCGGCGACCACCACCAACCCCGGTCACGGTGCATCGACTCGCCCGCGACGTGTTCGGCCAGCCCGTAGGAAACCACCGGGCCGTCCGGCGCCGCCAATGTGCGGTGGCCGGTGCCGTCGACGCCGACGACGTGCAGCCCGCCCGCACGGACGTAGCCGACGAGCCGGCCGGACGGGTCCGGGCGGGGATCGACCACGCCGCCGCCGGTGTCCAGCGTCCGGACGGCGCCGCTGCCGGGTTCGACCACGACGAGCTCGCCGCCCAGGGCCAGGGCGACCACTGACTGCCCGCGGTCCGCGGCGAACGCGGTCACGCCCCGGCCGGTCTGCCGGGTCCGTTCCCGCCGGCGCTGTTCGGCGACCGGCAGGGCCGTCTCGTCGAGGCCGAGGTCGGCCGGGTCGAGCAGGAGCCGCTCGCGCGCGGTCGCGACGTCGTAGGCCCAGAGGCAGGCGACCGGGTCGTCACCGGCGCGGGAGCGGGTGAAGAGCACCTGGCGCCCGTCGCGGCGGATCGCGAACCGGTTGGGCACGCCGAGAGTGAAGCGGCGCGTCCGCGCCGACGACTCCGGGAAGTCCATGCCCCAACCTAGATCGGGTCGGGGCGTCGCTCCAGGGTCAGGAGGAGGTGGACGGTGACGGGGCGGTGGCGCGGGCCGAGAGGAGGTCGCCGAGGCGGGCCTGGCCGCCGTCCGGGGCCGTCAGTACCCAGGCGCCGTCGTCGAGCAGGGCGATCGAGTGCTCCACGTGCGCGGCGACCGAGCCGTCGCGGGAGACCACCGTCCAGCCGTCCTCGAGCTCGACCGTGCGTGGTGAGCCCATTGTGATCATCGGCTCGATAGCCAGGCAGAGGCCCGGGCTGAGCTTGATGCCGCGGCCTGGGCGGCCGTGGTTGAGCACGTGCGGGTCCTGGTGCATCTCGGTGCCGATGCCGTGCCCGCCGTAGCCGTCGACGATGCCGTAGCGGCCCCCGCCGGCGCGTACCCGTGTCTCCACCGCGTGGCTGATGTCGGTCAGACGCCCGCGGCCCGAGCGGACACCGCGGGCCGCGGCCGCGATGCCCGCCCACATCGACTCCTCGGCGACCTCCGCCATCCGGACGAGCGCCGGGTCGGTCTCGCCGACCGGCACGGTGATGGCCGCGTCGCCGTGCCAGCCGTCGAGGACGGCCCCGCAGTCGAGTGAGACGAGGTCGCCCTCGCGCAGCACCTGCTTCGGCGAGGGGATCGCGTGCACGATCTGCTCGTTGACCGACGAGCAGATCGACGCCGGATAGTCGTGGTAGCCCTTGAACGACGGCACGCCGCCCGCGTCGCGGATCACGCCCTCGGCGATCGCGTCGAGGTCGGCGGTGCTGACGCCCGGCGCGACCGCGGCCCGCATCGCGGCCAACGCGTTGGCCACGACGAGCCCGGCCCGCCGCATCAGGTCGATCTGCTCAGGGGTCTTCAGCTGAATGTTCAGCTGGTGTCGGCGCATCAATCGAGACTAACTGCTTTATCCGCCGTACGACCGCAGTGCGTCGATCGCCCGGACCGTGACGTCCTCGACGGGCCCGGTCGCGTCGATGCCGACCAGCTTGCCCTGTGCGCCGTAGTAGTCGACCAGCGGCGCGGTCTTCTCGGCGTATTCCACGAGGCGCTTGGCGATCGTCTCGGCCTTGTCGTCGTCGCGCTGGAACAGCTCCGAGCCGCAGCGGTCGCAGATGCCCTCGCGGGACGGCGCGTCGAACTCGACGTGCCAGATCTTGCCGCAGCCGCGGCAGGTCCGGCGGCCGGACAGCCGCCGGATCACCTCGTCGTCGTCGACCACGAGTTCCATCACGAGGTCGAGCGCCGTGCCCAGGTCGGCCAGCAGCTTGTCGAGCGCGGCCGCCTGGGGCGTCGTACGCGGGAAACCGTCGAGCAGGAAGCCCTCGCCGGCGTCGGGTTCGGCGAGCCGCTCCCGGACCATGTTGATGGTCACCTCGTCGGGCACCAGCTTGCCGGCGTCCATGTAGCGCTTGGCCTCCACGCCGAGCGGCGTGCCCTGGGAGACGTTCGCGCGGAAGATGTCCCCGGTCGAGATCTTGGGCACGGCGAGGTGCGCGGCGATGAATTCGGCCTGCGTCCCCTTTCCCGCACCCGGAGGACCTACGAGAACAAGTCGCACTAGCGCAGGAACCCTTCGTAGTTCCGCTGCATGAGCTGGCTCTCGATCTGCTTGACCGTCTCCAGGCCGACGCCAACCATGATCAGCACGGCCGTGCCGCCGAACGGGAAGTTCATGTACTGCTGACGGTCGAGCCAGATGAAGAAGAAGCTCGGCAGGATCGAGATGACACCCAGGTAGAGCGCGCCGGGAAGGGTGATCCGGCTCAGGATGTAGTCCAGGTATTCAGCGGTCGGCTTGCCCGGCCGGATGCCCGGCACGAACCCGCCGTACTTCTTCATGTTGTCGGCGACCTCGGTCGGGTTGAACGTGATCGACACGTAGAAGTAGGTGAAGAAGATGATCAGCAGGAAGTAGAGCGTGATGTAGATGTAGCTCGTCGGGTCGACCAGGTTGTTCTGGATCCACGACTGCCAGCCGTTGAGGTTGTTGCGGTCGTAGAACTGCAGCAGCAGGGCGGGCAGGTAGAGCAGCGACGACCCGAAGATGACGGGGATGACGCCGGCCTGGTTGACCTTCAGCGGTATGTAGGTGGACGTGCCGCCGTACATCCGCCGGCCGATCATGCGCTTCGCGTATTGCACCGGGATGCGGCGCTGGGCCTGCTCGATGAAGACCACGAAGAAGATGATCAGCAGGACGAGCGCGATCACCAGGAAGAACTTCCACCAGCCCTGGCTGATCTTGATCTGCCAGCCCTCGCTGGGGAGGCGGGCCATGATCGAGGTGAAGATCAGAACCGACATGCCGTTGCCGACGCCGCGGTCGGTGATGAGCTCGCCGAGCCACATGACCACGCCGGTGCCGGCGGTCATCGTGATCACGAGCGCCACCAGGGTGACCCAGGTCGGGATGCCCGTGCCGTCGGGCACGATCGGGAACTGGTCGCACATGTTGTTGAACAGCTGGCCCGAGCGGGCCAGGGCGACGAACGCCGACGCCTGGAGGACACCGAGGCCCAACGTCAGGTAGCGCGTATATTGCGTGATCTTCGCCTGGCCGGCCTGACCCTCCTTGCGGAGCTGCTCGAGCCGTGGGATCACGACCGTCAGCAGCTGCAGGATGATCGACGCTGTGATGTAGGGCATAATGCCCAGCGCGAAGACCGAAAGTGACAGCAATGCCCCACCTGAGAACAGGTTGAGCAGGTTGAAGACGCCACCCGCGTTGTTGGTCGCCATCAGGTCCATGCACTTCTGCACGTTCCCGTAGGAGACGCCCGGGCTGGGCAGCGTGGCACCCAGCCGGTAGATCGCGATGATCCCGACTGTGAACAAGAGTTTCTTGCGCAGGTCAGGCGTGCGGAACGCACTCAGAAATGCGGAGAGCAACGTCTTCCTCCTGCGCGAGCGGACCGCCGGGGTCGTGGCGGCCGGGGTGGCTGTCGGTAGTGGGCCGACACCCTGTCGGGAACGGACTCTAACTTATCTGGCGCGGATGACGACCGGCTGGCCGTACCCATCCATCAAAAACGATATCCGTCCGGATCGCTCCGGATCAACGCCGGAAGGGCGCGGCACCTGACGGTCTTTCGACCGCCCGCGCCGCGCCCCTGAGCGCTTTACAGCTCGGTGGTGGCCCCACCGGCGGCGGCGATCTTCTCCTTGGCCGACGCGCTGAACGCGTGCGCCGACACACGGAGAGATACGCCACCCAGGTCGCCGCTGCCGAGCACCTTGACCGGCTGGCCCTTGCGGACGGCGCCGGCGTCGACGAGCTCGGCCGGGCCGATCTCGCCGCCGTTGGGGAACAGCTCGGCCAGCTTGTCCAGGTTCACGACCTGGAAGACGACCTTGTTCTGGTTACGGAAGCCCTTCATCTTCGGCAGCCGCATGTGGAGGGGCATCTGCCCACCCTCGAACGCCGCCGAGATGTTCTTGCGGGCCTTGGAGCCCTTGGTGCCGCGACCGGCGGTCTTGCCCTTGGAGCCCTCACCGCGACCCACGCGGGTCTTGTCGGTCTTGGCGCCAGGAGCCGGACGCAGGTGGTGAACCTTGATGGTCATTACTCGACCTCCTCGACCTTCACGAGGTGGTTGACGGTGAAGATCATCCCGCGAATCTCGGGACGATCCTCCTTGACCACCACGTCGTTGATCCGCTTCAGGCCGAGCGACCGCAGGGACTCCCGCTGGTTGTGCTTCGACCCGATCTCGGACCGGACCTGGGTGACCTTCAGCCGCGCCATCAGACGCTCACCCCAGCCCGGCTCGCCAGCATCGCGGCCGGCGCGACGTCCTCGACCGGCAGGCCACGACGGGCGGCGACGGCCTCCGGCGACTCGAGCGCCTTGAGGGCCGCCACGGTCGCGTGGACGATGTTGATCGGGTTGGACGAGCCGAGGCTCTTGGAGAGCACGTCGTGGATGCCCGCGCACTCCAGCACGGCGCGGACCGGGCCACCGGCGATGACGCCCGTACCGGCCGAGGCCGGCTTGAGCAGCACCACGCCCGCGGCGTCCTCGCCCTGCACCGGGTGCGGGATCGACGCGGCGATCCGCGGCACCTTGAAGAAGTGCTTCTTGGCCTCCTCGACACCCTTGGCGATCGCCGCGGGCACCTCCTTGGCCTTGCCGTACCCGACGCCGACCGTGCCGTCGCCGTCGCCGACGATCACCAGGGCGGTGAAGCTGAAGCGACGACCACCCTTGACGACCTTGGCAACCCGGTTGATCGCGACGACGCGCTCGAGGTGCGGAGTCTTCTCGACGGGCGCGTTTCCGCGGCCGCCCTCACGGCGGTTGTCGCGGCGACCACCCTCGTTGCCACCGGACCCGCCGCCACGGCGCTGTTGACCTGGCATCAGCAGCCTTCCTTTCTCAGATGTGACGGGGTCAGAACTCGAGCCCGGCTTCGCGCGCGGCCGTGGCCAGCGCGGCGATGCGACCCGCGTACTTGCTGCCACCGCGGTCGAAGACGACCTTCGACACGCCGGCGGCCTTGGCCCGCTCGGCGAGGAGCGCGCCGACCTTGCCGGCCAGGGCGCTCTTGTCGCCGTCGGTGCCCCGGATCGAGGCATCCATGGTCGACGCCGAAGCCAGGGTGTGACCCTTGGCGTCGTCGACGATCTGGGCGTTGATGTGCCGCAGCGAGCGGGTGACGACCAGGCGCGGACGCTCGGCCGAACCCACCAGGTGCTTGCGGACGCGGAAGTGCCGACGCGCCCGGCCCACGGCCCGCTTCGCGGCGACGCCGCGACGGCGCTTGAGTAGCGTGGCGGTCACTTCTTACCTGCCTTTCCAGCCTTGCGGCGGATGACCTCGCCCTGGTAGCGGACGCCCTTGCCCTTGTAGGGCTCCGGCGGACGGATCTTCCGGATGTTGGCGGCCACCTCACCGACCTGCTGCTTGTCGATGCCGGCGATGTGGAACAGCGTCGGCCGCTCCACGGTGAAGGTGATGCCCTCCGGCGCCGGAACGACCACGGGGTGCGAGAACCCGAGCGCGAACTCGAGGTCCTTGCCCTTCGCGGTGACCCGGTAACCGGTGCCCGCGATCTCCAGGCTCTTGCGGTAACCGTCGGTCACCCCGACGACCATGTTCGCCACCAGCGTACGGGAGAGCCCGTGCAGCTCCTTGGCCTTGCGCTCGTCGTTCGGGCGCTTGACCACGAGCTCGTTCTCTTCGCGCTCGATGGTGATCGGCTCGGCCAGCGTGTGGCTGAGCTCACCCTTCGGGCCCTTCACCTTGACGGTCTGGCCGTTGATGGTGATGTCGACGCCGGTCGGCACCGGGATCGTCTTACGTCCAATTCGCGACATTTCTCAGATCTCCCCGGTTACCAGACGTAGGCGAGGACTTCCCCGCCAACGCTCCGCTTGCGGGCCTGCCGGTCGGTCAGCAGCCCCTGGGACGTCGAAATGATCGCCACGCCCAGACCGCCGAGCACCCGCGGGAGCCCATCCGACTTGGCGTAAACCCGCAGACCGGGCTTGGACACGCGCTTGATCCCGGCCAGGCTCCGCTCGCGGTTCTGGCCGTACTTCAGCTCGACGACCAGTCGCTTGCCGACGACGCCCTCGGCGGGCTCCTCGACCGCCCAGGTGGCGATGTAGCCCTCGCTCTTGAGGACCTCGGCGATGTTCGCCTTGATCTTCGAGTAGGGCATCGTCACCCGGTCGTGGTAGGCCTGGTTCGCGTTGCGCAGACGGGTGAGCATGTCTGCGATCGGGTCAGTCATCGTCATGAGTTCTCGTCAACCTTTCTCGCCGTGGTTCCCCGCCAAGGGCCTGCGGCGAAGCGGCATTTCGGGTGGTGGCTTACCACGAGGCCTTGGACACGCCGGGGAGCTCACCGCGGTGAGCCATCTCCCGGATGCAGACCCGGCAGAGACCGAACTTGCGGTAGACCGCCTTCGGACGCCCGCAGCGCTGGCAACGGGTGTACGCGCGGACCGCGAACTTCGGCTTCGCGGCAGCCTTGAGGATCAGCGCCTTCTTAGCCATGTGCTCAGTTCTCCTTGAACGGGAAGCCCAGGAGCTTGAGCAGCGCCCGGCCCTCGTCGTCAGTCGTCGCGGTCGTGACCACCGTGATGTCCATGCCCCGCACGCGGTCGATCCGGTCCTGGTCGATCTCGTGGAACACCGACTGCTCGGTCAGCCCGAACGTGTAGTTGCCGTTCCCGTCGAGCTTGCGGGCGTCGAGGCCGCGGAAGTCACGGATACGCGGGAGGGCGATCGAGAGCAGCCGGTCCAGGAACTCCCACATGCGGTCACCGCGCAGCGTCACCTTCGCGCCGATCGGCATGCCCTCGCGCAGCTTGAACTGCGCGATGGACTTGGTGGCCCGGCGGACCAGCGGCTTCTGGCCGGTGATCGTGGTCAGGTCACGGACGGCGCCGTCGATCAGCTTCGCGTCGCGGGCCGCCTCACCGACACCCATGTTGACGACGATCTTGACCAGGCCCGGGATCTGCATCGGGTTGGCGTAGTTGTACTGCTCCCGCAGCTGCCCCACGACCTCGTCGCGGTAGCGCTGCTTGAGGCGCGGCAGCGTCTTCTCGGCTGTGGTGGTCATCAGAGTTCCTTACCGGTGCTGCGTGCGATGCGCACCTTGACGCCGTTCTCGTCGACCCGGTAGCCGACGCGGGTCGGCTTGCCGTCGGAGTCGCACACCATCACGTTCGAGACGTGGATGGGGGCCTCCTGGGTGACGATGCCGCCGGTCTTCGCGCCGCGCTGGGTCGTCTGGATGCGCTCGTGCTTCTTGACCCGGTTGACGCCCTCGACAATGACCTTGTCCTGGCGCGGCATGGCCTGGATGACCTTGCCCTTGGCGCCCTTGTCCTTGCCGGCGATGACGACGACCGTGTCGCCCTTCTTCACCTTCATGGTCAGAGCACCTCCGGTGCCAACGAAATGATCTTCATGAAACGCTTGTCCCGCAGCTCACGGCCGACCGGGCCGAAGATACGGGTACCGCGCGGGTCGCCGCCATCCTTGATGATCACGGCGGCGTTCTCGTCGAAGCGGATGTACGAGCCGTCCGGGCGCCGCTTCTCCTTCGCGGTGCGAACGACGACCGCCTTGACGACGTCGCCCTTCTTCACACCGGCGCCGGGGATGGCGTCCTTGACCGTGGCGACGATCACGTCGCCGATGCCCGCGTAGCGCCGACCCGAGCCACCGAGCACCCGGATGCACAGGATCTCCCGCGCACCCGTGTTGTCGGCGACACGCAGTCGCGACTCTTGCTGAATCACGTCTATCTCCTCTGTCTGCCAGTCCTCCGGCGCTGCCGGAGCTTGGAAGAACCGGTCGGCTTGCTTACTTGGCCCGCTCGAGGATCTCCACGACGCGCCAGCGCTTCGTGGCGGACAGCGGCCGGGTCTCCATGATCATGACCCGGTCACCGATGCCACAGGAGTTCTGCTCGTCGTGGACCTTGAGCTTGCTCGTACGCCGCATGACCTTGCCGTAGAGCGGGTGCTTGACCCGGTCCTCGACCTCGACCACGACGGTCTTGTCCATCTTGTCGCTCACCACGAGACCCTCACGGGTCTTGCGGCGGGCCCGCTCGGGGGCGGTGGTGTTCTCAGTCATCACGCAGTCACCTCAGTCGGCGCGGCCGAGAGCCCCAGCTCGCGCTCACGCATGATCGTGTAGATCCGAGCGATCTCCCGACGGATGACCTGCAGCCGGCGGTTGTTGTCCAGCTGACCGGTGGCCGACTGCACGCGGAGGTTGAACAGCTCCGCCTTGGCGTCCCGGAGCAGCGAGATCAGCTCCTCTTCCGGGAGCTCACGCAGCTCGGAGGCCTTCGTGCCCGCTGCCATCAGGATTCACCCACTTCGCGCGTCACGATGCGGCACTTCATCGGGAGCTTGTGGATCGCGCGACGCATCGCCTCTCGCGCGATCTGCTCGTTCGGGAAGGACATCTCGAAGAGGACCCGACCCGGCTTGATGTTGGCGACCCACCACTCGGGCGAACCCTTACCGGAACCCATCCGGGTTTCGGCCGGCTTCTTGGTCAACGCCTGGTCCGGGAACACCGTGATCCAGACCTTGCCACCACGCTTGATGTGGCGGGTCATCGCGATACGAGCCGCCTCGATCTGCCGGTTGGTGAGGTACGCCGACTCGATCGCCTGGATTCCGAACTCGCCGAAGACCACCCGGTTGCCGCCCTTGGACGCGCCGTGGCGGTCCGGGTGGTGCGGCTTGCGGAAGCCCTTCGGGGGCTTACGCGGCATCAGCATGGTGGTCAGCCCTCCTGCTGTTCAGTCGCCGGCGCGGCCGGAGCCGTGCTGGCGGTGTCGTTCGTGGTGGGCTCCGCGGCGGCGGGAGCGGCACCGGACTGCTCGGCCTGGGCCTGCTGCTGCGCAGCGCGACCCGCCTCGGTGCCGCCGGCGGTCGTGCCGGACGAGCCGGACCGGCCGCGGCGCGGACGCTCGGGACGGTCACCGCGCTCGCGGCGCGGACGCGGGGCGCCGGCCTCGGCCGGAGCCTCCCGACCCGGAACGGCGTCGCCCTTGTAGATCCAGACCTTCACGCCGATGCGGCCGAACGTCGTGCGGGCCTCGAAGAACCCGTACTCGATGTTGGCGCGCAGCGTGTGCAGCGGGACCCGACCCTCACGGTAGAACTCCGTGCGGCTCATCTCGGCGCCGCCGAGGCGGCCGGAGACCTGCACCCGGATGCCCTTGACGACCGAGTTCTTCATCGCCGACTGCATGGCCTTGCGCATCGCCCGGCGGAAGCTGACCCGGCTCGACAGCTGCTCGGCCACGCCCTGCGCGACGAGCTGAGCGTCGGACTCGGGGCTCTTCACCTCGAGGATGTTGAGCTGCACCTGCTTGCCGGTGAGCTTCTCGAGCTCGCCGCGGATCCGGTCGGCCTCCGCACCCTTACGGCCGATGACGATGCCCGGCCGGGCGGTGTGGATGTCGACGCGGACCCGGTCGCGGGTGCGCTCGATGTCGACCTTGGAAATGCCCGCGCGCTCCAGGCCCTTGGACATCATGCGGCGGATCTTGACGTCCTCCGCGATGTAGTCCTTGTAGAGCTTGTCCGCGTACCAGCGGGACTTCCAGTCGGTCGAGATGCCGAGCCGGAACCCGTGCGGGTGAACCTTCTGACCCATTACTCGGTCCCTTCCTCGGCGGTCTCGTCCGCCTTCTCCGTCGCCTTGCTCTGCGTCGCCTTGGTGGCCTTGGTCGCCTTCTTGGCGGCCTTCTTGGCCGGCGCCGGCTGCTCAGCGGCGGTGGCCTCGGTCGTCTCCTCGGCTGCGGTGGCCTCGGTGACCTCCGTCGCCGGTGCGGCCTTGGCGGCCTTCTTCGCCGGCGCGGCCTTCTTGCCCGGGCGGGCGGCCGGAGCCACCGCCTCGACCGCCACGGTGATGTGGCAGGTGCGCTTGCGGATCCGGTACGCGCGGCCCTGGGCCCGCGGCCGGAACCGCTTCATGGTCGGCCCCTCGTCGACGAACGCCTCGCTGACGAGCAACGCGTCGGGGTCCAGCCGCTCGTTGTTCTCCGCGTTGGCGATCGCGCTGGCGAGCACCTTGTAGACCTGCTCGCTCGCCGACTGCGGAGCGAACTGGAGCACCGTGAGCGCCTCTTTCGCGGGCAGACCGCGGACGAGGTTGACCACTCGGCGCGCCTTGTTCGGCGAGATGCGCACGTGACGCGCAACCGCCCGCGCGCCCGGAAGCGCCGGAGCGTCGCCCTTGACTGGCATCGCTGTAACCCCTCTGATCCTCTATCTGCACCGCGTCAGCGGCGGCGGCTCTTCCGGTCGTCCTTCTCGTGACCCTTGAACGTACGGGTCAGCGCGAACTCGCCGAGCTTGTGCCCGACCATCGCCTCGGTGACGAACACCGGGACGTGCTTGCGGCCGTCGTGCACGGCGATCGTGTGGCCGAGCATCTCCGGGATGATCGTGGAACGGCGCGACCAGGTCTTGATGACGTTCTTGGAACCCTTGTCGTTCTGCGTCTCCACCTTCTTGATCAGGTGGTCGTCGACGAACGGGCCCTTCTTCAGGCTGCGTGGCATCTGCGGTTAACCCCGCTTCCGGTTGGCGTAACGACGGCGGACGATCAGCTTGTCGCTCGGCTGGCCCTTGCGGCGGGTGCGGCCCTCGGGCTTGCCCCACGGGTTGACCGGGTGACGACCACCGGACGTCTTGCCCTCACCACCACCGTGCGGGTGGTCGATCGGGTTCATCGCGACAC
Organism: Asanoa siamensis; assembly: GCF_016862555.1. GTDB lineage: Bacteria > Actinomycetota > Actinomycetes > Mycobacteriales > Micromonosporaceae > Asanoa > Asanoa siamensis. The sequence goes on along the minus strand of NZ_BONE01000015.1, from coordinate 21,734 downwards.
CACGGACGGTCGGGCGCTTGCCCTTCCAGCGCATCCGGCCGGCCTTGCCCCAGTTGATGTTCGACTGGTCGGCGTTGCCGATCTCGCCGACGGTCGCGCGGCAGCGCACGTCGACCCGGCGGATCTCGCCCGAGGGCATCCGCAGCGTCGCGTACTGGCCCTCGCGGCCGAGCAGCTGGATGCCCACGCCGGCCGAGCGGGCCAGCTTGGCACCACCGCCGGGACGCAGCTCCACGCCGTGCACCTGGGTGCCGACGGGGATGTTGCGCAGCGGCAGGTTGTTGCCGGGCTTGATGTCGGCACCGGGGCCGGACTCCACGGCGTCGCCCTGCTTCAGGTCCTTCGGCGCGATGATGTAACGCTTCTCGCCGTCGGCGTAGTGCAGCAGCGCGATGCGCGCGGTGCGGTTCGGGTCGTACTCGATGTGCGCGACCTTGGCCGGCACACCGTCCTTGTCGACCCGCTTGAAGTCGATGATCCGGTACTGCCGCTTGTGGCCGCCGCCCTGGTGCCGGGTGGTGATCCGGCCGTGAGCGTTGCGCCCGCCCTTCTTCGGCAGCGGGGCCAGCAGCGACTTCTCCGGCGTCGACCGGGTGATCTCAGCGAAGTCGGCAACGCTGGAGCCACGGCGGCCCGGCGTCGTCGGCTTGTACTTACGGATAGCCATTGTCTATACCCCTCAGCTGACCGGGCCGCCGAAGGCCTCGATACGGTCGCCCTCGGCCAGCTTCACCATCGCGCGCTTGGTGTCCTTGCGCTTGCCCCAGCCGGAACGGGTGCGCTTGCGCTTGCCCTCCCGGTTGAGGGTGTTGACGGTCAGCACGCGGACGTTGAAGATCTGCTGAATCGCGATCTTGATCTGCGTCTTGTTGGCGCCGGTGGCCACCTCGAACGTGTACCAGTTGCGGTTCAGCTCGCTGTAGCTCTTCTCCGAGACGATCGGCGCGACGATGATGTCGCGCGGATCCGCGATGGTCGCCATCAGTTCTCCTCCCGAGCGGCCTGCGCCGGCACACCCAGGAACTCGTCCAGGGCGTCCTTCGTGAAGACCACGTCGTCGGCGACCAGCACGTCGTACGTGTTGAGCTGGCCGGCCTCGATCAGGTGCACCCGCGGCTCGTTGCGCAGCGAGAGCCAGTTGTTCTCGTCGGTCTCGGAGAGCACCACGAGCACCCGCTTGGCCGTCGTCACCTTGGCCAGCGTGGTCAGAGCCGCCTTCGTCGACCGGGTGTCGGCGCCGACGAAGCTCTCGACCACGTGCAGGCGACCCTCGCGGGCCCGGTCGGAGAGGGCGCCACGCAGGGCGGCGGCCTTCATCTTCTTGGGCGTCCGCTGGCTGTAGTCACGCGGGACCGGGCCGTGCACCACGCCACCGCCGGTGAACTGCGGTGCGCGCAGCGAGCCCTGCCGGGCGCGGCCGGTGCCCTTCTGCTTGTAGGGCTTCTTGCCGCCACCGCGGACCTCGCCCCGGGTCTTGACCTTGTGCGTGCCCTGACGGGCCGCGGCCAGCTGGGCCACCACGACCTGGTGCATCAGCGGGATGTTGGACTGCACGTCGAAGATGTCGGCGGGCAGCTCGACCGAGCCGCTCTTGCCACCGTCGACGGTGATCACGTCGACCGAGGTCACTTCGCACCACCCTTCGTGGCCAGAACCTTCGCCGCGGAGCGGACCAGGATCAGCGCGCCCTTGGGGCCGGGGATGGCGCCCTTGACGAGCAGCAGGTTGTTCTCGGTGTCGACCGCCTGGACCGTCAGGTTCTGCACGGTAAAGCGGCGACCGCCCATGCGACCGGCCATCCGGACGCCCTTGAAGACGCGACCGGGGGTCGCGCAGGCGCCGATCGAGCCGGGCGAGCGGTGCTTGCGCTCGACACCGTGGCTGGCGCGCAGGCCGTGGAAGCCGTGGCGCTTCATGACGCCGGCGAAGCCCTTGCCCTTGGTCCGGCCGGTCACGTCGATCGTCGCGCCGGGCGCGAAGCTGTCGACGGTGACTTCCTGGCCGAGCTCGTAGTCGCTCGCGTCGGTCGTGCGCAGCTCGACGATGTGCCGCCGCGGCGCCACACCGGCCTTCGCGTAGTGACCGGCCTTCGGCTTGTTGGCCTTACGCGGGTCGATCGCGCCGTAGGCGAGCTGCACGGCCGAGTAGCCGTCCTTGTCACCGGTGCGGACCTGGGTCACGACGCAGGGGCCGGCCTGGACCACGGTGACCGGGACGACACGGTTGTTGTCCCAGACCTGGGTCATGCCGAGCTTGGCGCCCAGGATGCCCTTCACTTGCCTGTCCATGAGTTCGCGTCCCTACAGCTTGATCTCGATGTCGACACCGGCCGGCAGGTCGAGGCGCATCAGCGAGTCGACCGTCTTCGGCGTCGGGTCGATGATGTCGATCAGCCGCTTGTGCGTGCGCATCTCGAAGTGCTCGCGCGAGTCCTTGTACTTGTGCGGCGAGCGGATGACGCAGAAACGGTTGATCTCCGTGGGCAGCGGCACCGGGCCCGCGACCTGTGCCCCGGTGCGGGTCACCGTCTCGACGATCTTGCGCGCCGACGAGTCGACGACCTCGTGGTCGTAGGCCTTGAGCCGGATGCGGATCTTCTGTCCCGCCATAGTGGCTTCTGTTCCTTCTCTCGATGCCGCTCTTGTCGTGGGTTGGCCCCACTCCTCCGACCCCCGCGGTCGGGCGTGTCGCGCCCTGTGGCCAGGCTCCGCCGCAACGCGGCGGTGTCTCTCGGGGATCGGGCGTCCCAATATGGGGCGCCACGCGCGAGGGTGGCTGTCAACCGAGGGCCGACAGCCACCCGTCGCGTACGCAACCTGACTAGTATGCCGTATCGCTTCCGGCAGGTCTAATCGGGGTTACCTGATTTACTTGATGATCTTCGTGACGCGACCGGCGCCGACCGTCCGGCCACCCTCACGGATCGCGAACTTGAGGTTCTCGTCCATGGCGATGGGCTGGATGAGCTTGACGGTCATCGTGGTGTTGTCGCCCGGCATGACCATCTCGGTGCCCTCAGGCAGCGTGACGACGCCGGTGACGTCCGTGGTCCGGAAGTAGAACTGCGGACGGTAGTTCTGGAAGAACGGGGTGTGCCGGCCGCCCTCCTCCTTGGAGAGGATGTAGACGGTCGCCTCGAACTCCGTGTGCGGGGTCGAGGTGCCCGGCTTGACGACGACCATGCCGCGCTCGACGTCCTCGCGCTTGATGCCGCGCAGCAGCAGACCGACGTTCTCACCCGCACGGGCCTCGTCGAGCAGCTTGCGGAACATCTCGATGCCGGTGCAGACCGTCTTCATCGACTTCTCGCGGATGCCGACGATCTCCACCTCCTCGTTCGGCTTGAGGATGCCGCGCTCGGCGCGACCCGTCACGACCGTGCCACGACCGGTGATCGTGAAGACGTCCTCGATGGGCATGAGGAACGGCTTCTCGGTCTCACGCTCGGGCTGCGGGATCGCGGTGTCGACCGCGTTCATCAGCTCCATGAGCTTGTCGGTCCACTCGGGGTCACCCTCGAGGGCCTTGAGCGCCGAGACGCGCACGACCGGCAGGTCGTCGCCCGGGTACTCCTGAGCCGAGAGCAGCTCGCGGACCTCGAGCTCGACCAGCTCGAGCAGCTCCTCGTCGTCGACCATGTCGCTCTTGTTGAGCGCCACGACGATGTAGGGAACGCCGACCTGGCGAGCCAGCAGCACGTGCTCGCGGGTCTGGGGCATCGGGCCGTCGGTCGCCGCGACCACCAGGATCGCGCCGTCCATCTGCGCGGCACCGGTGATCATGTTCTTGATGTAGTCGGCGTGACCGGGGCAGTCGACGTGCGCGTAGTGCCGCGCCTCGGTCTGGTACTCGACGTGCGCGATCGAGATCGTGATACCGCGGGCCTTCTCCTCCGGCGCCTTGTCGATCTCGTCGAACGGCGTGTAGGGGTTCACGTCCGGGTACCGGTCGTGCAGGACCTTGGTGATGGCCGCGGTCAGCGTCGTCTTCCCGTGGTCGATGTGACCAATGGTGCCGATGTTGACGTGCGGCTTAGTCCGCTCGAACTTCGCCTTCGCCACTGGTGTCCTCCTCAAGGACTTCTTGTTCCGTGCGTCCTCGGCACCCTACGGCACCGACGACACTGTCCACTTTGTGGGTGCTGGGACGATGAAGTCCCAGCACCCGCACAACTGCTATTCGCCAGTTGCCTTGGCGATGATCTCCTTCGCGACGTTCGCGGGAACCTCGGCGTAGGAGTCGAACTGCATGCTGTAGCTGGCCCGGCCCTGGGTCTTCGACCGCAGGTCGCCGACGTAGCCGAACATCTCCGAGAGCGGCACCAGGGCCCGGACGACGCGAGCGCCGCTGCGCTCCTCCATCGCCTGGATGATGCCGCGCCGGCTGTTCAGGTCGCCGATCACGTCGCCCATGTTCTCCTCGGGCGTCGTGACCTCGACCGACATCATCGGCTCGAGCAGCGCGGGGTCGGCCTTGCGGGCCGCCTCCTTCAGCACCATCGAACCGGCGATCTTGAACGCCATTTCCGACGAGTCGACCTCGTGGTACTGACCGTCGAGCAGGGTCAGCTTGAGGCCCACCAGCGGGTAGCCGGCGAGGATGCCGTACTGCATGGCGTCCTGGGCGCCCGCGTCCACGGAGGGGATGAACTCCTTCGGGATGCGGCCACCGCTGACGGCGTTGGCGAACTCGTACGTCGGGGCGTCGTTGTCGAGCGGCAACGGCTCGAGGCTGACGATGACCCGCGCGTACTGGCCGGAGCCACCGGTCTGCTTCTTGTGGGTGTACTCGATCTTCTCCACCTTGCGGCGGATGGTCTCGCGGTACGCCACCTGCGGCTTGCCGACGTTGGCCTCGACGTTGAACTCACGCCGCATCCGGTCGACCAGGATGTCGAGGTGGAGCTCACCCATGCCGGAGATGACCGTCTGGCCGGTCTCCTCGTCGTTGCGGACCCGGAAGGTCGGGTCCTCCTCGGCGAGGCGCTGGATCGCGGTGCCCAGCTTCTCCTGGTCGGACTTGGTCTTCGGCTCGATCGCCACCGAGATGACCGGCTCCGGGAACGTCATCGACTCCAGGATGACCGGGTTGGCCGGGTCGCAGAGGGTGTCGCCGGTGGTGGTCTGCTTGAGACCCTGCACGGCGATGATGTCACCCGCCTGCGCGGTCGCCCGCTCCTCACGCTTGTTGGCGTGCATCTGGTAGATCTTGCCGATGCGCTCCTTGCGGTCCTTGGTCGAGTTGATGACCGGAGAACCGGAGTCGATCGTGCCCGAGTAGACCCGGACGTAGGTGAGCTTGCCGAGGTGCTTGTCCGTCTGGATCTTGAACGCGAGAGCCGCGAAGGGCTCCGAGTTCGACGGCTTGCGCAGCATCGGGGTCTCACCGTCGGTGGCCACACCCTCGATCGCCGGCACGTCCAGCGGCGAGGGCAGGTAGTCGACGACCGCGTCGAGCATGGGCTGGACGCCCTTGTTCTTGAAGGCCGAACCGGTGAGCACCGGGTTGGCCTTGCCCGCGATCGTGGCGCGACGGATGCCGGCCTTGATGTCCTCGACGGTGAGCTCCTCACCCTCGAGGTACTTCTCGGTGATGGTGTCGTCCACGTCGGCGAGAGTCTCGATGAGCTTCTCGCGCCACTCGGCGGCCTGGTCGGCGAGGTCGGCCGGGATCTCCTCGACCGCGTAGTCCTCACCCTTCTGGGTCTCGCCACGCCAGGTCAGCGCGCGCATCCCGATCAGGTCGACGACGCCGATGAAGTCGGACTCGTTGCCGATCGGGATCTGCAGCACCAACGGGGTCGCGTTGAGCCGGTCGATCATCATCTGCACGCAGCGGAAGAAGTCGGCACCGGTCCGGTCGAGCTTGTTGACGAAGCACATCCGCGGGACGTTGTACTTGTCGGCCTGACGCCAGACGTTCTCGGTCTGGGGCTCCACGCCGGCGACGCCGTCGTAGACGGCCACCGCGCCGTCGAGGACCCGCAGCGACCGCTCGACCTCGACCGTGAAGTCGACGTGGCCGGGCGTGTCGATGATCTGGATCGTGTGATCCTTCCACTCGCACTTGGTGGCGGCGGAAGTGATCGTGATGCCCCGCTCCTGCTCCTGCTCCATCCAGTCCATGACGGCAGCGCCCTCGTGGACCTCACCGATCTTGTACGTGATGCCGGTGTAGAACAGGATCCGCTCGGTGGTCGTGGTCTTACCAGCGTCGATGTGCGCCATGATGCCGATGTTGCGAACCTTGGCGAGCGCGTCTGCGGCGGCCACTTCAATCCCTCTTCGTCGTCGTTCGGGTGGTGGTTACCACCGGTAGTGGGCGAAGGCCTTGTTGGACTCCGCCATCTTGTGCGTGTCCTCGCGTCGCTTCACCGCGGCACCGAGGCCGTTGCTGGCGTCGAGCAGCTCGTTCATGAGGCGCTCGACCATGGTCTTCTCCCGGCGGGCCTTCGAGTACTGCACCAGCCAGCGCAGACCGAGCGTGGTCTGGCGGGGCGCGCGCACCTCGATCGGCACCTGGTAGGTGGCGCCACCGACACGGCGGCTCTTCACCTCGATGGCCGGCTTCACGTTGTCCATCGCCCGCTTGAGGATGACGACGGGGTCGGTGCCGCCGCTCTTCTCACGGGCGCCCTCGAGCGCGCCGTACACGATGCGCTCGGCGAGCTGGCGCTTGCCGCGCAGCAGGATCTTGTTGACCAGCTGGGTCACCAGCGGGGAGTTGTAAACCGGGTCCGCGACCAGCGGACGGCGCGGAGCGGGTCCCTTACGCGGCATGTCAGCTCTTCTCCTTCTTGGCGCCGTAGCGGCTGCGGGCCTGCTTGCGGTTGCGGACACCCTGGGTGTCGAGCGAGCCACGCACGATCTTGTAACGGACGCCGGGAAGGTCCTTCACACGGCCGCCACGCACGAGCACGATCGAGTGCTCCTGCAGGTTGTGGCCGACGCCGGGGATGTAGGCGGTCACCTCGATCTGGCTGCTGAGCTTGACGCGGGCGACCTTGCGCAGCGCCGAGTTCGGCTTCTTCGGGGTGGTGGTGTACACGCGGGTGCACACACCGCGCCGCTGAGGGCTGCCCTTCAGCGCCGGGGTCTTCGTCTTGCTCGTCTTCGCCTGCCGGCCCTTTCGGACCAGCTGCTGAATGGTTGGCACCGGGTTTTCCGCTCCCTTCGGCCGCTTCCTCGCGGCCGCGCCTGTCGCCTCAACCGCCCGGGCGGGCGGTTCTCCAACACTCCGACCGGGCCAGGTGCTCCCGGTACCCGCGGTCGGGCGTGTCGGCCCCTCCACGGTCCCCGTGCGCGCTGACGCGAGCCCGGGGTTTCTGCCATTTGTTCGTGCTCACGCACTCGGCGGCTTGTCGCTGCCTGGCCAGAACGGTGCGCGCACGCACGGATTGCCCGGGCGAGCCCGGGCACGAAAGGAAAGAGTACCCATCGCGAGCGCGCAGGTCAAAACCCCTGTGACACCCGCGGTTGGCCTCTATCTCCGTCAATTGTAGCGGCTACCCAGGGGGACTGCCGAGGGAGGCGCTATGCCCGGATCACCCCTTACACGGCGACCTGCAGCGTGAGCGCCGCGACGAACGCGATCAGGGCGATGGCCAGCCCGAGGATCCCGCAGACGAGGCCGGCCGAAGCCAGGCCCTTGCCCTCGAACCGCATCGACGAGGCCAGGCCCACCCGCCGGATCTGCCGCCTCCCGAGGACGCCGAGCGCCACACCGGCCCCACCGGCCGCCACCGCCAACACGGTGAACGCGCCCGCTGCCCAGGCACCCCAGCCGGCCTCGGCGCCCAGCAGCCCGAAGCAGACCACGACGAACGACACCAGGATCGAGGCGATGCCGGCGATCAGGGCGCCGATCGCCAGACCCGAGGTCGCCGGCGGCACCTCCAGGTGGACGACGCCGAACGCCGTGCCCGCGATCGGATCGACGCGCCGGGCGCGCTGCTGCCCGTCCGGGGGCGGCGGCACCGACACGGGCCGCGGCTGGTTCACCGGGTACGGCGGTCCGCCTCCGCCCTGCACTGCCACGTCACGAGCATGCCATGCCGGGTCACCCGGCCCGGTGCGGAGTTCGCCGAGGTTTCACCCCGGGTTCGCCGGTCAGTCGACGCCGGGCGCGAAATCCTGGACGCCGGCCGGGTTCGCCGAGGTCAGGATGCCGATCACGGTGAGCACGACGATGGTCGCCACCGCGAGCATGATCCCGACCCAGGCCAGCCGCTCGCCGCGGCGCAGCCAGATGTTGCCGGTCAGGAAACCGCGGGAGGCGTACGCTTCGCGCCGCGCCTGCCGCACGATCAGCAGCGCGACGGTGGCCGGCACGATGCCGCCGACGAAGACCCCGGTCACGGCGGCGAGCAGCCCGAGCCCGAACACCGCGCCGGCCTTGGTCGACCGCACGGGATCCGGATCGAACGGATGCCGCAGCTCCTCCGTGGGTTGCACGAACCTGACCCTATCCGCCCATCATGAGCGCGTGACGGAATGGCACCCGGTGCGCACGGGCAAGTCCGGGGCGCGGGTCTGGCGAAGCCGCGACGCGTACCGCAAGCAGGGCCCGCCGGCCGAGATCGCCGCCGAGGCCGAAAGGCTGCGCTGGCTGGGGCTCAAGAACTTCCCGTGCCCCGAGGTGCTGGACCACTCCCCCGGCGAGCTGGTCACGGCGGCGCCGGCCGGGTCACCCGGCCGGCGCGCCGGCTTCCGCGGCGATCGGCGGCGTGCTCCGCGACCTGCACGCGCTCCCGGTGGCGGACTGCCCCTTCGACCGCCGGTTGGCCGTGACGATCGCGGAGGCGGAGGGTGTCGCCCGCGCGGGCCGGGTCGACATCGAGGCCCTGGACGCCGCCCGGGCCGGCTGGTCGGCCGAGCGCCTGCTGGCGGAACTGCACGCCACCCGTCCGCGGGCCGCGGAGGACCTGGTCGTCGGCCACGGTGACCCCTGCCGACCGAACATCCTGTTCGACGACCGCGGCCGCGTGACGGGGGTGCTCGACGTCGGCCGCCTGGGCGTCGCGGACCGCCACAACGACCTGGCGATCGCCACGAGAAACCTTGGTGCCCGCTGGTCCCCCGCGCTGCTGGCGGCCTACGGCCTGCCCGCGCCGGATCCGGCGCGGATCGCGTTCTACCGCCTGCTGGACGAGTTCTACTGACCGACAAAGCCGACGAGGACGTCGACGCCCGGCTCGTACCCGGAGGTGGTGTCGACCTTGCCCGATGCTCGCCGCATTTCGAGGAGGTTCGCTTGGCAGCGTCCGTGCTCTTCATGTCGATGTCCGTGGACGGCTTCATCGCCGACCCCAACGACGCGCTGGGTGGGAAGGACGGCAACCGCCTGCACCACTGGGGCCTCAAGCCCGACGGCGAGACCTTCCGCACCGAGGGCGCGGCCGGCGCGCTGATGGCCCTCTACAACGAGACCGGCGCGGTCGTGGCCGGCCGGCGCACCGCCGAGATCACCGACCACTGGGGCGGCACCCACCACGGCATGCCCATCTTCGTGCCCACCCACCGGCCGCCCGGTCCCACGGTCGCCAACTACCCGCTGGTCACTTACGTCCAGGACGGCATCGAGAGCGCGATGGCCCAGGCCAGAGCGGCCGCCGGTGACAAGGACGTGCTGGTCCACGGCGCGTACACGGCGCAGCGCGCGCTGGCCGCCGGTGTGCTCGACGAGATCCAGCTCCACCTGATCCCGGTGCTGCTCGGTCAGGGCCGCCGGCTCTTCGACGTGCTGCCGGCCGAGGTCGAACTCGAGATCGTCCGGGTCGTCGACACTCCCGAGGCGACCCACCTGCGCTACCGGGTGCGGCGATAGGCAAACGGAACGGGCGCCCTCCCCGAAGGGAGAGCGCCCGTTTCCGTCGTGCGGACCGCGACTAGCGGTAGGAACCGAAGTCGAAGTCGTCGAGCGGAACAGCCTGGCCGCTGGCCGGGCCGAAACCGTAGTCGGTCTCGGGGTATCCGGTCATCGAGTACACCTTGGCCTTCGCCTCCTCGGTCGGCTCGACCCGGACGTTGCGGTACTTGCTGATGCCCGTACCCGCCGGGATGAGCTTTCCGATGATCACGTTCTCCTTCAGGCCGATCAGCGAGTCGCTGCGGGCGTGGATCGCCGCGTCCGTCAGCACCCGGGTCGTCTCCTGGAAGGAGGCCGCCGACAGCCACGAGTCCGTGGCCAGCGACGCCTTGGTGATACCCATGAGCACCGGACGACCGGCCGCGGGCTCGCCACCCTCGGACACCAGCCGGCGGTTCTCCGACTCGAACAGTGCCCGGTCGACCAGCACACCCGGCAGGAACTCGGTCGAGCCGGAGTCGATCACCGTGACCCGCTTGAGCATCTGGCGGATGATGATCTCGATGTGCTTGTCGTGGATGAGCACACCCTGCGAGCGGTAGACCTCCTGGACCTCGTGGGTCAGGTGGACCTGGACCGCGCGCGGGCCGAGGATGCGGAGCAGCTCGTGCGGGTCGATGGTGCCTTCGGTGAGCTTCTCGCCCACCTCGACGTGACCACCGTCGGAGACCCGGAGCTTGACGCGGCGGGACACCTTGTCGTGGACGATCTCGTCGCTGCCGTCGTCCGGCACGATGATGATCTTCCGCGAGCGCTCGCCGTCCTCGATCCGGATGCGGCCCGGAGACTCCGCGATCGGCGCCTTGCCCTTGGGGACACGGGCCTCGAAGATCTCCTGGACACGCGGCAGACCCTGGGTGATGTCCTCACCCGCGACGCCACCGGTGTGGAAGGTTCGCATCGTCAGCTGCGTACCCGGCTCACCGATCGACTGGGCGGCGATGATGCCGACCGCCTCGCCGACGTCCACGGTCTTGCCGGTCGGCAGCGAACGGCCGTAGCAGGCCGCGCAGACGCCCAGCTTCGACTCGCAGGTCAGCACGCTGCGCACCCGCACGGTGTCGACACCGGCGGCGACGAGCTTGTCGACCATGATCGAGTTGAGGTCGGCGCCCCGCTCCACCACGAGCGAGCCGTCGGCACCCTTGATGTCGTCGGCCAGCGTCCGCGCGTGCACACCGGTCTCGGCGTGCTCGTGGACCATCAGGCCGTCGGGGCCGGCGGTGCCCACCTGCATGGTGATCGCCCGGTCGGTGCCGCAGTCCTCCTCGCGGATGATCACGTCCTGCGAGACGTCCACCAGACGACGGGTCAGGTAACCCGAGTCGGCGGTACGCAGGGCGGTGTCAGCCAGACCCTTACGGGCACCGTGCGTGGAGATGAAGTACTCCAGCACGGACAGACCCTCACGGTACGAGGCCTTGATCGGCCGCGGGATGATCTCGCCCTTGGGGTTGGCCACCAGACCACGGATCGCGGCGATCTGCCGGAGCTGGAGGAGGTTACCGCGAGCACCCGAGTTGATCATCTTCCACAGCGGGTTCTCCTGCGGCAGCGCGGTCTCCATCTCCTTGGCGACCTCGTTGGTCGCCTTGGTCCAGATCTCGATCAGCTCGCCACGCCGCTCCTCCGCGGTCATCAAACCACGCTGGTACTGCTTGTCGATCTGCTCGGCCTCGCGCTCGTACCGCTCCAGGATCTCCCACTTGCGCGGGGGCTGGATGACGTCCTCCATGCCGATCGTCACGCCGGACCAGGTGGCCCAGTGGAAACCGGCCTCCTTGAGCCCGTCGAGGGTCGCGGCCAGCGCCACCTTCGGGAACCGCTCGGCGAGGTCGTTGACGATCGCCGAGAGCTGGCCCCGCCGGATCTCGTAGTTCACGAACCGGTAGCCCGCGGGCAGGGTCTCGTTGAACAGGATCCGGCCGAGGGTGGTGTCGACGGTCAGCTGCTGACCCTGCGTCCACTCCTCCGGCGCCTCCCACGCGGGCTGGCCCGCGCCGTTGTCGACCTCGACGACGTTCTGGAGGCGGACCTTGATCGGCGCCTGCAGGTGCAGCTCGCCGTTGTCGAACGCCATCCGCGCCTCGGCGTCCGAGCTGAACGCCCGGCCCGCGCCCTTCTCCTCCGGAGAGAAGTGGGTGAGGTGGTAGAGGCCGATGACCATGTCCTGGGTGGGCATGGTGACGGGCTTGCCGTCGGCCGGCTTGAGGATGTTGTTCGACGACAGCATCAGGATCCGCGCCTCGGCCTGGGCCTCGGCGGACAGCGGCACGTGCACCGCCATCTGGTCACCGTCGAAGTCGGCGTTGAAGGCGGTGCAGACCAGCGGGTGGATCTGGATCGCCTTGCCCTCGACCAGCTGCGGCTCGAAGGCCTGGATGCCGAGGCGGTGCAGCGTCGGCGCGCGGTTGAGCAGCACCGGGTGCTCGCCGATGACCTCTTCCAGCACGTCCCACACGACCGGGCGCTGGCGCTCGACCATCCGCTTGGCGGACTTGATGTTCTGGGCGTGGTTGAGGTCGACGAGCCGCTTCATCACGAACGGCTTGAACAGCTCGAGCGCCATCTGCTTGGGCAGGCCGCACTGGTGGAGCTTGAGCTGCGGGCCGACGACGATGACCGAACGGCCGGAGTAGTCGACGCGCTTGCCGAGCAGGTTCTGCCGGAACCGGCCCTGCTTGCCCTTGAGCATGTCGGACAGCGACTTCAGCGGGCGGTTACCCGGGCCGGTGACCGGCCGGCCGCGGCGGCCGTTGTCGAACAGCGCGTCGACGGCCTCCTGCAGCATCCGCTTCTCGTTGTTGACGATGATCTCGGGCGCGCCCAGGTCGATCAGGCGCTTGAGCCGGTTGTTCCGGTTGATCACCCGGCGGTACAGGTCGTTCAGGTCGCTGGTGGCGAACCGGCCACCGTCGAGCTGGACCATCGGCCGCAGGTCCGGCGGGATCACCGGAACGCAGTCGAGCACCATGCCGAGCGGCGAGTTGCGGGTGTTGAGGAACGCCGCGACGACCTTGAGCCGCTTGAGCGCACGGATCTTCCGCTGGCCCTTGCCGCTGCGGATGATCTCGCGCAGCAGGTCGGCCTCGGCGTCCAGGTCCATGTTCTCGAGCAGGGCCTTGATGGCCTCGGCACCCATGCCGCCCGTGAAATATTCACCGAAGCGGTCGCGCAGCTCGCGGTAGAGCAGCTCGTCGGTGACCAGCTGCTTGGAGTCGAGCTTGCGGAAGGTGTCGAGCACCTCGTCGAGGCGGTCGATCTCGCGCTGCGCCCGGTCGCGGATCTGGCGCATCTCGCGCTCTCCGCCCTCCTTGACCTTGCGACGCACGTCGGCCTTGGCACCCTCGGCCTCGAGCTCGGCCAGGTCGGCCTCGAGCTTGGCGGCGCGACCCTCGACCGCGGAGTCCCGGCTGTTCTCGGACTGCCGCTTCTCGGCGAGGATCTCGTTCTCGATGGTGGAAAGGTCGCGGTGGCGGGCCTCGGTGTCCACGCTGGTGACAACGTAGGACGCGAAGTAGATGATCTTCTCGAGGTCCTTGGGCGCCAGGTCGAGCAGGTAGCCGAGGCGGCTCGGCACACCCTTGAAGTACCAGATGTGCGTCACGGAGGCGGCGAGCTCGATGTGGCCCATCCGCTCGCGCCGCACCTTGGACCGGGTCACCTCGACGCCGCAGCGCTCACAGATGATGCCCTTGAACCGGACACGCTTGTACTTACCGCAGTAGCACTCCCAGTCCCGCTGAGGACCGAAGATCTTCTCGCAGAAGAGCCCGTCCTTTTCCGGCTTCAGGGTGCGGTAGTTGATCGTCTCGGGCTTCTTGACCTCGCCGTGCGACCACTGACGGATGTCGTCAGCCGTTGCCAGGCCAATGCGCAGCTCGTCGAAGAAGTTGACGTCGAGCAATTTATGTCCCTCGAGTCTGTCGTTGCTCTTTACCTACCGGGCGGGGCGGCCGGGACCTCGCGGTCCCGGCCCCCAACTCACACTTCCTCGACGCTGCTCGGCTCACGCCGGGACAGGTCGATGCCGAGTTCCTCCGCGGCGCGGAACACCTCGTCGTCGGTCTCGCGCATCTCGAGGGCGACGCCGTCGCTGGAGAGCACCTCGACGTTGAGGCACAGCGACTGCAGCTCCTTGAGCAGCACCTTGAACGACTCCGGGATGCCCGGCTCCGGGATGTTCTCGCCCTTGACGATCGCCTCGTAGACCTTGACGCGGCCCAGGACGTCGTCGGACTTGATCGTGAGCAGCTCCTGCAACGCGTACGCCGCGCCGTAGGCCTGCATCGCCCAGCACTCCATCTCGCCGAACCGCTGGCCACCGAACTGCGCCTTACCACCCAGCGGCTGCTGCGTGATCATCGAGTACGGGCCGGTCGACCGAGCGTGGATCTTGTCGTCGACCAGGTGGTTCAGCTTCAGGATGTAGATGTATCCGACCGCGATCGGGTCGGGCAGCGGCTCGCCGGACCGGCCGTCGAACAGCTGCGCCTTGCCCGAGCCACCGACCAGCTGCACTCCGTCCCGGTTGGGCAGGGTGCTGCTGAGCAGCCCGGTGATCTCCTCTTCCTTGGCACCGTCGAAGACCGGCGTGGCCACGTTGGTGTCCGGCACGGACTCACCGGCACCGATGGACTTCAGCGCGCTCTTCCACTTGGCGTCGTCGCCGTCGATCTTCCAACCGGTCTTGGCGACCCAACCGAGGTGGGTCTCCAGGACCTGGCCGATGTTCATCCGGCTCGGCACACCGAGCGGGTTGAGCACGATGTCGACCGGCGTCCCGTCCTCGAGGAACGGCATGTCCTCGACGGGCAGGATCTTGGAGATGACGCCCTTGTTGCCGTGGCGGCCGGCGAGCTTGTCGCCGTCCTGGATCTTGCGCTTCTGGGCCACGTAGACGCGGACCAGCTCGTTGACGCCCGGGGGCAGCTCGTCGCCGTCCTCGCGCGAGAAGGTGCGGACGCCGATGACCGTGCCGGTCTCGCCGTGCGGAACCTTCAGCGAGGTGTCCCGGACCTCACGCGCCTTCTCACCGAAGATCGCGCGGAGCAGCCGCTCCTCCGGGGTCAGCTCGGTCTCGCCCTTCGGCGTGACCTTGCCGACCAGGATGTCGCCGGTGACGACCTCGGCGCCGATCCGGATGATCCCCCGCTCGTCGAGGTCGGCGAGCATCTCCTCGCTGACGTTCGGGATGTCGCGGGTGATCTCCTCCGGCCCCAGCTTGGTGTCGCGGGCGTCCACCTCGTGCTCCTCGATGTGGATCGAGGTGAGGGTGTCCTGCTGCACCAGCTTCTGGGACAGGATGATCGCGTCTTCGTAGTTGTGACCCTCCCAGGGCATGAACGCCACGAGCAGGTTGCGCCCGAGCGCCATCTCGCCCTCGTCGGTGCACGGCCCGTCGGCGATGACCTGGCCGGCCTCGACGCGGTCGCCCTCGAAGACCACCGGCTTCTGGTTGACGCAGGAGCCGGAGTTGGACCGACGGAACTTGTGCAGCAGGTACGTACGGCGGTGGCCGTCGTCCTGGTGCACCGTCACGTAGTCGGCGCACAGGTCCTCGACCACGCCACCGACCTCGGCCACGACCACGTCGCCGGCGTCGACCGCGGCACGGTATTCCATGCCCGTGCCGACCAGCGGCGACTCGGCCTTGACCAGCGGCACGGCCTGACGCTGCATGTTGGCGCCCATGAGCGCGCGGTTGGCGTCGTCGTGCTCGAGGAACGGGATCATCGCGGTGGCGACCGAGGTCATCTGCCGCGGCGAGACGTCCATGTAGTCGACCGCGGTGCCGGCCACGAAGTCGACCTCACCACCCTTTCGACGCACCAGGACCCGGTCGTCGGCGAACGTGCCGTCGCTGTTGAGCACAGCGTTGGCCTGCGCCTTGACGAAACGGTCCTCCTCGTCGGCGGTCAGGTAGTCGATCTGGTCGGTGACCCGGCCGTCCTCGACCTTGCGGTACGGCGTCTCGATGAAGCCGAACGGGTTGACCCGTCCGAACGTCGAGAGCGCACCGATCAGGCCGATGTTCGGGCCTTCCGGCGTCTCGATCGGGCACATCCGGCCGTAGTGGGACGGGTGCACGTCACGGACCTCGAAGCCCGCGCGCTCACGGGACAGACCACCCGGGCCGAGCGCGCTCAGCCGGCGCCGGTGGGTGAGACCCGCCAGCGGGTTGGTCTGGTCCATGAACTGCGAGAGCTGCGACGTGCCGAAGAACTCCTTGATCGCCGCCACGACGGGGCGGATGTTGATCAGGGTCTGCGGCGTGATCGCCTCGACGTCCTGGGTGGTCATCCGCTCGCGGACGACGCGCTCCATGCGGGACAGGCCGACCCGAACCTGGTTCTGGATCAGCTCGCCGACCGTCCGCAGGCGGCGGTTGCCGAAGTGGTCGATGTCGTCGGCCTCGTAGCCCTCCTCACCGGCGTGCAGCCGGCAGAGGTATTCCACGGTGGCGACGATGTCGTCCTCGGTCAGCGTGCCCTTGTTGATCGGGACGTCGAGCTCGAGCTTCTTGTTGAACTTGTATCGACCGACCTTGGCGACGTCGTACCGCTTCGGGTTGAAGAAGAGGTTGTCGAGCAGGGTCTGCGCGTTCTCCCGCGTCGGCGGCTCACCCGGCCGCAGCTTGCGGTAGATGTCGAGGAGCGCCTCGTCCACGCCGGCGATGTGGTCCTTCTCGAGCGTGGTCATCATGAGCTCGGACCAGCCGAAACGCTCACGGATCTGCTCGTTGGTCCAGCCGATCGCCTTCAGCAGGACGGTGACCGCCTGCCGACGCTTGCGGTCGATGCGGACGCCGACGGTGTCGCGCTTGTCGATGTCGAACTCCAGCCAGGCACCCCGGCTCGGGATCACCTTGACGCTGGAGAGGTCGCGGTCGGAGGTCTTGTCCGGCTGCTTGTCGAAATAGACGCCCGGAGACCGGACGAGCTGGCTGACCACGACCCGCTCGGTGCCGTTGATGATGAACGTGCCCTTGGGCGTCATCATCGGGAAGTCACCCATGAACACGGTCTGGCTCTTGATCTCGCCAGTCGTGTTGTTGGTGAACTCCGCGGTCACGAAGAGCGGCGCGCAGTAGGTCAGGTCCTTCTCCTTGCACTCTTCGATCGAGGCCTTGACCTCGTCGAAGCGGGGCGCGGAGAAGGAAAGGGACATGGTGCCAGAGAAGTCTTCAATCGGACTGATCTCATCGAGAATCTCTGCGAGACCCGAGCGGGCGTGCGGATCATCAGCCGACCGGCCCTGCCAAGCCTCGTTGCCGACCAGCCAGTCAAACGACTCGGTCTGGATGGCGAGGAGGTTGGGGACCTCGAGGTGTTCGGTGATCCGGCCGAAGGAAATTCGGCGGGGAGCGAAAGCGCTCGACGTACGACTGGTCTTCGCAGGGCGGGAAGCTGCCAAGATGCGTCCTTCCGAGGACCGGTGTTGCTGATACGGCCGTTGTTCGTGCAGTCCGACGGGCCCTACCCACAAACGTCCAGTTGGACATTACGGACAGGGTCAAAGACGGAAGACACGGCAAACTAGCAGTGTAGCCGAACGGCTAACCGCTGTCCAGCCCATGGCGCAGAAGTCCGCGGAGCGTGTCTCCGGGGCACCAAACGGGCGCCACCTGGCCGCTCAGAACGCGTCTTCTCCACCTCGATCGGGCTTGGTGTCCCATACCCAACCGGCGGCTGTTGCAAGCGCGGAAGGTCTTGCTTGCTGATGTCAGCGTGCCTGTAAGCACACTCCGCGTCAAGGGTTCTGACGCGGGTCGGACCAGGTCTTTGAACTTGATCCGGACCTAAGGGTACGCCGACGGGCGGCAACCTGTCCTGGTCACCGCCCGTTGACGTACACGCGAATTACTTGAGGGTGACCTTGGCGCCCTCGGCCTCGAGCTTGGCCTTGGCCTTCTCCGCGGTCTCCTTGTTGACCTTTTCGACGACAGCCTTGGGGGCCGCCTCGACGAGGTCCTTGGCCTCCTTGAGGCCCAGGCCGGTCAGCTCGCGCACGACCTTGATGACCTGGATCTTCTTGCCACCGTCGGCGTCGAGGATGACGTCGAACTCGTCCTGCTCGACGGCCTCCTCGGCGGCGGCGCCGCCGGCCGGGCCGGCAGCCGCGACCGCGACGGGCGCGGCGGCCTTGACGTCGAAGGTCTCCTCGAACTGCTTCACGAACTCGGAGAGCTCGATCAGCGTCATCTCCTTGAACGCGTCGAGCAGCTCGTCGGTGCTGAGCTTCGCCATGTTTCCTAACCTCTTTTGGTAGATCGTGGGTCTCGGTGGTGCGCTCAGGCCGCGTCGGCGGCCGGGGCGCCTTCCTGCTCGCGCTTGTCCTGCAGAGCGGCGACCGTACGGACGGTCTTCGACAGCGGCGCCTGGAACAGGGCCGCGGCCTTGGCCAGGTTGGCCTTCATGCCGCCGGCCAGCTTGGCCAGCAGCACCTCGCGGGACTCGAGGTCGGCGAGACGGTTGACCTCAGCCGCCGTGATCGCCTTGCCCTCGAAGACGCCGCCCTTGATGACGAGAAGCGGGTTGGCCTTCGCGAACTCGCGCAGGCTCTTCGCCGCTTCCACGACGTCGCCGGAGACGAAGGTGAGCGCGGTAGGACCGGAGAACAGCTGCTCGAGGCCGTCGATGCCCGCCTCCGACGCCGCACGCTTGGCCAGCGTGTTCTTGGCGACCGAGTACGTGACCTCCTTGCCGAGCGAGCGCCGCAGCTGGGTCAGCTGCGACACCGTCAGACCCCGGTACTCGGTCAGCACGGTGGCGCCCGAGTTACGGAACTGCTCGGTGAGCTCGGCGACGGCCGTGGCCTTGTCGGCCCGAACCGGCTTGTCCGCCATGTCCCTCCCTTCACAATGCTCGAAGCTGGTCGTGCTCGGCTCCGGCAATGGAAACGCCCCGGCGCAGGGCGCACGGGGCGGGAGGCGACATGGTCGCTGACTCACGAACCGTCCAACCTGCGCGGGCCGCCCGATGAGCCAGGGCCTTCGATCGCGCCTCACGGCACGATGACCAGCGGTCTTTGGTGGAACTTCGCCGCTAGGTTACGCGACGCGACAGCTCGCTGCCAAATCCGCTTCCGGTACGGCGGTCAGCTGCGCGTGCGCCGCATCCGGGCGTAGCCGGCGATCACCACGGCGGTCCAGAGCAGGGCGTGCGCGGACAGGGTCACGAGGGAGGCGCTGTCCGGATGGTCGGCCAGGCGGCGGGCGGCGGCCATCAGGGGTGGCGCGAGCCACGGCACGACCGAGCCGTCGAGGCCCAGCACGATCGCCAGGACCGAGCCGGTGACGAGGACGGCGATGCCGTACAACGTCGATCTTGTCACCGCCCGGCTCGCGAGGGCGCCGAGGCCGACGGCGGCGACCAGGCTCGCGGCGTGCGCCCAGAGGCCGGGCGCGATGCCGGCCGGGCCGGTGATCGCGCCGAACAGCCAGGGCAGGATCATCGCGAACGCGACGGTGCCGGCGCCGACCGCGGCGGCCGCGAGCAGGCCGGCGGCGAGTTCGCGGTGCGGGCCGACGGCGGTGACAGCGAGCCGGCGCTGGACGTCGGGCTCGGTGTCCAGCAGCAGCTTCGCCTGCCAGGCGACCACCGGGAAGAGGGCCACGGCGGAGAAGCCGTACGCCTCGGCCGCGTCGGACCGGCCACCGCCGTAGATGATGCCGACCATTACCAGGGTGCCGAGCAGGCCGGGCAGGGCGCGGCCGCCGCGGACGAAGGCGGTCAACCGCATCCGGACCAGGGCGGACATGCTCAGACCACCGCCTTCGTACGCACGGCGATCACGTCGTGGCCCGCAGCCCGCAGGTCGGCCGCGGTCGCCTCCGCCTCGGCCGCGGGCACCGCGATCTCGATGACGGCGTGGGCCTGCGCGACGTCGCCCTGGGTCACGGTGCCGTCGGCGACCGTCCAGGTGATGGCGCCGGGCAGCCGGCCGGTCTCGCCGCGGTGGTCGCTGACGAGCACGATGCCGCCGGCGGCGGTCACCTCTTCGACGATCTCGGGCACGAGTTCCCGGGCGGCGGCGTCGAGGCCCTCCCACGGCTCGTCGAGGACCAGCAGCTTCGGCCGCGGGATCAGCGCCTGGGCGAGGCCGACCTTCTGCGCGGTGCCCTTGGAGAGATCACCCAGGCGGGTGCGGCGGTAGGCGGTCAGGCCGAGGCGGTCGATCCAGGTGTCCACCGGGTCCGTCATGGGGTGCAGCCGGGCCATCGCGGTCAGGTAGCCGTGCACCGTGAACGGTTGGTCGGCGGGGAAGCGCTCGGGGACCCAGCCGACGGGCCCGGGACGCTCGCGGATCTCGCCCGCGCTGGGCCGCAGGACACCGGCGACGAGTTGGAGCAGCGTGGACTTGCCGACGCCGTTGCGCCCGAGCACGACGCCCGTGCCGCCGGGCGGCAGGTCGACCGAGACGTCCCGCAGCACCCACGCCCCACGCCGCCCGTAGCGGTACGAAACCCCGTCCAGCCGCACGCGGCTGACTCTCCCACGCGGGACGGGGAAACGGAACCCTTGCACCAAGGCCTTGATACAAGTCGCGTCGCTTGTCACAATCAGCCGATACAAGTGGCGGAGGAGGGAGAGGCATGGCGCGGGGACGACTCATGCGATTGACCGGCCTGACCGGGGGCGTGCTGCTGGCCTGCGTCCTGGGCGCGTGGGGCGTCGTCGCTCCCGCGTTCGCGGTGCCGGCCCTGGCCGCGCTGCTGGCCGGCGGCCTGGTGCTGGCGGACCGCACGGTCGCCCGCCCGGCCGGCGCCGGCGTACGGACCGCGCGGTTGGTCCGGCGCCGGACGCTGGATCTGGTGCCGGCGGCGCCCGCGGCCGGTGTGGTGCTGTTGACGGTCGCGCTGGGTGGGCTGCTCGGCGTGACGGGCCCGGCGTCGACGCCGCACAAGCACTCGGACCTGATGCCCAACCACCCGAACGACGGCCGGCACATCGGCTGCGTGTCCGGCGGGGTCGCCCAGCAGGGCCCGTGGCCGGGTTGGTTCTACGCGATCACGATCGGCAGCACGCTGCTCGTCGCCGCGGTGGTCGCCGTCATCGCCCTGCGCCGCCTCCCGACCCGACCCGTCGACGGTGCGGCGGGCGACGCGTACCGCCGGACGACCGCGAGCGGCGTCGTGTCGGCCCTGGGCGTGCTGGTAGCGGTGGCACTGGGCGGCGCGGCCTGGTTCACCCACTCGGTCCTGGGGCAGGCGGGCGTCTGCGACGAGCCGGTCGCGTTGGACGCCCGGCGGTGGCTGGTCGGGCTGATGCTGGTGGCGCTGGCTTCGTTCGCGTACTACGCGACCCGGCTGGTGCTGCCCCCGTCGGCCCCGACCAACCGCGTCGTGGGCGCGCTGGTGCCGACCCGATGACCACGGAACCACTGATCACAGTGGACTCGGATCAACCGGTGCCGCCGTACGTCCAGATCCGCGACCAGATCGCCGACCTGGTCAGCACGGGCTCGCTCACGGCCGGCACGCGCCTGCCCCCGGTCCGCCAACTGGCGGCTGACCTGGGCCTGGCGACCGGCACGGTAGCCCGCGCCTACCAGGAACTGGAGGCAACGGGCCACCTGGAAACCCGCCGCGGCGGCGGCACAAGGGTGGCCCCGCACCACGGCAAACGCCGCGCCGACGTCCTCCGCCAACACGCGGAAGACTTCGCCACCACAATGCGCCGCCTAGGCGTAACCCACGACGAGGCCCTGGCCGCGGTCAGCACAGCCTTCACAACGGCCCTGCCCCGCCGATAACCACGGCCAGGGCGAGAACCGGCGACGTGCTCGACCGGATCCACAACCCACGACCGACCCTCGAAGCGCAACAACCGACAAAGAGGCATTGCCACACGGCTGTTGTCGAC
>NZ_BONE01000014.1 GCF_016862555.1 Asanoa siamensis | reverse complement strand
ACGCTGTTCTCCGGCACCGCCGACATGTCCACCGTGGAGATCGCCGCCGAGCTCCAGTCGGTCGGCGGCGGGTTGTCCGCCTCGGTCGACCCCGACCGGCTGATGATCAGCGGCAACGGCCTGGCCGCCGGGCTCACCCGGATCCTGGAGGTCATGGGCTCGGTCCTCGACGGCGCGGCCTACCCGACCGACGAGGTCGGCACCGAGCGGGACCGGCTGGTCGACCACATCCAGGTCGCCAAGAGCCAGCCCGCGCACCTGGCCCGCGAGGCGCTGCTGCAGCGGCTCTACGGGCGGCACCCGTACGCGGTGCAGACGCCGGAGCCCGAGCAGGTGCGCGCGGTCCGGCCGGCGCAGCTGCGGGCCCTGCACGCCGAGCGGGTGCACCCGTCCGACGCGACGCTGGTGCTGGTCGGCGACTTCCAGCCGAAGCGGGCGCTGGACACCGCGGAGGCGGTGCTCGGCTCGTGGAACGGCGGTGGCAAGGACGTCACGCTGCCGGCGGCGCCCGCCCCGTCGCCCGGTCCCGTGTTGATCGTCGACCGGCCCGGCTCCGTGCAGTCGTCGCTGCGGATGGCGCTGCCGGCCGTGCCGCGCACGCACCCCGACCACGCCGCGCTGCAGCTCGCCAACCTGATCTTCGGCGGTTACTTCTCGTCCCGCTGGGTCGAGAACATCCGCGAGGACAAGGGCTACACGTACGGGCCACACTCGACGGTCGAGCACGCCGCCGCCGGGTCCGTGG
This sequence comes from Asanoa siamensis, assembly GCF_016862555.1. Classification (GTDB taxonomy): domain Bacteria; phylum Actinomycetota; class Actinomycetes; order Mycobacteriales; family Micromonosporaceae; genus Asanoa; species Asanoa siamensis. Next base: position 131,159 of record NZ_BONE01000014.1, on the reverse strand, counting down.
TGCAGCTCTCGGCCGAGGTGGCCACCGAGGTGACCGGGCCGGCGCTGCTGGAGACGCTCTACGAGCTGGGCCGGCTGGCCACGGTGCCGCCGGGCGAGGACGAGCTCGAACAGGCCCGCAACTACGTGCTGGGCACGCTGATGCTGGGCATCTCGACCCAGGGCGGGCTGGCCAGCCTGGCCAGCACGTACGCGGGGGCCGGGCTGCGGCTGGACTTCCTCACGTCCTACACCGAGCAGTTGCGGGCCGCGACCCGCGACGACGTGACCGCCGCGGCGGCGAAATACCTCGCGCCGTCCGGCGCGGTGACCGTGATCCTCGGCGACGCCGAGCAGATCGAGGCGCCGGTGGCCACGCTGCGCGAGGTGGAGCTGGAATGACGGCCGTACCGCCCCTCGCCCGGGCCACGCTCGACCGGGCGGGGCACCGGCGGTCGGACCCGCACTGGCTCGAGGCCGCGTGGCCGTCCGCGCGGCTGCTGCGGGTCGACTCGACCGCGGGGACCGCGCTGTTCCGCGACGTGGTGACCGGTGACGCCGCCGACGCCGCGGTGGGCGCGGTGCTGTCGCTGGTGCTCTCCAACACCGCCGGGGTCGACCTCGCGTCGGCCGTCTTCCTGGGTGTCGAGCCCGACGGGGTGGCGGTGTTCGCGGTCGACGGTGCGCTGCCCACGGTGGCGGGCACGCGGCCGGCGAACCTGCGCGACGTCGGGCACCGGTTGGACGACCGGGACGCCGGTCTGTTGACGACGGCGCTGGCGCTGCTCAACTGGCACTCGCGCAGTGCGTACTCGCCGCAGACCGGGCAGCCGACGACGGTGGGCGACGCGGGCTGGTCCCGGGTCGACGCCGCCGGCAACCAGACGTGGCCGCGCACCGACCCGGCGATGATCGTGCTCGTCAACGACGGGGTCGCCGGGCCGGAGGGGCGCTGCCTGCTCGGCAACAACGCGACGTGGCCGAAGAAGGCGGGCTTCCGGCGCTTCTCGTGCCTGGCCGGCTATGTCGAGCCGGGGGAGTCCGCCGAGGCGGCGGTGACCCGTGAGGTGTTCGAGGAGGTCGGCATCACGCTCGACCGCGTCGACTACGTCGCGAGCCAGGCGTGGCCGTTCCCGGGGTCGCTGATGCTGGGGTACTCGGCGGTCGCGGACGCGACGCAGCCGATCAAGGTCGATCCGGCGGAGATCACCGAGGCGCGGTGGTTCACCCGCCGCGAGATCCACGCGCTGCTGAGCGGCCAGACGGTCGATCTGGGCACGCCGGAAGAACCGGCGGTGATGACGCTGCCCATGGAAGTGTCGATCGCGCACTACCTGATCACGACCTGGGCGGGTTGATCCTCGGGTCTCGGTTGTGTGCCGCGGACCCGGCTAGGCAGGGGCCGGTTCGTGGCCCCTGCCTTTTGCGCGCGGGAGCGAGCGGTCGTACGCCCGACGGACGTGCGCAAATCTTCCTGGTCTTGACCTTTTGCCGTGGGTCAGGCGGTTTCGAGCGCCGCCAGATGCTGCTTGACCTGCGTGATCGACGGGTTGGTCATGGCGGTGCCGTCGTCGAAGCGCATGGTCGGCACGGTCTGGTTGCCGCCGTTGACGCTCATGACGTAGTCGGCCGAGGCGGGATCGCGCTCGATGTCGATCACCTCGTAGGCGATGCCTTCGCGGTCGAGTTGGGACCTGAGGCGGTGGCAGTAACCGCACCACGAGGTGGAGTACATGGTCAGCATCGAGGGTTCCTCCGGGGGGAGTTGGGGGTCTCCGTTTCGGAGAACGTCAGACCTGGCTGTCATGATTCCTGACTGTGGCGGTTGACTCTCCGGCGGAGCAGGTCCTCGCGGGCCTCGACCCCGAGCAGCGCACCGCGGTGATCGCGCCGGCCGGGCCGGTGTGCATTCTGGCCGGTGCCGGCACGGGCAAGACGCGAGCGATCACGCACCGCATCGCTTACCGCACGTTGCGTGGTGAGACGGCGGGGCGGCACGTTCTGGCCGTCACCTTCACGGCGCGGGCGGCGGCCGAGATGCGGGCCCGGCTCGCGGCGCTCGGCGCGTCCGGCGTGCAGGCGCGCACGTTCCACGCGGCGGCGCTGCGGCAGGTCCGCTACTTCGCGCCGCGGTTGCTGGCCGGCCGGGAGTTGCCGGAGCTGATCGAGAGCAAGGCGCGGCTGGTCGGGCTGGCGGCGGCGCGGGTGGGCGTGCGCACCGACCGCACCGGGGCCCGTGACCTGGCCGGCGAGATCGAGTGGGCGAAGTCGTCGCTGGTCGAGCCGGGCGAATACGCGGTCGCGGCCGCCAAGGCCACCCGGGAGACGCCGTTCGAGGCGGCCAAGGTGGCCGAGGTGTTCGCCGCGTACGAGCAGCTCAAGCGGGGCAACGGGGTGATCGACTTCGAAGACCTGCTGCGCGCGGCGGTGTGGGGGATCGAGGAGCACTCCGACGTCGCCGAGCAGGTGCGGGCGCAATACCGGCATTTCGTCGTCGACGAATATCAGGACGTCAACCCGTTGCAGCAGCGCCTGCTCGACGCGTGGCTGGGTGGGCGCGACGACCTGACCGTGGTCGGTGACGCGTCGCAGACGATCTACTCGTTCACGGGCGCGACGTCGGCCTATCTGATCGACTTCCCGCGGTTGCGGCGGTCGGCGGTGGTGGTGCGGCTCGTGCGTGACTACCGGTCGACGCCGCAGGTGGTCGGGTTGGCCAACGCGGTGATCCGGCAGGCCCGGGGCTCCGAGGCCCGGCTGCGGCTGGAGCTCGTCGGGCAGCGCCCGTCCGGTGCCGAGCCCGAGCTGCGGATCTTCCAGGACGAGCCGGGGGAGGCCGCGGCCGTGGCGGCGCGCTGCCGGGCGCTGATCTCGGCCGGCACGCCGGCCCGGGAGATCGCGGTGCTGTTCCGGACCAACGCGCAGTCGGAGGCCTACGAGAAGGCGCTGACCGAGGCCGAGGTGCCCTACGTCGTGCAGGGGGCCGAGCGGTTCTTCGAGCGGGCCGAGATCCGGCAGGCGCTGGTGGCGCTGCGGGCGGCCACCCGGTCCGTCTCGTCCGACGAGCCGTTGGTGCGGTCGGTCGCGGCGGCGTTGGAGGCCGTCGGTTGGGCGCCCGAGCAGCGGCCGCCGGGTGGCGCGGCGCGGGAGCGGTGGGAGGCGCTGGCCGCACTGGTGCAGCTGGCGTCGGACTTCGCGGCCGCGCCGGTGCTGTTGCCGATCGGCGAGGGCGCCGTATCGTCGCGCCCGGCCTCGCTGGGTGACTTCGTCGACGAGCTCGCGCGGCGGGCCGCGGCGCAGCACGCGCCGACCGTCGAGGGCGTCACGCTGGCGTCGCTGCACTCGGCCAAGGGGCTCGAGTGGGACGCGGTCTTCGTGGTCGGGCTCTCCGACGGCACGCTGCCGACGACCTACGCCAAGACGCCCGAGCAGGTCGAGGAGGAGCGGCGGCTGCTCTACGTCGGGGTGACCCGGGCGCGGGAGTGGCTCTGGCTCTCCTACTCGATCTCGCGGTCGCCGGGCGGGCGGCCGCGGCGGGCGTGCCGGTTCCTGCCGCAGTTCGACGGGCGGTCCGGGGGTCCTTCCGGCGCCGGGGCCGGCCTGTCGAAACTGAGTCGCAAACCTGACAGCCGGCCGCCGCGGATCGTCTCCTGTCGGGTCTGCGGGGCCACGCTGCTGGGTGGCGCCGACCGCAAGCTGGGCCGGTGCGGGACCTGTCCGTCCGATTTGGACTCCGAGCTGCTGGATCGACTGATTGCGTGGCGGGCGCGTGTTTCCGCAGGTCAGCGCGTTCCGGCCTACGTGATCTTCACTGACGCGACGCTCGTGGCGATCGCCGAGCGCAAGCCGGCGCAGCGTTCCGACCTGATCGCCATCGCCGGCATCGGGCCCCGGAAGCTGGGTCTTTACGGCGACGCGGCGCTGGCTCTCGTGGCGGGTGCGACGGTTGATGATCTTGAGCCAGAAAAAACTTCTGCGAATGACCCGTAAAACCGTTTGCCCTCCCGAGAGGGGGAGGCATAGCCTCAGAGCACACCAGGTGAGAGCCCTGCTCAAGCCTGGTCAGGCAGAGATATCCGTTCGCATGACGAGTCAGCAGAAGGAGGTGGCCCCGGTGGCAAGCATCTACACGACCCGACCGTGGTCGCCGACCGCTGCCCCGTGCGCCGTGGAGGCTTCGCGCCTGCACGCGCACGCCCAGGCTCCGATCGCGCCGGAATATCGGGCCCAGGCTCAGGCCGAGCTGCTCCTGGTGCCGACTGCCGTCGCGTTCAAGGGGACCAATGGGTCCACGGTCAAGGGCATTCAGGTCAAGGGCGGCATGGATGTCCGCGGCGTTCCACCTCGAAGTAGGCCGGTCTAACAGACTTAGACCTCCGGCTCACTTCGAGGCCGCGGAACCCGTAACCCGGGATCCGCGGCCTCAGTTTTTTGCACCACCCGTTTTTGAAGACCGGTCCATGAGACCGAACGCGAGAGAGAGGTGACCGGGCGATGAGCCTGGCCTTGGCCAACCTGGACGCGCACAGCGTCGGGTTGGACGCGGAACTGCCCTGTCGGAAGTTCGACCCGGACCTGTGGTTCGCGGACGCACCTACCGAGCTCGAAGTGGCCAAGTCGCTCTGCGGGGACTGCCCGCTGCGCGTCGAGTGCCTCGCGGGCGCGGTCGAGCGTGCCGAGCCCTGGGGCGTCTGGGGCGGCGAGATCTTCGAGCGCGGCGCGGTCGTCCCCCGCAAGCGGCCCCGTGGCCGTCCGCGCAAGGAGGACGTCGCCCGCGACGCCGTCCTGCGAGTCGAGGTCGAGGCGCGGCTGGCAGCCGATGGGCTTGCCGACCAGCCGCGCGTCGCGGTCCGACTGGCGGCCTGACATGCCGACGGTCCGCGTAACCCCCACCACCACTACCGAGAGAACTGCGAAGAACCCCGCCATGACCAGTGTGAACGGAGCCACGGAGATGAATCTCATCCAAGAAGCGTTGTCCCGAGCGCGAATGCGACTGCCTCAGACCGGCAGGAAGACGCGCTCTGAGGCCAACCGATCCGCCCGCAACATCGCCATGCAGGCCCGCCGCGAGTCGGCGCGCCAGATGGGCGGCTGGTAGATCACATCGCTTTCCATCACGCGGCCCGCTCCCTTCGGGGGGCGGGCCGCTCGCTATGCCGGCAGGTCGGTTGGGCAGCCGGCCGAAAACCCGGCGGTGCCCGTCGAACCCGGCGGGGCCGCTCCCGCCTCCGTCGTGGGCGGCGTCAGGCCGGGTAGGAACCGCCGCTGAGCAGGGCGCGGGTCGCTTCCCAGCCCTCCACCGCCTGGTCGAGTGTCGCCAGGTCGGACGGACCGCGCAGGCGGCGCCAGGCGGGCGCCGTCGCCACCTCGGCCGGGTTCGGGGAGTGCGGCCGGATGCTGGTCGCGGCCACGTCCGCGTCGAGGTCGATCTCGGGCAGCCAGTCGGGCGCGGGCAGGCGCGACGCCACCCCCAGCAGGCCCGGGCCCTCGGCCGGCGCCACGGCCAGCGTCTTGGTGGTCAACGGGCGGAACAGCTTGCCCAGGATGAGCCCCGGCAGGTCTGGCGCGTCCGCGGCGATCACGGCCGCCTGGTCGTAGCCGTCGGCGGCCGCCGCTGCCAGCGTGGCGTTGACCGTCGTCGTGCGTACCTCGTAGATCTGCATCGAGGGCCAAGCCACCGCCTCCGCCAGCGGCAGGTCCGCCGGGGTCGCGGCGATCGCCGGGTCGACCTCGTTCAGGGTCGCGAGCAGGTCGACGACGTCCTCGGCCAAGGCGTGGCGCCACTTGCCGACCTCGATGCCGGGTGGGGACCAGGTCACCGGGGTCAGCAGGACGGCGATCACGCGGCGGGTCATGCAGCCAAGGTTAGGCCGGTGGGTCTGGCGGTGACCGCGTGGCTGTCGGCCGCGGTCAGTCCGCGAGGACCAGGCCGGTGCTGGCGGCGACGCCCTCGAGATAACCCCGGGCGCGTTCGGTCTTGTCGTAGCGGCCCACGAGAGCCCAGAAGCGGGCGTTGTGGCTGGGGACGACGAGGTGGGCGAGCTCGTGGAGGAGCACGTAGTCAATCACCCAGTCGGGCATCTCCTGGATGCGGTGGGAGATGCGGATCGACCTGTCAGCGGGCGTACACGAGCCCCAACGGCCATTCTGGTTGGTCACCCACCGGACACTCGCCGGTTGGGCCGTGCGGGCGTACTCAGCCAGGTACTGACCGATCAGGCGCTGCGAGCGCGCCTGCAACTCGGCGTCGCTGCGGCTGAGACGCTGCTCACGGGCGGCCAGGCGGGCGAGCATCTTGTCGACCCACTCGGTTTCTTCGGCCCGCGAGAACTGGTCGGGTATGAGCACGACCACGCGCTCACCGTCGCGATACGCGGACACCGTCCGGCGCCGGCGCTGTGAGCGCCGTACCTCGACGACCGGCTTCCGCGTGGCGGCCACTACCGCACCCCGGAGCCCCGGGTTCCGTTCACGAAGGCACGCTAACCGGTAGGTGCCATGCTGCCGCAAGGGCCAACACACACGGTCACGCCGGGAAAATGATGGTTGGTCCCAGGACGTCCGGAAAAAATTTCGCGGGTACGCAGGTGACGGTGGGCCCGCTGCGCCTCGAGGGACCTTACGGCACACGCTAAGGGATGCCGCGCCCGGATGTGCCGTATTCGGCGTGATCCCGCTCGCAGGAGCGCTTTGGTCGGCGTGTCCCGAGCGAATCTGACTATTCCGGCCGAGTCCGACATGCACACTCGTCCCCGTCAGGTGTCGCATCGCACTACCAGTTCGGCCCCGTCGCTGGTGATGATCGGGTTCCTGACATGGAACCGCCCGCATGTGGGTAGGGTCCGCGGACCGGCGGTCGCACGTGTGACCGTGGAGAAAGCCCCGACAGCGGCGCCTCGGTGCCGCGCCCGGGCATTCGCCGGGGCAAAACCGGCGAACAAGAACTAGGAGGGCATCGTGGCCGACAAGGCCCAGACCTACAACGGGTACTGCGTCAAGTGCAAGGAGAAGCGCGACTTCACCGGCACCGTCGAGGTTTCGAAGACCGGTATGAACATGGCCAAGGGCAAGTGCCCTGTCTGTGGCACCACCGTCAACCGGATCCTCGGCAAGGCGAAGGTCTGATCCGCGCCGATCGCGGGAGGGGGCGGCCGTCACCGGCCGCCCCCTCCCGCGTTTTCGGACAAACACGCAGTGTCATGACGACCGGACGGTCGAATGACCGCCCGGTTGTGGATAACTCGCCGGAAGCTGTGGATAACCCCGTGTACATGGCCCGCCACCTGTGGACAACGACTCGACGGACAGCAGGTGACGGTGACATTCTGTTACTCCGTGGCGACGTTCAGGCTCCCGTGGCCAACGGTCCCCCGTCCGGAGGTGTGGATTCTGTGGAGACGCTGTGCACGCGAAGAACTATGATCTTGGGTCGTCGTGAACCGTCGGTCACAATGATCTGGTGAGCGACATCCCGCGCCAGGCCGTCACCCGCGCCGCCAAGCTCGCTTCGCTGCCGCTCGGCTTCGCCGGGCGGTCGATGCTGGGCTTCGGCAAGCGGATGACGGGCATGGCGTCCGATGCGATCTCCGCGGAGCTGCAGCAGCGCACGGCCGACCAGGTGTTCAGCGTGCTGGGCCAGCTCAAGGGCGGTGCGATGAAGTTCGGGCAGGCGCTGTCCGTCTTCGAGGCGGCGCTGCCCGAGGAGATGGCGGGCCCCTACCGGCAGGCGCTGACCAAGCTGCAGGAGGCGGCGCCGCCGCTGCCCGCGGCCAGCCTGCACGCCGTACTCGCCGATCAGCTCGGTCCGGAGTGGCGCGCCCGCTTCCTGGAGTTCGACGACACGCCGGCGGCCGCCGCCAGCATCGGCCAGGTCCACCGCGCCGTCTGGAAGAGCCGCGGCAAGACGGGCCGACCGGTCGCGGTCAAGATCCAATATCCGGGCGCCGGCGAGGCGCTCCTGTCGGACCTGCGGCAGATCTCCCGCCTCGGCGCGATGTTCAAGGCGATCCAGCCGGGCCTCGACATCAAGCCGCTGCTCGCCGAGATGCGCGAGCGGATCAGCGAGGAGCTCGACTACGAACTCGAGGCCAGGGCACAGAAGGCGTTCGCGACGGCCTACGCGGGCGACGACGAGATCCTGATCCCCAAGGTCGTCGCCGCGTCGCCCCGGGTGCTCGTCACCGAATGGATCGAGGGCAAGCCCCTCTCGAAGATCATTTCTGGGGGCTCGGAGGAGGAACGCGATCTCGCCGGCGCCCGGATGGCGACCCTGCACTTCTCGGCGCCCGGGCGGGCCCGCCTCCTGCACGCCGACCCGCACCCGGGCAACTTCCGCCTGATGCCCGACGGCCGCCTAGGGGTGGTCGACTTCGGCGCGGTGGCCCGCCTGCCGCAGGGCCTCCCGGAGCCGGTGGGCAGGCTGACCCGCCTGGCCTTGGCCCACGAGGCGGACGCGGTGGTCGAGGGCCTACGGGCGGAGGGCTTCCTGAAGCCCGACCAGGAGATCGACGCGGAGGCGGTGCTCGAGTTCCTGCTGCCGATGCTGGACCCGCTGGCGCACGAGGAGTTCCGCTTCACTCGGGCTTGGCTACGGTCCGAGGCGGCACGGTTGGCGAGCCCGAAGTCGCCCGCGTTCCAGTTGAGCCGGCAGCTCAACCTGCCGCCGTCCTATCTGTTGATCCATCGGGTGACGTTGGGGTCGATCGGGGTGCTCTGCCAGCTGGAGGCCAAGGCTCCCTATCGGGCGATCCTGGAGAAGTGGCTGCCGGGGTTCGCTCCGGTCGGCTGACGCTCGCCTTTGCCGGCGGGCGTAATGGCGCCGGGTTGTTTCGGGGTCCTGGCAGCGGGGTGTTCGGGGTCGCGATGGCGGCGGGGTGTTCGGGGTCGCGACGTGGCGGGGAGCTCGGGGTCGCGACGCCCGGGTTGATCCCGGGTCGTAGGGTGCTGTGCCCTTGTTTCCGGGGCTTTGCCCCGGTCCCCGCCCGATCTGCGGGGACCCGCCCCTAGGGTGTTCGCTGGTCAGCGGCCCGGCCCACGACGACAAGCTTCGCAAGGCAACGGTCCGCCGTTGGGTGCGCCGCGCGGCTCGGGCGGCGTCGTGGGTCGTTCAGCTGCGGTGGATGGCGGGTGTGCGTCGGTGGGTGCGCTGCACGGCTCGGGCGGCGTCGCGGGTCGTCAGCTGGGGTCGTCGGTGACGGGGGTGCGTCGTTGGGTTCGCTCCGTAATCAGTTCCGGGGCCGAGGCGGCCCGTTCGAGCTGAAATCGACGACGAGAGAGTCCGTCGTTGGGCGCGCTCGGAGCGTCGGTCTCGGGTAGCGGTCGCGCGCTGTTCGACCTTTGGCGCGGCGAGTCGACCCTGTGCGTGCCCGTCGCTGGGGCCGAGCCCCTGACCCGACCGCCGCGAACCCCTCGCAGCCGCGTCGTTGCGCGGCCCCGAACCGACCGCAACCAGGCCCGAGCCCACGAGGGCGCCGCCGTCGGACCCGACCCGAATTGCCGCCTCACACGTGGAACGCGCCCCGCGACGAACCGCCACCCGCACAAGATCGAAGGGCCCCATAACCGGACCCTCGGCGGTCACCGCAAGCAGCGGCCTACCCGGGCCGATTCGCCACGGCCCGCTGAACGCAGCCGCTCGCCACGCCTGCGCGCGGGCTAGGCGGCGCGGGCCTGGCGAGCGGAGCGGTCCCTCGCGGGAGGAACGGTCCGCACCAGTGCGGACCCGAGCAAATTATGGGTTATTTGTCCTGTGAATCGCCCTTGGGCGGATTCTCCTGCGGACCGTCGTCGCCGAAGTCGATGTCGCCCAGGTCGTCGAAGTCGCCTAGGCCGCCGTTGTCGAACTGGGACCTGGCGAAGGCCTCCGGGTCCGCGAAGTCTTCCCCGGACGGCAGGAGGTCCGGGTGGTCCCAGAGGCCGTCGCGGCCCTGGACCCCGCGGTGCTCCGTGACCGCCGTCCACAGCGCGGCCGCCTCGCGCAGGCGGCGCGGGCGCAACTCCAGCCCCACCAGCGCCGCGAACGTCTGCTCCGCGGGACCACCGGCCGCGCGGCGGCGGCGGAACGCCTCGGCCAACCGCACCACGTTGGGCAGGCGGTCGCCGACCGCCATGTCGACCACGTGGCCGACCCAGCCCTCGACCAGCGCCAGCGTCGTCTCCAGCCGGGCCAGCGACGCCTTCTGCGCCGGTGTGTCCTCGGGCGTGAAGATGCCCTCCAGCGCCATCTCCTGCATCGACTCCGGGTTGGTCGGGTCGATGCGGCCCATGGCCTCCTCGATCGCCTCCCGGTTGACCGTGATGCCGTTGGCGTAGGTCTCCACCGTGTTGAGGACGTGGCCGCGCAGCCACGGCACGTGCTCGAAGAGCCGCTGGTGGGCCGCCTCGCGCAGCGCGACATACAGCCGCACCTCGTCCTCGGCCAGTTCCAGGCCCGAGGCGAACTCGCGGATGTTGGCGGGGATGAGAGCGCCCGTGCCGGCCGGGCCCAGGGGCAGGCCGATGTCGCCCGCGGAGAGCACCTCCGCGGCCAGCGAACCCAAAGCCTGGCCTAGCTGGCCGCCGAACAGCGCGCCGCCCAGCGTGGTGACCATCGACTGCATCGGGCCGAGTTGGGCGCGGGCCTCCGGTGGCACCAGGTCGCCCATCGCGTTGACCATGCGGCCCGCGACCGGGTTGCAGAGCTTCTGCCAGACGTCGAGCGTCCGGTAGATCCACTCGTTGCGGTTCCAGGCGACCGCGGCCTTCACGCCCGAGGGCAGGGCTACCGCCTGCTCGAGCCAGAGATCAGCGAGGCGGAGCGCCTCCTCGACGGCGTTCCGCTCATAAGGAGACACAGCGGGGTCGCCGGCCTGGGAAAGCTGTGCGGCGGCTACCTGGCGCGCCAGGTCCCAGTTGACCGGGCCCGAGCCCGGCGCCGCGAGCAGTTGCTGCAGCTGAGCCATGAACTGCTGCATCTGCTGCGGGTCGTTGGGGTCCGGCGGCTGGCCGCCCGGGAGCGCGAAGCCAAACGGAATATCAGGCACATGTCAACGGTACGCGCGTCGGGCGCGACCGGCCGTACCGCATGCTTAAGCCCAGGGAGAACTCCGGGAACGCCATTCAGGGACACTCGGTACAGTTCCCGCCATGAAAAGTCGAGGCGTGACGGTTCTGCTCGGCGCCGTGATCACGGTGCTGCTGAGCTTCGGGGTGCTCTCCGCCCCGGTTCCGTACGTCGTGCTCAGTCCCGGCCCCACCGTCAACACCCTGGGCAAAGAGGCCGACAAAGAGGTCATCCAGATCTCCGGCACGCAGACCTTCAACTCCGCGGGGCAGTTGCGACTGACCACGGTCAAGGTGGCGCCGGAGACGAAGCTGCTGCCCGCGATCGCCGGCTGGTTCTCCGACGACGAGGCCGTCGTGCCGCGCGAGTTGATCTATCCGCCCGACCAGACCGAGCAGCAGGTCGAGCAGCAGAACGCCGAGGACTTCCAGGCGTCGCAGACCAGCGCCGAGACCGCGGCGCTGACCGAGCTCGGCTACCCGATCCAGGTCACGGTGAGCAAGGTGACCGCCGACGGGGCGGCCGCCAGCACGCTCAAGGCCGGTGACGTGATCACCTCGGTCGACGGGAAGCCGGTCAAGGCCGCGCCCGACCTGACCGACGCCGTGCGGGCCAAGCCGGCCGGGACCACGTTCACCGTCGGCTACACCCGGGGTGGGCAGCCCGCGCAGGCGGCGATCACCACGAAGGCCGTCAACGGGCAGCCGCGGATCGGCGTCGAGATCGAGCAGAAGCAGCCGCACCCGTTCGACCTCAAGTTCGACCTCGAGGACATCGGCGGGCCGAGCGCCGGCCTGATGTTCACGCTGGGCATCATCGACAAGCTGGGCGCCGACGACCTCACCAGCGGCAAGATCATCGCGGGTACGGGCACGATCGACGACCAGGGCAACGTGGGTCCGATCGGCGGCATCCCCCAGAAGCTGGTCGGCGCCAAGGACGCCGGCGCGGTCGCCTTCCTGGTGCCCGCCGACAACTGCGAAGAAGCGAAGAACAACGCGGTCGACGGCCTGCCGATGTACAAGGTGGGCACGCTCGACGAGGCGCTCAACGCGCTCAACGCGCTGAAGAGCGGCGGCACCGCCCCCATGTGCTGACCCCCCGTAGTCTGAACACCGCCCCCTGAGCTAACCAAGCGTTGCGGAGCCAACTGTGGTCATGCGTAGCAGTCCCCTGCCGAGAATGAGCCGCCGTGGCCGCGTGACGGTCGGCGTGCTGGTCGGCGTCTTCGTGTTGTTCACCCTGCTCGGTTGGGGCGTCAACGCCTGGACCGACTGGCTGTGGTTCGACGAGGTCAAATACACCGAGGTGTTCAGCACCGTGCTGACCACCCGCCTCCTGCTGTTCCTGGCGGTCGGCGCCGCGATGGCCGTGGTGATCGGCGGCAACCTCTACCTCGCGTACCGGCTGCGCCCGCTGCTGCGTCCGCACTCCTCGGAACAGCAGACCCTGGACCGCTACCGGGTGGCGCTGACGCCGCGGATGGGCATCTGGATCACCGTGGTCTCGGTGGTCGTCGGCCTCTTCGCCGGGCTCTCCGCGCAGGGCCGGTGGGAAACCTGGATGCTGTTCCGCAACGCGCAGCCGTTCAACAAGACCGACCCGATCTTCAACATCGACATCGGGTTCTACGTCTTCCAGTACCCGTTCTTCCGCTACCTGCTGGGCGTCGGCTTCACCGCCGTGGTGCTCGCGGTGATCGGCTCGCTGGCGGTGCACTACATCTTCGGCGGCGTGCGGCTGCAGGGCGGCGGCGACCGCATCACCAACGCGGCCCGCGCCCACCTGACCACGCTCGTCGCGGTCTTCGTGCTGTTCAAGGCCGTCGCGTACGTGCTCGACCGGCGGGCCCTGCTGCTCTCCTACAACGAGGGCGCCAAGGTCTACGGTGCCGGCTACGCCGACGTCAACGCGCTGCTGCCGGCCAAGGAGATCCTCGGCTACATCTCGATCGTGGTCGCGATCGCGATCATCCTGTTCTCGAACGCGATCATCCGGAACCTGGTCTGGCCGGGCGTCTCGCTCGCGCTGCTGGGCATCTCGGCGGTCGCGATCGGCGGCATCTACCCGTCGGCGGTGCAGAGCTTCGAGGTCAACCCGAGCACGCTCGACAAGGAGCGCCCGTACATCAAGAACAGCATCGAGGCGACCAGGGACGCGTTCGGGATCGCGAACGTCGACATGCGGGCCTATCCCGGCGCCAGCGGTGCGCCGCCGGCGAGCCTGGCCACCGACACCTCGATCGTGCCCAACATCCGGCTGCTCGACCCGCAACTGCTCTCGGAGACCTACACCCAGCTCCAGCAGGCGCGCGGCTTCTACAACTTCGGCGAGAAGCTCGACATCGACCGGTACGCGGTCAACGGCAACACGCAGGACTACGTGGTCGGCGTCCGGGAGATCAACTACCGCGGCCTGACCGCGCAGCAGAGCAACTGGCTCAACCGCCACACCATCTACACGCACGGGTACGGCGTCGTCGCCGCGCCGGCGAACCGGGTCTGCAACGAGCAGCCGTACTTCGTCAGCGGTTTCCTGGGTGACGAGGGCAGTGACGGCTGCCAGTCGCCGACCGAGGAGATCAAGACGGCGCAGCCGCGGATCTACTACGGCGAGCAGATGGAGGACGGCGACTACGCCGTCGTCGGCTCGCGGGGCGAGGGCAACAACGCCGAGTTCGACCGGCCGACGGGCAGCAACGAGCAGTACTACACCTACGACGGCGCGGGCGGTGTCCCGATCGGCTCGTTCGCCCGCCGGCTGCTCTACACGATCAAGATGCAGGAGACCAACTTCCTGCTCTCCGAGGCGGTCAACGACAACTCGAAGCTGATGTACGTGCGGAACCCGCGCGACCGGGTCGCCAAGGTGGCCCCGTTCCTGAAGCTCGACGGCGACCCGTACCCGGCGGTCGTGGGTGGTCGGGTGACCTGGATCGTCGACGGCTACACGACGTCGTCGACCTACCCCAACTCGGAGCGGGTCAACCTGCAGTCGGTGACCAGCGACGAGCTGACCGGCCAGGGCACGGTGGCGCAGGTCCGCGAAGAGATCAACTACATCCGCAACTCGGTGAAGGCCACGGTCGACGCGTACGACGGCACCGTGAAGCTCTACCAGTGGGACGACCAGGACCCGGTGCTCAAGGCCTGGAACAAGGCGTTCGGCGGCAACCTGATCACCCCGAAGGCGGAGATCCCAGCCGAGTTGAGCGCACACCTGCGCTACCCGGCCGACCTCTTCAAGGTGCAGCGTGACCTGCTGGCCCGCTACCACGTGAGCGAGCCGAACGAGTTCTTCTCGGGGCAGGACTACTGGGAGGTGCCCAACGCGCCGGACGACCCGGACGGTGGGCAGAAGCAGCCGCCCTACTACCTGATGACCCAGATGCCCGGCCAGGCCGAGCCACGGTTCCAGCTCACGTCGGCGGTCACGCCACGCGGCCGGCAGAACCTGGCCGCGATCATCTCGGCCTCCTACGTCGACGGCCAACCCAAGCTGGAGGCGCTCGAGCTGCCGGACCAGAGCGTGGTCTCAGGCCCGGTGCAGGTCCATCAACAGATGACCAACGCGACGGACGTACGTGGCCAGCTGTCGGTGCTCGCGGCCGACGGCAAGGCCGAGGTGCAGTACGGCAACCTACTGTCACTGCCATTCGACAACGGCATGCTGTACGTCGAGCCGGTGTACGTGAAGTCCAACCAGCAGAACGCGTACCCGCTGCTGCAGCGGGTCCTGCTGTCCTACGGCGACGGCTCCAACGCGGTGCTGGCATCGTCGTTGCAGCAGGGCATCAAGGAGCTCGTGGCGAAGGGCGACGCCCAACGCCAGGCGGCGGGCCAGCCACCGGCGCAGCCGACGCAACCGAACCCACCGCCGGCGGCGGGCGACCAGCCCCCACCGGCGATGTCACCGGAGCTCGCGCTCGCGGCCCAGCGGGTCTCGGACGCCATCACGGAGGTGGAGGCGGCCCAGGCGTCGGGCGACTTCGACAGGTACGGCAAGGCGCTGACGGACCTGAAAACGGCGACGGACGCGTTCCAGGCGGCGCAACGCACGGCCACGAACCGCCCGGCGACGACGACGCCGACCCCGACACCGACGGCCCCGGCCTCGGCCCCACCGCCGACGCCGCAAGGCTGAGCCACAAACGGGGGCTGGCGGCACGCCGGCCCCCGTTTTGGCGGTGAACCACAGGGTGCGCTAGTGTTAACGAGCCGACGCGGGGTGGAGCAGCTCGGTAGCTCGCTGGGCTCATAACCCAGAGGTCGCAGGTTCAAATCCTGTCCCCGCTACAAAGCAGAACGGCCCCTCAGGGATTCCCTGGGGGGCCGTTCTCGTGTGTATGGGGGGCGAGCGCTTCGGCCAGCTGTGCGGAGGCAACGACCGGTCCGGACTGCTCGATACATGACTCGGCGAGGGTGAGTTGGGCCACCGTGGACGGGCGCGATGGGTGGCGGTCGGGTAAGTCTCGCTCGTTCTGCCGGACCAACGCCTCCACTCCGCTTCCGCTGCCCGCCCAATCGCGCCACGCGACAGCATCCGGTGCCGCGAGGTCGGGCTGATCTCCGAGCAGGCGGCTGGCGGGACTGGCGACGGCCGGGCCAGCTTCAGGAGCAACCGGGCTGCCCGGATACCGCGGGGTGGCGGGCGGCGACTACCTGTTCGACGGCGCGGGCGGTCCGATGCGCGGGCGCGACCGGGTCGTCACCGCGGCCGGCCGGACGTTCGTGATCCAGTGGCGGACGCCGCGCGACGCGTGGCAGGCCAACCTGGCCAATCTGGCCGTCATCACGCAGAGCTTCCGTCCGCCGGGCGGGTGAGGGGACGGGTCACCCATGACCGATAGTCGCACCCGGCGCGCGCTGGCTGTCTTCGTCGTCGTGCTGACCGGCCTGGTCGCCGGTTCGTCGGCGCTGGACCGCGTCGGTCACCTGCCGCTGGCCGCGCCGGCGCCTGCTGACGCGGCGCTCGCCCTGCAGACGAACCTCGCCTATCACTCGGTGCTGGCCGCCGACCTGATGCGCAGCCGGATCCGCGGCGACGAGGACCTGGCCCGGGCGGCGGAGGGTGCGGTCGCCCGCAACACCGACGCGATGCGCGACCTCGTCGGCGCCGTGCTCGGTGACCAATGGGCCGAGGAGTTCCGTCTGTTGTGGAGCGCCCACGTCACGGCGCTGTCCAACTATTCGAGCGGGGTCGAGGACCCGGGCGCCCGGGACGCGGCCCGCGCCGCGCTGTCCACTTTCGAGGGTGATCTGGCCGGCTTCCTGGCCACCGGCTCGCGCGGTCGGCTGAGCCGGGAAGCGGCCCGGGCGGCGGCCTACCTGCACGTCGACCACCTGATGCGACAGGCCGACGCGTACGCGGCCCGCGACTACGCGCGGGCAGACCAGCTCTACCGCGAGGGGTACGCGCACACGTTCGCGCTCGGCGAGACGATCGCCGCCGCCCTGCTCGGGCCGGCGGGCGCCGAGGCGTTGCGGGAGCCGGGGTGGCGGTTGCGGTCCCAGCTGGCCCGGCTGCTGGGCGAGCACGTCGTGCTGGCGGTCGCGGCCACCCGCGCGGGCGTCACGAACGCGCCGGACTTCGCGGCCGCGGGCGAGGCCGTCAACGCCAACACCCGCGACTTGGCGGGCGCGATCGACACGCTGTTCGGGGCGGCGGCGGCGCAGGGTTTCCAGTCGCTCTGGGCGGACCACGTCGACCAGTTGATGGCGTACACGGGTGGTGTGGCGGCGGGCGACGCCGGCCGTCGCGAGGCGGCGGTCAACCGGCTCAAGGCATTCGAGCGGGAGTTCGCCGCGTTCCTCAGCACGGCCACGGCCGGCCGCCTCCCGGCGACGGCGCTCGCGGGCACGCTGCTGACCCACGACCAGATGCTGATGGCCCAGATCGACGCCTACGCGGGGAAGCAGTACGAGCAGGCGCACGACAGCGCGTACTCGACCTACCACCACATGGGCGAGGTGGCCGGCGACCTGGCTTTGGCGTTCAGCGGCACACTCGGCGACCGCGCGCCGGCGGGTGGTTCGCAGACCGGTTACGGCGGCACGGCCGGGCACCATGGGCCGCGCTGACCTCCTGTGGCGGGCGGTCGCCGTGCTGGCGGCGCTGCTGGTGGGCGGGAGCACGCTGACGGCCAGCGCGCCTCGCGCGGAGCCGGTGCCGGCGGCGCCGCCCGGTCCGCTGGCGGTCGACTCGTTCCGGTCGGCACGCAGCTATGCGGCGGTCGCGGCACCGGTCCGCCTCCGCATTCCGGCGGCCGGGATCGACACGGCGCTGGGGTCGCTGGGCCGCAACCCGGACGGCACGGTCGAGGTCCCGACGGACCCGGCGGAGGCGGGTTGGTTTGCCGAGGGCCCACGCCCTGGCCAGCCAGGCCCGGCGGTGATCCTGGGGCACGTGGACTCACGTACGGGGCCGGCGGTCTTCTACGCCCTGCCGACGCTGCGCCCGGGCACGCTCGTGACGATCGACCTCTCCGACGGGACGGGGGTGGCCTTCCGGGTGGCGGGCCAGCAGCGGGTGGCGAAGACGTCCTTCCCGACGGACGAGGTCTACGCCCCAACCCTGCGCCCATCACTACGCCTCATCACCTGCGGCGGCACGTTCGACCACACGTCCCGCCACTACAGGGACAACGTCATCGTCTACGCGGACCCGGCTTAGGGTGTGTCCTGCCGATCGTCGAAGCCAGATCAGAGCGCCGATGAGTAGTGGTGATGAGTGGTAGAGCGATCGGGTGGTCGTCTGCCCTGGCTACCTTTGGCGGCCTGGCGGGCGACCTGGTCGGCGCGTTCCGGGATCGGGGGGTCGATGTCCGGCCGTCGCAGGCCGGCCCGGGTGGGGTCATGGGCGTGGCCTTGTACGCGATCAGCATGTCCCGGCTATTTCCGGGACCGGCCCGGGCTGCCCTCATGGAACCAGACGCGTCCAGCAACGCGAGCAACACCGACAGAGGCTGGCCGTGACCGTCGACCGCGAGGTGAATCTTCGTTGTCAGGCCAGCCCGCGAGCGACGCTCCTGAAATGATCAGCGGCGGCGTCCGAAGTAGCCGCGCGTCCATGCCGCCGTGAACCGGCTCAGGGTGATCGGCCCCACCGACCACAGGTAGGCCGCCATCAGGAGCAGCCCTCCACCGCCGATCAAGAGCAGCAGCCAACGGGGCAGCTCCTGCGACACCGGGGCTGGAGCGCAGCCGGTACGTGTGTAGTCGAGGGTCATCCGCGTCTCCGTTGCCGGGACGCGCTCCTCCGGAAACGCCGTCCGGTCGATGCCGCAGAAAGCCGGTCCGTCTATGGTGTCGATTCGCAACAGCGCCGAGGAAGCTCGGCCGCTGTTGCCGGGCTCGACAGCGACCACGGTGCCCGTGACCAGCTCGCCGGACGGTGGTGGCGGCCCCAGGTCGGCGAACAGACCGGCCAGGAGAAAGCCGGTCGACGCGACCACGCCGACGATGACCAACCTGGGCGCGAGCGGCAGGCGAGAGCGTCGCTGGGCACGGCCGGACAGGGGCATGGGCGAGAGCGTAGACGGCTCGATCAGGACGCCACGGAGATCACCGCCGCGCGCCGGACGCGACACGCCGCGAGGCGCGACAGGGGCCGCGTGGGCGTGGCACCGCGGATCTACCGGTGGCAGGAATCTGCAACGAAACGGCCCCTCAGATGGTCATCTGAAGGGCGTTCTCATTTAGCGGGGACAGGATTTGAACCTGCGACCTCCGGGTCATCAGGTGATCGAGCTGAGTCCTTGCCGTCCCTAGGGGGCGTGGCTGGTCCTGGCTGGCGATGCGGGCGGTGGCTGAGGCGTCCCAGCTAGTCGCCGTGGTGGCCATCGTGCCGTGGCGTGTCGTTAGCGTGTCGCGCCGGCTTGTCCGGTGGTCGCGGCCTCGCCTGTCTACTAGCCTTCCGCCATGGTCCGACAAGTGTTCGAGGAGCCCAGGAACCCCCGGTTGCCCCCGCTGCGGACGACCGAGCCGCGCGTCAACTGGTTCTTCACTTCCACGCGGCCGCAGGCAGTAGACGCGCGCCGGATCGTGAATGAGATGTACTCTCGCTTCCCGGACATCGGGCGCCGGCTCCGACGCCGCCTGCGCAGCCGCAGCGATTCCGACCTGTACGGTGCGCTCGACGAGCTGCTGGTCCATGACCTCCTCGTGCGCATTTACCGGGTCGTACACGAGGAGGGGACCGCTGGCACGCGGCCGGACTTCAGCCTCTACGGCGATGACGGCGCGCTCGTCGGCACGGTTGAGGTGGCGTCACTGATGCTGCGCGGCGAGTGGGAGACCGAGAGGCTACGCCACGGTCGGATCGAAGACGCGCTCAACGACCGGATCCCGCCCAGAGCGCACTCGATCGACTTCGAGGTTCGGCGGTGGGATGACGCCGACCTTGAGGACCTGCTCGCCTGGGTTGCGTCCACTCTGGACGACCTGCGCGCCGACCCGCGGGCGCTGCCCTCGGGCTACCTCGGCGTGCCGGAGAAGGTCTTCTCCCGGCCGGCCGCCGAGATCGACTTCCATTTCATTCCGGTGCGGGACGGCTGGGTACCGCAGGCGGATGACCGGATCGCCATAGGCGGGCCGGCGATTGGCGGGTTGCTCAACGGGGCGCAGCGCCTTAGACGAGTGATGGGTGGCAAGGCGGAGAAGTATGACCTGCATGGCAGGCCTTTCGCATCGTGGTTGGCCTGTGGGACAGCCTGTGCGATCTGGACGACGTCTTCGACGCGCTCATCGGGAGCTCGGCGGTGGTCGTGGCCACCGGCGAGTCGACGCGCAACGAGGACGGCCTCTTCGGGCCGTGGGCGCGAGGCGGTGCTCTCGGTAGGCGACCCGGGCTCTCGGCAGTATTCGCCCTGCAGAATTCGTGGCCAGCAGGTCCATATCCGCATCGGATCACGCGATTCGACAACCCATTCGCCGCCAGGCCGTTCCCGGCCGACGCACTGCCCTTCGCGGGGCACTGGGGCCCTGTCGACAGGGGGCCGACCCATGTCCGGGCGGACTGGCTAGCCCGTCCGCCAGATCCAGCGCCCGCCGTGTTCTAGCTCAGGCGAGTGCCGCCAGGTGGTCGGCTACCGGGCCCGCGGTGAGCATTCCGCTCGCGGCGCCGGCCAGTTCGTTGGTTGCTGGTGTCAGGGCGGTGCGGGCGCGGGTGATCCAGGATTGGTCGCCGGCGCGGAGGGCGGCTCGGCCGAGCAGGCACCAGAGCGCCTCCTGGAGCAGGTCCGGTGGCGGGTCCGAGATCTGGCGCAACGCTTCGCCCGCGTCGTCGGCCAGCAAGGGCCGGACCCACGGCGCATACGGGCCCCAGTCCGTGTCAACGGGGACCTCGAGCGGCTCGTCCCGCCACACCCGCAAGCAGAGCAGAGCCAGCGGGAGCAGCCCGGCCTCGACGCCGGGCATGCCGGCGCCGTGCAGAACGGCAGCAGCGGTGTGGAAGGCCGGCTCGGCGGGCGCCCCCGAGGCCGCCAGGCGGAGCGCCGCGTACCAGGCGGTGAAGATCCCCACCAGCGGACGGCCATGGCGCTGCCCCAGACGGTCCGCGGCGTCCGCGTGGACATCAGCCGCGGCGAAGTCGCCGACCGCCGAGCGCGACTGCAACCGCACCAGATGGCCGAGGATCTCGAAGGACGCCAAGCCGTGGCGGGCCGACACGTCGATCAGCTCCGCGCCGATCACGTCTCGCTCCGGGGACAACCCCGTACGGCCGAAGGTTTGCATGTAGCGGCCGTTCAACGCGAACGCCAGCAAGCCGAAATCCCCCAGGCCGCGGGCGATCGCCTCCGCTTCCCGTGCCGCCGCGTGGGCGCGGGGGTTGGCCACACCGCGCGACTCCACCGCGATCGTGGCCAGCAGCCGGGCCCGGACCGCGGGCGGCGAGGTCGACGGCAGACCCGCCAGGGCCCGGTCGGCCGCCACCATCACCCGGGACGCCAAGGCAGGATCGTCGGACCGGGGCCAGATCGCGGGTACGTCGTACGCGCCGATCACCCTGGCCGTGAGCTCCGGGTCGCCTAGGCGTTCCGCCGCCTCGATCGTGGCCAGGCGTTGGTCGCGGGCCGCCGCCAGGCCGCCGCCGACCGCCAGGCCGCGGAGCAGGTCGACCGTCGACTCCAGGCGGGCCGGGGTGCCGGCGGCGACCGTGCGCTCGTACGCCGCCGCCGCCGAGGCGAAGAGCTCCTCCTCCGGTGCGCGGAGGATCTCCGCCTCCAACTGGCGCAGCGCCGGGCCCGGGTCCAGGCCGAGCTGGTCCCGGAGCAGGTCGCCGGCCCGGCGCAGCACCGCGAGCGCGTCCGCCTGGCGGTCCGCACGCCACAACGCCTCCGCGAGCAGGCGCCAGGCCGTTTCCCGCCACGGGTGGGCGGTCACGTGGGCGTCCAGGTCCGCTACCGCGTCCGCCGCGCGGCCCGCGGCGATCAGTTCCGTCGCCCGCAACTCGACCGCGTGCAGGCGCAGTTCCTCCAGGCGGGCCCGTTCGGCGGCCGCCCACGGCTCGTCCAGGCCCGCGTACGCCGGGCCGCGCCACCAGCGCAGCGCCTCCGTCACATCCGCGCCGGCCGCCACCGCGACCTCGAAACGCCACGCGTCGACCGCTTCCCGAGGGAGCCGCAGCGCGTAGCCCGGGCCCTCGGTGACCAGGACCCGCGCGGGCGTGCGGGGCGGGCGGTCGGGCTCCAGCGCGCGGCGCAGCGCGGCCACGAACGTACGCAGCGCGCTCACCGCGCCCGCCGGTGGCGCCTGCCACAGGTCGTCGACCAGCGTGTCGACCGGGACCACCCGCCCGCCGGCCGCGACCAGGCGGGCCAGCACCGCGCGGTGTCGTGGGCCGCGCAGGTCGACCGGTGCACCACCGGCATCCCAGGCCACCACCGGGCCCAGCACGCCGATCTCCACCGCCACGCAGGTCAACCTAGCGCGCTCATCCAGCGCTCATCCGCCATCGGCACGCTGGTGAGGACCGACCAACGGAAGGAAACCACAGATGATTCCCGGCTTCACCGAGCGCCGCGTGACCGTCGACGACGGTGTCGCGCTGCACGTCGCGGTGGGCGGCAACGGCCGCCCGATCGTGCTGCTGCACGGCTTCCCGCAGACCCACCTGATGTGGCGGCACGTCGCCGCCGACCTGGCCGCCGATCACACGGTGATCTGCCCCGACCTGCGGGGGTACGGCGACAGCGACAAGCCCGCGGCCACCGATCCCGACACGTACTCGAAGCGGACCATGGCCGCCGACGTCGTCGCCCTGGCCCGCGCGCTCGGGCACGAACGGTTCGCCCTGGCCGGGCACGACCGGGGCGCGCTGGTCGCCTTCCGTGCCGGCCTCGACCACCCCGACGCGGTCACCCACCTGGCGTCCCTCGACGTGCTGCCGACCCTGGACATGTGGGACGTGCTGCACGGCGCCCAAGCCGCGGTCGCGTTCCACCTCTACCTGATGGCGCAGCCGCCGGGCCTGCCGGAACGCATGATCGCCGCGAGCGCCGACGAGTTCTTCGGCTCGTTCCTCGACGGGTGGGCGGGTGACGACAAGGCGATTCCCGCGGGCGTACGCGCGGCGTATCTGGACGCCTCCCGCGCCGCGGTGCCGTCGATCGTGGCGGACTACCGGGCGTCCGCGGGCATCGACGTCGAGCACGACCGGGCCGACCGGGAGGCGGGGCGGCGGCTCTCGATGCCGGTGACCGTGGTGCAGCAGGACTGGGGTGCGGCGCTCGGTTACGACGCGGCGGGCCTGTGGCGGGCCTGGGCGCCGGACCTGGTGCACCGGACCACGACGGCCGGGCATTTCATGGCCGAGGAGGCGCCGGCGGAGATCGTCAAAGCACTGCGTGACCTGCTGACCCGTTAGGGCGAAGCGCACACAGCGTCCGTCGTGCCCGGGCGGGGTCTCCCTCTACGGTGGACAGCGATGCCCGCAGGGAGGGAGGCACGTCCCGTGCACGAGCCGCCGCAGGAGTGGCCAGGGGAGCCGGTCGACGAGGACCCCCTGCCCACGGTCCACCGCCGGGTGATGCTGACCGACCTACCACCCAGCGGCCTGGCGGCCATCGCGCGCCGGCTCAAGCTCTCCCTGCCCGACCCCGCCCCCGACCCGGACCGGGATGGCGACCACGCGCCCGACCCGGCAGGCACCCACCTGCCAGACTCCGACCACGTAACGCACGCCGACCCGGAACGCGAGCCAGACCCTGAACCCGCGCGAGGTCCGGATCTTGGACGCATGCCCGACCCTGAACCTGCGCGGGGTGCGGATCTGGAAGGCATCCCGGATCCGGAACGGATGCGGGACAAAGATGTGGAAGGCGGGCCGGATCCGGAACGGATGCGGAACCCGGCTCTGGAAGGCGTGCCGGACTCGGAAGGGGCGCCCGATCGCGCTCTGGCCGGCGCGCCGGATCCGGAAATCCTACGAATCCCCGGTTTGGTGCGCGCGCAGGATCGCGAACGCGCGCTAGGCCCGGATCTGGATGGCGTGCGAGCCGCGGGAATCGTGCGCGGTCCCGGTTTCGTGAGCGTGCCGGCCCGCGAATCCGTGCCGGATCCTGACCCGGAAGGCCTGCCGGGCGCGGAGACGGTGCGGGGTTCCGGTTTGGTGCGCCCGCGGGATCGCGAACGCGTGCTGGACCTGGATCTGGAAGGCGCGCCGGACGCGGATGCCGTGCGGCGTCCCGGTTTGGTGCGCGTGCCGGACCCCGAAACCGTGCGGACTCCCGAGTTGGAGCACGTGCCGGACCCTCAACGCGTGCTGGACGCCGATTCGAAACGCGTTCCGGATCCCGAACGCGCGGCGGAGCCCGATCTGGATCACGCGCCTGATCCAGATCTGGAGCACGTGCCGGAAGCCGACCAAGAACACTTGCAGGAACGAGACCTGGGGCGGGTACTGGGAGCTGACCTGGAGTCTGTGCCGGAGCCGGACCTGGGCCGACCGACGGATCCGGACCTGGGCCGCCCTACGGAGCCCCGGCTGGGCCGCCCTACGGAGCCCCGGCTGGGCCGCCCTACGGAGCCCCGGCTGGGCCGCCCGGCGGAGCCCCGGCTGGGCCGCCCAACGGAAGCGGACCTTGGAGGCCCGACAAATCCGGACCCGGGCCAGGCAACGGAGCCCGGCGTATCCCGCGCGACGGAACGCGACCTGGACGGCGCGCCGGATCCGCAACTGGGCCGGGCAAGGGAGCCCGGCGTATCCCGCGCGAGAGAACTCGACCTGGGCGGCGCGACGGAGCGCGAGCTGGACGGCGCGACGGAGCCCGACCTGGGCCGCGCAACGGACCCCGACCTGAGCCGCCCAACAGAGTCCGAGCTGGGCGGCTCAACGGATCCCGAGCTAGACCGCGTGGTGCGACCAGGCTTGAACCGCGTGCCGGAAGCCGGCCCAGGCCGCCTCGCGGATACCGATGTGGGGCGCGGGCCGGAACGACTACAAGAGCCCGAGGCGGCGGAGGCCGGCCCGCATGCCGCGGGCGAGGCCGGCCCGGCGCCCGTCCTTGTCACGCCTGTGCCCGCCGACCTCGAGACCTTGGTGCACGAGCAGTTCGCGCGGGTCGTCGACGGGTCGGCCGAGCTGCCCGCTACCGGTGAGCTCTACGAACACCTGCACGCCAGTGGGCTGCGGCGGATCGATGCGTTCGCCTACCGGTTCGCGGACAGCCGGCCCGTCGTCGTGGTCCGGCCGTCCGCGGCACCTGAGGGCGCCCGCACGCAGCATCGCACCGTGCGTACCGGCAATGCGGTCTTCGGGTCCGTTGACGTCTGGTTCGCGGTGCCCATCGCGACCCTGCTCAACCCGCCCGAGGACCTGCACGAAGCGGTCTACTACGCCCTAAGCTAGTCGATGAAGATCGTCTTCTTTTGGCTCTCGATGCTCTTCAGGATGCTGGCCGCATCGCCCGGCTTGCGGATGAACTCCTGGAACGCCGGGATGATGACCGTCGACGCGAAGTCGGGTCGGGTGTCGCGGTCGAGGAACTGCGCGATGTTCTTCGCGCTGCCCACCAGCTCCGCCGACTTCTTCTGGATCGTCGTATAAGAGCTGGTGTCGGCCTTGCTGTTCGACGAGATGAACGGCTCACCCAGCCTGCTCGCCTGCGCCGCCGCGTCCACACTCGCCAGATAGGCCAACAGTTTCTTCGCCCCGCCAGCGTTCTTCGGCTCGGCGCTCATGCAGAAACCGTCGATCGGCGCATCAATCGCATCGGCGCCGACCGCCGGGTCGATCGCCGGGAAGGTGAACAGATCGACGTCCTCCCGCTCGTTCTGCGGGAACTGGTCGAGCAGGAACGTGCCGAGCAGATACATGCCGGCCTTCTTCTGCTGCAACGCCTGCGCGGCCTCCTGCCACGTGCGGCCCAGCGAGTCTGGCGCGTGCAGCGGCAGGAACGAGGCCCAGGTGTCGAACACCTTCCTGACCTCGGCGCTCTCCCACGATCCCTTGCCGGCCATCAGGTCGATGTGGAACTGGTAGCCGTTGACGCGCATGTTGAGGATGTCGAACGTGCCCATCGCCGGCCAGCCGTCCTTGTCGGCGAAGCTGATCGGCGTCAGGCCGTCGGCCTTCATCTTGGCGCCCAGCGTCATCAACTCGTCGAACGTCGTCGGCACCGTGTAGCCGCACTCCTGCCAGACGCTCTTGCGATAGAACAGGGCCCACGGGTAGTAGGACTGCGGCACGAAATACTGCTTCCCGTCGTCGCCCGTCGAGGCGGTCTTGAACGAGTCGTTGACCCCGTCGAGCGGCCACACGTCGCTGATGTCGCCGACGAGCCCGCGCCGCGCGAAGAAGCGCATCCGGTAGCCGGCGAACCAGGAGAACACGTCGTCGGGGCTGCCCTGCAGATAGTTGTTGATGTTCTCCTGGAACGTGTTGTGGTCGATCTCGTTGAGCTTCACCGTGTAGCCGGCGTTCTTCGACTGGAAGTCGGTGACCGCGGCCTGCCGCTGCTTGGCGAACGTCGAGCCGACCTCGTTGGAACCGAAGGTCACCTCGCCGCCGCCGGTGTCACCGCCCCCGTCGTCGTCGTCACCGCAGGCAACCAGCGCGGGGGCGGAGGCGAGGGCGGCCGCGCCGAGGAGCACGGACCGCCGGGGTACGGGCATCCCGAACAGCGCGGGTGCCGGTGAGATGGGGTCTTTCATCGGTGTCCTCCAAACGACGATGTGCAGAGGTCAGCAGAGAAGGCGGGCGTCGGCCCAGTCGGCGTGGTCGAAGTCGATGCCGTTGCCGCCGCCGCCGACGACGAGGCGCAGCGTGCTCCGGCCGGTCACGTCGACGTCGACCGGCACCGGGCCGGATGCGAGCGTCACGGCCGGGCTGGTGAAGACGGTGACGCCGTCGGCGAGCACCGTGAAGGTCACCCGGGCCGTGGCCGAGCCGACCTCGGCGTCGATGCCCGCGACCGCGGTGAACCGCTCGCAGCCGGCGACGGTGACGACCAGGTCGCTCGGCGCGTGGGTGCCGATGCCGCGCAGGTAGGACACGCCGCCGAGGGTGAGCACCGCGCCGTCGCCGGCCGCCTGCTCGCCGTTGGACTGGTCGCGTTCGGCCGGGCCCCAGCCGTTGCCGCCGCTGAACGACGGCGACGATCCCGTGCCGGGCGCGGTGCACGTCAGCGTCGCCGCACCCCAGTCGGCGTGGTCGTAGTTCGCGTTGTCGCGGGCGTCGGTGACGCGAAGCTCCAATGTGGTGTACCCGCCGGTCGCCACCCGCAGAGCCGTCGGCCCGTCGGCGGCCCGCTTGACGCCGCTGTAGGCGAGCAGCCGGCCGTCGCCGTACACCTGGAAACGCACCGACGCGGCCGCGTTGGTCACCTCGTC
This sequence comes from Asanoa siamensis, assembly GCF_016862555.1. Lineage (GTDB taxonomy): Bacteria > Actinomycetota > Actinomycetes > Mycobacteriales > Micromonosporaceae > Asanoa > Asanoa siamensis. Next base: position 104,307 of record NZ_BONE01000014.1, on the reverse strand, counting down.
GTCGACGCCGACGGACGCGGAGAACAGCGGGCAGGCGCGGCCGAGATAGACGTGGACGGCGCTGTCCGCGTGGGCGCCGACGCCCTTCGCGTACGTCGTGCCGTTGATCGTCAGCGTGCCCCCGTCACCGGCGGCCTGCTCGCCGTTGGCCCGGTTGCGCTCGACCGGCCCCCAGAAGTTGCTCGACGCCAGCCAGGCGAGGTCGCCGACCTGGTGGGTGCCGGCGGCCGGCGCGGCGGCCAGGGCGCCGGACCGGTTGACGCGGAACATCGCGACGCCGTGCGCGGGCACGCTGGCCGACAGTGCGCCGGTCGACGTCGAGGTGGCCCCGGTCCAGAGGTTCCGCAGCGCGTAGCCGCTGGAACCGCCGAGGCCGACCTCCGCCGCGGACGACGTGATCGTGGCCGTCGTCGCGGAGCGGTTGAACAGCACGACCGCCGCGCCGCCGTCGCTCATCGGCTTGGCCCAGACCTCGGTCTCGCCGAAGTCGCGGACCTTGCGGCCCTGGGACCCGCCCCAGTCCTGGTTGACCGCGACCACCTCGGCGTTGCGGATGATCGCCAGCGTCTGCGCCGACATCGACCGCAGGTCGTTGCCGAGCAGCAGCGGCGCGTTGAGCAGGGCCCAGAGGCTGAAGTGCGCGGTGTATTCCGTGTTGGTCATGCCGCCGTTGCCGACCTCGAGCATGTCGGGGTGTTGAAGCCGTTGTTGCGCGCGAACGGCTCGAGCCCGACCTGCTGGTCGAGCAGCGAGAGCACGCTGCCCCAGGTGTCGGTGATGTCGCCGGTCGTGCGCCACAGGCTGCCGCCGACCTGCGGGGCGAAGACCCACGGATCGGCCAGGCCCCAGTTGCAGATGCTGTAGACGATCGCCCGCCCGGACGCCTTCAGCGCGTCGCCCATCGCTTTGTAGCGGGCCAGATCCGGCCTGCCCTGGTTGTTGCAGTTGTCGTACTTGAGGAGGTCGACCTCCCACGCGGCGAACGTGTTGGCGTCGATCACCTCGTGGTCGAGGCTGCCGGGCAGCCCCTGACAGGTCGCGGTGCCGGCGGACTCGTAGATGCCGAGCTTGAGCCCGCGCGCGTGCACGTAGTCGGCCAGCGCCTTGATGCCCGACGGGAACCGCGTCGGGTGCGGCTGCAGCCGGCCCTGGGCGTCGCGGGTCGACGCCATCCAGCAATCGTCGATGTTGACGTAGCGGTAGCCGAGGTCGTCGAGGTCGTTCGCGACGATCGCGTCGGCCGTCTGCCGGATCAGCGTCTCGTCGATGTCACAGCCGAACCGGTTCCAGCTGTTCCACCCCATCGGTGGCGCGGTGATCGGCACGACGGGGGTGGCCGCGACGGCGGGCGAGGGGATGGCGAGCGCGGCGCCGGCGAGCAGCAGGGCGGCGGCGAGCGACAGCGGCTTTCGCATGATCAGCACCAATCTTCGTGCCGCTACAACGTGACGTCAGTAAATATCGACGGTTACGATCATGCAAGGGGGTCGATCTTTCATAGGAGGCCCGATGCGTAGCCCGAGACGGCTGACGGTCCGCGATCGGGCCGTCGTCGCGCTGATGATCGGCGTACCGCTGCTGTTCGTGATCCTGCTCGTCTGGTTGCCGGCGCTCGCCTCGGTGGCGCTGTCGTTCTCCCGCTGGGAGGGGTTCGGCGGGCTCGGCTCGATCGACTGGATCGGGTTCGAGAACTACCAGAACATCGCCACGATCTATCCGCCGTTCTGGCCGGCGATCTGGCACAACCTGATCTGGGTGGGCTTCCTGTTCCTGATCCCGACACCGCTCGGGATGTTCCTGGCGGTCCTCCTGGACAAGGAGATCCGCGGCAGCCGCTTCTACCAGACCGCGTTCTACCTGCCGGTCATCCTCTCGCTCGCGCTGACGGGCTTCATCGGGCAGCTCATCTACTCGCGCGACCAGGGGTTGCTCAACGCGGTGCTCGGCACCGAGATCGACTGGTACGGCGACCCGAACGTCAACCTGTGGGCGGTGCTGGTGGCCACCGCCTGGAAGCACACCGGCTACATCATGCTGATCTACCTGGCCGGTCTGAAGGCGGTCGACCCGGGGCTGCGCGAGGCGGCGCGGGTCGACGGCGCCAGCGAGACGCGGACGTACTTCTCGGTGATCTTCCCGGTCATGCGACCCATCAACCTGATCGTCCTGGTGATCACCATCATCGAGTCGCTGCGGGCGTTCGACATCGTCTGGATCGTCAACAAGGGCCGCAACGGGCTCGAGGTGATCGCGGCCCTGGTCGCGCAGAACATCATCGGCGAGGCCAGCCGGATCGGCTTCGGGTCGGCGCTGGCCACCATCATGCTGCTGATCTCGTCGATCTACGTCGTCGTCCACCTGCGCGCGACCACGAGGGAGGACGACCGGTGAGACCCCGTCTGATCCTGCACGCGTTCCTCGCCGTGATGGCGCTCGGCTGGCTCGTCCCGCTGCTGTGGGGCCTGTTCAACTCGTTGCGGGACTACGGCTACACGGGTACGCACGGCTACTTCTCGTTCGGCGGCTTCACCTTCGACAACTACGTCGACGCCTGGGAGCGCGCGGAGTTCGGCGAGAAGTTCCTCAACTCGATCTACATCACCGTGCCGGCCGTACTCGTGACGCTCTTCCTCGCCTCCTGCGCCGCGTTCGTGCTCGCCCGCTTCAGCTTCACGCTCAACCTCACCCTGCTGGGCATCTTCGTGGCCGCGAACCTGCTGCCGCCGCAGGCGCTGCTCATCCCGGTCTACCGCGCGTTCCGCGAGCTGGAGCTGCTCGACAGCTACACCGGCGTCGTGCTCATCAACACCGCGTTCCAGCTCGGGTTCTGCACGCTGGTGCTGAGCAACTACATGAAGACCATCCCCCACGAGTTGTACGAGTCGGCGGAGGTCGACGGTGCCGGGGTGACGCGGCAGTTCTTCACGCTGACCCTGCCGCTGGTGCGGCCGGCGCTGGCCGCGCTGACCACACTGCAGGTGACCTGGATCTACAACGAGTTCTTCTGGCCCACGGTGCTGATCACCGACGGCGACAAGTTCCCGATCACCAGCTCCCTGAACAACCTGCGGGGCGAGTTCTTCACCGACTACAACCTGCTCTCGGCCGGTTCCATCATCGTGGCGCTGCCGACCCTGATCGTGTTCTTCGTGCTGCAGCGGCACTTCGTGAGCGGGCTGACGCTGGGTTCGACGAAGGGTTAACGGCCCGCCAGCGGGAGGACCGAGTCGGGCAGGCGGCCCGACGGGCGGTAGACCACGCACATGATGACGCGGTCGCCGTCGGCCCACGTCTCGGCGGTCGGCAGCGTGGGGTAGTAGTCGAGGCCGTCCCGCCCCGCGCCCTTCCACAGCTTGTCGAACACCTGACCGCAGCGGTCCCAGGCGAGCGCGGCGACGCTCGGGCGGTCGAAGTCGCCGTCGGGGGCGTACACGAAGTTGTAGGCCTGGTTGTCGGCACCGTCCGCGCACGGCACGTAGACGACGACGCGGTCGTCGGCCCGGCGGTCGTACTCCGGATCGTCGAAGCACTCGGTCAGCTCGATGCTGAGCAGGCCGGTGGTCTCGGCGTCGAGGAAGGCGTCGGTCTTCTTGACGGGCGCGTCCGGCGGCGTGGCGAACAGTGTCCCGAGCGCCAGCACCGTGGCCGCCACCCCGACCCAGCGGAGAACAGGCACCCGGGGACCGTAGGCGCTCTTGCTGGCGGCCGGACCAACGCCGGATGTCGGGCCGGCTGCGCCCGGATGGCCGCGTACCCAGCGGACTATCAGCTGATCTCCAGTTCACTCGGACGCAACGTCGAAGTCCGATGGGCGTCGCCCTGCTTTGGCTGAATGCGCGTTGTCCCACCGCCACCCCTGTCGGCGGGACAACCAGAGATTCCCTGAGGGGGGAAACAAAGTTGAGTGAGGTCAAGAGGCCTTGGAACTCGGGCCGTCGGCGCGCGGCGATCGCGGCCATCGGTGCCGCGGCGCTGTTCGCCGGTGGTCTCGCGTTCGGCCCGGCCGCGTTCGGTGACGCCGCCCCGACGAAGTTCCCGGCCGCCGAGCGCTACAAGCCGACCCCGGTGCCGGACCGCGTCATCCTGATCCCGACCGACAAGCCCGCCACCAGCCAGCGCGTCTCGTGGCGCGCCGAGGCGTCCGCCGAGTGGGCGCAGGCGCAGTTCCTCGAGGCGCCCAAGGCCCTCGGCGACGTCGCCCCGGCTGCCGGCGCGGTCACCACCGTGAAGGCGATCGCCAACACGCCCGTCAACACCTCGCTGGGGTACGCCTCCACGTACCACACCGTCGAGTTCACCGGCCTGAAGCCGGCGACGCGGTACACGTACCGCGTCGGCGACGGCACCAACTGGAGCGAGTGGATCGACTTCACCACCGCCGCCGAGGGCTTCGAGCCGTTCTCGTTCATCTACTACGGTGACGCGCAGAACTACATCGACAGCGCCGTGCCGCGCGTGTTCCGCCAGGCGTTCGCCGACCGGCCGCAGGCCAAGCTGATCGTCAACGCCGGTGACCTCATCGACTCCGCGAACAGCGAGGAGCAGTGGGGTCAGTGGTACAACGCCGGCAGCTTCATCGACGGCCAGATCAACAACATCTCGATCACCGGTAACCACGAGTACAGCGGCAGCAACCTGTCGTCGTTCTGGGCGCCGCAGTTCCCGTACCCGGAGAACGGCCCGGCGTGGGGCGACCAGGCCGCGCTCAAGTCGACCGCGTACTACACCGACTACCAGGGTGTGCGGTTCATCGGGCTGAACACCAACGTCCAGAGCATCCCCGAGGTCATGGCCGCGCAGACCGCGTGGCTCGAGGGCCTGCTCAAGGACAACCCGAACAAGTGGACCGTGGTGACCTTCCACCACCCCGTCTACTCGACCGCCGAGGGCCGCAACAACCCGATCATCCGGGACCAGTGGGGTCCGCTGTTCGAGAAGTACGGCGTCGACCTGGTGCTCCAGGGCCACGACCACACGTACGGCCGCGGCAGCACGACCGCCTCGAAGCAGTCGGCGACCGTGCACAACAGCACCGTGTACGCGGTGTCCGTCTCCGGCGGCAAGATGTACGACGTCGACGGTTCCGTGTGGACCGACAACGGCGCCGACATCATGGCCAAGGCCGAGGACAGCCAGCTCTACCAGATGATCGACGTCAAGGGTGACTCGCTGACCTACGAGGCCCGCTTCGCCAACGGCAAGCACTTCGACGGCGTGGTCGTCCGCAAGAACGACGCGGGCGAGCGGACGGTCAACGAGTGGCGTACGCCCGAGACCACCACGGGTGAGCACGTCATCGTCAGCACGACGGCCCCGAAGGCCGGTTCGAAGCTGGCCGTCACCGGCTACGGGTACGACCCGGGCGAGTCGGTCGACGTCTACCTGCGCAAGACCAGCACCGCCGAGGGCAAGCCCGGCATCCTGATCGCCACGAAGAAGGCCGACGAGCTGGGCCGGTTGGACTACACGTTCACCCTGCCGGCGAGCGCGACCGGTGGCAGCCAGCACACCGTCTACCTGGAGAGCCGCACCCAGCAGATCTCCAGCCCGGTGATCACCGTCAAGAAGTAGTTGTTCCCGGTGCGGGCCGGCCTTTCGCGGCCGGCCCGCACTCCTGGTTTGAGGAGCACCCGTTGAGACGGTTGGCACTCGGCGCGCTGGTCGCGCTCGCCGTCGTCGGTCTGGCCGGAACGCCGGCCGCCGCGCACCCGTTCGGCCCGCCCTCGACGGCGAAGGTCACCGCGCGTGGCTCGTCGCTGACCCTGGTCTGGCACGCGGCCGAGGACGACTGGGTGGCGTTGGGCCAGTCGGTCGGCGCGTTCGACGACCCGGCCACGGACGTGACGGGCGAGCAGAAGCTGCAGCGGTCGCCGGCGGTCCGCGACTACCTGCTGGCCCGGATGACCGTGCGGCAGGCCGGTGTCGCCTGCCCGGGCACGGTCGGTGAGCTGAAGGACCTGCTGTCGACGGGCGCGACGCTCACCTACGAGTGCCCGGCGACGGTCGCTTCGGTGCGGATCAAGCTGGCCGCGCTGATGGACCTGAACGAGGCGTACCGCACCGTCCTGGTCGGCGACTCGGAGGCGATGTTCACGGTGGCGTCGCCGGAGCAGGACCTGGTGCTGCACGGCTCGTCCCGCCCGGCGGCCGTCGTACCCATGGCGATCGGCACCGCTGTCGTGGTCCTGCTCGCCGCTGTTCTCTGGTTCTTCCTGCGCCGCCGGCGGCGGTCCGCGTGACGGGCCTGGAGGGGCTGGACAACCGGCTCATCGCATTGTTCGACGGCGGCACGGTCTTCTGGGTGCTGCTGCTGGTGTCGCTGGGCGTGGGCGCGGCCCACGCGGTGGCGCCGGGCCACGGCAAGACCATCACGGCGGCCTACCTGGTGGGTACGCACGGCCGCTACCGCGACGCCCTGCGCCTCGGCGTGATCGTCGCGGTGATGCACACGTTCTCGGTGCTGGTGCTGGCTTTGGTCTGGGTGGGCCTGAGCGTCTCGGCGAGCATCGGCACGAAGTCGGTGACGGCCTGGATGCAGGTGGCGGCGGGCGTGGTCGTGATCGCGGTCGGCGGCCGGTTGGCCTGGCGCCAGATCCGCCGGCGGGCCCACGCACACGCGCACGCGCACTCGCATTCCCACGGCCATTCCCACTCGCATTCGCATGACCACTCGCACGAGGTGGACGAGGCGACGGACCCGTGGTCCCGCCGGGGTTTGGTGGCCCTGGCCCTCTCGGGCGGCCTGCTCCCCTCGCCGTCGGCGTTCCTGCTGCTGGTCAGCGGTTTGCTCACGGGCCGCTCGGTCGACGCACTGATCCTGGTCCTGTCCTTCGGCGTCGGCATGGCGGTGACCTTGACGGCGGTCGGCGTGGTGACGGTCCGCGGCTTCACGGCCCTGGCCAACCGAACCCGCAAGTGGTCGGCACTGGCGGCCTGGACCCCGGCGATAGCGGGTGTAGCGGTCGCCACCGCGGGCTGCCTCTACGTGGTAGCGGCGGTCTCGACCCTGACGGCCTAGCGGCCGCCACCCTCGACGAGGGCGAGATACCGCTCGCCCTCCTGCCAGGCTTCGGCGCTCGACAGCACCTGGGGATCGAGGGGCCCGTCGACGACGGCGGCACCGGGCCAGGCAAGCCGATAGATCCCGACGGCGCCACCGGCGAGCACACCCCGAGCGACCCGCCTGGCGACCTCGACCGCGTCGTCATCCGCGAGCCCGAAGGACGACCCCCGCAACAACCAGACCAACTCGTAGAGCCCGACGGCCCCGAAGTCATGCAGATGATCCCGAACCTCGCCGGCCAACCACACCTCGGCCTCGGACGTCATCACGCGCCTCCGGGAAGCGTCGGGTTGCCACGCGACGGCACCTTGGTCGTCCTGCCGTTCTGAGACACCTCAGCGTAAGGACCGTGGGTCAATGGATCCGGTCGATTTCCGGCAGTATATCCGGGCATGATCCGGATCTGCCGTCCGGCGTTGCCGGGGTCCTCGAACACCGTCCCGCCGCCGCGCTTGCTCGGCCGGGAGGACCAGTTCGCGGGGATCGCCGCCCGGATATCGGCGGCGCTCCTGCCGCGCAGTGCGGCTGGGTCGAACGTCTTCGGGTTGGCGAAATCCAGCTTGGACAGTGGTTGGGCCGCCTCGCGTTTTCCGCAGCCCGCGCGGCGCGCCTTCGACTTCCGCAGGAACGCCAGGGCGGCGCGGATGAGCCCTTTGCCCACCGCGCCGGACCCTCTGGCCGTCGCGACCCCGATCTCGAGAACGGACAGCCGTCGGAAGCATCGTATCGATGCATGTTTTAGTCGTGTGGCCTGTTGTCAGTAGCGGATGTGTTTGCCGCCGTCGACTATGAGGGTTTCGCCTGTCACGTTGTCCATTCCCAGGAGGCCCAGGACCGCTTGGGCTACGTGTTGGGGTGTGGCTATCGCGCCCAGGGGGATGTGTTGTTCCTCCGTCGCGCGGCGGATCGCGAAGTCCGCCGCCCCGTGGAGGTTTGTCTGCCAGCGCGTGTTGACCGTGCCGGGGGCCACCGCGTTGACCCGGACCTCCGGGGCCAGCGCGGCGGCCAGGTTGCGCGTCAGCTGGAGCAGCGCCGCCTTGCTCACGCCGTAGGCGATCGAGGAGCCGCCCGCCCGGTACGCCGAGATGGAGCTGACGTTGACCACCGCGCCTCCGGAGGCCCGCAGAACAGGGGCCAGGGCGCGGGTGCAGCGGAACGCGCCCAGGACGTTGACGTCGAGGATCTCGTGCCACATCGCGTCCGTCAGGGCGTCCAGGTCGGCGTGCTCTACCGCGTGCGTGACCGCCGCGTTGTTCACCAGGATGTCCACCCGCCCCAACTCGCCGACGACCCGGTCGGCCATCCGGCGCACCTGCTTGTCGTCGGCTACGTCGAGCGGCACCACCAGCGCGCCGAGCGACGCGGCTGTCGCCTTCGCCTCCGGGGCCGAGCGGGCGTACGTGATCGCGACCGAGGCGCCGGGCGCCGTGAGCGCCTCGGCGACGGCGCGGCCGATGCCCGTGCCGCCGCCGGTGACCACCGCGACCGCGCCCGACAGGTTCACGGCGTCCTCGCCGTCTCCGGGCGGTCCGCGACCAGCGTCGACTGGTCGTGGTGCAGTGCCGCGATGTCGATCGTGCGGGTCTCCCGGGCGAACACGAAGGCGATCAGCGACACCACCGCCGTCGCGATGATCCAGACGGAGACCAACCACGGTGTGCCGTCGCCCGCGCGCAGCAGGGCGGCCGCGACCAGCGGCGAGAAGCCCGCGATGGCCGCGCCGATCTCGCGGGAGGCCGCGAAGCCCGTGTAGCGCACGCCCGCGCCGAAGAGCTCCGCGTAGAACGCCGGCTGCACCGCGATCATCGGCGCGAAGCCGATGCCGCCCGCCAGGGCCAGGGCGAGCCAGATGAGGGCCGGCTCCGCCGTGTTCACCATCCAGAAGAACGGGAACGCGAACGCCGCCGTGAACAGCACGCTGAAGATGTTGAGGGGCTTGCGGCCGATCCGGTCCGACAGGGCGCCGTAGAACGGCTGGCTCGCCGTCACCACCACGCCCATGATGATCACGCCGGTCAGGGCCGTGGAGCGGCTCAGGCCCAACTCGTCGGTCACGTACGCGACGACGAAGGTGGCGAAGATGTAGACGATCGCCGTGTCGCAGATGTGCGCGCCGATGCCGACCAGGAAGCTGCGCGGGTAGCGGCGCAGCGTGTCCATCACCGGCGTGCGGACCACCGTACGGGTGCGCTCCATCTCCCGGAACACGGGCGACTCCGTGACCCGCAGCCGCACGTACAACGTCACGAAAATCATCAGGAAGCTGGCCAGGAACGGAATGCGCCAGCCCCAGGCCTCGAGGTCACGGTCGGGGAGCAGGCCCACGAGCAGGAACGCGACCGTACCCATGATCAGTCCGATCTGGACACCGGTCTGGGCGAAGGACGCGTAGTAGCCGCGCCGGCCCGCCGGGGCGTGCTCGGCCAGCAGCGTCGACGCGCCGCCGAACTCGGCGCCGGCGCCCAGGCCCTGGCAGATCCGCAGCAGTACCAACAGGATCGGGGCCAGCATGCCGACCTGGTCGAAGGTGGGCAACAGGCCGATCAGGCCCGTGCCGATGCCCATCACCAGCGTCGTGACGATCAGCGTCGCCCGCCGGCCGATCCGGTCGCCGAGGCGGCCGAAGAAGAACCCACCGACCGGGCGGAACAGGAACGCGACGCCGAACGTGGCGAACGCGACCAGCGTGCCGACCGCGGGCTCGGCGTCCGGGAAGAACAGGTCGTCGAAGACGAGCGCGGCGGCCGTGCCGTAGATGAAGAAGTCGTACCACTCCAGGGCGGTGCCGACGAGCGAGCCGGTGACCACCCGGCGCAACTCGGTCCGGTCGGTCATCGTGCGCTCCTCTCGACAGACGGGCCGCCGGGCAGGTCGGCCAGCGCCCGCCAGGTCGCGGCCGCCAGCGGAATGCCGTCGCGGGCCCGGGCGGCCCGGGTGGTCGCCTCCTTCTCGCCCGGCGCCAGTACCGGATCCGCGCCGGCCCGCGACGTGTCGGCCAGCAGGCGGCAGAACTGCTCGGTGCGCTCCCGGAACTCGGGTACGGGCAGGAAGCGGGCGATGTCCACGGCGACGAACACGGTGCCGTTCGTCGCGTCGTACCCGGGCAGGCTGGAGATGCCCGCCCCCGACAGCAGCCCGCCGAAGATCTCGATCATCACGCTCAGCGCGTACCCCTTGTGCCCGCCGAAGGGCAGCAGCGCGCCGCCGGCGTAGAAGTCGCCGGGCTCGGTCGACGGCGCGCCGTCGGCGCCGACCAGCAGGCCCGACGGGACCTGTTCGCCGCGCACCACCGACAGCGCCAGCTTGCCCTCGGCCACGGCCGAGGTCGCGAAGTCGGTCACCACCGGCGGCCGGCCCGCGGCCCGCGGCGCCCCCCAGGCCAGCGGGTTCGTGCCGAGCCGGCGTTCCCGGCCACCGTGCGGTGTCACGGTCGGATCGGCGTTGCACAGCGCGATGCCGACCGCGTCGGCGGTCGCGATCCGTTCCACGTACTCGCCGAGCCGGCCGACGTGGTTGGCGTTGCCGACCGCGACCACGGCGCAGCCCTGCTGGCCGGCCAGGTCGAGCGCGGTGTCCACGGCGGCGTGCGCGGCGAGTTGCCCGAAGCCGCGCCGGCCGTCGACTCTGGCCGTCGCGCCGGCGTGCGCGGTGACCGCCGGGCGGGCGGCGGGTTTCAGGTGGCCGGCCCGCACGGCCGCGAGATAGGGGACCAGCCGCCGGACCCCGTGCGAGTCGTGCCCGGCCAGGTCGGCGTCCACAAGGGAGCGTGCGACCGTGGTGGCGATCTCGGCCGGTGCCCCGGCCCGCCCGAGGATCGCGGTCGCGACCCGCGTCAGGTCGGCCCCGGAGATCACGTGGGCGTCCCCGATCGATGGGGCAGGGGTGGCCGACCAGGCGAGGCCGTTGTCGTCGTCGCTCATCCGTCGCCTCCGTTCCGTCTGACGGAATGGCGTTCCACTAGATGTGCATGTATCTATGTACCGCGATTCGCGGACGTCAAACCCGCGGTGCGCCCAACGCCCGCGACACCGCGGCCGCCGCCTCGACGACCTGGGGACCGAGCCGGTCGTATCCGCCGGTCAGGTCGTGGGTGAGCGCCACCGCGCTGATCCCGCCGATCACCGCGCCCGTGTGGTCGCGGACCGGCGCGCCGCAGGCGCCGACCCCCGCCTCGTTCTCCTCGTGGTCCTCGGCCCAGCCGCGCCGCCGCGTGCGACCGATCTCGGCGAGCAGGTCGGGCAGGGCGGTGATGGTGCGGGGCGTCCGGGCCGGCAACCCGGTGCGCCCGGCCACCTCGGCGACCTCCGCGTCGGTCAACCCGGCCAGGATCGCCTTGCCGATCGAGGTGCTGTGCAGGTGCAGGCTCATCCCCACCCGGGAGGCGAGCCGGTACGGCCTACCGGCGTCCAGCTTCGCCACGTAGACCGCCTCGTCGCCGGCCCGCAGCGCCAGGTGCACGGTGTGCCCCGTGCCGACCCGGAGCGCGTCGAGTTGCGGATGCACCCGTCCGCCCAGGTCGACCGCGTGCATCACCCGCCCGGCGAGCGCGACCAGCCGCGGCCCGCAGGCGTACCCGCCGTCACCGGTCGGTTGGGCCAGCCCCCGCTCGACCATGACCTGCAGGATCCGGTGGACGGTCGCCTTCGGCAGCCCGGTCGCTCGCGCGATGTCGGCCAGCCGGCCGTGCTCCACCAGCGCCTCGAGCACGTCGAACGACTTGTCGGCGGCGCCGGCCCGGTCGGTCACAACCGTCAATGTACGGCGGGCACGTGCAGCACCGCGTCGCTGGTCGCGATCAGCTCGGCGTCCAGCGGGAAGTAGCCCTGCTCAGGGGTCATGTCGGCGCGGCCGGTCAAGGCGCGGCCGGCGAGCGTCGCGTGCAGCCCGGGCCGGTCGAACAGGGTCGGGCCGTCGGCCGCCTCGCTCAACGCCGCCTCGGCCGTGCCCGCCGGGGCCGCGCCCAGCCCGAGCGCCGCGCTCGCGCCCAGGCTGCCCGCGATGACCGCGTACCGGAGGCCCAGCAGGGCCGACACGATCGAGCCGGCGCCGGACCAGGACAAGTCCATGCCGCCCAGTTGCCAGGTGCTCGGCGGGCGCTGCAGGTGCCGGTTGTTCGCGAAGACCAGCGTCGGCCCGCGGTGGCGTTCGTGGGCGCGGATGTCGAGCAGGTTCTGCGCCATCCAGGCGTCGCGGACGCCGAGCAGCCGCGAGGTGCGGACCGCCTGTGGGGCCGGCGCGGCGGCCTCCGCGTGGTAGCCGAGCACCCGGGCCGCGACGTCCGCGTGCAGTGCGGCCCGCCGCCACCGCGCCGGCGACGACGAGGCCACCAGCCGGGGCGCGTTGGCGTAGAGCGCCGTGCGGAGGTCGTCGGCGACGGCCCGGAGCCGCAGGGCCTCCGGCGACCTGCCGACCGACCGCGAGTGGTCCATGATCGCGGCGAAGTCGGTCCACCGGTCGTCGGCGCCGACCAGGCCGTCAAGGTCGGCCGGTGGGTCGACGAGATCGCCCAGGTACGCCAGCACGTGGGCCAGGTAACGGCGCGGGCTCGGCGCGCTGGTCATCTCGAGCGGCGCGTCGAACCCGTGGAACGTGAGCCGCTCGGCGGCGGGACGACCGCTGTTGTAGGCGCGCATCCAGCTGACCAGCTCGGGGTTGCCGGGCAGCGGGCCGAAGCCGTGGCTGAACCCGGCGGCCAGGGCCTCGTCCAGCGTGCCGGCATCACCTTGGACGTACGCGTCGACCGTGAGGGCCGCGAGCCGGTCGGACTCGACGGCGATCGAGCGGAAGCCCGCCTCCACCAGCTCCGCGAAGATCTCGTTGCGCAGCAGCGCGAACGCCGGCTCGCCGTGCGTCGGCTCGCCCAGCGCGAGCAGGTCGCTGCCCGCGGCGGGACCGGCCAGGAACTCCCGGACGCGTACGGTCATGCGTCCGCACGTTACCGGCCGTGGCTGGAAGGGGACCGGCGCGGCGCACGTGAAGTTTTCCTTCACTTAGACAACCGTCTCTTGAAAATTCCTCCAGCTTCCGGTTGGCTCGCCGCATGGGTTCCCGTCGATCCGCGCGGCGTGCCGCGCCCGTGCTGCTGCCCTTGCTGGCCGTGCTGCTCGCGGGCGGCCCCGCCGTCGCCGCGCCCGTCGGCCAGGTCGACAGCGCCGCCGCGTCGTCCTACCCGGCACCGTCCACGCGGATCACCGCCACCGCCGCGGACGCCTCGATCGAGACCGACCGGCGCACCCGGCCGGTCGCCCCCGGACTCGAGTTGACCTCGTTCGACCGGCTGGACGCCAACGGCTGGATCCGGGCCGACGCGCTCACGGCGGATCTCGCGGGCGAGGGCCTCTCCGTCGACTACGTCAACACGGGTGCGGTGGCCCGCACCGCGCCGCTGCGCGGTGTCGTCGACCAGGCCGGCGCGGTCGCGGCCGTCAACGGCGACTTCTTCGACATCAATCAGTCAGGTGCCGCGCAGGGGATCGGCGTGCGCGGGGGCGACCTCGTGCAGTCGCCGGTCGGCGGCCACCCGGACGGCGTCGCGATCGGGCCTGACGGGATCGGTCGCGTGGTGCAGTTCTACTTCGCGGGCACCGCGACGCTGCCGAGCGGGCCGGTCACGCTGACCCAGTTCAACAACCTCGTGCAGGCCGGCGGCGTCGGCGTGTTCACGGCGCTGTGGGGCGACTACGACCGGGCGCGGGCGGTGGCCGGCGCGAGCCGGGTCACCGAGGTCGCGCTGGCGGGCGGCCGGGTCGTCACGGTGGGCGCGGCGCCCGGCCAGGGCCCGATCCCGGCCGGCACCACGATCCTGCTCGGCCGGGACGCCGGCGCCGACGCGCTGGCCGGGCTGCGGCCCGGTGATCCCGTCGAGGTGACCCACCGCGCCCGGGCGTCCGACGACCGGGCGGTCAAGGCCGCGATCGGCGGCAACCGGGTGCTGGTCAAGGCGGGCGTGCCGCAGGACATCGGCGACGTGACACCGGAACCGCGTACCGCGGTTGGGTTCGACGCCGGCGGCACGAAAATGATCATGCTGACCGTCGACGGGCGGCAGGCCGACAGCCGCGGCGTGACACTGACCGAGCTCGGCCGGTTGATGGCCTCGCTCGGCGCCCACGACGCGCTCAACCTCGACGGCGGCGGGTCGTCGACGCTGGTGGCCCGCGAGCCGGGCGCGCCGGCCGTGCGGGTGGAGAACGCGCCCTCCGACGGCTCGGAACGGCCGGTGCCCAACGGGCTGGCCGTCTACGCGCCGACGGGGAGCGGGCGGCTGACCGCGTACTGGGTGAAGACCGCGATCGACCCCGCCGGCGCGCCCGGCATCGGGCCGGTCCGCGGCGGGCGCCCGGACCGGGTCTTCCCGGGCCTGACCCGGCGGCTGGCCGCGGCCGGCTACGACGAGACCTACGGCCCCGCCGCCGGCGCGCCGACCTGGCGGTCCACCAGGATCCTGAACGGCACCGTGTCGAGCACCGGTGTGTTCCGCGGTCTGCTTCCGGGCACGGCGAAGGTCTCCGCGAGCCGCGGCGAGGCCCGCGGCGAGATCGACCTGGTCGTGCTCGGCCCACTGTCCAGGGTGGACGCGACCGCCGACAAGGTGGCCCTGGACGGGGCCGGCGCGACCGGATCGTTCGGCGTGGTCGGCTACGACGGCGAGGGCAACGGCGCGCCGATCGAGACCGGTGACGTCCGGCTCGCGTACGACCGGTCGCTGGTCGAGGTCACGCCCGGCGCCGACGGCTTCTTCACGGTCAAGGCGCTCGCGAGCAGCGGCGCGGGCACGATCACGGCAACCGTCAGCGGCCGGCGCACGGTGGTGCCGGTGACGATCGGGCTCACCGACGTGTCGGTCGCGACGTTCGACGACGCCGCGGCGTGGACGTTCAGCGCCGCGCGGGCCACCGGCTCGGTCGCGCCGGCGCCGGGCCACACCGGTGGCGGGTTGCGGATGGCGTACGACTTCGGCCAGTCGACCGGCACGCGGGCCGCCTACGCCGACCCACCACAGTGGATCCCGGTGGACGGGCAGCCGCAGGCGTTCGGCATGTGGATCCACGGCAACGGCCGGGGCGAGTGGCCGAGCCTGCACCTGCACGACGCCCTCGACCAGCAGCACGTGCTGCGCGGGCCTTACGTCACCTGGACCGGCTGGCGGTACGTCGAGATGGCGGTGCCGCCGGGCGTGCAGTACCCGGTGCGGATCCGGCGGTTCTACGTCGCGGAGACCGACCCGGCCGAGGCCTACCAGACCGACATCGTCATCGACGACATCGTGGCCCGGGTCGCGCCGCCGGTCGACGTGCCGCCCGAGCCGCCGCGCACCGACCGGGTCGTGCTCCGCGACGGCACCGTGGACGGGGCGCCGTGGCGGCTGGCGGTGCTGTCGGACGCGCAGTTCGTCGCGGCCGACCCCGACAGCACGCAGGTCGAGCGGGCCCGCCGGACCCTGCGCGAGATCCGCGCGGCCGCGCCCGACTTCCTGGTGATCAACGGTGACCTGGTCGACACGGCGCTGCCGGCGGACTTCGCGCTGGCCAAGCGGATCCTCGACGAGGAGTTGGGCGGCGCGCTGCCGTACTACTACGTGCCGGGCAACCACGAGATCATGGGCGCCCCGATCTCGAACTTCCAGGCGGTGTTCGGGCCGACGTCGCGGGTGTTCGACCACCGGGGCACCCGGATGATCACGCTCGACACCAGCGCGGGATCCCTGCGCGGCAGCGGCTTCGCGCAGATCCTGGCGCTGCGGGCCGCGCTGGACGAGGCTGCGGCGGACCCGCGGGTCGGCTCGGTCGCGGTGTTCGCGCACCACCCGCCGCGCGATCCGACGCCGGCCAAGGCGAGCCAACTCGGCGACCGGAAGGAGGCCGCGCTGGTCGAGCGCTGGCTGGGCGAGTTCCAGCATCGCACCGGCAAGGGCGCGGCGTTCGTCGGCGCGCACGTCGGCACGTTCCACGCGGACCGGGTGGACGGCGTGCCGTACCTGATCAACGGCAACAGCGGCAAGGAGCCGTCGACCGCGCCGCACCTCGGTGGCTTCACCGGCTGGACGATGCTCGGCGTCGACCCGGTCACGCCGGCCGAGGCCGCGCTGGCCCGGCTGAACCCGTTCGCCGAGGGTCCACGCTGGATCGCGGCGGAGGTCAACCCCCACGTCGACGCCGTGACCCTGACGGCGCCGGCCACGGTGGGGATCGGCGCACCCGCGGCCGTGACCGCGACACTGACCCAGCCCGGGGGCCGGATCGTGCCGGTCGCACCGCCGGTGACGGCCCAGTGGTCGGGCGGCGCGGGCCTGCACGTCGGGTCGGCGGCGGGCATCCGGCCGGGCGACCGCGCCTGGTTCGACCCGGGCACGGGGCGGCTGACGGCGTTGCGGGCGGGTGGCACCGTCACGCTGACCCTGACCGTCAACGGCGTGAAGGCCGGCGCGGAGGTCGCCCTGGTCAGGTGAGCTGGGCGAGCGGGAGGGGGCCGCGGGTCTTGACCGTGCGGATCGCGAACGTGCTGTGGGCGTCGACGATCGACGGGATGCTGAGGATCTGGTCGATCAGGAGATGCTCGTACGCGGCCAGGTTGGCGACCGCGGCCTCCACCAGGATGTCGGCGCGGCCCGAGATGACGTGGCAGGCCACGATCTCCGGGATCGCGGTGAGCGCCGCCTCGAGGCGGGCGGCGTTCTCGCGCGAGTGGCGGTCGACCCGCAGCTCGACGAAGACCGTGAGGTCCAGGCCGAGCCTGGCCCGGTCGAGCTCCGCCCGGTAGCCGGCGACCAGGCCGTCCTGCTCCAGCGCCCGGACCCGGCGGAGGCAGGCCGACGGTGACAGGTTGACCTCCTCGGCGAGGTCGACGTTGGCGATCCGGCCGTCCGCCTGGAGCCGGGCCAGGATCGCCCGGTCGGTGCTGTCGTAAGGCATGGGCAGATAATGCGGTCGAGCGCCATCTGCGCGCAACATAGTTGCGTCACAGCGCGCGAAGCCGCGCACATTTGCCATCGTGTGCGGCCGCCGCGCTGCCAGACTGCGTGCCATGACCAGCGACATCGGCACCGCCCGGGGCAGCGCCCTCTACATCGGCGCGTTGCTCGGCCCCGGCCTCCTGCTGCTGCCCGGGCTCGCCGCGAGCCAGGCCGGCCCGGCGTCCGTCGTCGCCTGGGCCCTGCTGCTCGGCGCCTCCGCGCTGTTCGCCGTCGTGTTCGCCGCGCTCGGCGTGCGGCACCCGTCCGCCGGCGGCGTGTGGGGCTACGCGACCGCCGGTCTCGGTCGCCGCGCGGGGCGGGCGGTCGGCTGGTGCTTCCTGGCCGGCGTGATCGGCGGGGCGCCGATCGTCAGCGTGATCGGCGGCAACTACGTGGCCGAGCTGACGGGCGGCGGCGTCCGCGTCGCCGCGACCACGGCCGCGCTCCTGCTCGCCGGGTCGGTCGCCGTAGTGGCCCGCGGCGTACGCACCTCCACGACCGTCCAGTTCGGACTCGTGACGCTGCTGCTGGTGATCGTGGTCGGCGCGGTGGCCGGCGCCGCCCCGGCGAGCGACGCCGCCAACTGGACGCCATTCGCGCCGCACGGCTGGTCGGCGATCGGAACGGCGGCCGCGACGCTGATGCTCGCCTTCGTCGGCTGGGAGGCGATCGCGCCGCTGACGGCCCGGCTCACGCGGCCGGGACGGGTCATCGCGATCGCGTTCGGCGTGACCGCCGTCATCTACCTGGCGCTGGGCATCGTGACCGTCGCGGCGCTCGGCGACCGGGCCGGCACCGAGGTGCCGCTGGCCGCGCTGCTCACGATCGGGTTCGGCGACACGGGCACGGCCGTCGCCGCGCTCGGGGCCGTGGTGCTCACGGTCGGCGCGATCCTCGCCTACCTCGCCGGCGCCGCGAGCCTCGCCCGCGCGCTGCGACCCCCGCGAGCGGAAGCCCGGGCCGAGGCGCTGCCGCGCTGGCTCGGCGGTGCGGTCCTGCTCTCCGGCGTCGTGCTGATCGGGCCGCTCGCCACCGGCCGCATCGACCTGGCCACCCTGGTCAACGTCCCGACGACCTTCTTCCTCGTGGTCTACCTCGGCTGCACGGCGGCCGGCTGGCGCCTGCTGACCGGCGTGCCACGGATCTGCGCCGGCATCGCCTGCCTCGCGGTCGCGGTGGTGCTGGCCTTCTGCGGCCCGACCCTCGTACCCGCGGCCGTGGTCGTCCTGGCAGCCACCCTCGGACGCCGCGAAAGGCCCCGCGAGCTTGCCCTAACGGCCGGTCGACACGGCGCTTGACCTCGGACTAACCTCCGCACCGGGGATTCGAAAGTTTTCGAAGGTGTGGGGGGAAGAGTGCCGGCGGAGGTCGGAGGGCGGGCCACGCTCGCCATGGTGGCAGAGGCGTGCGGCGTGTCGCTGCCGACCGTCTCCAAGGTGCTCAACGGTCGCGCCGACGTCGCCAGCGCCACCCGGGCCAAGGTCGAGGAGGCGCTGCGGGCGCACAACTACCGACCGCCGGGGGCGCGGACCCGGGGCACGTCGGCCCCGACCCGCAGCATCGAGCTCGTCTTCGACGACATCATCAGCCCGTACGCGACCGAGGTGCTGCACGGCGTCACCGACGGCGGCGACGAGCTCGGCGTCGACGTGGTGGTCCGCCGCCTGCCGACGCTGACCGACAACCCGCCGCGGACCGAGGCCGCCTGGGCCCGCCGGCTCACCGAGGCCGGCCGCAAGGGGCTCATCGTGGTCACCTCCGAGCTGACCTCGCGCCAGCTCGCGGCGTTCGACCGCGCCGGGCTCTCGCTCGTGGTGATCGACCCGGTCAACCTGCCCCGCACCGACGTGGTCAGCGTCGGCGCGACCAACTGGAGCGGCGGTCTCGAGGCCACCGACCACCTGATCCGGCTCGGCCACCGGCGGATCGCGTTCATCGGCGGCCCGGCGGCCTCCTCACCGAGCCGGGCCCGGCTGCACGGCTACCGGGCCGCGCTGGAGAACGCCGGCATCCGCCCCGACCCGGCCCTGATCCGCAACGGCTCGTTCGACTTCGCGTCGGGGCTCACGCTCGGCGGCGACCTGCTCGGCGTAGAAGATCCGCCCACGGCGGTGTTCGCGGCCAGCGACCCGACCGCGGTGGGGGTCTTCGCCGCGGCACAGGCGCTCGGCCGGCAGGTGCCGCACGACGTCAGCATCGTCGGTTTCGACGACACCTACCTCACGGTGATGTCGACGCCGGCGCTCACCTCGGTGCGCCAGCCACTGCGCGAGATGGGCCGGGTGGCCCTGCGTACGCTGCTGCGCCTGATCGCCGGCGAGAAGCTCGACTCGCACCATGTGGAACTCGCGACGACTCTGGTCGTCAGGGAGTCAACCGCCGCACCGCGGCCCTGACGTCGACCCGCGGATTATCAGCTCCGTGGCCAGTTCGACGTGGTGCGAGTCCAGCTTCTCGCCCGCCGCCAGGCGCAGCGCGGTGCGCAGCGCGACGCCGCCCATCTCCCGCAGCGGCTGCCGCACCGTGGTCAGTGGGGGTGAGGCCAGCCGGGCCACCTCGGTGTCGTCGAAGCCGACCACGCTCAGGTCGTCGGGCACCCGCAGCCCGCGGGCCCGGGCCGCCTCGATCACGCCGGCCGCGGTCTCGTCACTGCCGGCGAACACGGCCGTCGGCGGCACCGGCAGGTCGAGCAGCGCCGCGCCACCGTCGAGACCGTCGCGGTAGCGGAAGTCGCCGGTGCGCTGGTACTCGTCGGGCACCGCGACGCCCGCCGCCTCCAGCGCGGCCCGGTAGCCGTGCATCCGGGCCTGGTTGCAGGCGGACCGCGTGGACCCGCCGACGTAGCCGATCCGCCGGTGGCCGAGCGCGAGCAGGTGCTGCGCCGCGGCCATCCCGCCGGCGAAGTTGGTCGAGCCCACGCTGGTGACCTCGTTGCGCTGCAGGTTGAGCGGGTCGATCACCACGAGCGGCAACTGGGCGCGGGTCAGCCCCGCCAGGTCGGCGGAGGTCAGCTCGTCGACGACGGCGATCACCGCCCGCCGGCCGGCGGCGGCCAGGTCCCGCGCCCAGCCGCGCGGGCGGCTCGGCGCGGGCCGCGGCCGGGTGGTGATCGCGACCGCCACCCCCGCCTCGCCGCCCGCCTCGAGCACGCCCTGGATGATCTCGGTCGAGTACGCGTTGAGCGAGCCGCTGAACATCAGCTCGATGCGCGCGGTGGCCGGACCGCCGTGGCCCGCCGGTGACCGCCGCCCGATGTAGTCGTGCTGCTCCAGCAGCGACTCCACCAGCGCGCGGGTCTCCGGGCCCACGTCGGCGCGCCCGTTGACCACCTTGGACACGGTGGTCACCGAGACGCCGGCCGACGCGGCCACCGTCGCCAGCGTCGCGCGCCGGATCTTGGGCGGCACGGACCCTCCTTTCAGCACAGACCGCTGGGGTCGACCGTCACGGGAGTGTCGAGGCGCCGGTCGTGCCCGACGACGCGGGTCGGGCCGACGAGCCGTACCGTACCGCGCAGCGGCAGGTCGGCCGCGGACGTGCCGACCAGCACCTCGATGTCGCCGGCCTCGACGATCCGGCGCAGGTCGCGACCGGTGAACGCGGTGCGGTCGGCGTGCACCGCGAAGCGCACGTCGGCGGTCGCGCCGGGCGCGAGGTCGACGCGGGCGAACCCGACGAGCTGCTTGACCGGCCGGACCACCTGGGCGACCACGTCGTGCAGGTAGAGCTGGACGACCTCGGTGCCGGCCCGGTCACCGGTGTTGCGGACCCGGGCACTCACCACGAACTCGCCGTCGGTCGGCACCTCCGCCGCGGAGAGCGCGAGGTCGGAGACCGCGAAGGTGGTGTACGACCGGCCGTGCCCGAACGGGAACAGCGGAGCCGGGTCGAGGCTGCTGATGTCGGTGTTCTCGGCACCCAGCGGCGGCTGCAGGTAGGTGCCCGGCTGGGCGCCCGGCGCGCGCGGGATCTGCACCGGCAGCTTGCCGCTGGGCTGCACCCGGCCGGAGAGCACGCCGGCGATCGCCGCGCCGCCCTCCTCGCCCGGCATGAACGCCTGCACCAGCGCGGCAGCCCGGCCGTGCAGGTCACCGAGCGCGTACGGCCGGCCGGAGACCACGACCACGACCACCGGGGTGCCCGTGGCCATCAGCTCCGCGAGCAGGTCGGCCTGCACACCCGGCAGCCGCAGGTCGGGGGCGTCGCAGCCCTCGCCGGAGGTGCCGTGGGCGAACAGCCCCGCGATGTCGCCGACGAACGCGACGCACACGTCCGCGGCCCGGGCCGCCGCGATCGCGGCCGCGAAGCCGGATCGGTCGTCGCCCTGGATCTCGCAGCCCGGCTCGAACGAGACGTCCGCCGCGGGCAGCTCGGCGCGCAGCGCGTCGAGCGCGGTGGGCACGTCGACGCCCAGGCCCAGCCCCGGGTGCCGGGGCAGCACGTGGTTGGGGAACGCGTAGCAGCCCATGAAGGTACGGGGCTGCGCCGCGCACGGCCCGACCACCGCGACCCGCCCGGCGCCGGCCAGCGGCAGCGCGCTGCCCGGGTCGAGCAGCACGATCGACCGCTCGGCGATCTCCCGGGCCAGCGCGCGGTTGGCGGGCGAGTCGAGGTCGACGGTCGCGGCGCCGGCCACCGAGCCCTCCGGCGTCCACCCGGGATCGAGCAGGCCGAGCTCGGCCTTCTGGGTGAGCACGCGGCGGGCGGCCCGGTCGACCAGCGCCTCGGACACCTCGCCGGCGCGGACCTTGGCGAGCAGCGCCGCGCCGTACCCGATGGTGTCGGGCAGCTCGACGTCGATGCCGGCGGCCACCGCCAGCGCGCCCGCGTCCGCGTCGTCGGCGGCGATCCGGTGCATCGAGGCGAGGAAGGGCACCGCCCAGTAGTCGGAGACCACCGTGCCGGTGAAGCCCCAGTCGTCGCGGAGGACGTCGGAGAGCAGCCAGTGGTCGGCGCCGGCGGGCATGCCGTCGACGTCGGCGTACGAGTTCATCACCGACCCGGCGGCGGCGGTGGCCACGGCCGTCTCGAACGGCGGCAGGAGCACGTCGATCAGCTCGCGGCGGCCCATCGAGACGGGCCCGTGGTTGCGCGCGCCGCGAGAGGCGGAGTAGCCGGCGAAGTGCTTGAGCGTGGCGATCACGCCGGCGCTCTGCAGGCCGCGCACGTAGGCGGCGCCGAGCATCGAGACCAGGTACGGGTCCTCGCCCATCGTCTCCTCGACCCGGCCCCACCGGTAGTCCCGGACGACGTCGAGCACGGGGGAGAGTCCCTGGTGGACGCCGACGGCGGCCATGTCGCGGCCGATCGCGGCGGCCATCCGCTCGACCAGGTCGGGCGAGAACGTCGCGCCCCAGGCGATCGCGGCCGGGTAGACCGTGGCGCCGTAGGTGGTGAAGCCGGTGAGGCACTCCTCGTGGGCCAGGGCCGGGATGCGCAGCCGGTGCGCGTCGAGCACGACGTGGTGCTGCCGCACGAGCTCGGCCGCGCCCTCCGCCGCGGTGACCGGCGCGCTGCCGAACACCCGGGTGAGGTGGCCGAGGCCGTGCCGGCTCGCCTGGTCGAGCGGCAGGTCGCCGGCCGAGAAGACGTCCTGCATCGGCGCCATGTTGTGGTCGGTGTCGAAGATCGGCTCGGCGTCCGGCTCGTGCATGTCCTTGCGGAGCCACCGGCTGCCGAGCTGGGCGATCTTCTCTTCCAGCGTCATGGCCGCGAGGAGCGCCTCGACCCGCTCGGCGACCGGACTGCCGGTGTCGTGCCAGGGCTGCGTCGCGATCTGCGCGGGCTGGGTCGTCACGGTGGTGCCTCCTTCGCGCAAGATGGCGGTACAGCTTCGAAACTTTCGACGTTCGCGGAGCGTGGAACGTGCCGACGCGCCTTGCGCTGGGCTTACTTTCGCCGATCAGAACGGCGGCTTCAAGCCCTTGACACCTCGGTGGCGGAATCCTACGTTGACTTGAAAATTCTCCGTTAATTTGCGAGACCACCGGCCGAAACTTCCCTGCCACAGCACCTGTGCGCCGCGCTGTGGGAGCGCTCCCTTGTGGCCGGTGACCCCTTGCCGCCTCAGCACGATCGATTCGGCCGCGCCCGCCGCGGCTCACGAGTACGGAGGTCCAGCGTGGAGCGCAGCATCCTGTCCCGGCGGAATTTTCTCGGCCTGACCATGGGCGTGGGCGCCGGTGCGGCACTGGCCGCCTGCGGCAGCTCCGGTCCCGGCACCGGGGCCGCGGGTGGCGGTGGCGCCGGTGCGGCCAGCTACTGGTTCCTCACCGGCGCACCCGGTGAGGGCATCCGCACCAACACCGTCAACCGGTTCAACCAGGCGAACCCCGACGCCAAGATCACGGCGACGACGTTCCAGAACGACGCGTACAAGACGAAGATCAAGACCTCGATCGGCGCGAACCAGGCGCCGACCATCATCTGGGGCTGGGGCGGCGGCACGCTGCGCAGCTATGTCCAGGCCGGCCAGGTCGAGGACCTGACCTCGTGGTTCGGCGAGAACGCGGCGGTCAAGGACCGGCTGTTCCCGTCGTCGTTCGGCGCCGCCACCATCGACGGCAAGATCTACGCGATGCCGGCCGAGACGGTCCAGCCGATCGTCATGTTCTACAACAAGCGGGCCTTCGAGAAGATCGGCGCGCAGCCCCCGCAGACCTGGGGCGACGTCATGGACCTCGTGCCCAAGTTCAACGCCAAGGGCATCGCGCCGTTCTCGCTCGGCGGCCAGTCCCGCTGGACCAACATGATGTGGCTCGAGTTCCTCTTCGACCGCATCGGCGGCAGCGAGGTGTTCCAGGCGGTCTTCGACGGCCAGAAGGGCGCCTGGTCGCACCCGGCGGCCATCCAGGCGCTGACGCTGACCCAGGACCTGATCAAGGCGAACGGCTTCATCAAGGGCTTCTCGTCGATCACCGCCGACTCCAACGCCGACCAGGCATTGCTCTACACGGGCAAGGCGGCGATGATGCTGCACGGCACGTGGACCTACGGCGGCATGGCCGCCGACGGGGGTGACTTCGTGTCCAGCGGCAGCCTCGGCTACATGAACTTCCCGCCGATCGACGGCGGCAAGGGCGACGTCAGCGACACCGTCGGCAACCCCGGTCAGTACTACTCGATCTCCTCCAAGGCCACCGCCGAGCAGAAGGAGACCGCGAAGAAGTTCTTCAAGGAGGCGGTGCTCGCCGACGCCGAGGTCAAGGAGTGGATCGACGCCGGCGCCGTGCCGATCGTCAAGGGCACCGAGGGCGCGTTCGGCGCGACCAAGGACGCCGACTTCCTGAAGTTCGTCTACCAGACCTCGGCCAACGCCAAGACCTTCGCGCAGTCGTGGGACCAGGCGCTGAGCCCGACGGCGGCGGAGAAGCTGCTCGACAACATCGCGCAGCTGTTCCAGCTCAAGATCTCCCCCGAGAAGTGGGCCGAGAACATGAACGGGACGATCGGGCAATGACATCTCTCGCTCCGCCCGCCTTGCGGAGGAGTTCAACCGAAGCCTCCACGGGCGGGCGGAGCGGGTCCGTCTCGTGGCTGGCCGTACCCGCCTTCCTGATGTTCGTGGCGTTCGGCATCGTCCCGCTGATCGGCGTGCTGGTCCTGAGCTTCACGCAGTGGGACGGCATCGGCGACATCCACCCGGCGGGCTTCGACAGCTGGCGGACCGTGCTGAGCGACCCGGCCCTCGTGCACGCGCTCTGGGTCACCTTCCTGATCATGGCGCTGTCCTGGGCCTTCCAGACCCCGCTCAGCCTGCTGATCGGCGTCTACCTGGCGACACAGACCCGCTACCGTGAGATCCTCGCGGTGATCTACTTCGTACCCCTGCTGCTCAGCTCCGCCGCCCTGGCGATCACCTACAAGGCGCTGCTCGACCCGAACTTCGGGCTCGGCGCGGGGCTCGGCATCCCGCTGCTGCAGCAGGACTGGCTCGGCCGCGACAACCTGGCCCTCGGCGTACTCGTGTTCGTCGTGTCCTGGCAGTTCATCCCGTTCCACTCGCTGATCTACCAGAGTGGCGTGCGGCAGATCCCGAAGGCGATGTACGAGGCGGCCGAGATCGACGGCGCCGGTCGGCTCCGGCAGTTCTTCAGCATCACGCTGCCGCAGCTCAAGTACACGATCATCACGTCGTCGACGCTGATGGTGGTCGGTTCGCTGACCTTCTTCGACCTGATCTTCGTGCTCACCGGGGGTGGGCCGGGCGACGCCACCCGGGCGCTCGCGCTCGACATGTACAAGCGGGGCTTCCAGGCCAACCTGATGGGCCCGGCGAGCGCCATCGCGGTGATCCTGGTGCTGGTCGGCCTCGCGCTCGCGCTGCTGCTGCGCCGCCTCGGCGGCAAGGACGCGAGCGAGAGCCAGATGGAAGGCGTGTGACGTGACGACGACCCTGAGCACACCACCCGACCAGGCGACCCGGCCGCGCGCACCGCACCGCCCCGTGCTGGGCGGCCGCCGCCGGCGGTTCAACCTGCCGGCCGGCGTCGCGGGCCTGATCTGGCTGGCGATCGTGCTGATCCCGCTCTACTGGATCCTGATCACCAGCCTCAAGACGCAGGCCAACTACTTCCTCAGCAACCCGTTCGCGCTGCCGACCGAGCCGACCCTCGACAACTACCGCATGGTGATCGAGGCCGACTTCGTCCGCTACTTCGTCAACAGCGTGATCGTCACCGCGGGCGCGGTGCTGCCCGCCGTGGCGATCTCGTTCATGGCCGCCTACGCGATCGTCCGCGGTGGCCACCGCAGCCGGTTCCTGCGCGGCGTCAACTCGCTGTTCCTGATGGGCTTGGCGATCCCGCTGCAGGCGGTGATCATCCCGGTCTTCCTGATCATCATCCGGCTGCGGATGTACGACACGCTGATGGCGATCATCCTGCCGTCGATCGCGTTCGCCATCCCGCTGTCGGTGCTGGTGCTCTCCAACTTCATCCGCGACGTGCCGCGCGAGCTGTTCGAGTCGATGCGGATGGACGGCGCCAGCGAGTGGGGCACGCTGCGGCACCTGGCCCTGCCGCTGGTGCGGCCCGCGCTGGTCACCGTGATCATCTACAACGGGCTCTCGATCTGGAACGGCTTCCTGCTGCCGCTGGTGCTGACCCAGAGCCCGACGCAGCGCACGCTGCCGCTGGCGCTCTGGACCTTCCAGGGGCAGTACAGCATCAACGTGCCCGCGGTGCTGGCCTCGGTGGTGCTGACGACCCTGCCGATCCTGGCGGTCTACGTGCTCGGCCGGCGCCAGTTGCTCAGCGGCCTGACGGCCGGCTTCAGCAAGTAGATCCCCGCCCCTCCTCGGCTTCGCCGCCTGACACTCCGGGCGGCGAAGCAGAGGACTTAGTGGGCCCGGCGTTCGCGGACCCGGCGGTAGACGACCCAGGCCAGCACGGCGGCCACCACCGCCGCGCCGATGCCAATCGCCGCCCACTTGCCGACCGCGTCCTCGATCATCTGGTACGAGTGCCCGGCCAGGAAGCCGAGCAGCACCGAGCCGACGCCCCAGACCACGCCGCCGATCGCGTTCCAGGCCAGGAACCGGCGGTAGTGCATGTGCGCGACGCCGGCCCCGAAGGGCACGAACGCCCGCAGGAACGCGATGAACCGCCCGAGGAAGACCGCCGGCCCGCCGCGTCTGGCCAGGAACGAGCGGGCCGCCTCCACCTGTTTCTCGCGTTTTCGCAGGATCCTGACGCCCAGCAGGCGGTGTCCCCAGCGCGAGCCGATCTCGTAGCCCACCGTGTCGCCGATGATCGCCGCCGCGACCACGATCACGCTCATCCAGACCACGCTGACGTGGCCCAGGCTGGCCGCGACGCCACCCAGGATGGCGGCGGTCTCACCGGGCAGGATGAAACCGAAGAAGAGCGCGTCCTCGGCGAACACGACCAGCGCGACGATCAGGTAGACGTAGATCGCCCGCTGGTCGAGCAGACTGTTGAGCACGTCGCTCACCTGGCGATCTTACGTGGGGTGACGGAATCGTCACGTGAGACCGCGCCTGATCGGGGTAGCTGGCAGGGCAGCACAGGAGGAGGAACAACCGTGACTGAATCGGTCGTACGACCCGAGGTGGCCCCGTCCGGCACCGGCTGCGCGGAATGCACCGACAGCGGCGGCTGGTGGCTGCACCTGCGCCGCTGTGCCACCTGCGGGCACATCGGCTGCTGCGACAACTCGCCCTCACAGCACGCCACCAAGCACGCCACCACCAGCGGGCACAACATCATCCGCTCGTACGAGCCCGGCGAGGACTGGTACTACGACTACTCGACCGGCGACTTCCTGGAAGGCCCGGCGCTCGCCGACCCGCAGAGCCACCCGGACGACCAGCCCGTGCCGGGTCCGGCCGACCGGGTGCCCCACGACTGGCAGCTCCGACTGAACGCCTAGCTAGCCAGTGCCCGGGCCGCGGCCGCGATGTGGTCGGCGTCGATCTCCGCGGCGGCGAGGAGCTCGGCCGTCTTGCCGGAGCCGGGCAGCGTCCGCACCGCGAGGTGGGTGAAGCGCAGGGTCGACGAGCCCGCGGAGAGCAGCGCCTCGGCCACCGCCGACCCGAGCCCGCCCTCCGGGTGGTGGTCCTCGACGACGACGATCCGCCCGTCGGTCGCCGCCACGGCCTCGTGCAGTGTCGCGGCGTCGATCGGCTTGACGGAGTAGAGGTCGAGCACCCGCGCGCGGACGCCCTCGGCGGCGAGCTGGTCGGCCGCGGCCAGGCACTGGTGCAGCGTCACGCCGGCGCCCGCCAGCGTCACGACGTCGTCCGGGCTCGACCGCAGCACCTTGGACCCGCCGACCGGGAACTGCTCGCCCGCCTCGTACAACACGGGGTAGGCGCCGCGGGTCGTCCGCATGTAGCTCACGCCCGGCAGGTCGACCATGGCCGCCACCAGGGCCGCGGCGCTGGTCGCGTCGCTCGGGTAGAGCACGGTCGAGCCCTGCACGGCCCGCAGCATCGACAGGTCCTCCAGCGCCATCTGCGACGGCCCGTCCGCGCCGATCTCCACGCCGGCGTGCGACCCGCAGAGCCGGATGTCGGCCTGTGAGATCGAGGCCATCCGGATGAAGTCGTACGCCCGGGACAGGAACGCGGCGAAGGTCGAGGCGAACGGCACGTAGCGCCGCACCGACAGCCCGACCGCGGCCGCGATCATCTGCTGCTCGGCGATGTACATCTCGAAGAACCGGTCCCCGAACGCCTTCGCGAACTCCTCCGAGTAGGTCGAGTTGCCGACCTCGCCGTCCAGCGCCACGATCCGCGGGTGTCCGCCGCCGAGCGCGGTCAGCGCGTCCCCGTACGCCCGGCGGGTCGCCACCTTCTCGCCCACGTCCCAGCGCGGCAGGTCGGGCAGGTTCCGCGGCGCGGGGCGGGACGCCGGCTGCGCGTCGGGCGGCAGCGGCCCCCGCACCACCAGGTCGCTCTCGCCGCCCAGCTCGCGGATCGCCCGGTCGGCCATCTCCGCGGGCAGCGGCTTGCCGTGCCAGCCCTCCAGGTTCTCGACCTCGCTGAACCCGCGGCCCTTGAGCGTGCGGGCGAGGATCACCGTCGGACGGTCGTCGGTGCGGTCGGTGGCCGCCCGGTACGCCTCGTCGATCGCGTCCACGTCGTGCCCGTCCACGATCAGCACCCGCGCGCCGAACGCCTCGGCCCGCCGCGCGTACGCGTCGAGGTCCCACTGCAGCTCGGTGGGGCCGCTCTGGCCGAGCCGGTTGACGTCGACGATCGCGATCACGTTCGAGAGCCGGTAGAAGGAGGCCTTGTCGATCGCCTCCCACATCGAGCCCTCGGCCATCTCGCTGTCGCCGCAGAGCACCCAGACCCGGTACGGCAACTCGTCGAGGTAGCGCCCGGCCAGCGCGACGCCGACACCGTCCGGCAGGCCCTGGCCGAGCGAGCCGGTGGCCACGTCGACCCAGGGCAGCACAGGGGTCGGGTGGCCCTCCAGCCGCTGCCCGAACCGCCGGTAGCCGGTCATCAGCTCCTCGTCGGAGACCACGCCGACCGCCTTGAAGACGGAGTACAGCAGCGGCGAGGCGTGCCCCTTGGAGAAGATCAGGTGGTCGTTGGCGTCGTTCCCCGGGTTGTCCCAGTCGTAGCGCAGGTGCCGGGTGACCAGCACGGCGAGCAGGTCGGCGGCCGACATGCTCGAGGTGGGGTGGCCGGATCCGGCGCTCGTGCTGGTCCGCACGGAGTCGACCCGGAGCTGCCGGGCCACCTCACGCGCGGTGGACAGGTCGGCGATGGTCGCTGTGCTGGTCACGATGTCCCCTTCGCGGCGTGGATTTCTCCTTCCTGGCCGCGTACCCCTGGTGGGCGGGTTGAATCTCGGCCGTCAGGCCCGGTCGGCCGCCGCGCGGATCGCGGCGGTCAGGTCGGTCGCGGTGAGCGCGCCGTCGGGGTCGATCAGCCACTGGATGGCCAGGCCCGCGAGCAGCGCCTGGGCGAGGCCGCCGAGCAGCCGGGCCTCCTCGCCCTCGGCGGCGCCGAACAGGCCGGCGAGCTCGGTGCGCCCCTGGCGCTGGCCCGCGACCAGGAACTCGTGGATCTCCGGCAGCCGGTCGACCTGGCCCGCGAGCTCGAATTGCGTGGTCCAGAGCGGGCGCTGGGTGCGCACCGACGCGATGACCGCGGCCCAGACCGCCTCGGCCGAGCCGTCGGTGTCGCGCAGCGTGCCGGCCAGCTCCTCGCCCCACTCGGCCAGCGCCTCGACCAGCGCCTGGTTGAGCAGCTCCCGGGTCGAGCCGAAGTGGTAGCCGATCGCGGCCAGGCTGACGCCGGCCGCCGTGGCGATGTCGCGCGCGGTGGTGCGGGTGTAGCCGATGTCGTGCAGGCACTGCTTGGCCCCGGCGATCAGGCTTTCCCGGTTTCCCATCCGGCGATTGTACAAGTGTGCAAAAACGCCTTGGTGTACGAGTTGTAACAGGCGGCCGACCTCTGTGACGATGGAGGCATGACCGAGGACGAGTGCACCGCGCGCGAGGTGCTCGACCGGGTCGGCGGCAAGTGGAGCATCGCGATCATCGTCGCCGCGGCGCTGGGCCCCGTGCGGTTCACCGAGTTGGAGCGGTCGATCGACGGGATCAGCCGGCGCATGCTCGCGCTCACGCTGCGCAACCTCGAACGCGACGGCCTGCTGACCCGCACCGTCTACCCGACCGTCCCGCCCCGGGTCGAATATGTGGCCACCGACCTGGCCCGGGAGATCTACGACGCGCTGGTCACGCTCACCACCTGGGCCGAACGGCACCGTGCGGAGATCGCGGCCGCCCGCGCCGCGTACGACCGGCGGGCGGTTTCGTAGGGTTGGTCGCCGTGGAGCTGACCGCGGACTGCAGCCGGTGCGTCGGGCTGTGCTGCGTGGTGCCGGCCTTCGCGAAGTCGGTCGACTTCGCGATCGACAAGCCCGCCCGGCAGCCCTGCCCGAACCTGGGCGGCGACTTCCGCTGCGGGATCCACGCGAAGCTGCGCACGTCCGGTTTCCGCGGCTGCACCGTCTACGACTGCTTCGGTGCCGGGCAGCACCTGACCCAGGGGACGTTCGGGGGCGCGGACTGGCACGAGCGGCCCGAGTTGCTGGCGGCCTTCCCGGTCATGCGGGAACTGCACGAACTGCTCTGGTACCTGACCGCCGCGCTCGACCTGACGCTGCCGGCCGCCCAGCGCGCCGCCCTGGAGACGGCCCGGGAGCAGACGGTCGCGTTGACCGAGGGTGACGACCTGGCCGCGCTCGACGTCGCGCCGCACTGGGCGGCCGTCAACGACCTGCTGCTGCGGGCAAGTGCCACCGTCCGTCGCAACGCGCCCGGGCGGCGCCTGGAACGGCGCGGTGCCGACCTCGTCGGCAAGGACCTGCGGCGCACCGACCTGCGCGCGGCCAACCTGCGCGGCGCGTACCTGATCGGTGCCGACCTGCGCGGCGCCGACCTGGCGGCGGCCGATCTGATCGGCGCCGACCTGCGCGACGCCGACCTGCGCGGCGCCCGGCTGGGCACCACGCTGTTCCTCACGCAGCCGCAGGTCACGGCGGCGCGCGGGGACCGCGGGACGGCGCTGCCGGCCGGGCTGCGCCGCCCCGACCACTGGACTAGCTGAGCTGTTCGCCAACCTCGAACTGGACGGCCCCGTTGGCGTCGACGGCTGCGTCGAGCGATTTGTCGTCGAGCACGCGGGCGGCTTCCCCGTCCAGGAACAGCCGGGCACCGGACGTGTCGACGACCTGATCACCCTCCTGTGGCGAGGTCGCGAGGCTCATCGTGAGCGCGCCCTGCGTCGGGTCGGATGCGATGCGGACCCCGGCGCCGTCCGGCAGGTTCTGCTGGCCGGTCAGGTCGCGGATCACCGCGACGGCGTTGTCGGTCACTGCGAGCATGGTGAAACCCTCCAGTTTTGCGGCAGGGGATTGTTGGTTGAGACCGCAACTGACAGGGCCGTCCTTAACGGCGAGCGGAACTGCGGCCGTCCAAGACCCACGTAACCCTCCGCCGCCGGATCCCGCAACCCGAACGCGACTTAACATGAGTTCATGAACCCGATGCCCGGCTCTGTGTCCATCCGCGAGGTCGCACCCCGTGATGGGCTCCAGAACGAGGATCCGGTGCCCACGGAAGCCAAGATCGAGCTGCTGGACGCGCTCTCGGGCACGGGCGTACGCCGGATCGAGGCGGTCTCCTTCGTTCACCCGAAAGCGATCCCGCAGATGGCGGACGCCGACGCGGTGTGGTCCGCGGTGCACAAGTCACCGGCGGTGCGCTATTCGGCCCTCGTGCCCAACTCGCGCGGTGCCCAGCGCGCCCTCGCGGCCGGGTTCACCGAGGTCGAGGTCGTCGTCTCGGCGAGTGACACGCACAACAAGCGCAACGTCAACCGCTCCACCGCCGAGTCGCTCGACGACATCGCGGCGTTGATCGACGAGTTGCACGGCGCGGGCGCCAGCGCCGAGGTGATCATCGCGACGAGCTTCGGCTGCCCGTTCGAGGGCGACGTCGATCCCAAGCGGGTCGCCGACATCGTCGACCGGGTGGTGGCCGACGGGGCCGACCGCATCGCGTTCGGCGACACCACCGGCATGGCCACCCCGCGCCGGGTCACCGAGGTGGTCACCCTGGTCCGCGAGCGCCAGCCGGACATCCCGGTGCTGCTGCACTTCCACAACACCAGGGGTACGGCGCTCGCCAACATCCTGACCGCGCTCGACCTGGGCATCACCGAGTTCGACGCGAGCGTGGGCGGGCTGGGCGGCTGCCCGTACGCCCCGGGCGCGACCGGCAACGTGGCCACCGAGGAGGTGGTGCACATGCTGGAGGACATGGGCATCGACACCGGGATCGACCTCGACGCGCTGATCGAGGCGGCGGCGCTGGCGCAGCGGGTGGTGGGCCGCGAACTGCCGTCGGGTGTGCTGCGGGCGGGTCCGCGTACCAGACTGGCGTCGTGAATCTCCACGACCTGGTGCTGCTGCGCCGGGCCCGCGATCTGATCGATCGCGACTATGCCCGGCCGCTGGACGTGCCCGCGCTGGCCCGGGCGGCGCTGATGTCGCCGTCGCACTTCGCCCGCGGGTTCCGGGCGGCGTTCGGCGAGACGCCCTATCAATACCTGATGACCCGGCGGATCGAGCGGGCGCAGGCGCTGCTGCGGCGGGGCGACCTGTCGGTGACCGAGGTCTGCCTCGCGGTCGGTGCCACGTCGCTCGGCTCGTTCAGCGCCCGGTTCACAGAGATCGTGGGGGTTCCGCCGTCGGTCTACCGGGCCCGGGACCACTCGCGGCTCGCACCGGTGCCCGCCTGCTTCGCCCAACGGCTGACGCGACCCAGGCGAGTCGTTTCGGAGAAGCGCCGGGCGGCGTCCCCGGCCTAGCGTCGGGAGCATGAACCTGACGCTCTCGCACTGCTTCATCCTCGTCGACGACCAGGACAAGGCCCTCGCGTTCTATCGCGACGTGCTCGGTCTCGAGGTGCGCAACGACTTCGACATGACCGACTGGGGCAACCCGTGGCGCTGGATCACCGTCGGCGCGCCCGGCCAGCCCGGCATCGAGATCGGCCTCGACCCCGCCGTGTCCAAGGCACCCGGTGACCAGCCGGCGCTGCGCGAACTGATCGCCAAGGGGGCCCTGTCCGCGCTGATCTTCGACACCGACGACTGCGACGCGACGTTCGAGCAGGTCCGCCGGTCCGGCGCCGACGTGCTGCAGGAGCCGGTCGACCAGCCGTACGGGGTGCGGGACTGCGCCTTCCGCGACCCGTCGGGCAACATGGTCCGCTTCAGCCAGCGGCGAGGCTGAAGGAACGGTCCGCTGTTAACGGTTTCCGCAGAGAAACGGTCCGTTATTAACACCGGGCGTTAACAACGGACCGTTCCTTGCTTCACACCAGGCTCGCGACCGCCCGCTTCGTCAGCACGCCGGCCAGGTGGCGCCGGTAGTCGGCGCTGGCCAGCATGTCGTCGCTCGGCCGGGTGCCCTCGGCCGCCCGGGCCGCCGCGGCGCCGATCGCCTCGGCGTCGCCGGCACCGGCCAGCGCCTCCTCAGCCGCGGTCGCCCTCAGCGGCGTCGAGCCCATGTTGGTCAGCCCGACCCGGGCCGCGGTGACCGTGCCGTTCTCGCGCTTGACCAGCGCGGCCACGCCGACCAGGGCCCAGCCCTGGGCGACCCGGTTGAACTTCTCGTAGCGGCCCTGCCAGGCGCCCTGCTTGGGCACCCGGACCGCGACGAGCACCTCGTCGGGCGCGACGACGCTCTCCAGGTAGTCGACGAAGAACTCGCTCGCCGGCACGACCCGGCGCCCGCCGGGGCCGGCGATCTCCATCGACGCCCCGAGCACCAGCGCCACCGCCGGCAGGTCGCCCGCCGGGTCGGCGTGCGCCAGCGACCCCGCGAACGTGCCGCGGTGCCGGACCTGCCGGTCCGCCACGGTGGACGTGGCCTGCGCGAGCAGCGGCAGGTGCGCGTTGACCAGCGGGTCGCGCAGGACGTCGGCGTGGGTCACCATCGCGCCGATGACGATCGCGTCGCCGTCCTCGCGTACGCCCCGCAACTCGGCGACACCGCCGAGGTCGACCAGGGTGCTCGGGGCGGCGAACCGCATCCGCAGCAGCGGGAGCAGGCTCTGCCCGCCGGCGATCACCTTGGCGTCCTCGCCGGCGTCGCGCAGCGTCGAGACCGCCTCGTCGACGGTGGTCGGCGCCGCGTAGTCGAACGACGGGGGGATCATGCCGCACCTCCCTGGACGGCCCGCCAGACCCGCTCCGGCGTGCACGGCATCGCGATGTCGTTGACACCCATCGGGCGCAGCGCGTCGACGATCGCGTTGACGACCGCAGGCGTCGACGCGATCGTGCCCGCCTCGCCGACTCCCTTCGTACCCAGTGGATGGTCCGGGGCCGGGCTTTCCGTGCGGTCGGTGACGAACGACGGCAGGTCCGCCGCCGTCGGCAGCGTGTAGTCGACCAGCGTGCCGGTCATCAGGTTGCCGTCGGCGTCGTACACGGCCTCCTCGAAGAGCGCCTGCGCGACGCCCTGCGCGATGCCGCCGTGCACCTGGCCCTCGACGATCAGCGGGTTGATCACCTTGCCGATGTCGTCGACCGCCACGTATTTCCGGATCGTGACCCGGCCCGTCTCCGTGTCGACCTCCGTCGCGCACAGGTGGGTCCCGTGCGGGAACGAGAAGTTGACCGGGTCGTAGACCGCGTCGGCGTCCAGCGTCGGCTCGATCCCGTCGGGCAGGTCGTGCGCGGCGAACACCGCCAGCGCGCAGTCGGCCATGCTCTTGCCGCCGTCGGGGTTGCCGCGCACCCGGAACTGCCCGCCGGTGAACTCCAGGTCGGCCGGGTCGCATTCGAGCATGTGCGCGGCGATCGGCTTGGCCTTGTCGAGCACCTTCTGGCAGGCGTTGTAGAGCGCGATGCCGCCGACCGCGAGGGAGCGCGAGCCGTACGTGTCGAGCCCCTTGTAGGAGGTGCGGGTGTCGCCGTGCAGCACCTCGACGTCGTCGAAGGCGACGCCGAGCTGGTCGGCCACGATCTGGCTCCACGCCGTCTCGTGCCCCTGGCCGTGCGGTGACGTCCCGGTGACCACCTCGACCTTGCCGGTGGGGAGCATGCGTACGCTCGCCGTCTCCCAACCGCCGGCGCCGTAGCGCAGCGAGCCGAGCACCCGGGACGGCGCCAGGCCGCACATCTCGGTGTAGGTCGAGATGCCGATGCCGAGCTGGACGGGGTCCTGGGCTTCCCGGCGGCGTTGCTGCTCCGCGCGCAGCTCGTCGTAGCCGAGCAGCTCCATCGCCCGGTCGGTGGCCTTGTCGTAGTCGCCGGAGTCGTACTGCAGGCCGCAGACCGTGGTGAACGGGAACTCCTCGGCCTTGATCCAGTTGCGCCGGCGTACGTCCATCGGATCGAGCCCGAGCTCGGCGGCCAGCTCGTCCATCAGCCGCTCGATCGCGTAGGTGGCTTCGGGCCGGCCCGCACCCCGGTAGGCGTCGGTGATCGTCGTGTTGGTGAAGATCCCGGAGCATTCGAAGCGGTACGCGGGGAACTTGTAGATCGCGTTGTACATGAACGCGCCGAGGATGGGCACGCCCGGGCCGACGAGTCCCATGTAGGCACCCATGTTGGCCAGCAGCTTGACCCGCAGGCCGGTGACGGTGCCGTCGCGCCGGGCGGCCAGCTCCAGATCCTGGATGACGTCGCGGCCGTGGTGGGCCGAGACCAGGCTCTCGGAGCGCGACTCCGTGTATTTGACCGGTCGGCCCAGCCGCTTGGCCGCGACGAACGCGATCAGCTCCTCCGGCGTGACCTGGAGCTTGCCGCCGAAGCCGCCACCGACGTCCGGCGCGATGACGCGGACCTTGTGCTCGGGGGTGCCGGTCACGACGGAGATCAGGAACCGCAGGATGTGCGGGATCTGGGTGGCCGACCAGATCGAGTACGCGTCGCCGGTCGGGTCGACGACCACGCTGCGCGGCTCCATGAAGGCCGGGATCAGCCGCTGCTGCACGTACCGCCGCTTGATGACGACCTCGGCGCCGTCGAGCGCGGCCGCGGCGTCGCCGCCCGTGCCCGCCTCGGCCGAGTCGAACACCCAGGTGTAGCCCTTGTTGGTGCCCTTGTCGGCGTGCACCAGGTCGGCGCCGTCGGCGATGGCCGCCTCCATGTCGAGCACGGCCGGCAGCGGCTCGTAGTCGACCTCGATCGCGGCGATCGCGTCGAGCGCGGCCGCCCTCGACCGGGCCGCGACCACCGCGACCGCCTCGCCCATGAACTTGACCTCGTCGACCGCGATCGGCGGCCGGTCGGGGTGCACCATGTCGGCCGTGACCGGCCAGGCGCACGGCAGCGCCCCCTGCACGTCGGCCACGTCGCGGCCGGAGAAGGCGGCGACGACGCCCTTGGTCTCCAGCGCCGGCGAGACGTCGATGCTGGTGATCCGGGCGTGTGCCATCGGGCTGCGCAGGATCGCCAGGTGCAGCATCCCGGGCAGCGTCACGTTTTCCGTCCAGGTCGTGCGCCCGGTGATCAGCCGGGCGTCCTCCTTGCGGCGCCGCGCGCTGCCAACCTCGGTGATGGTCATCGGCTCTCCCTCACGGCACCGGCTGGGGGATGGTCTCGTCCGGCACGTGCTCGCGGGGCAGACCGTCGTCGGGTGTCTGGGCCTCGCCGGCCCGTGGCGACGGGGGAGCCGGCTCGGCCTGGGCGCCCTGGCGGATCTCGGCGCTCGCCTCCTGGACCGCCCGCACGATGTTCTGGTAGCCGGTGCACCGGCAGAGGTTGCCCTCGAGCCCTTCGCGGATCTCGTCCTCGGTGGGGTCGGCGTTCTCCTGGAGCAGGTCGACCGCCGCCATGATCATGCCGGGGGTGCAGAACCCGCACTGCAGGCCGTGGGCCTCGTGGAAGGCCCGCTGCACGGGGTGCAGCGTGCGGTCGGGCCCGGACAGGCCCTCGATCGTGGTGATCTCCCGGCCGTCGGCCTGCACGGCCAGGACCGAGCAACTCTTGACACCCTGCTGGCGCCCTTCGGGATCACTCATCAGCACCGTGCACGCGCCACAGTTGCTGGTGTCGCAACCGACGACGGTGCCGACCTTGCCGAGTTGTTCCCGCAGGTGGTGCACGAGCAGGGTGCGCGGCTCGACGTCGTCCTCGTACTCGACGCCGTCGACCTTCATCGATACCCGGGTCATCAAGCCTCCCGGCTTGCTCCACTGCGCCCGGTGGGGGCCGGCGCGCATGCTCACGTCAGGGACGGGCGCGGGCCCAGGCTGCGCTTTCCTCCTCTCCACCGGCGACGTTGCGGGCGGCCAAGGTCATTCGCGCTAAGCCATCAGCCAATCTCTTCGTGCGCGGCACCGCAAGAGGAGAGTGTTCTTATTTCGCGATGACCCGGACCAATTCGTCGAGCGCGGCGACGGTGTGGCCGGCGACGAACTCGTCGAGGTGCGGCAGGGCGGCGGCCATCCCGCCGGCCAGGGGAGCGAAGCCGTCCTTGCCGCGGTGGGGATTGACCCAGATCAGCCGGTACGCGAGGCGGGCCAGGCGGTGTGTGCGCTGCGCGAGGGCGGTGGGGTCGCCGCGTTCCCAGCCGTCGCTGAACATGACGACGATCGCGCCGCGGGCCGTGCCGCGCTGACCCCAGCGGTCGAGAAAGGCCTGGAGCGCGTCGGCGAGCCGGGTGCCGCCGTGCCAGTCCGGGATGGCGGTCGACGCGGCGTGCAGCGCGGCGTCGGCGTCGCGGTGCCGGAGCGCTCGGGTGATCCGGGTCAGCCGGGTGCCGAGCGTGAAGACCTCGGTGCGGGTCGGCCTGGTCCGGACGGCGGCGTGCGCGAACCGCAGGAGGGCGTCGGCGTACGGGCTCATCGACCCGGAGACGTCGATCAGCAGCACGAGGCGGCGGGGGCGCTCGACGCGGCGCCGCCGGGCGAGCCGGGTGGGCTCGCCCGCCCGCGTGAGCGCGGCGCGGACCGTCCTGTTCGGATCGATCTCACCCCGCGCGGCCGGCTGGCGCCGCCTGCTGCGCCGGGTCGCGGTCTTCGGTCCGAGCAGCGCCAGCAGCCGGCGCACCTCGGCGCGTTCCGTCGGGGTGAGCAGGGCGAAGTCGCGCCGGCGGAGGATCTCGACGGTGCTGGCGGACAGCCCGAGGACCTGCGGCTCGTCGCCGTCGTCCGCGCTGTCGCCGGGCGGCCCGGACGTGTACGGCGCGGCGACGCTGGGCAGGGTGGCGGCGGGGTTGAGCGGGGTGCCACGCTGGGGCCGCTGACCGCCGAAGTAGGCGGCGAACGCGGCGTCGTAGATCCTGATGTCGTCCGGCTCGGCACAGAGCGTCTGGCGGCCGGCCCAGTAGAGGTGTCGTGCGGTGGTGCCGCCGAGGGCGTCGACCGCGCGGAGCATCGTCTGCACCCGGTCGGGCCCCGCCTCGACGCCCGCGTGCCGCAGGGTGCGTGCGAACCCGACGACCAGCCCCGTCAGGTCGAGCCCCGCGCCGGTCATGGTTGTGCGGCGACCAGGTCGTCGAGGCCGGCTCTGACGCGGGCGACGTCCTCGCGGTACTTCAGGACGGCACCGAGGGTGGCGGCGGCCCGGTCGGGATCGAGGTCGCGGGCTCCGAGCGCGACGAGCGCACCGGCCCAGTCGATCGACTCGGCGACACCGGGCGGCTTGATCAGATCAAGCTCCCGCATCCGCCCGGCCGCGGCGGCGACCTGCTCGGCGAGCCGCCGGGTGATCTGGGGCAGCCGCTCCCGCAGGATCGCGACCTCGCGGTCGAACTCGGGGTGCTCGACCCAGTGGTAGAGGCAGCGCCGCTTGAGCGCGTCGTGCACTTCCCGGGTGCGGTTGCTGGTCAGGACGGTGAGCGGCGGCGTCTCGGCCACGATCCGCCCGATCTCGGGAATGGTGATCGCGGCCTCGGCGAGCGTCTCGAGCAGGAACGCCTCGAACTCGTCGTCGGCCCGATCGACCTCGTCGACGAGCAGCACGCAGGGGCTGTGCTCGAGGGCTTGGAGGAGCGGCCGCGCGATCAGGAACCGCCGGTCGTAGAGCCCGGCCTCGAGCACGGCGGCATCGATCTGTTGCCCGGACGCGGCGGCCTCGGCGGCCCGCAGGTGCAGGATCTGCCGGGGAAAATCCCAGTCGTAGAGCGCCTGCGCGGCGTCGAGCCCTTCGTAGCACTGCAGCCGCACGAACCGCGCACCGGTAGCGACGGCAAGGGCCTGCGCGAAGGCGGTCTTCCCGACGCCGGCCTCGCCTTCGAGAAACAACGGCCGGCCCAAGGTGAGCGCCAGAAACCCGGCGGTGGCAAGCCCTTCGTCGGCCAGGTACCCGGTGGACGCCAACGCATCAGCCAACGCCGCGGGTGACTCAGGCAACGAGGTCGTCACGCGCCCCACTATGCCAGCTCGATCGCCGGGTTAGCCTGTCCACAACATCGAATCGATCGACGTCGAGGTGCGCGATGACGGTTCGCAGGCGCGGGCGCGGTCAGCACACCACTCATCAAGGGCAAGTGACGCAACGAGCGTTCGGCCACGTCGCCCACGATCGAGCCCTCATGCCGATGGGTGGATGGTGGTCTGCCCGCTCAACCGTTGTGGTCCCGCTCGCGAAGGCCGATGGTTGGCACAGGCGCCCGCCTGGACAAGGGAGATACCTGCGCTTGCTCAATTCGCTCGCCTGGCAATGCGGGACGACGACGACGAGACCGAAGCGCCGCCGCTGTCGACGGACGAGGCACGGGAGCTACTCGTGCTGGCCTCAGGCGCCAACTCGCCACCGACGTCGGTGCCACCGAACCGCCAAGGCTGCCGTGGGCACGTCCCGGTCCCACCGCGGCGCCGCCGCCGTCCCTCTCCGCCTAGGTGTACCCGGCCAGTTGATCAGTTCTGGTTGATGTGTCGGGTGTGGGGCGTGGCGAGCTGACGGACAAGGCTTGGGCGGTGATCGAGCCGCTGCTGCCGGAGCCGGGCCGCAGGTCAGGACGGTGGCGGGACCACCGCCAAGTGGTCAACGGGATCCTGTGGAAACTGCGGACCGGGGCGCCGTGGCGAGACCTGCCGGAACGGTACGGGCCGTGGAAGACCTGCCACGAACGGCTGCGCCGATGGACCGACGACGGCACCTGGGAGCTGATCCTGGCCCGGGCACAGGTCTACGACGACGGCCAGCCCGTCGAATGGATCATCAGCCTGGACTCCAGCGTCGTGCGTGCCCACCAGCACGCCGCTGGAGCCCGCAAAAAAGGGGATCCGCCGGCGGTGTCGCCATACCAGCGGCGGACGGTGAAGCGCTGGGTCGCTCGCGGGGCGGCCTGACCACCAAGATTCACCTCGCCGTCGACGGACGCGGCAGGCCGTTCGCGACGCAAAGCCGGACATGCTCATCGCGGACAAGGCCTACGCCCACAACCCCACACGCGCCGGTCTGCGCCGCCGCGGCATCGCCCACACCATCCCGGAACGCACCGACCAGGTCACCCGCCGAGCCACCAAAGGCAGCCAGGGCGGACGACTACACGACTTCGACAAGCAGCTCTACAGACACCGCAACGTCTTCGAGCGTTGCTTCAACCGCCTCAAACAATGGCGAGCCCTAGCCACCCGATACGCCAAACGCGCCGCCCTCTACCGCTCATCACTCCTCCTCATCGCCGCCCTCATCTGGCTTCGATGATCGGCAGGACACGGCCTAGCCGGCCCGGAACCCGCTCACCGGCACTACCACGTTGGCGGGCGGCGGCCCAGGTGCCCGACGAGGCCGAGGATCGACCGGGAAGGCACCAAGGTCTCCCGGGAGTCCGCTGGCGGCCGCCGCGTGACGTCCTACGACCGAGGCGTCGGACCTGGTGGGGCCGCGCGACGTCAACGGCGGCGTCGTGGACGTGTTCCTGTGCCGCCGGACCACGGACGCGACGGGCCTGGGCACCGACCCGGGAGACGGACAACGCCATCTCTACGTGCGCTGCCTACGTGCCTCCTGATGGCCGGGGTTCTCCCAGCCAGGTCGTGACGACGGTTGGCACCGGACTCGCACCGCGGCCGTCCGCTGCCAACCGTGCGTCCAGTCCGTTGGCGAACACGAGCCGCTCGCCGTCGCTCCACCACCCGACGCAGAAGCCGCTCGCCGCGTCCACCGGCCGCAGGCGCGGGTACCGCCCACGCAGGACGGCCAGGTGTTCATCGGCATCCGGCGGTGTCTCGGTCGACAAGGGCCGCCGGCGGTGCGCGTGGTGGAGCAGCGCTTCACATTCCAGGAAGTGGTCGAGCGAGGGAAACGCCTGCGCGTCGGTCTCGAACAGGCCGAACCAGAGCGTCCCGTCGGGCCTGACGAACCCACTGCGGCACCCGTCCGGTGCGGCGTCCATGATCGCGGACCCGAAGACGATCTCGCCGGTATCGGGATCGACGTCCAGAACGGGTTCGAAGACGATCTCGCTGTCCCGGAGCCGGCTGGTGAAGGCCAGACCCGAGTATCGCCGCTGAATGCGCCGCAGCGTGGCCAGGGCGCTCTCGTCGCAGTATCCCAACGCCGCCCGCATCTCGGCCCGGCATTCGTCCTCACCCGGCCCGGTCCCGACCGGCACCACCCGGGCGTGCGCGGCCAGGAAATCCCGGGCCCGCCCGCTCAGTCCTGACGGTTGAACGAGCACCTGCGGCTGGGACATCCGCCCACTCTACGAAGCGGGCACATGCTCTGCGATGTGTGTACATGCCGAAACATGTGCGGCCGATGCGCAGGCCCCGGCCCGCGGTCGACTGATGGGAGAAGGTCCGTGACCCGACGCGCGCGTGGCAGCGACGCGGAGCGAGCGGTGTCCGGCGGGAGCGACGGTCGCGCCCCCGACGGACCCGGGAACGGATCCTCGATCGTGTCTAGGCGAACAGCGCGCTGACCGA
This sequence comes from Asanoa siamensis, assembly GCF_016862555.1. GTDB lineage: Bacteria > Actinomycetota > Actinomycetes > Mycobacteriales > Micromonosporaceae > Asanoa > Asanoa siamensis. The sequence goes on along the minus strand of NZ_BONE01000014.1, from coordinate 62,410 downwards.
CTCGCCGTTGTGGATGCGGCGCATCGCTTCCGCCAGGGCCGGCGCCACCGACAGGATCGTCAGCTGCGGCACGCGTTTTTCGATCGGGATCGGCACCGTGTTCGTGCAGATGATCTCCGTGACGCCGTCCAGTGCCGACAGCCTGTCCAGGGCGTCGTCCGCGAAGAGGCCGTGTGTGCAGACCAGGCGGATCGAGCGGGCCTTGAGCTGGTGGAGGTGGTCGACCAGCTCGATCACCGTGCTGCCCTTGGCGATCTCGTCGTCCAGGACGATCACGTCGCGGTCGGCGACGTCGCCGATCACCGCGCTGATGCGGACCTTGTCATGAAAACGCTGCTTCGCGCCCGCGGCCACCGGCGTGCCCAGCATGCGGGCGAACGCCGCCGCCTCCTTCGCGTTGCCCAGGTCCGGGGAGACCACGACCGTCTCGCTCAGGTCCTCGCCGCGGAAGTGCGCCGCCAGCTCGCGCAGCGCGTGCAGGTGGTCGACCGGCACGCTGAAGAAGCCGTGCACCTGCGGCGAGTGCAGCGTCATCGCCAGCACCCGGTGGGCGCCCGCCGACACCAGGAGGTCGGCGACCAGGCGGGCGCCGATCGAGATGCGGGGCGCGTCCTTCTTGTCCGAGCGGGCGTACGCGAAATGGGGCAGCACCACCGTGATCCGGCCCGCCGACGCACCGCGGGCCGCGTCGATCATGAAGAGCAGCTCGACCAGGTTCTCCTGGGTCGGCGCGACGATCGGCTGGATCAGGAAGACGTCGCGTTCCCGGCAGTTGGCCTGCAGCTGCACCTCGAGGCAGTCGTTGGCGAACCGGGAGACCCGCGTCGGGAGCAGTGGGACGCCGAGGTGGGCACAGATGTCGGCGGCCAGCTCCGGATGGGCACTACCGCTGAATACCGCGATGTCGCGCACGAAACCGATCCTATTCGGGCGACGATCCGCCCGGCACAATGGCCCGCATGCCCTACGTCGCCGCGATCGATCAAGGCACCACCTCCTCCCGGTGCATCGTCTTCGACGGTGACGGTGGGATCGCCGCCGTCGCCCGGCGCGAGCACCGCCAGCGCTATCCCAAGCCGGGCTGGGTCGAGCACGACGCCGCCGAGATCTGGGCCAACGTGCGGGCCGTGGTCGAGGAGGCGACCGCCGGCTACGACATCGCCGCGCTCGGGATCACCAACCAGCGCGAGACCACCGTCGTCTGGGACCGGGCCACCGGCGAGCCGGTGCATCACGCGATCGTGTGGCAGGACACCCGGACCGAACCCGTCCTGCGTACGCTCGCCGACCGCGAGGCCGACATCCGCCGCATCACCGGCCTGCCGTTGGCCACCTACTTCGCCGGGCCCAAGCTGCGCTGGCTGCTGGACAACGTCGACGGCCTGCGCGGGCGGGCCGAGCGTGGCGAGGTGCTGTTCGGCACCGTCGACAGCTGGTTGATCTGGAACCTGACCGGCCGGCACGTCACCGACGTGACCAACGCCAGCCGGACGCTGCTGATGGACCTGCGTACGCTCGACTGGAGCCCGGACCTGCTCGACGCGCTGCGCATCCCGGCGGCGATGCTGCCCGAGATCAGACCGTCGTCCGAGGTGTACGGCCCGGCCCGCGGCGGCCGGATGGACGGCGTCCCCGTGGCCGGCGCCCTCGGCGACCAGCAGGCGGCGCTGTTCGGCCAGGCGTGCTTCCAGCCGGGCGAGGGCAAGTGCACCTACGGTACGGGCAGCTTCCTGCTGGTCAACACCGGTGCGACCCCGGTGGTGTCCCGGCACGGGCTGCTCACCACGGTCGGTTACCAGGTCGGTTCCGAGCGTCCCGCGTACGCCCTGGAAGGTGCCATCGCCGTGACCGGCGCGCTGGTCCAGTGGCTGCGTGACAACCTCGGCCTGATCGGCAGCGCCGACGAGATCGAGGCGCTGGCCGCGTCCGTCGACGACAACGGCGGCTGCTACATCGTGCCCGCGTTCTCCGGACTGTTCGCGCCGCACTGGCGCGGCGACGCGCGGGGCGTGATCGCCGGGCTGACCGGCTACATCACCCGGGCCCACCTGGCCCGCGCGGCGCTGGAGGCGAGCGCCTGGCAGACCCGCGAGGTGGTCGAGGCGATGGACGCCGACACCGACGTGGCCTTGCGCCGGCTGCGGGTCGACGGCGGGATGACCGTCAACAACCTGCTCATGCAGACGCTGTCCGACGTGCTCGACCTGCCGGTCGTCCGGCCCCGGGTCACCGAGACCACCTGTCTCGGCGCGGCCTACGCGGCCGGGCTCGCGGTGGGATTCTGGCCGGACCTCGACGCGCTGCGCGCGCATTGGCGGCCCGACGCGGAATGGCAGCCGCTCGTCGACAAGGCTCGCCGCGAACGCGAGTGGAGCCAATGGCGCAAGGCGGTCACGCGTACGCTCGACTGGGTTTGAGCCTTTTACCAGGCTTCGCCTGTCAAACGCTCATAAATGTCGATATAGCGGGCGCGGGTCACGGCGACGACGTCGTCCGGCACCGGTGGCGGCGGCGACTTCTTGTCCCAGCCCGCGTCCGTCGCCCAGTCGCGGACGAACTGCTTGTCGAAGGAGAACTGCGTGCGCCCCGGCTCGTAGTCGTCGGCCGGCCAGAACCGTGACGAGTCCGGGGTGAGCACCTCGTCGCCCAGCACCAGCGTGCCGTCCGTCGCCCGGCCCAGCTCGATCTTCGTGTCGGCGATCAGCACGCCCCGCTCGGCGGCCAGCTCCGCGCCACGCCGGTAGACGGCCATCGTGATGTCCCGGATCGCCTCCGCGGTCTCCCGACCGACCTCGGCGATCACCTGGTCGAACGAGATCGGCTCGTCGTGCTCGCCCTTCGGCGCCTTGGACGACGGGGTGAAGATGGGCTCGGGCAGCCGCTGCGCCTCGACCAGGCCGGGCGCGAGCGGGATGCCGGAGACGGTGCCGGTCTCGTCGTACTCCCGCTTGCCGCCGCCGGTCAGGTAGCCGCGCGCGACGCACTCGACCGGCAGCATGTCGAGCCGCCGGACCCGGATCGCCCGCCCGGCGAACTCGGCCGGCACGTCGGTCGCCGAGATCACGTGGTTGGGCACGATGCCGGCGAGCTGCGCGAACCACCACAGCGAGAGCCGGGTCAGGATGGCGCCCTTGTCGGGAATCGGCGTCGGCAGGATGACGTCGTAGATGGACAGCCGGTCGGAGGCGACCAGCACCAGCTCGTCGCCGTCGGCGTAGACGTCGCGGACTTTCCCCTGGTGCAGCAGCTCCACCGATTCAGTAGATCACGAGCAGTTGACACCCCGTCGGTACGGGCGGTGTAGTTGACGATCCAGTAACCCAGCAGCGAGGAGTCCAGGCGTGCGCGGCTTCCCACGCCGGCCGGTCGTCGCCCTGCTCGCCGTCGTCACCCTGCTGGCGGGCGGCTGCTCGGCGGGCCGGTCCGAAGGATCCACCGGGCCGGTGACGCTGTCCGTGTTCTGGTACGGCGACCAGGCCCGGGCGGAGCACACCGAGGCCGCGCTCAAGCTCTATTCGACGCGCCATCCCGGCACCAACTTCAAGGTCACCTGGCAGGGCGCGGCCGGTTACTACGACCGGCTCGCCACTCAGGCGGTCGGCGGCAACGCGCCCGACCTCTTCCAGATCGACGACGCGTGGCTGGTCGACTACGCCGGCCGTGGGCTGCTGCTCGACCTGAGCGCGCCGGTCGCGGGCGGTCAGATCGACGTGACCCGATTCCCGGTGGGGCTCGCGGACTACGGCAAGGTCGGCGGCAAGACGTTCGCGGTCGCCGCCGGCGCCGGGACGCCGGCCGTCGTCTACAACCGCACGCTGGTCAAGGACCTCGGGGTCGCCGAGCCCAAGAGCGGGATGACCTACCCGCAGCTGTTCGCCTGGGCGCGGGACGTGCACGCGGAGAGCGGCGAGGACGTCGCGGGCCTGGCCGACGGATCCGGCGACCTGGACGCGTTCTGGATGTGGCTGCGGGCCCAGGGGCGGGAGCTGTACGAGAAGAAGGGCGGGCCCGGCTTCAACGCGCCCGACGTGACGCGCTGGTTCACGATGTGGCGCGACGCGCGCGAGGACGGGGCGATCGCGAAGGCCGGGGAGCCGACGGGTGAGCAGGCGCTGACGAAGGGCACCGCCGCGGCCGCGTTCGGCTGGTCGACCGACTTCGCGGCCTGGCAGGGGCGCACCGACGACGACCTCGCCCTGGTCGGCTGCCCCGGCGACGCCCGCGGGCAGTGGACGCGGGCCAGCTACTACTGGGCCGGCTACCGGGGCACCCGGTCGCCGGAGGTGCTCGCCGACGTGATCGACTTCCTGACCAACGACCCGCAGGCTGGGCGCGCCCTCGGCGACGACCGCGGCTTCGCGCCCAACCTCGAGGTGCGCGAGGCCAACGCCGCCGACCTGGCCCAGGGGCCGGCCCGCACCGCGCACGAGTTCGAGAACGCGATGCGCGACCGGATCGGCCCCGCGCCGGCGCCGCCCCCGGCCGCGCACACCAAGCTGCGGGAGTTGCTGGCCGCGGCGGCCGACACGGTGGCCACCGACAAGTACGGCCCGGCGGACGCCGCCGTCGAGTTCTCCCGCGCCGCCGCGACCGCCCTGGCGAGCTAGCGGCGCTTGCGGTTCTTGTTGACGAGAAGGACCGCGACGACCACCACCGCGACCACGACCAGGCAGCAGAGCAGGCCGGCGACGCCGAAGAAGCCGAAGCCGCCACGACGGCGGCTGCGGGCCGCCTCGACCGCCACGTCGTAGGCGCCGGAGGTGCTGGCCCAGGCCATGGCCGGCACGAGGACGGCGAGCGACGCGGTCGTCAGCACGGCACCGATCCGGGCGAACCACCGGATGGCGGGGATCTTACGAACGAGTTCCATGCAGCCATCCTGCTGGGTGCGCGCAAGTTTCACAGTCTCGGGGTTCCGGGGCAGCGCAGAGCGATCGATCGTGACAACCTCTCCGCACGGTGGACGCGTCCACCAGAGACGAGCCCGGCGCCGCCGCCGGGCCCGACGACGGGAGCGGGGGATGTTCGGGCTCATCCTGCGCGCGCTGGCCAGCCGGCGCGCTCCGTCCATCACGCTGTTCCTGCTCACCGTGCTCTCCGCCGGCGCGGCCGCCGCGGCACCGCAATACATCGCCACGGCCACCCGCGACCTGGCCCACGCCACGGCCGAGGCCGCGCCGGTGCTCGACCGGGCCGTGTTCATGCGCCGGCCCATCGACCAGGCCGACCTGCGCCCCGACGCGGTCAGCCAGGCCGAGCAGGAGGTCGGCACCGAGATCGGCCTGCCTGACCTGCGGGTGCACGGCAGCTGGGTGGTCAACGGCTCGGTGGTCGTCGGCTCCAACAGCAACAACGTCCTCCTCGTCAACCGCACCGGCTTCTGCGCCGAGGTCGACCTCGACGGCGCCTGCCCGAGCCGCCCCGGCGAGGTCGCGGTGAGCGAGCCGACGGCCCGCAACTTCGGGGTCGAGGTCGGCGACGCGCTGGCCTACGCGCCGGGCTACGAGGAGAAGCCGTTCACCGTCACGGCCGTCTACCGGATCCGCGACCCCTACTCCGACTACTGGGCGGCCGCCCGCCTGCTCGACTCCGGCCAGCAGAACCCGCCGCTGTTCACGGTGCCGGAGACGATCGTCGCCGCGCGGCCGCAGACCACCACGCTGGTCGTCGACGCCGTGGCGAGCGGCGACGTGTTCCAGCACCACCCGCCGCTGTCCGTGCGCGACCGCATCGTCGAGGCGACCCCGACACTCGGCGAGCGCGGTTACGAGCCGCAGACGCCGCTGCGGGTGCTCGCGGTGACCATCTACAACAGCCAACTGGACATCGTGTACGCGGTGCCGATCAGCATGATCGAGCTGCTCGCGTTCTGCTGGATCGCGCTGTTCCTCGCGGTGCGGCACGGGGCGCTGGAGCGGCACCGCGACATCGGCCTGCTCAAGCTCCGCGGCGCCGGCGGATCCCGGATGCTCGCGCTGACGCTGGGCCAGAGCGCGGTGCCGATGCTGCTCGGCGGCCTGGTCGGGCTCGCGGTCATGGTGCCGTTGCGCGCCGGTGTCGGCATCGCGGAGTTCTCCCCCACGACCACCGACCTGCTCTCGGTGGCCGCCGCTGCGGTGACCGTGCTCGGCGCGATCCTGGCCGCCGCGATCGCGGAGCGCCGGGCGCTCTCGGCGCCGGTCGCGCTGCTGATGCGGGCGGTGCCGCCGCGCCGCACCGGCTGGCGCTACGGCGCGGTCGACGGCGTGCTGGTCATCCTCGCGCTGGCCGGCGCCTACGAGGCCTGGTCCTACGCGAGCCGCGACCCGGTCGAGGGCGCCGGCCAGCAGAGCACGTGGCTGGCCCTGCTCGCCCCGGCCCTGCTCGCGTTCGCCCTGGGCGTGGTCCTGGCCCGCGTCGTCGTGCCGATCGCGGCCGGCGTCGCGCGGCGGGCACTGCGGGCCGGCCGCCTCGGTGTCGCGTTCACCGCGACCGAACTGGCGCGCCGGCCGGCCGTCCCCCGGCTGACCGCACTGCTCACGGCGGCCGTCACGCTGTTCTGCGTCGCGGTGACCACCTCCGACACCACGACCCGCTCCGGCGCCGAGCGGGCCGCCACCGAGATCGGCGCCGACCAGGTCCTGCTGGTCACGGCACCGAGCCGCACGGTGCTGCTCGCGGCGACCCGGGAGATCGACCCGCGGGGCGAGTTCGCGATGGCCGTCGTGGCGTCGGCCAACCTCGGCGTGCTGGCCGTCGACACCACCCGGCTCGCGACCGTGCCGCGCTGGCGCGGCGACTACGGCGGGGCCGACGCCGCGGCGGTCGCGGCCCGGCTGCGGCCGGAGCCACCGGCCCCGCTGACCGTGACGGGGGCGGAGCTGACCCTGACGGCGACCGCGCTGCGCGGCAGCGCCCAGGTCAAGGCGGCCCTCCAGACGACCGGCGGCGCGGCGGTCCATGCCGACTTCGGCTGGGTCAAGGGTGGTGCCGGCGACTACCGCGCCGCCGCGCCGGGCTGTGCGGCCGGGTGCCGGCTGGTCTCCTTCGAGATCGTCGGGTCGGGCGTGGTCCCCGAGGCGACGGCGCCGCCCGCGCCGGCGCTTCCCGGGCTCCCGATCGAGTCGCCCGAATACCCGGCGCCCGACGCCGTGCTGCTCTCGGCGCTGCGTGGCGCGGAGGGCGGCATCGACACGCCGGCGTTCGCCGAACGGTCCCGCTGGCGCACCGCCGTCGGGGGCGGCCCGGCACCGGCGGCCGTCGCCAGCACCGCGACGGGTCTGGTCGTCACGCCCGGCCCCCCGCCACCGTCCCCGAACGACCCGTTCGTCTACGTCGACGACAACCCCGAGCGGCTCCCGGCCATCGCGGCCGGCGTGCGGCGTGCCGAGTTCGACGCCTCCGACCCGCACGTGGTGGCGTTCCCGGGCAGCGCCGTCCCGATCACCATCACCGGCTCGGCCGTGGCGGTCCCCCGGGTCGGGCGCGACGCGGTGCTGGTCGACCTCGAGACCGCCGACCTGATGAGCAGCGACCTCGGCGGCGGCGAGTCGCTGCAGGTGTGGGCCACCAGCGCGGCGCCGGCCGACCTGGCCGACCGGCTCGCGGCGCACGACGTGGCGGTCTACGGCGGCGGCACGATCGCGGCGCTGGCCGACCGTTACTCCCGCCAGGCGCCGCCGTCCACGACCCGGTTCCAGCTCATCGCCGCCGCGCTGATGGTGCTGCTCGCCGCTGGCGCGCTCGGGGTGATCGTCGCGGTGGAGCGGCGGCCCCGCGGCGCCGAGCTCGCGGCGCTGCGCCAGCAGGGGCTCAGCGCCCGCACCGCCCGGCGCGCGATGTTCGGTGGCTACCTGATCGTGTCCGCCGTCGCGCTGGTGGCCGGCGTCGTCACCGCGGTGCCCGCGCGTACCGTCCTCGCGGCGCCGCTGTCCGCGTTCCCGGACCGCTGGGACGTGCTGCCTCCACCGGCCGCGGTGCGCCCGCTGCCGCTCCTGCTCGCCGCGGTCTCCGCCGCCCTGGTGTTCGCGCTGGTCGTCGCGCTGGCCTCCGGCCGCGTCCGGCGCGACGGGGGTGAGCCCACATGATCGGCGTGATCGTCGACCTGCTCCGCGCGGCCCGCTGGCGCACCGCCGTCCTGCTGCTGCTCGGTGCGTTGCCGGTGACCGCGGCGGTGGCCGGCCCCGCCTACACCGTGGCCGCCGAACGGTCCGTCGTGGCCAACGAGGTCGCGGCCGCGGCACCCCACGAGCGGGTGCTGAGCTTCACCAGCAACAAGGACCCGCGGGAGATCGGCGACGCCTTCGAGCGGCTCGGCGGCCCGGCGTTCGCCACGCCCGGGTTCGACCTCGTCTTCGGCTCCGCCATCGACGTCGCGCCGAAGACGATGGACCTCTCGTGGCAGCTGTCCTATCGCGACGGTGTGTGCGCGCACGTCACGCTCGACGCCGGGCGCTGCCCCACCGGCCGGGCCGAGGTGATGATCGGCAAGGAGAGCGCCGCCCAGCTCGAGGCCGGCGTCGGTGACGCGATCTCGTTCCGGCAGGCGGAGTTCCAGACCGTGGAGGGCGCCGCCCAGCTCGTCCGCATGGGTCAGACGGTGTCGCTCTCGATCGTCGGCGTCTACCACCCGATCGACCCGACCCACCCCTACTGGGGAGCCGTCTCGCCGTACCCGCCGGGTCTGTTCGTGGATCCGCACGTGCGCGCGGCCAGCACGATCAACCGGGTCGGCGTCGAGCCGATCTTCGGGTCCCGGGCCACCGGCCGGCTGCTCACCGGGCTGGTCCCGGAGACGCAGACCTACGACCTCATCGCCGACCCGGCGCAACTCACGGTCGACTGGGTCGACCACTACCCGGAGAAGATCGAGCGGCTGACGGCCGAGGCCAACGAGCGGGACACCACCCTCGTCGCGGGCACCGACGACCTGGTCGAGCGGATCGAGCAGAGCAGGGCGGCGGTCCGCTCGCTCGTGCCGTGGCTGGCGCTCACGGTCGTCCCGCTCTGCTGGTTCGTCATCTTCCTGGCCGCCGCGGCCGGCGCCGAGGCCCGGCGCACAGAGCTCGGCCAGGTGGCGGTGCGCGGCCTACCGGTGCCCTACCGCTGGACCCTGGCGGCCGGGCCCGACGTGGTCGCGGTGCTCGCGGGTGCGCCGCTGGGCCTGCTCGCCGGCCAGTTCGTCGGCGCGTACGCGGTGCCGGGCGGCGACGTCGACCTCAGCCTGGATTCCGGCCTGCGCCGCTACGCGCTGGTCGCGATGGCCGGCGCGGTGCTGGCCGTGGCCCTCGCCTACCGCACCGTGGTCACCGGCCGGGCGATCGACCTGCTCCGCAAGGTGCTCCGGCAGGGTGGGGCCTGGCGCTCGCTGACCGTCGACGCGATGGTGGTCGCGCTGGCCGCGTTCGCGGTGCTGGAAGCGCGCAACGCGACCGGGCCGCCGCGCGGGGGCATCGCGGTCCTGGCGCCCGCGCTGGTGATCCTCGGCGGAGCCCTCCTCGCCAGCCGTCTGCTCGCGCCCGCCGCCCGCCGGGCCGGCCTGCGCGCGCTGTCCGCCGGCCGGCTCTCCGCCGCGCTGGCCGGGATCGAGCTGTCCCGCCGGGCGGCGCCCCGGCGGGCCGTGACGCTGGCCGTGCTCGGCGCCTCCCTGCTCTGCTTCACGGTGCTGGCGGTCGACGCGGGCGACGCGGCCCGGGCGCAGCGCGCCGGCGTCGAGCTCGGCGCCGCCCAGCTCCTCAACGTCAACCTGATCAGCGGGGGCAACCTACGGACCGCGGTGCGCGAGGCCGACCCGGAGGGCCGCTGGGCGATGGCCGTGGTCGCGATCCCCTCGACCGGGTCCGGCCCGCCGACCATGGCGGTCGACAGCGAACGGCTCGTGGCGGTCGCGCCACCCGACTCGGTGCCCGCCGACCTGGTGCGCGGGCTGCGTCCGCCGGTGCCGCCCTCGGCGCCGATCACCGGCCGCCGCATCCAGATCGACGCGACGGTCGAGATGCCCACCTTCGACCCGGTCCGCGGCGCCTTCCGGCCGGGGGCGGAGCCGGAGCTACGGGCCATCGTGCAGCCGCCCGGCGGCAGCGAACGCCCGGTGGCGCTCGGCGACGTCCACCTGGGCCGGCACAGTTACGCCAACGATTTGCCCGCGTGCGAGGCCGGCTGCCGGCTGATCGCGATCGAGGTCGAACCGGTGCCCTCGACGATGCGGGTCACCGTCCACGAGATCAGCCAGACCGGTCCCGACCAGGTGGTCGCCGGCCCGGAGGTGCTCAGCGACAGCAATCGCTGGCGCGGTCTGATCCAGGGTGGCGTCATCGTCACCGCACCGAAGGTCTCGACCGGCGGCGGCGCGGTCACGGTCGAGATGACCGCGACCGACGCGCCCCAACGGCTGGTCGTCGCCGACGTGCCCGAGGTGGTGCCGGTGCTGCGCACCGACTCCGCCACCGCACGGGAGACCGACACGGGCTGGGCGGTGGTGTCACCGGGCCGCACGGAGCCGGCGCCGGCCACGGCGATCGGTTCCCGCCCCACCCTCCCCGGCGTCGGCTCGTCGGGCCTGCTGGTAGACCTCGAATACCTGAACCGCGCCGCCCCGATGGGCGAGGGCGGCTTCCCGCAGGTCTGGCTGGGCCCGGACGCGCCGGATGACGCGGTGGCCCGCCTGACGGCCGCGGGCCTGACGGTCCTCGACCAGACGGTGGCGGCGGACCACGCCGACTACGCCGACGCCTCGGGCGCGGCGCTGGCGGCCCGCTACGAACTGGTCACGGCGGCCTTCGCGGTGCTGCTGGTGCTGTTCGGCCTGGGCCTGGTAGCCGCGGTGGAGCGCACGAACCGCGCGGCCCGCGGCCGCGTACTTCGGGCGCAGGGCGTCAGCGCCCGCACCCTCCGCGGGGCGGCCCGGCGCCTACGTCTCTGGCCGACCTTGGTGGGCGTCATCGTCGGCCCGTTGCTGGCGGTCGGCACGTGGGCCGTCGCGGGCCCGGCGACGCCGGTCTTCCCGGACGACGCGTGGCCTGTTCCGCTCCCGACGCTGCCGGACCCACTCACCTTGACCATCGTCTGGGGCACGGGCGCCGTGGTGCTGGCGGTCCTGGCCGTCACGGGCCGCGGCGACCGCTCGGCGACCTGATCGCCCGGGCTGGCCAGGCGACGACGGACGGGCGTGGCGGCACGTCGGGACCGGGCTGCGGCGACCGCTCCAAACCCGATCGCGCGGGTCGGCTAAGCGGAGACGGAAGGTGGCGGTGCCACGGTGGGACCGGGCCGTGCCAACTGCAGCCTTGGCGGATCGGTGGCGCCGACGTCGGTGGCGAGTTGGCGCCTGAGTTCACTGGCCAGCGCGAGTAGGTCCCGCGCCTCGTCCGCCGACAGCGGCGGCGCTTCGGTGCGCCTTGTTCCGGCGGTTCGGGTGGTTGAGGGTCGTCCCGGGCGAGTCCTCGTTTCTCTCGGCGTTCAGCGGAGGGCCGCCGCCGCGGCGGTGCGGACTGCCGTCGTTAGTGCCTTGAGCACTGTGGAGTTCAGTTTCCAGTGTTGCCAGTAGAGCGGGATGTCCAACTGCTGGCTTCCCGCCAAGCGGATCACTCGGCCCGCTCCCAAATCTGTCGTGGCTATCTGTTCCGGCATCAGGCCCCAGCCCACCCCCAGGCGGATCGCTTCCGTGAAGCCCCAGGCCGATGGCACGTAGTGCGTCGGTGGCTCCGGTGGGCGGGTGCTGAGCAGGCGCAGGAAACGGTGCTGCAACCGGTCCTTGCGGTCCAGCACCAGCATCGGTGCCACCGCGAACTCCTCGGGAGTGCCACCCGCCGGGAACCAGCGGGCCGCCACCGACGGGGCCGCCGTCGCCACGTAGCGCATCGCGCCCAGGCGTTCCGCTCGGCAACCCTGCACCGCCTCGCGCTGTGCGGTCACCGCGGCCATCACCGCGCCGTCGCGCAGCAACTCGGCGGTGTGGTCCTGGTCGTCCTCGCGTACGTCGAAGAGGATCCGGTCCCCGGCCGTGACCAGCGCCGGCAGGAACCAGGTGGCCAGCGAGTCCGCGTTGACCACGATCGCCGCCCGGGACCAGGTGGCGCCGCGTTGGCCCGCGGCCGCCAGCGCCTCGCGTTCCAGGACCGCTATCTGGCCCGCCAACCGCAGCAACGGCCGGCCGGCGGGGGTCGCCCGGCACGGCTTGGCCCGGCGCAGCACGACCTGGCCGACCGCCTGCTCCAGTGCCTTGATCCGTTGGCTGACCGCGGACGGGGTCACGTGCAGGACGCGGGCCGCGGCTTCGAAGCTGCCTTCGTCGACCACCGCGGCGAATGTCGCCAGTTGGGTCGAGTCGAGCGCCATGATGAGAAATTCTAAACAAGCATGAAAAACCTTAGCTGGAGTACGGCCTGCGCCGCACGTACGGTTCGGCCATGTTCACCTCCGTGCTCGCCGGCTTCGCCAACTCGCTCGCCCTCATCGCGGCCATCGGCGCCCAGAACGCGTTCGTGCTGCGCCAGGGGCTCCGCCGGGAGCACGTCTGGGCCGTGGTGATCACCTGTGCCGCCTCCGACGCGCTGCTGATCGCACTCGGGGTCGCCGGGATGGGCACCGCGATCGCGGACCGGCCGATGCTGCTGCAGGTCGCCAAGTGGTGCGGTGCGGCGTTCCTGCTGGCGTACGCGGTGCTCGCCGCCCGCCGCGCCGCCCGCCCGGCCGCCGCCCTGCACGCCGGCGCCGCCCGGCCCGCGACGCTACGGGCCACGCTGGTCGCCTGCCTGGCCTTCACCTACCTCAACCCGCACGTCTACCTCGACACCGTGCTGCTGCTCGGTGCGGTCGCCAGCCAGCACCGCCACCAGTGGGTGTTCGCCGCCGGGGCGGTCGCGGCCAGCGCCGTCTGGTTCGCCGCGCTCGGCGGTGGTGCCCGCAAGCTGGCCCCTGTGCTGGCCCGGCCGGGGGCCTGGCGGGTGCTCGACGGGGTGGTCGCCGCCGTCATGGTCGCGATCGCTGTCGGCCTGCTGCTCTCCTGACCTCCGTCGGTCCATCCCCGACGGTCCCCCCGGTGGGACCGAGAAAGGACGGGTTGCGCGCACGCGGTGTGCGACCCCACCCTCTTGACACACGGCACCATTCACGAAACACGATCGGGTGAGCCTCCGATCGGCATGGTGCACGACCGGGTGAGAGGGGGACGGCATGGAGCGTGAGCCGGTTCCGGCGGTCGACGGATCGGGCGGAAAGAAGACGCGACAGCCGGCCGCGGTCGCGGTGGAGACGGTGGTCCGGCTGCTGGCGCCGGACGCGACGGGGGTGCCGGTGGCCTGCGGGCTGCACTACGACCCGGCCGACCCGTACGCGGTGCGGGTCCGGTTCTTCCTGGATCGTCGACGGCGCGACACGGTGAGTTGGTCGTTCGCCCGCGACCTGCTCGCGGCGGGCCTCAACGAGCCGACCGGGCTCGGCGACGTGCGGATCTGGCCGTGGCGCACGACCCAGGGCGACGCGATCGCGCTGGCGCTGAGCTCACCCGACGGCCAGGCGCTGCTCGAGGCGCCGCGGGCGACGGTCGCCGCCTTCCTGGCGGACACCTACGCCCAGGTGCCGCGCGGCAGTGAGGCCGAGCGGCTCGATCTCGACGCCGACGCGTGGTTGAGCGGCCAACTCCTACCCGAGCCGCCTGACCAGGCGGATCCCGATCTCGACCAGGACAACCGATAAGGAGCACGGGGGGACGCGCCAGCACGACCTCAGGACGGCCGATAACCCAGGGCGTCGGCCACGCCGCTGATGTCGATCACCCGAGCCACCTGACCGCGCGCGCCCGTCAGGCGTAGCCAGCCGCCCGCCTCCATGCACCGCCGATCGCCGCGCACGAACGTCGTGAGCCCGGCCGAGTCACAAAAGATCAGAGCGGTCAGGTCGACCACCAGCCGCGGCGACCCGGCCGCGGCCAGCGCCTCGATCCGCGCCAACAACCCGGGCGCCGTCGACATGTCCAGCTCCCCGGCCACCCGCAACCGCACCAGTGCGTCAGCCGGTTCGATGCTGATCACGAGCGGAGCGGCCAGCTCCGTCTCCTCGATCCACGGACCGCCGGTGGCCTGCCGCGGCGCCGCCGGGTCGGTGCTCACTCCAGGCGCTCCCGCGCCCCCGCCGGGTCCGCGACCCGACCGCCCAGGCCGTCACCCGCACCGCCCAGTCCGCCGGCCGCACCGGCCAGGCCTTCATCCCCGGCGCCCAGGCCGCTGGCCGCACCGCCGTCGCCGCCGGATGCACCCGTCACGCCGCCTCGACCGCCGAGTCCGCTGCTCGCGGCGCCCAAGCCACCGGCCCCGCCGGCCAGGCCGGCGGTGGTGTCGTCGCGGCTGGCGACGGCGGCCAGGGTGCCGACGCGGCCGTCCGCCTCGTCCAGGGACGTGGTGATCCGGACCGTCGTGCCCGCCGGGCCCGTGGCTACCGCCATGCTGTCGCTGAGCTGGTCGGCCAGCCAGAGGCCCCAGCCGCCCGCCGTGTCCGGGGCCGGGCGTTCGTGGTTGGCCAGGCGTTCCGCGCCGATGCCGGCGCCGCCGTCCGACACCTCGCAGACGAGCGTCGCCCCCGCGCGCCAGAGGCGTAGTTGCCCGGCGCCGCCGCCGTGGCGTACCGCGTTGGTGATCAGTTCGTTGACCGCGAGCACGAAGTCGTCGAGGCGCTGGTCGCGGAGGCCCGCCGCCTCGGCGCAGCCCGCGAACGAGTGCCGGAGATCGGTCACCTGACCCCGTGAGAACGTCTCGGCCAGCAGCAGCGACCCCGTGGCGGGCGCGACCGCCTCAGGCCGATGGTGCCCGTCGTCGGTCATGTGCCGCCTCGGAGGTGCTAGCCGGGTGGCCGCCGTTGTCGCAGCCTGGAGCCACCGTCCGCGGGCGGTGTCCCGCAATCACACTACGTCGTGCCGGCCGGCCCCGCATCCGCCCTGACGGATGCCCGCCAGCCGAGGTGGCGCTGGTCGCAAGCCCGCGCCGACACGCCCGCGTCTGTGGGATCGTCGGATCGTGCCGGACAACCGGAAGGTCCCCGGAGCGGACGGCCCGCTGGCCGCCCTGATCGACGCCGCGGTGGCGGTGTTGGCGGAGCGACTGGAGTGTTCACCGGTAGAGGCGAGACAGCGGCTGCGCGGCTTGGCCGACCGCTCCGGCGTGTCGGAGCCGGAGGCCGCCGCGGCGATCCTCGACCGCTCGCCCGCCCCGGCGGCCCCGTTCGACGAGGTGCGCCGGATGGCCAGCGCCGCCGCCGCGGAGGCGGCCCGGATGGCCGCGCGGGCGGTCGCCGCGCCCGGCCGGGAGCCGCTGGCCGACCTGGCCGGCACGCTGCGCGACCGCCTGCGGCACG
The DNA here is from genome assembly GCF_016862555.1 of Asanoa siamensis. Classification (GTDB taxonomy): domain Bacteria; phylum Actinomycetota; class Actinomycetes; order Mycobacteriales; family Micromonosporaceae; genus Asanoa; species Asanoa siamensis. The sequence continues at coordinate 47,086 of NZ_BONE01000014.1, read as the reverse complement.
AGGTGGGCGCCGACGCGGTCGCCGTGTACGCGGTCGAGCCGGACGCTTCCCTGCAGCTCGTCGGCGCTGCCGGGGTGCCGCCGGCCGTGGTCGACGCGTGGAGCCGGGTGCCGGCCCACCCGCCGACCGAGGCCGGCTACGTCGCGCGTACCCGGGACCCGCTCTTCCTGCCCGACCGCACCGCGACGCCGCCGCACTACCTGCTGGTCGGCGGTCCCGGCGCGGAATGGCCGTCCCGGGCGGTGGTCCCGGTCGGCGCCGAGGCCGGCGCCGTCGTGGTGGCCTTCTTCGCGCAGCGGCAACCCTTCCCACCGGAGGTACGCGCGGCCGTCAGCCGGACCGTCGACGCCGTCAGCGACGAGGTGGTCGAGCGCCTGCGGTCCCACCCGCACCAGGCGGGCTGGATCACCGACGCGCAGTCGATGCTCGACGCCCTGCCCGGCGCGGTCGGTGTCTCCGTGCCGATCCGCGACGCCGCCGGCACCATCGTCGACTGGGTGCTGGTGGCGGCCAGCCCGGAGGCCAGCGACGTGACCGGCCTGCGCGGCCGGGAGCTCGTCGGCACGAGCACCGCGACCAGCTACCCGAGCATCGTCGGCGGCGAGGTGTGGCACTCGTTGGCCCAGGTGCTCGAGACGGGGCGGCCGAGGGAGATCGGCCCGTTCACCTACACGCCGCAGACACCGGGCGTCGAGACGGCGGTCTTCACCGTACGGATCTCCCGGTTCGGCGGCGGCGTCCTGCTCACCTGGACCCGGCACGACGAGGAGCGCCGGCTGGCCGCCCGGATCGCGCAGACGGAGCGGCTCGGCCGCCTCGGCTGGGGCGAGTGGGACCTGACCACCGGCGGCGTCTACTGGTCCGAGGGCCTGTACGCGATCTTCCGGCGCGACCCCGAGAGCGGCCCGCCGACCCTGGACGAGGCGGTCGCCCAGCTGCACCCCGAGGACGCCCCGCGGATCGCGCCGCGGCTGGCCCGGGTGTTCGAGGACGGGCAGTCGGCGGACCTCAACTACCGCATCCTGGCCGAGGGGCAGGAGCGCCACCTGCGGGCCCGGTTCGAAACCGTGCGCGACCGAACCGGCCGGGTGCTCAAGGTCTACGGCATCGTCCAGGACGTCACGGCGCGCGAGGCGGCCGCCCGCGACCGGGCCCGGCTGGTCGACATCGAGGCGGAGCTGGCCGAGCGGCTGCGCAGCCAGCAGACCGAGCACCGGCTGGTGACCGCGCTGCAGCAGATCATCCTGCCGATCCCGACCGGCGTGCTGCGCCTGCCCGGGCTCGACGTCGCGGTCCGCTACCTGCCGGCCGAGGTGGTCAGCCGGGTCGGCGGCGACTGGTACGACATCGTCGAGCTGCCCGACGGCCGCAGCCTGCTCGCGGTCGGCGACGTGGCCGGGCACGGCATCACCGCCGCCGCGACCATGGCCCGCCTGCGGCACTCGGTGGCGGCGCTGGCGGTCACCAGCACGGAGCCGGGCGAGCTGCTCGCCTACCTGAACCGGATAGTGCACGACGACGCCAGTGAACCCACAGCGACCGTCGTGGTGGCACACTTCGATCCGGAGACGCGGGAGCTCACCTGGGCGCAGGCCGGGCACCCGCCGCCGATCCTGGTCTCCGGGGGCACCGCGGCGGCGCTCACCCGGCCACCCGGGATGATCGTCGGGGCACGCCCCGACAGCACGTACGACACCGTCACGACGACGCTGGCCGAAGGGGACACGGTGCTGCTCTACACCGACGGCCTGATCGAGCGCCGGGGCGGCTACGACAGCGACTGGCTCGGCCCGCTGCTGCGCACCGTCGCGAGCACCGGCCAGCTCCCGGTCGACGCGCTCATCGAGCGCCTGCAGCCGGCCAACCCCGGCGACGACACCTGCGTCCTCGCGCTGCGGCCCCGGCCGTCGTGACGTCGGCGGCGCCGACCAGCGGCGGCCTGCAGGGGCCCCTGTGGCGCGCCATCGTGGTCTACCGGTTCGCCTCGCTGGCCTTCGCGCTGGCCCTGATCGTCAGCAACGTCAGCGACTACCGCCGCCCGCTGGCCGCGATCCCGGTCGTCGTCGTCCTGGTCGGCTGGACCGTCGCGGCGAGCTGGCTGTTCACCCGGCCGGAGCGGCGGCGCTGGGGGCTGCTCGCCACCGACCTCGCGGTCACCGCCGGGGTGCTGCTCTCCGCCGAGTGGGTGATCGGCCGGGACGCGCTCGGCAACGGCACGCCGGGGCTCGCCGTGGCCTGGCTGGCCGCGCCGGTGCTGGCCTGGGCGGTGGCCGGCGGGCGGCGGCTCGGGGTCGTGGCCGCCCTGCTGCTCGGCCTCGCCGACCTGGCGGTGCGGCCGAGGCTGAATCAGGCGTCGCTGACCGGCACCACCCTGATGCTGCTGGCCGCCGTCGGCGTCGGGCACGTGGCCCGGCTGGGCGCGATCGCGGAGGCCCGGTTGCAGCGGGCGACCGAGTTGGAGGCGGCCAACCGGGAGCGGGAGCGGCTGGCCCGGGACATCCACGACTCGGTGCTGCAGGTGCTCGCGCTGGTCCGGCGGCGCGGTGCGAGCCTCGACGGCGAGGCCGGCGAGCTGGCCCGGCTGGCGGGGGAGCAGGAGGCCGCGCTGCGCCGGCTGGTCGCGACCGGCCCGCCGCCGCCGGCCACCTCCGGCGTGGTCGATCTCGGCGCGCTCGTCAGCGCGTACGCCAGCGACGTCGTCTCGGTCGCCGCGCCCGCGACGGCGGTGCCGCTGCCCACGGAGGTGGCGGCCCAGCTCGCCGCGGCCGTCGGCGCCGCGCTCGACAACGCCGCCCGGCACGCGGGTGCCGACGCCCGGGTCTTCGTGCTGGTCGAGGACGAGCCCGCCGCGGTGACCGTCACGGTCCGCGACGACGGCGCCGGCATCCCGCCGGGCCGGCTGGCGGCGGCCGAGCGGGAGGGCCGGCTGGGTGTCGCGCAGTCGATCCGCGGCCGGGTCACCGACCTCGGCGGGACCGTCCGCATCCACTCGGCACCGGGCCAGGGCACCGAGATCGAGCTGGTGGTTCCTAAGCTCGTGGCATGACTGACCCGATCCGGGTGATGGTGGTCGACGACCATCCGATGTGGCGTACGGGTGTCGCGCGCGATCTGGCCGAAGCCGGCTACGAGGTCGTGGCGACCACGGGGGAGGGCCGGCAGGCGGTGCGGATCGCCGGCGCGACCCGACCCGACGTGGTCGTGCTCGACCTGCAGCTGCCCGACGTGTCCGGCGTCGAGGTGATCCACGGGCTGCGGGCCGCGCTGCCGGAGGTCAAGGTGCTGATGCTGTCGGCCAGCGGCGAGCAGCAGAGCGTGCTCGACGCGGTCAAGGCGGGCGCGACCGGCTACCTGGTCAAGTCGGCGGCGCCGGACGAGTTCCTGGCGGCGGTCGGCCGGGCCGCGGCGGGCGAGGCGGTGTTCACGCCCGGGCTGGCCGGCCTGGTGCTGGGCGAGTACCGGCGGCTCGCCGCCGCGCCCGCGCCGGCCGCGCCGGAGCTGACCGAGCGGGAGACCGAGGTGCTGCGGTTGGTCGCGAAAGGACTGTCGTACAAGCAGATCGCCGAGCGGCTGGGCGTCTCGCACCGCACCGTGCAGAACCACGTGCAGAACACGCTGGGCAAGCTCCAGCTGCACAACCGGGTCGAGCTGACCCGGTACGCGATCGAGCAGGGTCTGGACTAGGAGCGGTTACTCGTACGGCGGCTCTTCCGTCTCGTGCATGGCCAGCTCCTCGGCCGTGGCGCCGCCGCCGGCCGCGCCCGCGTCGTCCGCGATCGAGTCGCCCTCGTCGTCGATGAGCGCGCCCTCGGGCTCGTCCTCGCCGGCGAACTGGGCCGGGTCGACCAGACGCCCTATGGGCCGCCCACCGCCGTCGAGCTCGAGCCCGTCGGTGTCGTAGAGCGACACCTCGGAGTCGGGGTCACCGGTGGGCCCGTCGTCGAGCACGTCGGCGTCGAGCTGCGCCTGGGCGTTCTCGGTGCCGATGTCCTCCTCGTCGAGGATCCGCTGGTCGGCCGGGGTCGCCAGGGGGTCGTCGACCGGTTCGGGAGTGTTCTCCCGCGCCAGCTTGTAGTCGAGTGACTCGCCCTGCTCGGCCTCCTCGGCGGTGGTGCCGAAGCGGTCGACGCCCAGGGGCGAGTCGACCGGCAGCGCGGCCGGGTCCGGTCCCTGGATCTCGCGTTCCGAGTCGACGTCGTCGTACGCGGTGGAGTCGTCGTCGGCGGTGCCCGGCAGGCCTTCGCTCTCCGGATCCGACCAGGGCTCTGGGTACTCGTCTTCGCGGGCCATACCGGCCTTTCTACCCCTGACGGGCCGGGTGCAACCGGCGGTCCGGTGATGTGATCGATGCCTCCAAGCAACTAATGCGTTCGCTTTTCATTGCTCGGTTCGCGCGGCCCGACGTATGGTCACGAAGAGGGGACGGCTACCCCGTCCCCGGGTGCTCAACACGCGGGCATCAGAGCGCACATTCCGCACACCGGTGCCATCTCTCCCCGCCCGACCAGGGTGGCGGTGAGGGCGATTGAGGAGTTCGCGCGATGACCCTTCACAGCGGCCTGCCCGCTTCCGGCGAGTTGGATCTGCCGGCCCTCGACGCCGTCGCCATGTCATATGCCCACCGTTGCGGAGATGATGCGCGCGAGGCGGCGCGGGAACGCCTGGTCCGGTCCGCCATGCCCTTCGCCGGGCGGCTGGCGCGGCGCTACCGCGGCCGCGGCGAGCCGATGGACGACCTGGAACAGGTCGCCCGGCTGGGGCTTCTGAAGGCTGTCGACCGTTTTGACCCCGAACGTGGGGCTTTCACCGGCTTCGCCGCAGCGACCATCATCGGTGAGCTGCGCCGGCACTTCCGGGACCGCACCTGGGGTGTCCACGTGCCGCGCCGGATGCAGGAGCTCAGCATCGAGGTCAACCGGGCGTCCACGGAGCTGACGGCCAAGCTGCGCCGCGCGCCCACCGTGGCCGAGCTGGCCGAGCGCCTCCGGGTCGACGAGGAGGACGTGCTGTCGGCCCTGGAGACCGCGGCCGCCTACACGCCGCTCTCCCTCAACATGCCGGCCCGCGCCGAGAGCGAGGCCGAGCTGGGTGACCTGATCGGCGGCTCCGACGTGGGCCTGGAGGCGGTCGACGACCGCCTGACGGTGGCCAGCCTGATGTGCCGGCTCCCCGAGCGCGAGCGGCGCATCCTGGCGCTGCGGTTCTACGGCAACAAGACGCAGACCGAGATCGCCACCGAGCTGGGCATCTCGCAGATGCACGTGTCCCGGCTGCTCTCCCGGGCGCTGGCCTGGCTGCGCGAAGCGATGCTCAGCGACGCGCCGCGGCAGTGGCAGGCGGGCAACGGGCCCGGCGAACAGCACGAGATCAGCGTCCGCCGGCGCGACAAGGGCGGCCTGGTCCGCCTCGACGTGTCCGGCGAGGTCGACCGGGACACCGCGGACCCGCTGCGGGCCGCGCTTCTCGAGGCGGTCGAGGTGGCCGGGTCCCGGCCGGCGCCGCGCGAGGTCGCGGTGAGCCTGGCGGGTGTGCCCATCATCGACGCGGCCGGGGTGTCGGCCCTGCTCGCCGGCCTGGAGGCCGCGCGGGCCGCCGGGGTCCGGCTGCGCATCGGCGACATGCAGGTCTTCGTGCGCCGCACGCTGCGCGTCGCCGGCCTCGCCCCGGTGCTGGCCGCGCCGCACGCCTGAAAGCCTCAGGACGAGAGCTGGTTGATCCTGACCATGTTGCCGGCGGGGTCGCGGAAGGCGCAGTCCCGCACCCCGTACGGCTGGTCCATCGGCTCCTGGACGACCTCGGCGCCGCTCGCCTGGATGCGCTCGAACGTGGCGGTCAGGTCCGACGAGCCGAGCACGATCGAGGCGTAGCTGCCCTTGGCCATCAGCTCGGCGATGGTCCGCCGCTCGTCGTCGGTGATGCCCGGGTCGGCGCCCGGCGGGTGCAGCACGATCGAGGTCTGCTCACCGGGCGGCGCGACGGTGATCCACCGCATGTCGCCGTAGCCGACGTCGTTGCGCACCTCGAAACCCAGCGCGTCCCGGTAGAACTCGAGCGACTTCTCCGGGTCGTCGGCCGGCAGGAACGTGTGGAAAATCAGCATGCTCATGCGGGTCAGGTTAGGTCGCGGACGACGGCGACCGCTTCTCGATTCCTGATCGGTCGCATGACCTGCTTGGCGACGCAGCCCGGGATGCCGGCCCCGTCGGCGGCGGCCCGGCGCCGGTATTCGCTCGGCGACATGCCGACGAGCTCGGAGAACCGGGTGCTGAAGGTGCCCAACGACGCGCAGCCGACCGCGAAGCAGACCTCGGTGACCGACAGGTCGCCCCGGCGCAGCAGCAGCATGGCCCGCTCGATGCGCCGGGTCATCAGGTAGCTGTAGGGCGACTCGCCGAAGGCGGCGCGGAACTCACGGCTCAGGTGCCCCGCCGAGAGGTGCACGCCGCGGGCCAGCGCCTCCACGTCGAGCGGCTCGGCGTAGTCGCGGTCGATCCGGTCGCGGACACGGCGCAGCAGGATCAGCTCGCGCAGCCGCGCGTCAGTCTTGCCGGTCACAGCTCTCAGCCTGCCTGGTGAGCGGCGTTTTGCCCAGCGAGTTCACTCGTCGTCGTCCCCGGCGACGACCGACCAGACGACCTTGCCGTCGGGCAGGTCGGTGGTGCCCCAGCGCAGTGCCACCGACTGGATGAGCAGCAGGCCCCGGCCGCCGTACGAGCTCGTCGGCACCGGCCCCTGGTAGACGGGCAGCGCGGTGGCCCAGTCGCGCACCGACAGGTGCAGCGTGTCGCCGTCGGCGCCCCGCCCGACCAGCAGCGTCATCGCCGTCTGGGCGTGCGCGACCACGTTGTTGACGAGCTCGGTGACCACGATGCAGGCGGGACCGGCCACGGCGGGCAGCTCCCAGCGGGCGCACGCCTCGGTGACCAGCTCGCGGGCCCGGCGGGCGGCACCGGTCATCGGCTCGAGGTCGGCGCGCAGCAGGTCGTCGGGCGAGTATCCGGCGGCCGTGCCGACCCCGTCGGCGATCCGGAACCCGACGCCCTGCCAGCTTCCGGCGAACGGGGCGGGCACGCTGATCACCGGGTGGCCGGCGGGCCAGTCCGCGGTCTCGCGGGCGACCTCGCCGAAGGTCGACAGCACGGCCGGGTCGTCGATCCGGTGGCCGGAAACCTCGATCACGGTCGGCGTGCGGTCGGCGACGACGGACAGCAGGGCACCCCGCAGCGCCTCGGCCGACCGGCGGTCGAGCACGCCCTGGAGCTGGACGACCGCGTACGGATCGTCGGCGGCTACCAGAAAATGCACGTCGGTCGGCATGATCGCTCCATTGTGCAGGTCGGGGAGGGACGCGCGCGCCCTACCACGCGTGTGACGTGTCGTCGTCACCATCGCCGCCCCCTCGCGTGTCGCCGGGTGACGGCCGCGATGGTGCCCGCGGCGGTGCCGGCGGCGAGTCCCAGCATCGCGGACGCGCGCAACGCCGCGGCGCGTCGCTCGAACCCGGTCACGACGGGTACGGGTCGCCAGGTCATCCACGGCAGCCCGGCCAGACCTCCGGCGTACGCCTCCCGGCGTGGCCTCGTGAGCAGCCGCACGATGGTGTGGGCCGCCACCTCCGGCGGCTGGACCGGGGGTGGCGGGGCGATGCGCAGGCCCGCCGCGTACCGGCGGACCGGTGCGGTCGTGCCGGCCGGCAGAACCGTGCAGATGGCGATCCGGCGCTCGCCGGTGACCCGGAGTTCCTGGCGGACGGTGTCGGCGAGCCCGCGGACGCCCTGTTTCGCCGCGTTGTAGATCGACTGGTACGGCAGGGCGATGGTGGACAGCGCCGACGCGTTGTTGACCAGCACGCCGCCGCCGGCCGCGCGCAGGTGGGGCAGGGCGGCCCGCATCCCGTACGCGACGCCGAGCAGGTTGACCTCGACGACCTGGCGTAGCTGGTCGACCGGTATCTCCTCGAAGAGCCCGACCGCGCCGGTGGTGGCGTTGTTGACCCAGCCGTCGATCCGGCCGAACAGCGCCGCGGCGGTCTCCCCGAGCCGCATGACGGCGTCCGGATCGGTGACGTCGGTGGGCAGCACGGCCGCCCGGCCACCGAATGCCCGGCAGCGTTCGGCGACCGCGTCCAGGGCCGGTTCGCCGCGCGCGGCCAGCACCACCGTGCCGCCGCCGCGCGCCACCTCGAGGGCCGTCGCCGCACCGGTGCCGTTGGAGGCTCCGGTGATCACGACGACCGCTTGGGCGAGCGTTCGGGTGAGCGCCATGGGGGTCCGATACCCCGTACCAGGGGGGCTCATGCGGACGGGTTTGCCGCGACCCCGCCCCGCTCGGGCGGCGAACCGACGCGTCGCGCCGATCAGGCGGTTTGCGCCCGGTGTGGCGACGGCTAGCGCCGGGCCGGACCGGAACCCGGCGGGGGACCGGCGGGCATCGGGCGGGCGACGACCGTACGGGCGGCGTCGGTCGCGATGTGCCGGGCGGCCAGGGCGCGGGCCTTGAGCGCCCGTGGGCCGGCGGTCAGGGCGCGCGGCTTCGCCTCGGCGGTCCGGTGGTGGTGCTGGGGTTCCGCGTACCGGGTCAGGCCGATCACCGCGGCCAGGGTGACGAAGAAGCCGAGCGCGGCCACCCACTCGCGGCCGGGGTGGATCTTGTCGCCGAGGAAGAGCAGGCCGATCGCGGCCGCCGGCACCGCGGCGGCGGCGTCCATCGACGCGACGGCGGCGGTCGTCGAGCCGCGCTGCATCGCGAGGCCGATCAGCAGTTGGCCGAGCAGCGAGGCGCCGATCAGCACGTAGAGCAGCGGGCTCGAGACGAACTCGGAGATGGAGTGGCTGGAGGCCAGCGGGCGGCCGGCGACCGCGGCGGCGGAGAACGCCATGCCCGCGAGGCTGCCGAGGGCCACCGAGCCCGGCGCGCCGTGCAGCCGGGCCGCGAAGATGCCGCCGACGGCGATCGCGGCGAGCCAGGCCAGCAGCGCACCGAGGCCGCCGGAGCCGATGCCGTGCGCCGTCGCCGGCTGGGCGGAGATGACGAGTGCGAAGAGGCCACCGAAGAGCAGCGCCAGCAGGCCGACCTCGGCCTTGGGGAGCTTCCAGCGCAGGATCAGCACGCCGCACAGCGCGGTCACCCCGAGGCCGGCCGACGCCGCCGACTGCACGAGGAAGAGCGGCAGGTCCCGGCGCGCGACGAAGGCGAGCAGGAAGCCGACGATCTGGAAGGCCACGCCGTACAGGTAGATCCGTTGGCTGGCCAGCCGGACCAGCAGTTTCGGGTTGCACGACGTGTGCAGCTTGGTGCGTGATGCCGCGACCGACTGGAGGAGGTTGGCGATCCCGTACGCGATGACCATCGCCGCGAGAAATGACCAACTGGTGGACAGCACCCGCGCACAGTAACGGAGGTTCCTGGCATCCCGCTTGGCGACCGGCCGAACTCGGCAACCCGTGATCACACCGGGTATTTCGATCAAAACATCCGGTCAGAGATGATCTCCCGGAACCCGACAAGCGGTCAGCTCAGGCGGGTTAACACCTCTTCATGAATTTTTCCGTTGGTGGCTACCGCGCTGCCACCCGCCGGTCCCGGTTGACCGGACAGATCGGTGAAAACACCACCCGCCTCGGTGACGATCGGAATCAGCGCGGCCACGTCCCAGAGCGACAGCTCCGGCTCGACCATGATGTCGACGGCACCCTCGGCGACCAGCATGTATCCGTAGAAGTCGCCATATGCCCGGCTCCGCCAGCTCTGCCGGATCAGGTCGAGGACCGGCTCCAGCCGCTCCGTCTCCTCCCAGCCGTGCAGGCTCGAGTAGCAGAAGCTCGCGTCACCGATCCGGCGTACACCCGAGACCCGGATGGGTGTCGCGGCGGCGGTGTGCCGGCCGGCGAACGCGCCGTGCCCGAGCGCGGCCCACCAGCGCCGGCCGAGCGCGGGGGCGGAGACCAGGCCGACCACCGGCTGGTCGCCCTCCATCAGCGCGATCAGCGTCGCCCAGATGGGTACGCCGCGGATGTAGTTCTTGGTGCCGTCGATCGGGTCGATCACCCACTGCCGGTGGCCCGGGCCGGCGGCCGCCGCGGAGACGCCGTACTCCTCGCCCAGCACGCTGTCCCGTGGCCGGGTGCGGCCGAGGGTGGCCCGCAGCGCCCGCTCGACCGCCTGGTCGGCGTCGGAGACGGGGGTCAGGTCGGGCTTGGACTCGACCCGGAGGTCGAGGGCCCGGAACCGGTCCATGGAGATCTTGTCGGCGGTGTCGGCGAGAACATGGGCGAGCGAGAGATCGTCCGCGTACCGGGGGGCCATGGCCGCAAACGCTACTAGTTTTCGGTGTCGGCTCCGGCGCGGGAGGCGAGGAGGCGCCGGTACGAGGCCAGCCGGCGGGGGTCGGCGTTGCCGGCGGCGACCCAGGCGTCCAGCGCGCACTCGGCCTCGGTCGGGGTGTGCTCGCAGTTGGGCGGGCAGTCGACCGTGCCCTCGACCAGGTCCGGGAAGCCGTGGAGCAGGCTCTCCGCCGAGACATGGGCCAGCCCGAAGCTGCGTACGCCGGGCGTGTCGATGATCCAACCGGGCACGCCGGGCAGCCGCAGCGCCACCGCGCTCGTGGAGGTGTGCCGGCCGCGGCCGATCGCGCTGACCACCCCCACCGCCCGGTCGGCGTCCGGCACGAGCCGGTTGACGAGGGTCGACTTGCCCACCCCGGAGTGACCCACGAGCACGCTCACCCGGTCGGCCAGCCGCTCGCGCACGGCGGTCAGGTCGGAGTCGGGCCGCACCAGCACGTGCGGCAGGTCGAGCTCGGCGTAGTAGCCGAGCACCTCGTCGGGCCCCGCCAGGTCGGCCTTCGTCAGGCAGAGCAGCGGGTCGATGTCGGCGTCGTACGCGGCGACGAGGCAGCGGTCGATGAAACCCGTCCGCGGCGGCGGATCGCTCAGCGAGCTGACGATGACGAGCTGGTCGGCGTTGGCCACGACGACCCGCTCGAGCCGGCCCTCGGGCGTGGTGTCGTCGTCGTCGGCGGTGCGGCGCAGGACCGAGGTGCGCTCGGCGATCCGGACGATCCGGGCCAGCGCGCCGGCCGCGCCGGACGTGTCACCGACCAGCGAGACCCGGTCGCCCACCACGACGGACTTGCGGCCCAGCTCGCGGGCGCGCATCGCGGTCACGGGCGCGTCGTCGCCCACCTCGACCGTGTAGCGCCCCCGGTCGACCGCGAACACGAACCCGTCGACCGCGTCGTCGTGCTTGGGTCGGGTCCGCGTGCGCGGACGGGAGGAACGGCCGGGCCGCACCCGCACGTCGTCCTCGTCGTACTCCCGCTTCCTGCCCGGCAGTGCCTTCTCCCCCTACTTGCCCGTCACCATCGCCGACCATAGTGCCGGGAAGTCGGGCATCGTCTTCGAGGTACACGCCACGTCGTCGAGCGCGACTCCGGGCACCGCCAGGCCGACCACCGCGCCGGCGTGCGCCATCCGGTGGTCGTCGTAGGTGTGGAAGACGCCGCCGCGCAGCGGCCGAGGAGTGATCTCCAGGCTGTCGGGGGTCTCCGTGACCGAGGCGCCGAGCGCGGTCAGCTCGTGGGCCAGCGCGGCGAGCCGGTCGGTCTCGTGGCCGCGGATGTGCCCGACACCGCGCAGCCGCGACGGCGAGTCGGCCAGCGTCGCGAGCGCCGCCAGCACCGGGGTCATCTCGCCGACGTCGGAGAGGTCGGCGTCGAGGCCGTGCACGGCGCCCGTGCCCCGCACGGTCAGCCCGTCGGTGCCGAGCGTGATCTCGCCGCCGATCTGGTCGAGCAGCGCGCGGAGCCGGTCGACCGGCTGGGCGCTGCTGCGCGGCCAGCCGAGCAGCGTGACCGCGCCGCCGGTGACCAGCGCCGCCGCGAAGAACGGCATGGCGCCGGAGAGGTCGGGCTCGATCGTCCAGCCCCGCCCGGTCAGCTTGCCCGGCTCGACGACCCAGACGTCGGGCGCCGACTCGTCGATGCCGGCGCCGGCCGCGCGCAGCATCTGCACGGTCATCCGGATGTGGGGCGCGGACGGCACCGGCGGGCCGACGTGCCGCACGACGACACCGCGGTCGAAGTCGGGCGCGGCCAGCAGCAGACCCGAGACGAGCTGGCTGGAGGCGGACGCGTCGAGCACCACCTCGCCGCCGGTGACCCGGCCCGTGCCGCGGACCGTCATCGGCAGGCTGCCGGTCGGCGGGGTGTCGATGCTGACCCCGAGCGTGCGCAACGCGTCGACCAGCGGGCGCAGCGGGCGCTGCCGCACGGACGGGTCGCCGTCGAAGGTGACGTTGCCCTGCGCCAGCCCGGCGATCGCCGGCATGAACCGCATGACGGTGCCGGCCTGGCCGACGTCGACGTGCGCGGGGCCCTGCAGCGTGCCGGGGCGGACCACCCAGCGGTCGTCGTCGACCGTGGAGACGCTGACGCCCATGGCGCGCAGGCCGCCGGCCATCATCTCGGTGTCGCGGGAGCGCAGCGGGCGGGAGAGCGTGGAGGGACCGACCCCGATCGCGCTGAGCACCAGCGCCCGGGCGGTCATCGACTTGGAGCCGGGCAGCTGGACGGTCGCGTCGACCGGCTCGGCGGCCGTCGGCGCGTTCCATGGCACGTGTGGAGGCACGTGCTCCAGTCTGACCTGCCGCCCGCGCGGTCCGCGATCGACATTTCCCGCTCCCGCGTACCGGGACGACGGTGCGCTAGCGTGGCGGCATGTGCGGGCGGTACGCGACGACCAGGGACGCGCCCGACCTCAGCGCGCTCTTCGAGGCGTTCGACGACACCCGCGACGGCCTCGTGGCCGACTACAACGTCGCGCCGACCGACCCGGTGCCGGTGGTCCGGATGTCCGCGTCGCTGGGCGGCCGTGCGCTCTCGGTGGCCCGCTGGGGGCTCGTGCCGAGTTGGGCCGGTGACACCAAGGGCGCGGCTCGCATGATCAACGCCCGGGCCGAGACGGTCGCCACCACCCCGGCGTACGCGCGGTCCTTCGCCGGCAAGCGCTGCCTGGTGCCGGCCGACGGCTGGTACGAGTGGGTCCGCAAGCCGGGCGGCGGCAAGCAGGCCTATTTCATGACGGCCGCGGAGCCCATCGTCTTCGGTGGCCTGTGGGCCGCCTGGGGCGACCAGAAGCTGATCACCTGCAGCATCGTGACGATGCCGGCGCTCGGCGACCTCGCATTGGTGCACAACCGGATGCCGCTGGTGCTGGCGCCCGACCGCTGGGCGGCCTGGCTCGCCGGGGGCGGCGCGCCCGCGGACCTGCTGGCCCCGCCGTCCGACGCGACCCTGGCCGGCATCGAGATCCGCGCTGTCGGTCCGGCGGTCGGCGACGTGCGCAACGACGGCCCCGATCTGGTGACCGCGGTGGCCGCGCCGGCGTTGGCGGCACCGCACGAAGAGCCGGTCGAGCTGACCCTCTTTTGATCATTGATTTACGCCGGTTGATTTTTCCCTTTCGGGAAACCTTGTAGCGGTTTCGCGGACCGGACTTTCCGCATGTTCCAACTAAACCCTTGTCTCGCGCGTCACTAGTGCGATAGAACACAGCGCCGGCAATGGGTGCGTTCTCGCGCTGGGCGAAACACCCATTGATCCCAGATCTTCCGCCGCACCAACGCGGTAGCCGGCCCCACGGGGGAGGTGGGTTGTAGATGACACGGGCGCGAATGCCACGCCCGCACGAGGTCGCATCCGCACGTCGGGATCCACGACTGCTCCGCGCCTCGGCCGAACGACAGCTCGACGAAGCCTGGCGCACCAGGGGTGTGTGTCAGTCCGTCGATCCGGAGACGTTCTTCCCGGCCCCGAGCGAGCCGGCCGACACCGCTCTCGCGCTGTGCCGCACCTGCGACGTGCAGGGTGCGTGTCTGGCGTGGGCGCTCGAGGTCGGCGACTGCCACGGCGTCTGGGGCGGCACCACGCCGCGCGAGCGGCGGGCGATGCTGGTGGCCTGGCGCGGCCAGCTCACCCGGGGCAGCGAGACCATCGACTCGGGGCCGCCGATGCGCGACCTTTCGCTCGAACTGGTGCCGGTCAGCTGACGGGCGGCCCCTGGCCAGCACAATGGGGCCATGGGCGTCATACAGATCGCGACACCGCACGGCCCGGCCGTCGCCGAGATCGACGAGGTCGACGGCCGGCCGGCGGCGTTGTTCGTGCTCGGGCACGGCGCCGGTGGGGGCGTCGAGGCGCCCGACCTGATGGCGGTTCGCCGTGCCTGCGTCGCGGCCGGCGTCTCCGTGGTGCGGGTGACCCAGCCCTACCGGGTCGCCGGCCGGCGCGCGCCCGCGCCCGCCAACCAGCTCGACGCCGCCTGGACGGCGGTCGTCCACGAGATCGTCAAGGGCTTCCCCGAGCCGCCACCGCTGGTGGTGGGCGGGCGGTCCAGCGGAGCCCGGGTCGCCTGCCGCACGTCGGTCGCGCTCGGCGCGGCCGGCATCGTCTGCCTGGCCTTCCCGTTGCACCCGCCGGGGCGCCCGGAGCGGTCGCGGGCGCAGGAGCTGCTCACCGGCGTGCCCACGCTGGTCGTCAACGGCGACCGTGACCCGTTCGGGGTGCCGGATCCCTCTCCCGGGGTCGAGGTCGTGGTCCGCCCGGGCCAGCGGCACGACCTGCGCGGCGACCCGCGTGGCCTGGGGCAGCTGGTGGTGGAGTGGCTGCGGGGCAAGGGGTGGGCGCGTCCGTAACTGTCCGGACCATGACTCGTTGCACCTGATGAGCCAGGCTTGCCCTGGGGACTCCCTCCACGAGTCCGCGGACCCCCCGGTCCGCATCAACCTCCCAGGCCCACCTCGCCTCGGGGACCACAATCCCCGAGGCGAGTGGGTTGACCTGCGGGAATTCCCCACGAGCCCACGCTGTTACAGCCGTCGTACCTGTAAAGACGGCAAGGGGGCTCTTCCCAGTGCATGCAGCTACGCGAGGCGGCCGGGACACCGGCCGGGTCCGCGCACTTCTCACCGCGCCCGAATGGCCGGCGAGCGACGTTACTCACGGCCTGATCCGGGGCAACCCATCCACAACTGAGTCGGCGACCGGTACGCGCCGCGTATCCTCGTCGGGACAGTTGAGGGGGGACGTGCGGTTGACGCAGCCGGAGAAGACCCGAACCGAGGAGCCGACCGACGAGCGTCGCGCGCGGTTCGAGCGGGACGCGCTGCCCTTCGTCGACCAGCTCTACGCCGCGGCCCTGCGGATGACCCGCAACCCGGCCGACGCCGAGGACCTGGTCCAGGAGACGTTCCTCAAGGCCTACGCCGCCTTCCACCAGTTCGAGGAGGGCACCAACCTCAAGGCGTGGCTCTACCGGATCCTCACCAACACCTACATCAACTCCTACCGCCGCCGGCAGCGCCAGCCCGTCCAGGCACCGACGGAGGAGATCACCGACTGGCAGCTCGCCAACGCCGAGTCGCACACGTCCAGCGGGCTGCGCTCCGCCGAGACCGAGGCGCTCGACCGGCTGCCGGACAGCGACGTGAAGAACGCGCTGCAGCAGCTCCCGGAGGAGTTCCGGCTGGCCGTCTACCTCGCCGACGTCGAGGGCTTCTCCTACAAGGAGATCGCCGACATCATGAACACGCCGATCGGCACGGTCATGTCGCGACTTCACCGCGGTCGCCGCAACCTGCGCAACCTTCTGGAGCGCTACGCTGCGGATCGAGGCTTCACCCGCACCCCGACGGGTGACGCCGCCGCTGCCCGCCAGGAGGTGTGAGGAACCGTGAGTTGCGGTAACCCCCACGAGACCGACTGCAGCGAAGTGCTCGAAGAGGTCTACCTCTACCTCGACCTCGAGTGCGCCGACGAGCGCCGCGGCCTGATCCGCGACCACCTCGACGAGTGTTCGCCGTGCCTGCGCGAATACGGCATCGAGCAGGAGGTCAAGGCGCTGGTGGCACGCTGCTGCGGCAACGAGACCGCACCGGCCGAGCTGCTCGCCCGGCTGCGCGGCAAGCTCACCGAGCTCCGTACCGAAGCGTGAAAAGCCCGTCGCCGGCCCGCTGGGGCCGGCGACGTTGGCATTCAGGAGTTGGGGCGCTTGCCGTGGTTGGCGGCGCTCTTCTTACGTGCCTTCTTCTTACGGCTCTTCTTCGCCATTCGTCGACCTCCGTTCCGACCCGTTCTGACCGGTAACCCGACGATCGTAGACGGCCCGCCAGGCGGACACCCACGGCCGCCGCATGGTTGGATGCTGACGCGGCCCGACGGTGTGCCGCCACGACCTGTGGGGAGGAGCCCGCGATGGCTGACGAGATCCGCGCCGAGATGGTGGCGAACGTGTGGAAGGTCGTGGCGTCGGCGGGCGACACCGTCGACGAGGGCGACACGCTGGTCATCCTCGAGTCGATGAAGATGGAGATCCCGGTGCTCGCCGAGGGCGCCGGCACCCTCAAGCAGATCGCCGTCAACGAGGGCGACGTCGTCCAGGAGGGCGACCTGATCGCCGTCATCGAATGACGCTCCAGATCCGGCTCGCGACCCCGGCCGACTTCCCGGCGATCGCGCGGCTGACCGTCGACGCCTACCGTGCGGACGGTCAGCTCGCCGGTGACCACGGCTACGACAAGAAGCTGGCCGACGTGCAGACCCGCGCCGAGGCCGGCGTGCTGCTGGTGGCCGCCGACGAGGTGACGGGCCAGGTGCTCGGCTCGGTCACCTTCGTGCTGCCCGGCACCGCGTACGCGGAGGTGTCCGGCGACGGCGAGGCCGAGTTCCGGATGCTCGCCGTCGACCCGGCGGCGCAGGGCCGGGGCGCGGGCGAGGCGCTCGCGCGGGCCTGCGTCGAGCGGGCCACCGCGTTGGGCTGCCACGCCGTCGTCATCTGTGTCCGGAGCTTCTCCGCGCCGGCCAAGCGCCTCTACGCGCGGCTCGGCTTCACCCGCGTCCCGGAGCGGGACTGGTCACCGTTCCCGGGAGTCGACCTCGAGGCGCTGCGCCTGAAGCTCACGGGCTGACCCGCGGCCGCCACAGGTCCTCGGCCACCTCGAGGGCGACCCGCTTGCGCTCCTCGAGCGGGATGTCGCGCTTGATCGCGAACCAGCTCCCGTGCACGGCGAACAGGGCGAGCGCGGTGCGGAGCTGCTCGGCCGGGTCGTCGGCGTCGTCGGCCATCAGCGACGCCACCCGCATCATCCGATCGCGCATCCCGATGCCGGCAGACATGGTCTTGACGACGGTCTGGTTCTGCTCGAAGAACCGCATCACAGACGGGTGATTGCTGGCGAAGAACTCGTCGGCGTAGCGGGACAGCAACTCCTGCCGGCGCGTCAACCCGGGCGGCTGCGCCTGCGCCCACTCGATGATCTCGTCGAGCCGCTGGAGCCGATCCTCGGCGAAGCTCGAGACGATCTCGTCCTTGCTCTTGAAGTGGTAGTACAGGGCCGCCTTCGTCACCCCGAGCCGCTCGGCGATCTCGCGGAGCGACGTCTTCTCGTACCCGTTCTCCGTGAAGAGCTCGAGCGCGACGGCCTGGATCCGCCCCCGCGTGCTCTCGGTCACTCTGTCCCCCAAATCGACTTGACGCCCGGTTGGTCGTCAGCTTACCGTGCGGCTAGTAAGGACACTAGCCGGTCGGCAGGTAAGTCCGATCACTATGGGGGGCGTTCCGATTGACCACTGACGCGATGCGGGCGCTGACTCCGCAGAAGATCCGCGTCATCCTCGCCGGTCTGATGATCGCGATGATGCTGGCAATGCTCGACAACATGATCGTCAGCACGGCGCTGCCGCGCATCGTCGGCGAGTTCGGTGGGCTCAACCACTTCACCTGGGTGGTCACCGCCTACGTGCTCGGCACGACCGTGTCGACGCCGATCTGGGGCAAGCTCGGCGACCTCTACGGCCGCAAGTCCATCTTCCTGACGTCGATCATTATCTTCCTGATCGGCTCGGCGCTGTGCGGAATGGCGGGCTCCGCCATGCTCGGCGGCCCGAACGACGGCATGATCGAGCTCATCGCCTTCCGGGCCGTGCAGGGCCTCGGCGCGGGCGGCCTGATGGTCGGCGTCATGGCGATCATCGGTGACCTGGTGCCGCCCCGCGAGCGCGGCCGCTACCAGGGCCTGATCGCGGGCATCATGGCGATCGCGATGGTCGCGGGCCCGCTGGTCGGCGGCTTCATCACCGACCACCTGTCGTGGCGCTGGGCGTTCTACGTCAACCTGCCGCTGGGCGGCGTGGCCCTGCTGATCCTGGCGACCCGGATGCACCTGCCGCGCTACCGCACCGAGCACCGGATCGACTACCTCGGCGCCGCACTGCTCTCGGTCGGCATCACCGCGCTCGTGCTGATCACCACCTGGGGCGGCAACGAGTACGACTGGACCTCGCCGCAGATCCTCGGCCTCGCCGCGCTGACCGTGGTCTCGCTGGTGGTGTTCGGCTTCGTCGAGCGCCGCGCGCCGGAGCCGATCCTGCCGCTGCACCTGTTCGCCAACCGCAACTTCGCCCTGATCTCCGCGGTCGGCTTCCTGCTCGGCTTCGCGATGTTCGGCGCGATGAACTTCCTGCCGCTGTTCCAGCAGACGGTGCAGGGCGCCTCGGCGACCAACAGCGGCCTGCTGCTCCTCCCGCTGATGTTCGGCATGCTGGTCATCTCGGTGATCGCCGGCCGGGTCATCACGAAGACCGGCCGCTACCGGATCTTCCCGATCCTCGGCGGCGTGGCCCTGCTGGCCGGCATGGTCCTGCTCTCCACGATCAACGCGGGGACCACGAAGCTGGTCCTGTCGCTCTACATGGTCGTCCTCGGCGTGGGCATGGGCTTCCTGATGCAGACCTCGATGCTGATCGCGCAGAACAGCGTCGAGCAGAAGGACCTCGGCGCGGGCAGCGGCGCGGCGACGTTCTTTCGCTCCATCGGCGGCTCGATCGGCATCGCCCTCTTCGGCGCACTCTTCGTGCACCGTCTGGCTGACTCCCCGGCGGGCAGCGCCCTCGCCGGCGAGGGCGGCGGCGCGGGCGTCGACCCGACCGCGCTCCAGAACCTACCCACCCAGATCCGCGAAGCGGTGATGAGCGGCCTGGCGGACTCGATCGCCTACGTCTTCGTCTGGGCGGCCGTGATCGTCATCCTGGTGCCGGTGCTGGCGTGGTTCGTCAAGGAGATCCCGCTGCGCGGCGTCGGCGACAAGCCCGAGACCCCGGCCGACGAGGCCGAGGTCGCCCTGGCGAAGGCCGAAGCGATCGCCGACTGAGGTTTTGCGCGCGTCGGAATGCCCCTGGAGCGATCCGGGGGCATTTCCTTTTGCTCGGGTCCGTCGGGGGCGCGACCGTCGCTCCCGCCAGGCACCGCCCGCTGCGCTTCGCTGCCAGGCTCGTCATGGGTCACGGATCTTTCTTTTGTCAGTTCGCGTCTTTGGGGGACGACCGTCGTTCCCGCCGGGCAGCGCTCGCTGCGCTTCGCGGCCGGGCTCGTTGTCGGTGACCGGCTTTCTTGCCGGCTTTACTCGGGTCTGTCGGTGGCGCGACTGTCGCTCCCACGAAGCACCGCTCGCTGCGTTTACGGCGAGGCTCGTCGGTCACCGGCCTTCTTTGTCAGCTCACTCGGGTCCGTCTGGGGCGCGACCGTCATCCCCGCCAGGCACCGCTCGCTGCGTTCCGTTGCGGGGTTCGTCGTCGGTCGCCGACTTTCTTTTGTCAGCGAGCACTGCCTCCCACTGCGCCACGAGGTCGTCGCCCGGTCGGCGCCCTCGCGCGGCATCGTCGAGCCAGCCCACGCGCGCGTCGTCGTCGCGCCAGCGCCGGCGTGCGCGAAGGCTGATCACGATGCCGGCTACCGCCACGCAGGACAGGAAGCTGGCGAGCAGGATCGGCACCGCCTGGATGAGGATCAGGAGGAGGTGCATGTCCCGCGTCGCGAACCCGCACGACGCGCCCGGCAACGCGCACTCCGCGTCCGACGGGTAGTTGAGCGTGCCGACGAAACACAGCATCAGCACCAGCACGTGGGCAGCGAGGATCCAGAGGGTCGCCTTCCCCATGCGTTCCACAACGCGAACGCTATGACGGGGTTGATCATCTCCGCATGAGTGCGCGTGCCTAAGGCACGTCGGTTGCCGACCGTCGCGACAGGTTCATCGGATGCCGACGGTCGCGACAGCGAGCCTTTCCCGCGGTTCGGGTGGTCGCGATCAGCGGAGGTCGATCGGTGGCGCGAAGGTGCGCTCGCCGCGCGGGGGGAGTCCGGCCGCGTCGCGACGGCGGGTGCGTCGGGCGGCCACGACAGCGATCACGATCAGGCACAGCAGCAGGCTGACCAGCAGCGCCGGCGCTCCGAAGAGGAAGAGGGCGAACCGCGCCCCGTCGCGTGGTGAGAGGGTGCAGCCGAAGCCGAGACCCTCGCACTGACCGTCGGCCACCTGGCTCGGCTGCGTCAGTGTCGCAAGCCAGGCCACCCCGAACAGCGCGGCGTGTCCGGCCACCACCCAGAGCGCCGCTTTCCCCGTGCGATCCATGCCGGCGACGCTAACGGGCGCCGGTCCCGCGGCGCGTGAGTGCGCGGGCCTATCGGGATGCTCGGAACGTTGCGATAGGAGTGACTTCCGTGCAGAATTGAACAAGGAGCGCGCAGGGGAGGCACAAAGATGGGTACACCGGGCGCCGGGATGGCCGCCGACATCGCCGAGCAGCCGGAGGTGTTCGCCCGCCTGCTGGAGCCGGCGCACGCCGGACCGGTCGCCGCCGTCGCGGCCGCGATCGTGGCGCGGCGGCCGCGGCACGTGGTGTTCACGGCGCGCGGCACGTCCGACCACGCCGCGCTCTACGGCGCCTACCTCGCCGAGATCCGGCTCGGGCTGCCCGCCGGGCTGGCCTCGCCGAGCGCCGTGACGGTGTTCGGCGCCCGGCCGGACCTGTCCGACGCGCTGGTCGTCGGGGTGAGCCAGAGCGGCGGTTCGCCCGACCTGACCGAGGTGGTCAGGGTGGCCCGGGAGACCGGCGCGCTCACCCTGGCGATCACCAACAACCCCGACTCCGCACTGGCGCGCGCCGCCGAGTTGCACGTCGACGTCGCCGCCGGGCACGAGCGGGCGGTCGCGGCCACCAAGACCTACACGGCCGAGCTGCTCGCGCTGCTGCTGCTCGTCGAGGGCATCCGGGGTGGCGACGGCACTGTGCCGGCCGAGGAGCTGCGTACCCTCGCCGCCCTGCCCGACCTGGCCACGACGGCCCTGGCCGACCCGACGGCGCCCGACCTGGCGCGGCGCTACCGGTTCGCGGCCCGGATGGTCACCACGGGGCGCGGGTACGCCTACCCGACGGCCCGCGAGGCCGCCCTCAAGCTGATGGAGACCTCCTACCTGCCGGCCCTGTCGTTCTCCGGCGCCGACCTGCTGCACGGCCCGCTCGCCCTGGCCGACCCCGACGTCCCGGTGCTCGCCGTCGTCGGCGCCGGCCCCGGCGGCGCGGCCATGCGCGACGTGCTGGCCCGCCTCGACGAGCGCCGCGCCGACGTGGTCACCGTGGGCCCGGCCGACGTCCCTGGCGCCACCGCCCGCCTCGCCGTGCCCGAGGTCGACGAGCGCCTCGCCCCGCTGCTCGACATCCTCCCGCTGCAACGCCTGGCGCTGGCCCTGGCGCTGGCCCGCGGCGAGAACCCGGACGCCCCACGCGGCCTGGCCAAAGTCACCTCGACGCTCTGAGCCGTGGCACGCTGGTCTACGTGTCCACGTTGCGTGACCTAGTCGAAGAGCACACCGCCCTGCGGCGCGGTGATATCGATCACCTTCATCGGATCGCCGGTGAGTGGCAGTTGCTCTCCGATCTGTCCTTCGCCGACCTGCTGCTCTGGGTGCCGGTCGACGACGACGGCGGGTTCCTGTGCGTGGCGCAGGTGCGGCCGACGACGGCGCCGACCGCGTACCAGGACGACCAGGTCGGCCGGATCGTCGGCGGGCCCGAGGTGGCGCACCTGGACATCGCGTACCGCGAGGGTCGGATCTGGAGAGAAGGCGACCCGGTCTGGTACGGCGACACCCCGGCCCGGCACGAGGCGATCCCGGTGCGGCTGCGCTCCGCCGACGGGGAGGGCGGCGCCGTGATCGCGGTGGTCGGCCGGGACACCAACCTGTCCACGGCGCGGACCCCGAGCCAGCTCGAGCTCAACTATCTGACGACGGCCGACGACCTGGCCCAGATGACCTCGGACGGCACGTTCCCGCCGCGCCGCCACCCGGGCGAGACCACGTCCGCCCCGCGGGTCGGTGACGGGCTGGTCCGGCTCGACGCCGGCGGCAAGGTCACGTTCGCGAGCCCGAACGCGCAGTCCGCGTACCGCCGCCTGGGGTTCGCCGCCCATCTCGTGGGCGAGGACCTGGCCTCGTTGATCAAACGGCTGGCCGACGACCCCCTGGAGGGCACCGACGCGGCCAACCGGGTGCTCGCGTCGCTGCGCGGCGAGGCGCCGGCCCGCAAGGAGGTCGACGCCCGCGGCGCGACGGTGCTGCACCGGGCGCTGCCGCTGATGCCCGCGGGCGTGCCGATCGGCTCGCTGGTGCTGGTCCGCGACATCACCGAGGTACGCCGCCGCGACCGCGCGCTGATCACCAAGGACGCGACCATCCGGGAGATCCACCACCGGGTCAAGAACAACCTGCAGACCGTCGCGGCGCTGCTGCGGCTGCAGGCGCGCCGGGTCGGCATCCCGGCCGCCCGGGCGGCGCTGGAGGAGTCGGTGCGGCGGGTCGCGTCGATCGCCCTGGTGCACGAGACGCTGTCGATGTCGAGCGACGAGGCGGTCGAGTTCGACGGCATCGTCGACAAGGTCGCCGGCGCCGCGACCGAGGTGGCGAGCACCGAGGTGGCCGTGCGGATGCGCCGCGAGGGCTCGTTCGGTGTGCTGCCCGCGGAGATCGCCACGTCGTTGGTCATGGTGCTCAACGAGTTGCTGCTCAACGCGGCCGAGCACGGGTTCTCCGACGACGGCGAGGGCGAGGGCGACGCGGCCGTCGAGCCGGAGGTCGTGGTCGCGGTCCACCGGTTCCGCAAGCAACTGCACGTCACGGTCGCCGACAACGGGCGCGGGCTGCCGCCCGACTTCGACCCGGACAAGGGCGGCCGGTTGGGCCTGCAGATCGTCCGGGCGCTGGCGACGGGGGAGCTTCGCGGCTCGATCGAGTTGCGCAACCGCGCGGAGGGCGGCACGGAAGCGGTCCTGGTCGTGCCCCTCGGCAAGGCCCGCTGACCCTGCGGCGTCCGCCGCCGGCCCGCCCGGCGGCCGATCTTGGTCGGTGGTTGCGGTGGGAGCCGCGTTGGATGACCAAGGTCGGGTCGGGGGATGGGTTGGTGGCAGTCGTGGTCACCGACCCCCGTGGATCTTGGTCGATCGTTGCGGTCAGAGGCACGACCGACGACCAAGATCGGCGGATGAGCGGCGGATGCGCGGCGGGTGAGCGGCGGGTGGGTGGCGGGTCAGCGGCGGATCAGGAGCGCCACGGTGAGGCCGGGCTCGTGCCAGACCTGGCGGGTCGTATAGGCCGCCCGCAGGGCCGCGCCCTTCTCGCCCGGCACCGTCGACAGCGGCTCCGCGCGGTCGCCGTTGGTCAGCAACCAGAGCCGGGGTGCGCCGGCCGCCGTCAGGCAGGCCGCCGAGTCACCGCATTCGGTCGCCCGCAGCTCACCCCGGTCGACCGCGCTCTGCCGCAGCAGCACGTCGTGGGGTGCGCCGCCGCCCAGGCCGCGCGCCACCGCGACGTCGAGCATCCGCCAACCGCCCCGCGGCTCGTAGACGATCCCGTCGCCCGGCTGGGCGTTGGCCGCGATCACCGCGACCGCCGCGGGATAGTCGACCGGTGCGGTGCGCGGCCACTCGTGGGTGCGGCGCAGCGCCGCCTGGGCCGGGCCACCCAGCGCGGCGATCACGAGCACGAGGACGAGCGCGTACCCGAGGCGCACCCGGCTGACCGCGGCCGCGACCAGGACGCACAGCAGCGACACCGTGAAGAGCAGATAGCGCGGCACCCAGAACGGCGCGAGCTGGGCGGCGGCGAAGAGCAGCACCGCGGGCAGCGCGACCGACAGGGCCAGCGTCGTCGGCCAGCGCCCAACGGTCAGCGCCCAGGCCAGCGCGGCGAGCACCAGCAGGGCGCCGCCGACCGCGGGGGCCTGCAGCACGCTGCCGGGCAGCTCGACGAGGTTGCCCGGGCCCGGTGTGCCGACCCAGCCGAGCTGGACGCCCTGCTGGCTGCGCCCGCGCCAGACCAGGGGGACCAGCAGCAGGCCCACCGCGCCGACCGCGGCGGCGAAACCGAGCACCGCCCGGCGGGCGCCGCCCACCAGCGCGGCCGCATGGCCGGCCACGAGCAGCAGCGCCATGATGTTGGCGAGACCGAGACCCAGCAGCGCCGCGCCGTACGCGGTGAACCGCCAGGCGGTGGGCCGGTCGACCGCCCGCACCAGCAGGAGCGTCGCGAGCACGGCGAAGAGCGCCGCGAACGCGTACGCCCGCGCCTCCTGTCCGTAGCGCGACGTGCTCGGGACGACCGCGAACAGCAACCCGGCGACCAGGCCGGTCTTCGCCCCGAACAGGCGGGTGCCGAGCGTGGTGGTCAGCGCCGCGGCGCCGGCCATCGCCAGCAGCGAGGGCAGCCGCAGCGCCACGACCGAGTCGCCGAACAGCGCGGTCCAGCCGTGCAGGAACAGGTAGTAGGGCCCGGTCACCGCGTCGATGCCGCCGAGCATCCGCCACAGGTCGGGCAACGGTCGGGTGGCGGCGCTCCAGGTCGCGAGCTCGTCGCGCCAGAGCGGCGCGCGGCCGAGCTGGAACCCGGCGATCAGCAACGTGAGCGCGGCCGGCACGATCGCCGCCCATGGGCCGGTCAGGAGTCGCCGCGGAGCCGCGGTCACCCCCGTGCGCGCACGGTCGAGCTGCTCTGTCATCAGCGGCTCCCCCGTAGCGCCGCAAATGTCCCTAGCTGCCCGATCAGCCTAACGTGAACCAGGCCACAGCGGGGCCCGGCATCTGGGACTGACTGCGGCAATCGGAGCGTGCTGTGGCAGCATGATGAGCGTGACTGCAACCGCCGACCGTCGCATGGTGATGCTGGGCCTCACGGTCCGCCGCCATGTCGACTACGGCCGCGTTCGCAGTGCCATGTGTCCGGCTCACTGACGACGCCCGACTCACGTCCGGGCGCGTCCGCGCCGGGCATCTCTCTGTCTAGTCCCGTTCGCGCGACGCGCCCCCCGAAAATCCTCGGAGGAACGCCGCGATGGCGGTTAGCAGCACCCCAGCCCGTTCGCCCCGCCGCGCCAGGGGCGAGGGCCAGTGGGCTCTCGGGCACCGCGAGCCGCTCAACGCCAACGAGCGCACCAAGAAGGACGACGACCCGCTGAACGTACGGGCGCGGATCGAGAACATCTACGCCCACGGCGGCTTCGCCTCGATCGACCCCGCCGACCTGCGTGGCCGGTTCCGCTGGTGGGGCCTCTACACCCAGCGCAAGGCCGGCATCGACGGCGGTCGCACGGCGGTGCTCGAGCCGCACGAGCTCGACGACGAATACTTCATGCTGCGCGTACGCGTCGACGGCGGCCAGCTCAACCTCGAACAGCTCCGGGTCATCGCCCAGATCTCCACCGAGTTCGCCCGCGACAGCGCCGACATCACCGACCGGCAGAACATCCAGCTCCACTGGATCCGGGTCGAGGACGTGCCGGAGATCTGGCGCCGGCTGGAGGCCGTCGGCCTGCAGACCACCGAGGCCTGCGGTGACTGCCCCCGGGTGGTGCTGGGCAGCCCGGTCGCCGGTGTCTCCGCCGACGAGGTGGTCGACCCGACGCCGGCCCTCGACGAGATCGTCGCGCGGTTCGTCGGCAACAAGGAGTTCTCCAACCTGCCGCGCAAGTTCAAGTCGTCGATCTCCTGGCTCGCCGACATGCCGTACGAGGTCAACGACATCTCGTTCCTCGGCGTCGAGCACCCCGACTACGGCCCGGGCTTCGACCTCTGGGTCGGCGGTGGCCTGTCCACCAACCCCATGCTCGCCCAGCGCGTCGGCGTCTGGGTGCCGCTCGCCGAGGTGCCCGAGGTCTGGGCCGGCGTGGTCTCGATCTTCCGGGACTACGGCTACCGCCGGCTGCGGCACCGGGCCCGGCTCAAGTTCCTCGTCGCCGACTGGGGCGTCGAGAAGTTCCGCGAGATCCTCGAGAAGGAATACCTCGGCCGGTCGCTCCTGGACGGCCCGGCGCCGGTGCTGCCCGAGCAGCCGATCGACCACATCGGCGTGCACCGGCAGCGCGACGGGCGCTACTACGTCGGTGCCGCGCCGGTCGTCGGCCGGGTCTCCGGGTCGCAGCTCGCGGCGCTGGCCGACGTCGTCGAGGCGCACGGCAGCGGGCGGGTCAGCCTCACGCCGTACCAGAAGCTGCTCGTTCTCGATGTTCCGCAGGAGCGGACAGAGGCGCTGGTGACCGCGCTGCGTGGGATCGGGCTCGAGGCCCGGCCGTCGACCTGGCGGCGCTCGACGATGGCCTGCACCGGCATCGAGTTCTGCAAGCTCGCGATCGTCGAGACCAAGGCGCGCGGCCAGGAGCTGGTGGCCCGCCTGGAGGAGCGGCTCGGCGACATCGACGCCGACATCACCATCAACATCAACGGCTGCCCGAACGCCTGCGCCCGCACCCAGACCGCCGACATCGGCCTCAAAGGACAGTTGGTGGTCGGGCCCGACGGCCGCCAGGTGGAAGGGTTCCAGGTGCACCTCGGCGGCGGCCTCGGCATGGCGCAGGGCCAGACCGCCGGTTTCGGCCGCAAGCTGCGCGGCCTCAAGACCACGGCGGAGGAGCTTCCCGCGTACGTGGAGCGGCTGGCTCGCAACTACCTCTCCGGGCGTACGGGCTCGGACGAGGCGTTCGCCCAGTGGGTCATGCGGGCCGACGAGGAGGCGCTGCGATGAGCGAGCGGGCCGCGCCGATGTACTGCCCCTACTGCGCCGAGGAGGACCTGCGGCCGCACGAGGAGTCGCACGGCGCCTGGGAGTGCCGCGGCTGTCAACGGGTCTTCTCGGTCAAGTTCCTGGGCCTGCGTGCCGCGGGCCTCGTTCCCCCGGACGGAAGAGGTGAGGCAATCAGATGAGTGCCCTGAACGCCGCCGGCTTGGGTCTGGTGTCGCTGGGCGGTGCCCCGCGCCCGGCTTCGACCGACCGGCGCTCCGCCGACGAGCTCAAGTCCCTGGCCGAGGCCGCCGGCCGCGACCTGGAAGGCGCGCCGGCGCTGGAGATCGCCCGCTGGGCGTCCGAGACGTTCGGTGCCCGGTTCTGCGTGACGAGCTCGATGGCCGACGCCGTGGTCGCCCACCTGGTCTCCCGCGTCGCCCCCGGCGTCGACGTCGTGTTCCTCGACACCGGCCTGCACTTCCCCGAGACCCTGAAGGTCCGCGACACCGTGGCCCGCACCATGCCGGTCAACGTGCGGTCGATCCGCCCCCGGATGACCGTCGGCCAGCAGGACGGGGAATATGGCCCGCGGCTGTTCAACCGCGCCCCCGACGAGTGCTGCTTCATGCGCAAGGTCGAGCCGCTCGAGCGGGCGCTGGGCGACTACGACGCCTGGGCCGCCGGGTTGCGCCGAGACGAGTCGCCGACCCGCGCCAACACGCCGGTCGTCGCGTTCGACGCCCGCAAGGGCAAGGTCAAGGTCAACCCGATCGCGGCGTGGACGCAGGCCGACGTCGACAGCTATATCTCCCGGTTTAACGTGCCGGTCAACGAACTGTTCAAGCAGGGCTACAGCTCCATCGGATGCTGGCCGTGCACGCGGCGCACCAAGGCCGGCGAGGACCCGCGCGCCGGCCGGTGGGCGATGTTCGACAAGACGGAATGCGGCCTGCACCTATGACCTTGCGCCTCTGGCAGCCCACCGCACCCGGCCCGTTGGTGCTGGTGGCACACGGCAGCCGTGACCCGCGCGCGGCCCGCGCCAACGCCGCGCTGGTGGCCGCGGTGCGTCGTTCCGTGCCGCGTACGCCGGTCCGGCTGTCGTTCCTCGACCACGCCGGGCCGCGGCCGGCCGACGTGCTCCTGGACCTGGAGGCGGCGGGCGCGGCCCGGGCGACGCTGGTGCCGTTGCTGCTGACGTCGGCGTACCACGGCCGGGTCGACATCCCCGCGGCGCTGATGACCGCGCGGGAGCAGGGGTTGCGGATGCCCGTGTCGATCTCCGACGTGCTCGGCCCGGTCGGCGGTGTGACGTCGCCGCTGCTGCTCGCGGCCCTACGCCGGCGCCTGGCGGCGGCCTCGTCGGCGGCGGGCGTCTGGGCACCGGGCCGGCTGCCGCTGGACGGCGTGGTGCTGGCGGCGGCGGGCACCCGCGACGCGGCCGCGCGCACCACGGTGGAGACGGTGGCGGCGAACCTGTCGACCGCCCTCGGCGGCGTACCCTGCCAGGTCGCCTACGCCTCGGCGGCCGCACCGACGGGCGACGAGGCGGTGGCCTGCCTACGCGCCGAGGGCGCCCGCCACATCGGCGTCGCGTCCTACTTCCTGGCGCCGGGCCTCCTGCACGAGACGGTGATCACAGCGGCCCGCTCAGCCGGCGCGGCAGTGGTCGCGGAGCCACTGGGCGGCGCGGCGGAACTGGCCCACCTGGTCCTGACCCGCAGCCGCACGGCCCGCGAACCGATCTGCACGATGGCCTACGCGGCCTGACCCAAACCCGCACATCGGCCGGATACCGAAGGCCGTCAGGCCACCGACCCCCGAACCTGGTTCGGGATCGCACGGGAACCGGCCGGGTCTCGTGGCTCGCCGCCACGTGCGGGTCCACCGTCGGCCTGGATTTCGTGGCTTGCCGGCGCCGCACATGCTTTCGCATGTGGCTACGTGCGAAAGCATGTCGGCTGCGGCGCGGACCACCCGGGCGCGGAGAACGACTCTCCGTGCGGGACCACCGTGGGCTTGGGTTTCAGGGCGTGCCGGCACGTGACGGTCCAACGTTGGCCGGGGTTTCCGGGCTTGCCGCCGCGTGCGGGACCACCGTCGGCCTGGATTCTCCATGCCGACTGATAGTCCAGGCATCGGTAGCCGGCACTGCTTCTCCATGCCGACTGACAGTCCAGGCATCGGTAGCTGGCACAGCCCACTTTGGAGTGATTGCTCCGTTTGGCGGGGCTGGGCGGATAGCTTGCGGCCGTGACCAGCGACGCGGGCCAGCCGACCAAGCCGCCCTTCTACACCACGCTGCCGGGCGCGCTGACCATCATCGGGCTGTTGGGCCTGGTCACGGTCGTGATCTGGCTCGGCGACCGGGAGAACCGGGCGCGCGCGGAGGAGATGTCGGTCGACGTGACCGCGTGCGACCTGAGCGGGTCGACCGGCACGGTCGCCCTGGAGGTGCGGAACACGGGCGCGGACACGCGTACGGCCCACATCCAGGTCGAGTATCTCGACGCCGACGGTGTGCGGATCGACACGCGGTCGATGACGGCCCGGAACGTTCCCGCGGGTGGCGTGGTCGCCGTCGAGGAGAGCGCGTCGCTGGACGCGCCCGCACCGGGCGGGACCTGCCGGATCACCAGCGTCCGCTAGGAACGGCGAAGGTGAACAGCAGTTGAACGACTTTCGGGAAAACGCAGGACGCCCCGGTTGCCCGGGGCGTCCTTGCGGTTGGTGCTCTTGATCAGGCGGAGTGAGCGCGCAGGACCCGAAGGCCGCCACGGCGCTTGACCGCGCGCCGCTCTTCCTCGCTCATTCCGCCCCAGACGCCGGCGTCCTGACCGGACTCCAGAGCCCACTGCAGGCACTGGTCGGTCGCAGAGCACCGCCGGCAGACAGCCTTGGCCTGCTCGACCTGCAACAGAGCCGGACCGGAAGTGCCGATCGGGAAGAACAGCTCCGGGTCCTCGTCGCGGCAGGCAGCATGGTGGCGCCAGTCCATGGCGGCAACACTCCTCGTTCAGCGATGGCAAACAGATGCGGGTGGATCTTTCTATATGCGCGCGCGTTGCACTCCGTGACGGTGAGCATCCGACACGTCGGCACCACGTGGGCAGGCGACTAGCCTTCGGGAACGGCGCCGAGGGTGCTCGCTAAGTGCTCGCGGGCAACGTTCCCGTAACTCGTTTTCGCTTGTGAATACTTTCACGAACTGTCGCGATGTCAAGGGGGACGCCGCGAAAAAGTCTGAGCGGGTGAGCAAGCTCACGACCCCTTTGTCCGGTTTTCGAGCAACTGCCCGGCACCCGGATTTCGCCAGCCGCAATCAATGTAGTACGGTCCGGGCCACATTACTGGCATTTCCGGCACGTGTCACCCCTGCGACGGCCAAAATCCGCGCCCTGACACCCCGTACCCGCTCCTCAGCAGATTACTCTCAGCGCTTGCGCCACGGAGGTAAATCTGACTTTTTCCCGCTCGCCGAGATAGTCGCCATCGACTTGGAAGGCCTCGGGACGCCTCGCGAGCAGCGTGAATTCGTGAATGTCGTGGAGTTGAACGATTTGCCGGCCGTGGGGATTCGTGCGCGGCGACAAAATCTGCGTGACTGTGCGTGTCGTGGTCGCGACCGCTAGCTGACGAAGGGCCAGCACGTCAAGTCCAAGATCGAACGAAGCGTCCGGATTGGGGCTTACCGCCCGATCGCCGAGATAGGTCCACGGCGTGGTGTTCTGGATGATCACCGAGGCGAGCTCATCGATGATCGTCTCGGCCGGCCGCTCCAGCGAGATCGCCGGATGGCGCCGGTCGGTCGCCAGATACTCACCGAACGTAGACCGCAGATACAGCGTGTTCGTCGACACACGGCCGCGCGATCGGGCCCGTTCGACGCGCCGGATGACCGCCGCGTCGAGACCGAATCCTGCACAGAAAGTGAAGTAGCGGTCGTCCGCCCGGCCGAGCCCGATCGTGCGGAACCGGCCCGCGCGCAACCCCTCGAGGATCACGCCGGTGCCTTCTATCCAGTCTTTCGGGAGCCCGATGGCCCGGGCGAAGACGTTCGTCGATCCACCGGGTACGACCGCGAGGGCGGGCAACCGCTCGGCCGGTGTGGTGTCGCCCAGCGGCGGCAGCTCCGGCAGCGCACCCATCAGGCCGTTGACGGCCTCGTTGACCGTTCCGTCCCCACCGAGGGTGACCACCACGTCGACGCCGTGCCGCGCCGCCTCGCGGACCAGGTTGACCGCGTGGCCGCGCCGGCGGGTGAACTCGACCCGCAGGTCGACAGCGCTTCGCAGCGCACGGATCAGGACGTCGCGGCTGCGTTCGGAGGTTGTGGTGGCCTTCGGGTTGACCACCAGCAAGGCCCGCATGTGGCGGACTGTACCCGCGTGCGGTCACCCTCCGTGCGGCCTTTGCCGCGCCCGTGAGCTGTGTCGCGCACCGCGGCGGTATCGTGGCCGCGTGTCCGAGACCCCCGCCGAGCCCGCGCCCAGCACCCTGCGCGCCGCCGTGTGGCTGCTGTTCGCGGAAGCCGCCGGCATGGTCGTGCTCACCGCCTACCTGGTGTACGAGCTGCTCACGGTAGAAGCGGTGGACACCACGTCGGGCCTGCTGCTCGCCGTGTTCGCGGCGTTCGGCGCCCTGGCGCTGTTCCTGATCGGGCGCGCGCTCGGCCAGGGCCGCGCCGGCGCCCGCGGGCCGGGCATCGTGTTGCAGCTCATGCTCTGTGCCGTCGGTTACTACATGATCCAGGGCGGGCTGGCCTGGCTCGGCGCGCTGCTGATCGCGCTCGGCCTGCTGCTCTGCGGCCTGATGCTGGCGCCGGCGAGCAACCGCGCCCTCGGGGTCGGCTGAGGCCCGCGTTTAGCGGGTGTGGTCCAGCACGATCTTGCCGAACACGTCGCCCTCGTGGAGGCGGCCGAAGGCGCGCTCGACCTCGGAGAAGCCGATCACCTCGTCGACGATCGGGCGGACGGCCTTGTCGGCGCAGAACGCGAGCAGCGCGGCGAGTTCGCCGGGGGTGCCCATGGAGCTGCCGAGGATCTCGAGTTGCATCGCGTACACCCGGCGCAGGTCGAATGTCGGTAGGTGGCCCGAGGTCGCGCCGGACACGACGATGCGCGCGCCGGGGGCGCTGGCCTTCATCGAGTGCTCGAACGTCGCCTCGCCGACCGTCTCGATCACCACGCCGACCCGTTCCGGCAGCCGCGCGCCCGGCTCGAGGGCCGTCGCGCCGCGCGCGCTGATCCGGTCGCGCTTGTCGGCGTCGCGGCTCGTGACGTAGACCCGCTTGTCCATGGCGACGGCGATCAGCGCGGCCGCGGTGGCGACGCCGCCGCCGGCACCCTGGATCAGCACCGCGTCGGTCTCGTCGACCCGACCCTTGGTGGTCAGCATCCGGTAGGCGGTCAGCCACGCCGTCGGCAGGCAGGCGACGTCGGCCCAGGACAGGTCGGCCGGCTTCGGGACCAGGTTCTCCACGGGTACGGCGACGCGTTGCGCGAAGGTCCCCGGGAAGTGCTCGGACAGGAGCGAGTAGCCCCGCGGGTCGCTCGGGGTCGTGATGACCGGATAGACGACGACCTCCTCGCCACCCGGCGCGATGCCGGCGGCGTCACAGCCCAGGATCATCGGTAGCTGCTGCTCGCGCAGCCCGACGCCGCGCAGCGACCAGAGGTCGTGGTGGTTGAGCGAACTGGCCCGCACCTCGACGGTGGCCCAGCCGTCGCGCTGCTCGGGTTCGGGCATCTCACCGACGGCGAGCGCGGACAACGGGTTGGCGTCATCGAACTTGGTCGCGAAGGCAGCACGCATGTGTGGAATCTAGCCGCTGGGCGGCCGCGGCGCCGCGCCCATGGAAGCAGAGCAGAGCGAGAACGGCACCAGGTCCGTGGTTGGTGGTGCCAACCGCGGACCTGGCAGCGCAGCGAAGCGGAGCGGTGTCCGGCGGGAGCGACGGTCGTGCCCCCGGCGGACCCGGGAAAAATCTCTCAGACCCGGGCGACGCCGTCGCGGTGTGCGGCTTCGGCGACCGCGGTGGCGACCGCCGGTGCGACGCGCGGGTCGAGCGGCGACGGGACGAACGCCTCGGGGCTCAGGCTGTCGGCGACGACGTTCGCGATCGCGTCGGCCGCCGCCACCTTCATGCCCTCGGTGATGCGGGTGGCCCGGGCCTCCAGCGCGCCGCGGAAGATGCCCGGGAACGCCAGCACGTTGTTGATCTGGTTGGGGAAATCGCTGCGGCCGGTGGCCACCAGGGCCGCGTGCCGCGCCGCGATCTCGGGGTGCACCTCGGGTGTCGGGTTGGCGAGGGCGAAGACGATCGCGCCCGAGGCCATCGTGGCCACCGCCGACTCGGGGATCTCGCCGCCGGACACGCCGATGAGCACGTCGGCGCCCGAGAGCGCCTCGGCGATGCCGCCGTCGCGGCGGTGCGGGTTGGTCAGCGCGGCCATCTCCGCCTTGGCGACCGCGGCGGGCGCGGCCAGGTCGGGACGGTCCGAGCGCAGGATGCCGCGCGAGTCGACGAGCAGCACCTCGGCCGGGTTGACGCCGCCCGCGACGAGCATCTTGGTGACCGCGATGCCGGCCGCGCCGGCGCCGCTGACCACCACGCGCAGGTCGGTCAGCTTGCGTTCGAGCAGGGACGCCGCGTTGCGCAGCGCGGCGAGCACGACGATCGCGGTGCCGTGCTGGTCGTCGTGGAACACGGGGATCGGCAACGCCTCGTCGAGCCGGCGCTCGATCTCGAAGCAGCGCGGTGCGCTGATGTCCTCGAGGTTGATGCCGCCGAACGACGGCGCGAGCGCCGTCACCGTGTCGATGATGCCGTCGATGTCCTGTGTGTCGAGGCAGATCGGCACGGCGTCGACACCGCCGAACTGCTTGAACAGCACGGCTTTGCCCTCCATGACCGGCATCGCGGCGCGCGGGCCGATGTTGCCGAGGCCGAGGACGGCGGAGCCGTCGGTGACCACGGCCACCGTGTGCGACACCCAGGTGTAGTCGTCGACCAGCGTGGGATCGGCCGCGATCGCCTCGCACACCTGGGCGACGCCCGGTGTGTAGGCCAGCGAGAGGTCGTCGCGGCTGGTCAGTGGGACGGTCGAGGTGACCGCCATCTTGCCGCCGCGGTGCAGTTGGAAAACCGGATCCTCTGCGGACATGTGCAGTACTCCATAATCGCGTCGAAGGTCGGCCGGCAGAGAGGTGCCGGCTCGACGCGAGGTCAGCGGTGACCGGCGAAGCACAGCGGGGGTTGCCCGCTAACTGTCGAGCATAGTGCGTGACCGGATCCGGGACGGCCGCGGCCAGTAACGCGCGACGACGCGGCCGCGCACCTCGGCGACGCCGTACGCGCGGGAGTCGTCGGTGACGAACTCGTTGTCGCCCCGCAGCCACCAGCCGCCGTCCTGGGGCCGGACCGCGCGTTTCACGACGAGCAGATCGGGGCGCGCGCGGAAACTGGCGACCACGACATCGCCGGGACGGATCGGACGACCGCCGCGCAACACCAGTAGTGCGTCACCGTCACGCATGGTGGGCGCCATCGACGGACCGCGCACCAGCACGGCGAAAAGTGACGCCACGAACGTTCCTCCGCGATGTTTCGGTGGAGCGCCGAGGGTAATGTCCACAGCGAGGATCATCGTAAGCTTTCTTTGGAGGAGTCCAGATGCGACTTCCAAGCTTCCTAACGCCGCGGACGGTCGTCAGCGCCCACTGCGACCTGCCGTGCGGCGTATACGACCCGGCTCAGGCCCGCATCGAGGCCGAGTCGATCAAGGCGATTCAGGAGAAGTACCAGGCCAACGACGACCCGGTCTACCGCACCCGGGCGCTGCTCATCAAGGAGCAGCGGTCGGAGCTGGTCAAGCACCACCTGTGGGTGCTGTGGACCGACTACTTCAAGCCGCCGCACTTCGAGAAGTACCCGCAGCTGCACCAGCTGTTCAACGAGGCCACCAAGCTGGCCGGCGGCGCCGGCACCAAGGAGTCCGTCGACCCGGCGACCGGCGACAAGCTGCTCGCCAAGATCGACGAGATCGCGAAGATCTTCTGGGAGACCAAGCAGGCCTGAGCGGTTCTCGCACCTGTGACCGGCCGGCGCCCCGCTGTGGGTGCCGGCCGGTGCCGTCGGCAGGTTTCCTTACAACCCGGTAGAGTCCGCAACCGGTGAGCCAGATGACCACGCAGTCCGATTCCGGCGCGACGTTCGACGACGACGTCGTGCTCCTGTCCGTGCCCGCCGACGGCGGCTACCTCGGCGTGCTCCGCACCGCGACCGCGACGCTCGCGGCCCGGCTGCAGTTCGCCCTGGACGAGATCGAAGACCTCCGGATCGCCGTCGACGAGGCCTGCGCGATGCTGCTGGTCGTCGCGACGCCGGGCGCCGAGCTGGAGTGCCGGTTCTCCGTGACCGACGACGCGCTGCTGGTCGAGGTCGAGGTGCCGACGGTGGTCGGCGCGCGACTGCCCGCGGAGAGCTCGTTCGCGTGGAAGGTCCTGACCGCGCTGACGAGCTCGGCGAGCGCGACGGCCGAGGGCGGCCGGGCGACCATCCGCCTGATCACGCGGCGGACCGGCATCAGCTGAGCCGTGGCGACAACCTGGTGGTGGTTGTTGCCCACCGTTCGCAGGTGCCCGTCAGTCGCCCTGCCAGGTGAGATATCCGGTGAGATAGCGCAGCGCCGCGGCCGGGTCGTCGGTGGCGCCGTGCGGGCGGCGCAGGTCGTCGACGAAGATCGCGATGTCGTCGAGTCGCCACCGCAGTCGATAGAACGCCATGACCGCCGGGGACACCGCGATCCCGGTCGCCTCCGTGTAGCGCGTCAGCAGGGCCGGGTCGGGGTCGAGCAGCCAGAGGTCGCGCTCGGACGGGGCCAGCCGCACGGTCTCCCAGTCGAGCAGGCGCGGGCCTTCGGCGCTCTGGAGGACGTTGCCCGGGTGCGGCTCGCCGTGGGTGACGACCCAGGAGGCGCTCGTCGCCTGGATCTCGGCGACCAGCCCGTCGAAGTCGGCGAGCCAGCCGGCGACCCGGTCGGCGTGGCGGGCGAGCAGGTCGCGGGCCGGTTCGGCGTAGGGACCGCCGGGCCACCTGCGGTCGAGGTCGGCCAGCGCGCGATCGAGACCGTCGCGGCCGGCCAGGCGCGGGTCCGCGCGCGGCGCGGTGGCCGCGACGACCGGCGTGGCGAGGTGCAGCGCGGCCAGCAGGTCGACGACCCGGGCGCGGTCCGCCGGCGGGTGCGGGCCGAAGTCGCCGGTCGTGCCGTCGACGTGCGGATAGACGGACAGCGCGTGCCGCGGGGTGAGTCGCCAGGTGGGGCCGCCAGTCACCGTGGCGACGGGCGCGACGACGAAGTCCAGCCCGGCCTCCGCGCGCAACCTCAGCGCCGTGGCCAGCGCAGCGTCCAGCGCGGCGCCGCCGGCCACGTCGTCGACGGTGACGAACCAGCGCCGGTCGTCGGTCGTGACGGCCGACCAGTGGTAGCTGCCCGCGCCGACCGGCAGGTAGTCGACCGTGCGCACGGCCAGACCCCAGCCGGCTGCCAGCCCGCTGACGAGGTCGGTGTCGGTCACGCCCGCCGGTCTGTCCCGCATAGCCGGACATTCTCGCGTACGGGCGGCCGCGCCAGGGGGCGCGAGCTGGGCAAATGGATCACTCTTCCGGGCTACGGGATGCCCCAATCTCGGGTTGGCGAGAAACCGGACCTTTAGGAAAGTTCAAATCGGACAAATGCTGGTTATCAGCGAACCGAAATCCCGCATGTAAGGGTCCGCACAGCCGCTCTTAAGGATCGCTAAAGGCCAGATCCACAACGGATTTTCTGTCCGTCTGCGCGTTCTCCCGTGCCCGGTAAAGTCGCTCCCGTTCCGCGGTGGCACCCACGGAAAGCTTTTCGAAGGAGTCAGATCTCGATGTTTTCGGCAGCCCGCAAAGGCACCCGACGAGCACCGCACGGCACCGGGAGGAGGTTCAGCTTCCGACGGCCCGGACGTGCGCTGCTGGTGGCGTTGACCGTGCTCGGGCTCGGCGCCGCGGGCGTCGGGGTGGCGGTCGCCAAGTCCGGGTCGGTCACCGTGACCAAGCCCGGCACCGTGATCGACGGGCAGACCATCAACGGGTACCTGTACGTAAAGGCTGACAACGTAACCATCCGGAACAGCACCATTCGATACGGGGGTTATCACTCGGTTCGCGTGTTCGAAGGGTTCGACGGCACGCGGATCGAGGACACGCAGATCTTCTGTCAGGAAAGCAAGACCAACGGGGTCGTATTCGGCAACTACACCGCCGTGCGCGTCGCACTGCACGGCTGCCGCAACGGCTTCATGTACTCGGACGCCGCGCCGGCGACGATCATCGACTCCACGTGGAACGGGCAGAAGGTCAACGTCGACGGCGGCGTGGCCGTGCCCGGTGGCGGCGACGCACCGACGCAGCCGGCCCCGACCACCGCGCCGACGCCCACCGCCAAGCCGACGCCCACCCCGACCGCGACCGCGAAGCCGGACCCGAAACCGACGAAGCCGGTCGAGGCACCGCCCGCGGGCGGTGGACAGGGTCCGGGCATCCCGAGCTCGTTCCCCGGGCCGAGCAACACGGGCGTGCCCGACGGCACGGCGCTCAAGGCCTCGGGCGGGCTCACGCTGTCCAAGGCGGGCCAGGTCGTCAGCGGCCTCGACATCAAGGGCTGCGTGACGGTCACCGCCAAGAACGTGATCATCCGCAACTCGAAGATCAGCTGCGGCAGCAACTACTCGATCAAGGTGAGTGACGCCAACGCCAACCTGCTCGTCGAGAACGTGACGATCGACGGCCAGGGCAAGAACTCGGCGACGGTGTGCTGCGGCGGCTACACGCTCAAGAAGGTGGAGATCTTCAACACGATCGACGGCCCGCGGCTCGGCACCAACAGCCAGGTCATCGACTCGTGGATCCACCACCTGACCCGGGCGTCCGGCTCGCACAACGACGCGATGCAGACCACCGCCGGCTCCAACATCGTGGTCCGGCACAACACGATCGAGGCCTACAACCCGACCACGAAGGACCCGTTCAACGCCTGCATCATGATCGGTTCGACCACCGGGCCGAGCGTCACCAACCTGTTGTTCGAGCAGAACTTCTGCAACGGCGGCAACTACTCCATCGGTGTGCGGGACGACCTCAACGGTTCCGGCATCGTGTTCCGCGACAACCTGTTCGGCCGCGACTTCCGCTACGGCGTGATCGCGCGGCCCACGCAGACCGGGGTGAGCTGGCAGAACAGCACCAACCTGTTCGCCGACAACCGCAAGCCGGTCAAGTGACGCGCGACGCCGCGGCGGGGCACTGTCCCCGCCGCGGCGTCGGTGTGCGTCAGAGCCGGTCGTCGAGGGTGGCGACGTCGTCGCGGGCGGCCGCCGCCGTGATCCGCGGCTTCACCGCGGGATCGCCGTAGAGCGTGAACCGCAGGAACTCCGTCGTGGTCGCGGCCAGGACCCGGAAGGACGCGCCGCCGTCCCGCAGCAGGGTGGTGCCGTGGTCACCCTCGGGAAAGGACAGGAGCGCCTTCGGCCAGGGTACGGCGTCGTAGGCGGCCTTTCCCGACGCGTACGAGACGGTTTCGTCCCGCTCGCCGTGCACGAACAGCATCGGCGCCGGTGTCCCGCGGAACCCGGTGCCGGCCCCGAGGGCGTTGCCGGACAGCACGACACCGGCATCGAGCCGGGGATCGCGGGCCAGCGTGAACATCCCGACGGTGGTGATCCCACCGGCCGAGTGCCCGGCGGCGGCGACCCGATCGGTGGCGATCCGCCGGAAGAGCCGGTCACCGGTGCGCCCGTCGAGTTCGAGCACCTTCCCGATCACGTACGAGGCGTCGGCCGGCTGGTTGACCACGTCCAGCACGTCGTAGTCGTCGCTGTCGCCGCTGGTGTGCGGATAGGCGGGCGCCGCGACCACGAACCCGGCGGCGGCCCAGCGCCGCAACAAGGGCGCGTAGTCGGCCGGCGACCCACCCAGCCCGTGACTGAACAGCACGACGGGGAACCGGCCCGCACCCTGCGGATAGTAGACGGTGGTCGGCAGCGCGCGCCCGTCCCGGCTGAGCGCGAGGTCCCGCACCGCCACCTCAAACGCCCGCGCCGGCGCCGTCACCTTCGGCTGCGGCACGACCGATACGACACTGGGCGACGGCACGGGGGTGCGGAACACCGGCGTGCGTGACGGTGCGTCTGCACTGCAACCGGCCAACAGCACCGCACTCAGAAAGGCGGCGCAACCAACCGCGGACCTGGCAGCGAAGCGGAGCGAGCGGTGTCCGGCGGGAGCGACGGTCGTGCCCACCGCGGACCCGGGACAGGCACGGAATGACCGACGACGGGCCGAGGAGGTGCTGTCATCGCCGGGAGAAGTCCCGCTCATCCGCACAGGGGCTTGTCGGGGCCGAAGGCGGTGCGCAGGGTGCCCGGGGCGCAGCGGGCGTGCTTGTCGCCGTCCAGCCGCCAGCGGAGGAAGTCGGTGGTTGACGTCATGACCTCATTGAACCCGCGGTTGCCCGGCGACAGGTAGGAACCGTGGTTGAGGCCGTGCAGCGTCAGGAAGCCCTTGTCCCACGGCACGCGCGCGTAGACCGCCCGGCCCGTCGCGTAGGGGACCGTCGGGTCCGCGTCGCCGTGGATGAAGAGCATCGCCGCCGGTGGGCCGCCGAACTCGAAGCGTGGGCGGGCGCCGGCGATCACGATCGCGCCCTTCAGGCGGGGCGAGTGGCCCTTCTTGAACATCGCGGCCGCCGTGTAGGCGCCGCCCGAGTGGCCCGCGGCGACCACGTCGGCGACGTCCAGGTGGCCCGCGAACAGGTCACCCGGCTCGGTATCCAGGCCGCTGACCGCCGTGACCACCGCCCACGCGTCGGCGGGCTGGTTGACCAGGTCGTCGCGGGTGTAGGCGGGGGCGTTCTTCTTGGTGTGCGGGTACGCCGGCGCGATCACCACGAAGCCCGCCGCCGCCCAGCGGGTGGTCAGCTGCACGTGGTCCTCCGGGCGGCTCTGCAGGCCGTGGCTGAACACCACCAGCGGGAAGCGGCCCGGCGCGAACGGCTTGTCGCGGCCGACCGTGCCGGTGCCGGGCTGGCCGGTCGGTGACGGGGCAGCCGGGTACCAGACCGTGGTGGGCAGCGGGCGCGCCGGGCCGCGGTCGAGATGGAGGGTGCGGACGCCGACCGGGTAACCGACCGGTGCGCCGACGGACGTGCCGCCGGGGGCGGCCACGGCCGGGACGAATGCGGAGATCGCGAACAGGAGCAGCAAGGCGAGCAATGCCAGCAACGACCGCCTTCCCCCCATGAGCACACGGTAAGTGCTGGGAACCGGACAGACGTCAGCCTTTCTGGTGTTTGGGGTGGTCGAACCGGTTCGCTATGGTCGTCGGCATGTCTGACGACTACCGGGACCCGAGCGGCAACACGGAGGCGTTCCGCGCCTTCACGGCCCGCGAGGAAGCCGCCGCCCCCAGCGTTGCCCCCGCCGCCCCCAACCGCCTGCCGCTGATCATCGGCGGTGTGGTCGCCGCCGCGGTCGTGATCGTCCTCGTGCTGGTCTTCGCCCTGGGCTGAGCCGCCCAGGCCGCCGGGCCGGGCCGCCGGGCTAGGCAGCCAGCACGCCCAGCGTCTGGCTCGCGATCTCCCACTCCTCGTCGGTCGGCACCACGCACACCGCCACGGGCGCGTCCGGCGGTGAGATGACCCGTGCCCCGCGCTCGGGCGCGTCGTTGCGGGCCGCGTCGACCTCGATGCCCAGCCGGTCCAGCCCGGCCAGGGCGGCCGCCCGTACGGCCGGCGCGTTCTCCCCGACGCCCGCCGTGAACGTGATCGCGTCCAGCCGCCCCAGCTCGGCGTAGTAGGCGCCCACGTACGACCGGATCCGTCGGCAGTAGACCTCGAACGCCAGGGCGGCCGCCGGGTCACCGGTCGCGCGCCGGGCCAGCAGCGCGCGCATGTCGTTGACCCCGGCCAGCCCCACCAGGCCGCTGCGCCGGTTGAGCAGCTCGTCGATCTCCTCGATCGGCATCCCGGCCACCCGGTGCAGGTGGAAGATGATCGCCGGGTCCAGGTCACCGCTGCGGGTGCCCATCACGAGGCCCTCGAGCGGCGAGAGCCCCATCGACGTCGCCACGCTGCGGCCACCCTCGACCGCGCAGGCGCTCGCCCCGTTGCCGAGATGCAGCGTGATCGTGTTGACCTCCGCCAGCGGCCGGTCGAGCAGCGCCGCCGTGCGCCGCGAGACGATCGCGTGCGACGTGCCGTGGAAGCCGTACCGGTGGATCCCGAAGCGTTCCGCGGTCGCGGCGTCGATGGCGTAGGTGCTCGCCGCGGCCGGCAGCGTGCGGTGGAAGGCCGTGTCGAAGACCGCCACCTGGGGTACGCCCGGCAGCAGCGCCCGGGCGACCTCGATGCCCGCGAGGTTGGCCGGGTTGTGCAGCGGCGCCAGCGGCACGAGCTCGGCGATCGCGGCGACCACCACGTCGTCGACCAGGGCCGGAGCGGTGAATGTCAGTCCACCGTGGACGACGCGGTGGCCGACGGCGGTCAACCCGTCGAGTGGCAGCCCCGCCAGGGCCGCCGACAGCGCCTCGGCGTGGTCGCGGGGCGCGCCCGGGGCGTCCTCGCCGATCCGCTCGACGACGCCGCTGGCGACGACCACGGGTTCGGGCTCGGGGGAGCGTGGCACGTCGAGCAGCCGGTACTTGACCGACGACGAACCGCAGTTGAGCACGAGCACCCGGCTCATCGGGCCGCCGCCTGGATGGCCGTGATCGCGACCGTGTTGACGATGTCCTTCACCGTCGCGCCGCGGGACAGGTCGTTGACGGGGCGGCGCAGGCCCTGCATGACCGGGCCCACCGCGACCGCGCCGGCCGACCGTTGCACGGCCTTGTAGGTGTTGTTGCCGGTGTTGAGGTCCGGGAAGATGAAGACCGTCGCCCGCCCGGCCACCAGGCTGCCCGGCAGCTTCGTGGCGGCGACGTCGGCGTCGATCGCCGCGTCGTACTGGATGGGGCCCTCGACGGGCAGGTCCGGCCGGCGCTCCCGGACGATGCGCGTCGCCGCGGCCACCTTGTCGACGTCGGCGCCCGCGCCGGACGTGCCGGTGGAATAGGACAGCATGGCCACCCGCGGCGTGATGCCGAACGCGGCCGCGGTCTCCGCGCTGGACAGGGCGATGTCGGCGAGTTGCGCCGCGTCCGGGTCGGGGTTGACGGCGCAGTCGCCGTAGACGAGCACCCGGTCCGCGAGCAGCATGAGGAAAACGCTGGACGCGACCGACACCCCGGGCACCGTCTTGATCACCTCGAACGCGGGCCGGATCGTGGCCGCGGTCGTGTGGGTGGCGCCCGAGACCATGCCGTCGGCCTGGCCCGCCAGCACCATCAGCGTGCCGAAGTAGTTGGGGTCGGCGACCACGTCGTGGGCCAGGTCGAGGGTGACGCCCTTGTGCGAGCGCAGGCCGGCGTACGTGGCCGCGAACTCGTCCCGCCAGGGGCTGGTGGCCGGGTCGACGACGGTGGCGCCGGTGATGTCGACGCCGATCTCGCGGACCCGGCGGGCGATGTCGTCCTGCGCGCCGAGCAGCGTCAGGTCGGCGACGCCGCGGCGCAGCAGGATCTCGGCCGCCCGCAGGATCCGCTCCTCGGTGCCCTCGGGCAGCACGAGCCGACGGCGGGTGGAGCGGGCGCGGTCGATCAGGTCGTACTCGAACATCAGCGGTGTCACCCGCGACGAGCGCGCCACCTGCAGGCGGCCGGCCAGCGCGGTGGTGTCCACATGCGACTCGAACGCGCCGAGCGCGGCCTCCACCTTGCGGGGGCTGGTCGCGCTGGGCCGGCCCTCGATCCGGGACGCCGCCGCCACGGTGTGGTAGCTGTCGGCCTCGACCGAGAGCACGGCGAGACCCGTGTCGAGGCGGTCGACCAGCCGCAGCACCCGCGGGTCGGGGCGCTCGCCGAGCGTGAGCATCAGGCCGGCGACCGCGACCAGGCCGCTGGCGTGCGCGCTGGACGCGGCG
The DNA here is from genome assembly GCF_016862555.1 of Asanoa siamensis. GTDB lineage: Bacteria > Actinomycetota > Actinomycetes > Mycobacteriales > Micromonosporaceae > Asanoa > Asanoa siamensis. The sequence continues at coordinate 4,159 of NZ_BONE01000014.1, read as the reverse complement.
ACGATGAGGTCGGCCCGGTCGCCCGGCGTGATCACCAGGCAGCCGTCGGTCAGGTGGTCGATGAACGCCGGCACGTGCGCGCCGCCCACCACCAGGTCGAGCACGTCCCGGTCGAGGGCGGCGGCGTCGCCGGAGAGGACCGTCGCGCCGAGCGCGGTCGCCACCTCGCCGACGGTCGGCGCCGAGACGGTGGGCACCTCGGGGATCACGTAGGCGGGCACCGGCAGCGCGGGCGGCACGACCCCGGCGGGCGCGCGGTTGGCGATCACCGTGAGCACGGTGGCGCCGAGGTCGGTCAGGCTGTGGTACGCGGTGCTCATCGCGGACGCCGGGTCCTCGGTCTGCCCGTCGACCACCGCGACGGCCACGCTGCCGAGCTCGGTCGCGAGCCGGGTGTTGAAGCCGAGCTGCCGGGGGTCGTCGCTGTCCTCGAGATCGCTACCGATCACGACCATCGCCGGCACCTGGCGCTCGATGGCCCGGTAGCGCTCGACGATCCGGGAGATCAGATCTTCCCGGCGCCCGGCGGCGACCAGCGCGGCGGCCTCGGCGTACGTGGCGCCGTGGAGGTCCGTGGCGGGCAGCGAGATCGCGTAGCGGTCGCGGAGCAGGTCCAGGATCGGGTCGTGACCCGGGTACGTCACCAGCGGGCGGAAAGCCCCGATCCGGCCGACCTGCCGCGAGAGCAGCTCGGCCAGGCCGAGCGCCACCGTCGACTTGCCGCCACCTTCGCCGAAACCCGCGATATAGACACTGCGCCCCACCAACCCAACCTACCGAGGTTGGTCAGTGGGGCGCAGTGATCTCGGTCCTGGGAGCGCTCAGTCTTCGTCGTCGTCGAGGCGCGCCAGCCAGGTGGCGAAGCGCTCCATCGGCGTCTCGAACTCCGGGTTGTCGTCGACGAAGTCGCGGAGCCGGTCGGCGACCCACTCCAGCGACACCGTCTCGCCACCGCGGCGCTCGACGAGCTCCTCGATGCCGCGGTCGGTGAAGTACATCAGCTCTCCGTGGCCTGCGGCAGGGCCGCCTGGACGAGGGCCTGCTGCTCGGCGTCGTGCAGCTTGGTGGAGCCGACCGCGGGGGCGGCGGCGGCCGGGCGGGAGATCCGCCGGAGCCGGACGCCCTCGAGGTGCTCCAGCAGGTTGAGCGCCACGAACGACCAGGCACCCTGGTTGGCCGGCTCCTCCTGGACCCAGGCGAAGTCGACCGCGTTCGGGAACTGCGCCAGAGCCTGCTTCAGCTCGTCGACCGGCAGCGGGTAGAGCTGCTCGACCCGGACGATCGCGGTGTCGGTGATCTTGCGGTCGGCGCGGGCCTGCACCAGGTCGTAGTAGACCTTGCCGGAGCAGAGCAGCACCCGCCGCACGCCGGCCGCGTCGAGGTCGCTGGTGTCGGGGATGACCGGCTGGAACGTGCCGGTGGTGAAGTCCTCGACCGACGACGTGACCAGCTTGTGCCGCAGCAGGGACTTCGGCGTGAAGACCACCAGCGGCTTGCGCTTCGGCGAGAGGGCCTGGCGGCGCAGCAGGTGGAAGTAGTTGGCCGGGGTCGTCGGGATGGCAACGCGGATGTTGTCCTCCGCGGCCATCTGCAGCCAGCGCTCCGGCCGGCCGGAGGTGTGGTCGGGGCCCTGGCCCTCGTGGCCGTGCGGCAGCAGCAGCGTGAGCGCCGACTGCTGGCCCCACTTGACCTCGCCCGAGGTGATGAACTCGTCGGCCACCGACTGGGCGCCGTTGGCGAAGTCGCCGAACTGCGCCTCCCAGAGCACGAGCGCCTCGGTGTTCTCCACCGAGTAGCCGTATTCGAAGCCCATCGCCGCGTACTCCGAGAGCAGCGAGTCGTGCACGAAGAACCGGGCGCGGTCCTTGGTCAGCGTCGCCAGCGGCAGGAAGTCCTTGCCGGTGTCGGCGTCGACGACCGAGGCGTGCCGCTGCACGAACGTGCCGCGGCGGGAGTCCTGGCCGGCCAGCCGCACGGTCACCCCGTCGGCGAGCAGCGTGCCGAACGCGATGATCTCGCCGAAGCCCCAGTCGATGTTGCCCTCGACGGACATCTTGTGGCGCCGGTCGAGCAGTTGCTGGAGCCGCTTGTGCGGGGTGAAGCCCTCGGGCAGGTTGACGTGCGCCTCGCCGACCGCGCGCACTGCCTCGATCGGGACCGCGGTCTCGACCACCGGCTCCGGCTCGGACTGCCGGGTGCGGGCCGGGCGGGTGCCGGTGGCGGCCGCGTCGCGGGTCGCCTTGAACACCTGCTCGAGCTGCTGCTGGTAGTCGCGCAGCAGTTCCTCGGCGTCGTCGACCGTGATGTCGCCCCGGCCGATCAGCTCCTCGGTGTAGAGCTTCCGGACGGACCGCTTCTGGTCGATGATCGAATACATCAGCGGGTTGGTCATCGAGGGGTCGTCGCCCTCGTTGTGACCGCGCCGCCGGTAGCAGACCAGGTCGATCACGACGTCCTTGTTGAACGTCTGGCGGTATTCGAAGGCCAGCCGGGCGACCCGGACGACGGCCTCGGGGTCGTCGCCGTTCACGTGGAAGATCGGCGCCTGGATCATCCGGGCGACGTCGGTCGAGTAGAGCGAGGACCGCGAGTATTCCGGGGCGGTGGTGAAGCCGACCTGGTTGTTGACGACCACGTGCACGGTGCCGCCGGTGCGGTAACCGCGTAGCTGGGAGAGGTTGAGCGTCTCCGCGACCACGCCCTGGCCGGCGAACGCGGCGTCGCCGTGGATGGCCAGCGGCAGGACGGTGTAGCCCTCCAGCTTGAGGTCGATGCGGTCCTGCTTTGCCCGGACGATGCCCTCCATCACCGGGTCGACGGCCTCGAGGTGCGACGGGTTGGCGGTCACCGAGACACTGATCGCGTGCTCGCCGTCGGGCGTCGTGAACTTGCCGTTCTGGCCGAGGTGGTATTTCACGTCGCCCGAGCCGTGCGCCGACTTCGGGTCGATGTGCCCCTCGAACTCGGAGAAGATCTTCTCGTACGGCTTGCCGACGATGTTGGCCAGCACGTTGAGCCGGCCGCGGTGCGCCATGCCGATCACGACCTCGTCGAGGTCACCCTCGGCGGCGGTCTGCAGCACCTCGTCGAGCAGCGGGATCAGCGACTCGCCGCCCTCGAGCGAGAAGCGCTTCTGGCCGACGTACTTCGTCTGCAGGAAGGTCTCGAACGCCTCGGCCGCGTTGAGCCGGTTGAGGATGTGCTTCTGCTCCTCCGGCGTCGGCTTCTCGTATTTGCGCTCTATCCGCTCCTGGATCCAGAGCCGCTCCTCCGGGGCCTGGATGTGCATGTATTCGACGCCGACGCGGCGGCAGTAGCTGTCGCGCAGCACGCCGAGGATGTCGCGCAGCCGCATCGTCTGCTTGCCGGCGAAGCCGCCGACCGGGAAGCTGCGGTCGAGGTCCCACAGGGTCAGGTTGTGCTCGAGCACGTCCAGGTCGGGGTGCTTGCGCATCTTGAACTCGAGCGGGTCGGTGTCGGCCATCAGGTGACCGCGGACCCGGTAGGCGTGGATGAGCTCGATCACCCGCGCCGTCTTGTCGATCTGCCCCTCGGAGCTGACCGCGACGTCGCGCATCCAGCGGACCGGCTCGTAGGGGATCCGCAGCGAGGTGAAGATCTGGTCGTAGAAGCCGTGCTCGCCGAGGACCAACTCGTGGATGGTCTTGAGGAACTCGCCGGACTGCGCGCCCTGGATGATCCGGTGGTCGTAGGTGCTGGTCAGTGTGATGATCTTGCTGACGGCGAGGTCGCCAAGGCGCTCCTCGGACATGCCGGCGTACGGCGCCGGGTATTCCATCGCGCCCACGCCGATGATCGTGCCCTGGCCGATCATGAGCCGCGGCTGGGAGTGCACCGTGCCGATGCCGCCCGGGTTGGTCAGCGAGATCGTCGTGCCGGCGTAGTCGTCCATGGTCAGCTCGTTGCGCCGGGCCCGCCGGACGATGTCCTCGTAGGCCTGCCAGAACTGCCGGAAGTCCATCGTGTCGGCGGCCTTGATCGACGGCACGACCAGGGTGCGGGTGCCGTCGGGGCGCTTGAGGTCGATCGCGATGCCGAGGTTGACGTGCGTCGGCTGGACCACGGCGGGCTTGCCGCCGACCTCGGTGAAGGAGTTGTTCATCTCCGGGTTGGCGCGCAGGGCCCGGACCATCGCCCA